>NZ_JAPCID010000021.1 GCF_027587175.1 Solirubrobacter deserti
GCCGGGCGGGGGGCGGGCCGCGGGGGCGACGGGGGGCGGGGCGGTAGGCGACGCCACGAGGGCGGGCGGGGCCGCCGCCGCCGGCGCCGCGGCCCGCTGCCGCGCGGCGCGCGAGCGCGCCGCGTTGCGGCGTTGACGCTTGGCCCGGCGCGCCTCCGAGGCCGCGCGTGATGCGGTCCGCGCGCGGGCTGCCCGACCGGGCCGCGCCCTGTCGTGTTCGGCCGCTTCGCCGGATCGCGTCGCCCGCTTCTCGCCGGTGGAGGGCGCACCCGCTGGCGGGGAGATCGCGGGCCGCGTCAGTCCGCGGCGGTCCGCGGCGGCCTGGCCGGCACCGGCACCCGGCGTGCCGCTGGTCACGGCCGCGCCCGGAGGCTCCGGCGCGCTGTGGCCGGGCGGCCGATCGAAGAGCCGGACGCCGGCGAACGCCGTCACGGCCACCGCGCCGGCGGGCGCCGCCGCCAGCCCGGCCTGGCGAGCGCGCCGCGCGGGACGCGGGCGGTCTCGCGGCCCGGGCGCCGCCCCGCTCCCTCCGCCGCGCCGCGCGGCAACCACCGCCGCGGCGGGCGGGGTCACGGCGGCGAGCCCGCGCATGCGCAGCACGCGGTACCGGCAGGCCGAGCAGTCCTCGAGGTGCTGCGCCGCGAGGCGGCGTCGCTCCCCGCCGGTGTCGAGCAGGCCAAGCGCATAGGCCCTGATGAGCGACTCCCTTCGATCGCACCACTCGCCGCGCTCGATCTCGCCGAGCAGATCGCCGAGCTTCTTCGACACGCCGTCCATCAGCTTCTCCATCCGCCGCGGGCTCACACCGAGCACCCGGGCGGCGTCCCGGCGCGTGTAGGCGTGCACGTAGCAGAGCGCCGCGGCCTGCTGCTCGCGCACCGTCAGCCGCTCACGCAGCCCTTCGACGAACTGGCCGAGCCGGACATGGTCGTCAAGCCGCTCGGCGAGGTCGGGCTCCACCATCGGCAGCTCGACGTCGTCGACGGCCGCACGACGGTCCGGGTGCAACGCGCGCACCTCGTCGAGGGCACGCCGCTCGGCGATCGTGATCACCAGCCCGGCGCGGTTCGCGATCGGCTCGCCGGCCGCAAGCCGCGTGTACACGCCATGCCAGGCCTGGTTGTAGGACGCTTCAAGGTCCGCGTCGTCGAGGCGAAGGCCGCGCGCGGCGAGCTTGCCCCGCAGCGTGCTGAGGACCTCGGGCTTGAGCCGCTCGTAGTCCTGCGCGACGATCGCGTCGGCGCGCTGGCGCCGATACCGCGACTCGGCAAGCGCGGTCATCGGATGTCGACGTCGACGAGCTGGCGCTCGCTGCGCACGACCGGCCACGGCCACCCGGGCGTGGACTCGACCACCGTCCGGAACGAGAACGTCGTGTCGCGCGTCAGGTGGACGAACCGGTAGCGCCAGCGGTACCGGCCGTCTGCGCGGGCGCGGGCGACGCCGACCGGCGCCCAGCGTCCGTTGACGATCGACTCGACGCGTACGATCGCGCCGCGGGCCGACGGCCCCGCGCCGCGCAGCCGTCCTTGCAACGTGAGCGTGCGCCCCTTCACCAGCGAGCCGGGGTGCGGCTCGGCGCTGAGCCGCAGACGCGTCCGGACCGTCACGGACGCGCTTGCGGCCGGCGCGCTCCCGGCGGCGGGGACGAACGCAACGGTGATGCGCCGCGCGCCGTCACCACGGGCGGGCACGGTGAAGCGTCCGCGCTGGTCGGTCGTGACCCGCGCGAGCGGGCGCGGCTCGGGGTCGTCGACGCCGAGGTCGAGCGAGGTCACCTCGAGCCGGGCGCCGGCGAGCGGTGCGCCCCGCGGCGTCCGCAACGTCCCGGTCACGTGCGCTGTGGCCCCGGCGCCGTGGACGATCGATCGCCGCGCCAGCCGCAGCTCGGCCGCTCGGAGCGCCTGCGCCGGCCCGGGCGCAGGTGCCGCCAGCACGGCGGGCGGCGTCACGGGCACGGGGCGCGGATCGGCCACGGTCGGGGCCCGCACCTCGAACTCGACGGGTCCCCAGCCGGTGACGTTGCCCGCCGCGTCGGCGACGGTCCCGGACGCGGTGTGGTGCCCGGCGGTGAGCGCGCCGGCATCGACGCGGAAGTGCTCGGCCACGGAGGTCGGACACGGAACGGCGGTCACGTACGGCTCGCGGCACCCCGTGGACGCGGTCTGCGCCGGCCTGCCGTCAATCGAGAGAGACACCGACTCCACGCCGCCGCCCCGGTCCCACGCGGAGACCGTCAAGACCGCCGCGCCAGGCGCCACCGGCCCGTCCACGAGCTGGCCCGACACCGTCGGAGCCGCCGGCGGCTCCAGGTCTTCGAGGGTCACCTGCGCGCGGTACAGCGCGGCCTGCGCCGGCGTGCGGTCCGGTCGCTGGCACCACGACCGCTCGCACGAGACCTGCAACCGCACCGCGTCGAGCGGCGCCCGACGCTGCGTGACTTCGTTGGCCGGCGCGAGCGGGTCACCCGGATCCCCGGCGGCCGTGCATGTCCACGTGCTGCAGCCGTACGGCACCGCCGCACCGCCGGCGCTCTCCGCCACCGCGGCGCCGTAGTCGAAGCTGCGCAGGAACTGCGGCGGCGCGACCGCCAGCGAGCGCCACAGCCGGTAGCCGGCGATCCGCGTCCCGGGCGGAGCGGACAACGCCGCCATCCCGACGACGGCGCTGCTGAACTCCCGGCCTGGCGCCAGCGAGACGCTCAGCGCGCCGCCCTGGGCGCAGGTGTCGGCGAAGGTCACGTCGCCCGCCGCCGCGTTCACCGTCGTCGACGTCCACGCCGCGGCGCTCAGCGGCTCGCCCGCCGGCCCGCGACACGACCACACCGAGTACGTCTTGGCGTGGACGACCGCCGGCAGGGTCAGGCACACTCCCACCGCGGCGGCCGACGCGTAGCTCAACCAGCCCTTGCCCATGTCAGCCCGGCGAGCGTACACCTTCGGGGACGCCATCTCCGGCCTTACGGCTACGACCTTGGGATGATCTTCGGCGCCGGACCTGGTCCGGCAGCGCACGCCCGGTGGCTCAGGGCGGGAAGATCATCCCAACGTCGTAGGCCACGTCGACGGCGCACGGCTCATACTCGGCGCGATGCGGAGGCGGCCGAGCGAGGCAGCGCGTGGATCTGCGCCGGTGCTCACACCGGTCGACCTCACGCCCCCAGGCGACGGACTGCTGCAGCTGATGGCCTCGGCCCTGCGGGTCGTCGTCACGGTGGTCCCCGCCGCGGTCGCCATCTTCTACGTCGTCACGCGGCGGCTACGCGTCGGCGATGGGGTGTTCACGCCGCCGCCGCCCGCGCTGGCCCAGCTGCCGGACGAGTGGGCCGAGCGCCACCGCAGCCCGGACTTCGTCGATCCGTTCGCCGCCAGCCGCGTCGCCGACGTCAGCGCCCCCGTGCTGCACCTCGACGACGTGCTCCCCCGGGAAGCGCTCGCCGACTCGTCGTACGGACGCTTCCTGGCGCGGTACGGCGTCGACGACCAGCTCGCGCTCTACGTCCGCGCGTCCGGCGCGATCGTCGGCGCCATCACGCTGATGCGCACGGCCGAGGCACCGGCGTTCGATCCCCGCGAGCGGCTGCTGCTGCGACGGCTCCAGCCCCTGGTCGAGCACGTCTACGTCGAGGCGCGCGAGCCGGCGGTGGCGTCGGACCGCCACGAGGCGCTGCTCCTGGCGAGCCTCACGCCGCGCGAAGCGGAGGTCGCCCAGCTCGTGGCCGGGGGCTCGACCAACGCGGAGATCTCGCGGGCGCTGTACATGAGTCTTCCGACCGTGAAGACCCACGTGACGCAGATCTACGCCAAGCTCGGGGTGCGCAACCGGACCCAGCTCGCGATTCTGCTCGGCCCGCGGGCGTGACCGTCGTCAGGCGTACGGGCCGCGGAACGCGGCGAGCCGGCCCTCCCCGGCGGCGCGCGCTTGACGGCAGGCGGCCTCGGCGCCGGCGATCAGCGCTTCCGGCGTCGTGAGCCTGCGGGAGGCGTCGGCGACGCCGACGCTCGCGCTCAGCCCGCGCTGCAGGAGCGCGGCCTGAACCTCGCGTCCGGCCGCGGCGCAGGCGTCGAGGTCGGCGCCGGTGAGCACCGCGGCGAGCGTCCCGGCTCCGATCCGCGCGGCGTCCGCGCCCGTGTGCGCGCGCATCACCGCGGCCGCGACGAGCAGCGCCTCGTCGCCGGCCGCGAAGCCGTGCTCGGCGTTGAGCCGGCGAAGGTCATCCAGCTCGACCACGAGCACGCTGAGCGGCCGCCCGGAGGCGCACGCCCGCTGGACGTCCGCATGCAGCAGGTCGCGGAAGCGCCGGTGGTTGGCCAGCCCGGTCAGCTCGTCCTGCAGATCGGGGTTCCGGAGCCGCTCGTGCAGGTCGATGGCTTCGATCGACGCGGCGGTCTGCGCCGCGAGATACGCGAGCAGCTCGCTCTGCTCGCGCGAGAACGGCCCGCTCGTCCGGCAGACCGCGAGCGCGCCGAGGATCACGGGATCTCGCGACGCCAGCAGCGGACGCCCGATCGCCCACAACCCGTGGTCGTCGCTCGACGCGGTCGCGTCCCCGGCGAGCGCCGCCCGCTCGACCGAGAGCAGCGCCTCCGAGTCGGCGTCGCCCGAGCGCGCGGGCACCGCCTCGAAGACGGACGACTCCAGCGCGCCGGCAAGTCGCGCCCGGCCGGCCGTGCCGGCGACGGCGTCGACGGCGGTCCCGAGCGCGACCTCGAGCATCGCGTCGCGGTCGAGGCTGTAGCCGAGCGATCGTGCCGTGCGGTGGATGGCCACCCGTACGCGCTCGCGCTCGCGCTCGACCTCGTCGAGCCGGTCGAGCGCGGCGTTCACCCGCTGGGTCCGGTCGCGTGCGAGCGCCGCCAGCAGCAGGGCCAGGGGCAGGGTCGCGAGCACGCCGAGCGGCTCGTGGGCGGCGGCCGTCGCGGTCACGAGTCCGGCGGGCACGAGCGTCGCGTCGACCGCGTAGACGGTGAGCATGACCCGCAGCTGGAGCGAAGGGCGGATGCCGCGACCGAGCCACTCGCGTCCGACGGACAGGACGCAGTCGAGCGCGATCTGCGCCGCGAACGCCGCGGCGAGCACCGCCCACTGGCCGGTGGCCGCGTCCGGCTCGCCCGCGGCGCTGAGCACCACCACCGGCGCGAACGCGTACCCCGCGTCGCCGACCGCGGTGAGCAGCCGGCTGGGGGACTGCCGCCCCGCTAGCACCTCCGGGAGCGCGCCGCATACCAGCGCCACGACGACGACCAGTGGCACCAGCCCGAGCGGCAGCAGGAACAGCAGCGGGACGAAGACGAGCTGCGTGGCGAGCGCGGACCCGCCACCGACATACAGCCGCACGTGCGTGCAGACCGCGAACGCGAACACGCCCGCGACGAGCGAGCCGACGTCCAGCGAGCGCGCCGACGGCAGGGCGACCGCGGCGGCCAGCGCTCCGCCCGCGACGAGCGCCGCGAGCGCGAGCTCGACCCGCAGCTCGCGTTCGCTCAGCCCACGCGGGCGGTCGGGGCGCGACCGCGCAAGCAGCTCCTCGACACCGCCCTCAGCCCTTGCTGTAGGGGTCGACGTAGACATCGTCAATCTCCCATGTGCTCAAGCCCAGCGACGTGAAGCGCAGCGCGACCCGCGTACGTCCGCCGAGCGCCAGCAGGTTCGCCAGCACCGGCATGGGCGGTGATGGAGCCCAGCCGCCCCCGGAGCTCACCAGCAGGCCCACGGGCAGACCGATTCGCAGGCCGAGGACCGTCGTCACCACGACCTCGACCGCGAGCGAGCCCAACGGCGATCCCGTCTTGCGGACGAAGAAGCGCAGCGACGGGTGGTGGAGTCCCACGCAGATCTCCGGCGACTTCGCGGTCCCTCCCGGCGCCAGCTCCAGGGCGTGCGCGTCCGTCGCCGCGCGCTTGTTGAGGGGCTGGTTGCCCTCGACCACGATGGCGCGCGACCGCTGCCAGCCGCTGGCTCCGCCCTCGAAGCCACCGTCGCCGACGAGCACGTAGTTCGCGTCGTCCGCCCACGGCGCGAACGGGCGCTCGAGCGTCTCCGGCGGGCAGTTGTAGGCCGGGCGCACGAGGATCTGCGCGTGCGCTGGGGCGGCGGAGAACGCGAAAACGGCGACGACGGCGAACACCAGTGCGAGCGGCATGCGGCGCATCGTCGCCGCCGGCGACGCGCCCGTGTGCCGTCGGCCGCGAGGATCAACCCTAAGTCGCAGGCCGCTCATGCGCTCGCCACCGTCGGCGCGGCGCCCAGGACCACGGCCAGCTGCGTTCTCGTCCGCACGCCGACCTTGGCGTAGATCTTCGTCAGGTGAGTCTTGACGGTCGCCTGGCTCATCGCCAGCGCCTGCGCAATGTCCGCGTTGCTGGACCCGCTCGCGACCAGCGCGGCGACCTGGCGTTCCCGGCGGGTCAGGGCGTCGACCGGCTCGCGCGCGGCCAGCGGGTCGGCCGCCACCGCCTCTGCGGCGCCGACGAGCAACGACTGCTCGAGCAGCAGCGACAGACGCCTGAGCAGCAGCAAGTTCGCGGGCTCGAACGGCGGCATGCCCGCCTCGCGGAACAGCCCGATGGCCGCGACGATCCGCCGGTCGCGCCGCAGGTAGAGGAACGCCGGGTATCCGTACCCGTTGTCGAGCAGGCGCCGTCCGTAGATCGAGTTGAAGAAGCGCGTGGTCCCGCCGATCTCGGCCACCGACAGCACGACGTCGCGACGGTCCTGAGCGCGGCGCGGGCTGAACGGGTCGACCGGCTCCAGCCGCCGCAGCAGTTCCGCGAGGCGCTCGGCCGGGGCGGCGTGCTCCGAACGGCCACGGCTTGCGACCTCGCGATCAAGGGTCCCGGACTCGTCGACCGCGAGGGCAACGACCAGCGAGGCCGGAATGAGCGCATGCAGCGCGTCGACGGCCAAGCCCAGCAAGACGTCCTCCCTGCTCACCCCTACCCCCGAAAGGTTCGTGCCCCGAGATTCTGGACGCGAGCGTCTCCTACGCCGGCCCGTCCACGCAAGCATGGCAGGGCGAACTCATCCGAAAGTCGGAGACGGCGGGTAGGAGACCCGCCGCCCTCGACCGTGTCCTCACGATTCGATGCCGCGCAGCGCCTTCAGCGCGTGTTGCAGGCGCTCGGCTTCGGCCGTCGCCGGAGCGAGCTCGTCGAGGCGCGCCTCGAGCTCGCGGATCTGCCGTTCGATCAGCGGCGACGTCTCGTCGGCGTGCCGCGCGGGCGGCGGCCGCAGCGGGTGGCTCGTGCAGTGCTCGAGGTAGTAGCGGGTGGCCTGGATGCGGTTCCGGACCCCGATCTTCCTGTACATGTTCGTCAGGTGCGTCTTGATCGTGCCCGGCGTGACCCCCAGCTGGCGCGCGATGTCGGGGGTGGTGTTGCCGGCCGCCAACAGCGCGAGGGTCTCGAGCTCGCGCGGGGTGAGCGGTTCGTTCCCTCGCACCCGAGCGGGTTCGTTGCGTTGGCCCATGGCGTTCAGTCGGTCGACTGCTCCCGCTGGGTGCGGCGCCGCCCGGCGGCGCCGCACCCTGGTGGTGGGGAGGGAGCTACCCGGTCACCCCCGGGGAGGGGTTGACCACCCGCACCGACCGCCTGGCCGTGGCGGGCTTGACGTCGGACGAGCTGACCGTCGCGCGGTTGACCTTGCGGCCGCTGGCGCCCTTGGCCGCGCGCACCGTCACCCGGAACGTGCGGCTCTTGCCGGCGGCGAGCGAGGTGACCGTCCAGCACCGCTGGCTCCCGCTGCGCCGCGCGCGCGGCGACGAGCTGACGAAGGTCAGGCCCGACGGCAGGCGGTCGCAGACCTCCACGTTGCGGGCCACGCCCTTGGACGGGTTGCTGACGCGGATGCGGTAGCTCAACGTCGATCCCGCCTGGACGGAGGCCCGGCTGGCCACCTTGGTCAGCCGCAGCGGCACCTTCTGGACGTCGACGTCTGCCGTGTCCATGTTGTTGCCCGGCGTCGAGTCGGTCCCGCAGCAGCTCGTCGCGCTGGCAGCGTTGCGCACCCGGCCGCTCTTGAGCGGCGCGATGATCATCGTCACCGTGACGCTCTTGCCCGGCTCGATCCGGCCCAGCTGACAGCTCACGGGCAGTTGTTGCGTGCAGGTGCCCTGGGTCGTGCGCGCGGACACCAGGGTCGCCGGGGAGTTGAGCGTGTCGGTGACCTCGGCCGCCGGGGCCGCGCCCGGGCCGTTGTTGCGGACCACGACCCGGTACGTGAGCCGCTGGCCGACGAGCGGCCGCGCGAGGCCGGCACGCTTGTCGACCGCCAGGTCGAAGGCCTCGGGCGCCGGCGCGGCTGGCACCGCTGGCACGCAGACCACGGCCGACGCGCGGTTGTCGTCTGCCGCCGGATCGCTGCGCGAGCCCTGCGCCTGTGCCGTGTTGGTGATGCACCCGGGCGCCGCCGTGGTGTTGGTGGTCACCAGCACCTGCGCCGAGCCGCCGTTGCGGAGCGCGCCGAGATCGCACGCGACGCGGTTGTTGGCCGTGGTGCACGACCCCTGGCTGGCCTCCGCCGCGACGAGCGTCAGCCCGGCCGGGAGCGGGTCGGTCACCTTCACGTCGGGATCGTCGCTCGGCCCGTTGTTGCGAACCACGAGCGTGTACATGACCTGTCCACCGCCGGCGGGCACGGTCTGCGTCGAAGCGGTCTTGGTCATCGACACCGCCGACCGGGCCACGATCGGGACGCAGATCGTCGAGCTGTTGTTGCTCGTGTTCGGGTCCAGGGTCGCCCCGGCCGTCGTCGCGGTGTTGCGCAGGCAGCTGGTGAGCGAGCTCGCGACCTGGCCGGTGATCGTGAAGGTCTTCGACGCGCCGACCGCGAGATCGCCGACCGCACACGTCACCGTACCGCTCGCCTCGTTGCAGCCCGGGCTCGCCGAGGTGAACGTGACCTCGGCCGGCAGCTTGTCGGTGATCGTCTCGTTGACCGCCGTGCTGGGGCCGTTGTTGGTCACCCTCAGGGAGAACGTCACGTCCTCGCCCGGGACGATCGGCGACGACGTCGCGCGCTTCTCGAGCACCACGTCCGCCATGGCCGAGTTCATGACGTTGCACGTGTAGTAGGTCGCGCTCGCGACTGTCAGCGTCCACGTTGGCCCGGTGCCGCCCGTGGCCACCGGGTTGCCGTTGGAGTCCTTGCACGCGAGCGAGCTCTGGTACTCGCCCAGCGGCGTCGGCGAGCCGGGAGCCATCGCGTCGGTGATCGTGTACGTCCTGCCCTGGCTCACCGGCCAGTTGGTCGTCGACGCCGTCGTCGCGGTGCCGGACGTCGTCGCCGAGTCCAGCGCCCGCCCCGTGTCCTCGACCAGCCCGACGACGAACTGGTCGGCCGGCCGCACCCGGCCGTTGACCGTCTTGGTCACCGTGATGGTCGGCACCGGCGCGCTCGCGCACCGCCCGCCGTCGTTGCCTCCCGACGGCTGTCCCGTGGAGGCGAGGATCGTGGCACGCGTGGTCGTGTCGACGCGGTAGACGTTGCCGTTCGCGTTCTGGCTTCCGTAGAGGTACCCGGAGGCGTCGACGAAGACGGCGCCGATGCCGCCGCCCGAGAACCCGACGGGCCCCAGGTCGATCACGCGGCCGGTGGCCGGATCGAAGCGCGCGAGATGCGTGGGCCCGGTCGGCACCGTCGCGCTGACGAGCGCGTGCAACGAGCCATTGACGAACGCCCAGTCGGCCATGCCGCCCGGCTGCAAGCCCGGGTCCCACGTGAACGTGCCCGACCGCAACACGCTCGGGGTCGGGGTCGTCAGGTCGACTTCGTACCAGTTGACGGTGTTGGCCACCCAATAGTGGCCATCGGGGCCCACGTCGCCGACGTGGTGACCCTCGGTGGCGGGGATGGTGCCGCCCGGCCCGGTGGGCGATCCGAGGTCGTCGACGCTGCCGTCGCTGTGGACGCGCACGATCGACAACGTCGGGGTGGCCGGGTCGTCCTCGTTGTTCTGCCGGCCGTAGTAGAAGCCGTCGAGCTGGTTGAACCCGACGGCGTTGACCGGATGTGCAAGATCGACCAGCTTGGTCTGCTGACCGCTGGCGAGGTCGACCCGATAGATCTCGTTCGTCCCGGCGGTGGGCGTCTGGAACAGGTAGCCGAACGCGTCGCACGACCACGCGCTCGCCTGGGCCGACGCCGACGGGGCGGCCACCGCCATCGTCGCCAGCGCCAAGGCCGTCACCACAGCAGCACGTACCCGGCCCCTGGAGCGCCGGAAGCGCGCACCCGGCCCGCGGGCGTCCGGGTCGTCACTGGATGAGCGTGCTTCGAACATGCGTGTCCCTCCCGTATGGGCACTGGCATCCTCCACGCGTGAAGTGACACGCGCGGATCAGCGGGCGTCTCAGCCCGGCTGGTGTTGACTTACTGTGAGTGGAGGTTGCGGAATGACCTCACGACAGCTCGGTCACTGACAGCTGATGACCTGGTCGTGCCGGCCGAAGCGGCGCGCCAGCGCGCCGGAGGACTCTTCCGACGGGCCGTCGTGCCGATCGCAGACCATATGCGGTGTGAGTCTCTGCCGCATGGCAGAGCCCGTCTTTCATCCCAAGGTCGTATCCGACCACCGGGGGTCGCTGTGCGTTCACATACGCGTGACTACGACCAAAGAGTGATTCCGGCGGTGACGCTTACCAGCGACGGCCTCGTGCTGACTAGGCTGGCCACCCCGGGGGCGCGTCCCGGATGCAGACAGCCATGCGACGTCCACGACTCACAGGCGAGGGACCCGGGCGACTGACGCTTCGGCGCCACGCGCGCGCGCTCGTAGCGGTGGGCGCGATCGCCGTGACAGGCCCCACGCCCGCCCATGCGCAAGCGCCGACGCCGACGCCGACGCCGACGCCGTTCACGGTCGCCGCGCCGTCCCGCGCGAACGGCTCGACCGTCGCGCGACTCGTCGCGCCCGCGTTCGCTCGCCATGACCTGCGCGCCGCGAAGTCCGGCCGCCGGCTGGGGACGACGACCTCGTGGTCGGCGCAGCCGCAGGCGCTGCTGGTGCTCGAGGGGGCGACGTTCGAGGGGCAGGACTGGGTGAAGGTGCTGCTGCCGACCCGCCCGAACGGCTCCACCGGGTGGGTCCCGCGCGACCGCGTCGCGCTCGGCCGCAGCCGCTACTGGATCACGGTCCGCCTGCGCACGCGGCGCGTCACCGTCTACCGCGACGGCAAGCGCGTACGCTCGTTCCGCGCGGTCATCGGCGCCCGGGCGACGCCGACCCCGCTCGGGCTCGCCGCCATCTACGAGCGCAACCGCCAGCCGAACCCCCGGGTATTCGTCGGTCCATGGGTGCTGTCCCTGACCAGCCTCTCGAACGTCCTCGAGAGCTACGGCGGCGGCCCGGGACGGGTCGCGATCCACGGCCGGTCCGGCGCCAGCCTGCGCGACCCGCTCGGCAGTGCCCGCTCGCACGGCTGCATGCGCGTCAATAACCGCGATGTCCGCTGGCTCGCCACGCGGGTGCCGGCCGGCACGCCGGTGCACGTCAGGCGCTGACGTGCCGGATGGAATGGAATCGACTGACGTGCCACCTCGTACACCGGGCCCGGTCAAACGCCCCAGAGTCAAGTCCCGGGACGTGGTGTAGGAGGCCGTCAAGGTGGGCGACCGCTTCCGAGAGCCGATCGCGGGCCTCGGTGAGGCTGTCGGCGGCAAAGATCAGGCGGCTCAGCGCGCCGAGCGCGCCATGCTGATCCTTGCGCGCCGGCCCGAAGCAGTCCTGGAGGAAATGGACGGTGCAGCGCTGCCAGGCGCAGCCGAGGACCTTGGCGATCGCGGCCTTCAGGCCGGCGCGGGCGTCGCTGATGGCGAGCTGGACGCCGACCAGGGCCGCGAGCGACCAGCCCGCGCAGCAAGCTGGTCAGAACGCCTCGGTCACGTCCTCGCCGACATCGATCGAGAGGATTCGCGGCGGCCGGTCTCGTGGACGCCGTGCGCGATCACCAACGCCTTGTTCACCACCCGGCCGCCGTCGCGACCTTCTCGATCTTGGCGTCTAGGAAGAGCGCGAGATGCGCAACCCCAGGCTCAGGCAGGTCACCAGCTCTCGACGGAGCGCGCCGTGGCTTTGCACGTAGAGCGCCTGATCGATCGCCTCGTGCGAGATCCGCATGCTCGATCATCCGGGAACTCAAGCTTGGGCCGTTTCAGAGATCTGCTGCGGGCTCCACGCATCACTTACTGGCGGTCCTGACGACGGGGCTTGTTGCGGCCCTTCCATGCCGGTGTCTCCGGCCCACTCGCGGGTGTCCCGTCGGCTCGACGGACCGCTCCGGCCAAGCGCTCCTGCACGTACTCGCGCAAACGCTCGTTGGGACCAGCTTGGCCGTCTTGGGGCGCCGCGCGATCAGCTCGGCCTTCCACTGCGCCACCGAGGCCCGGTTCTCGAGCCGGCCGCAGCGCGTCGCGGCATTGCGCCGCAACTCCCACGAGATCGTCGAAGGCGACCTGCCGAGCCACCGGGCGGTTTCGCGGATCCCGACGCCTTGCGCCTTCAGGATCGCGGATCTTCTCGCGCTCGACAAACGACACGTAGCGGCCGCTGAGCGGCCGCCCGCGATCACGCCGCACACGCTGCGCCGCGCGTTCGTGACCTTGTCGGCCCGGGCCGGCCGCAGCCCGTCGTGGGTGCAGGCACAGATCGGCCACGCGACATGACCACGATGCAGCGCTACTACATGCAGGCCTCGCGCTCGGAGATCCGGCCTCGGATCAAGCGCCTGGTGGAGTACCTGCTCGGCGAGGCCGTCATGACCGCCGAGGACGTCGGCGATGCCGGGATCGAGCGACTGCTGGATGGGACTCGATGAGCCGAATGACCGGAGATTCACGGCCATTTAGGCACAGGTTCCCGGCCTCCGGCGGTTCTTGTGCCCAAACCCCCGGGCTCGGAGAACCGCCCTCAGAACGAGAAAACCGCCTGCTGGCAGGCGGTTTCGGCGATGGCGAGACCCGGACTCGAACCGGGGACACCACGATTTTCAGTCGTGTGCTCTACCAACTGAGCTATCTCGCCGCGGGCGCTTAGGCTAGCGCGTCGTGACGGGCGCAGGGGAAGACCGCGCCGTCGACAGCCTCGCAGGATCTCCTGCAGTGATTTACGAAAGATTGATCACATGCCGAAATAGGGCCTGTGATCGTCGTTCTTGCCGCAGCCATCGCCCTGCTAATCGCGCCTGCCGCCCACGCCCAGAGCGGCGGGACGGCGGCCCCGACGGCGCGCGGCTTCACGGCCACGCCGCACGTGGTGACCGAGGGGGCGGCGGTGACGTTCGCGTTCAATGCGACGCCGAAGGCGCTCACGCGTGTCGACCTGATCGCGCCCGGCAAGCCCGCCGTGCGCGCGAAGCTCGGGCGGGTGAGCGGGAGCGGCGCGGTGAAGGCGACGTGGACGGCGACGCTCACGCCCGGCCGGTACACGGCGCGGCTCGTGGTGACGGTCCGAAACAGCAAGCAGTACTTCCGGCAGACGCTGACGGTCGCGCCCAAGGCGCCGCCGACGCCGCCCGCGGCGCTGACGACGTCCGTCGGCTCGAAGATCTTCCCCGTGCAGGGCCCGTACACGTTCGGGGGCGAGCAGTCGAAGTTCGGCGTCGGCCGCGTCGGGCACACGCACCAGGGCCAGGATCTTGCCGCGGCGGAGGGCACGCCGGTGGCCACGCCGGTCGCCGGCACGGTCCAGCACGTCGCCTATCAGGCCAGCGGCGCGGGCTACTACGTCGTGATCGCGGGCGTCGATGGCCGCCACTACGTCTTCATGCACCTGCAGGAGAACTCCACCGTCGTCGCCAAGGACCAGTTGGTCACCGCCGGGCAGCGGATCGCGAACGTGGGCAACACGGGCGGCTCGAGCGGCCCGCACCTGCACTTCGAGATCTGGGTCAACGGCTGGCGTGCGTCCGCGGCGTCCGCGCCGGTCGACCCGCTCCCCGAGCTGCAGGCCTGGGCGGCTTCAGCGGGCTAGGTGCAGCACGCGGATCGTCGTCCCGCCCGCGCGGGCGGCACCGGCGCCGACGTGCGTGTACCGCGGTGAGAGCACGAGCCGCCGGTGCGGCGGGGAGTCCATCCAGGCTCGAACCGCGTCCGCCGGCGACAACCCGTCGCCGCGCGCGAGTGCTTCACCGAGCGCGCTGAAGCGCCCGCCGTCGACACGGATACGCGCATCGTGCGCGAACCGCCCGCTCCGCGCCAGCCGGTCCGCGAACCGGTCCGAGGACCGCTCGAGCACCACGCTCGACGCGAGCGGCGGCAATGCACGACGGGCACGTTCGGCGTTGACCGCGGCGACCGTCGGGTCCAGGGCGGCGAGGGAGAGCAGCAGCGCGGCGGAGGTCATGCCCGGGACCCTCCCGGCGGGCACTAAGCCACCTGTGAGAGCGCCGTGAGGGTGTTCTCACGCGCCCAGCATGCGCCGCATCAACGCGGCCGAGCCGGCTTTCGACAGCGGCTCGTTCAGGTTCCCGCACTTGGGGGACTGCACGCAGGACGGGCACCCCGACTCGCACGGGCACTCGCTCACGAGCCGGAAGGCGTCGCCCACCAGGCGCTCGAACGCCTCGTAGCCGCGCCGCGAGATCCCGATCCCGCCGGGGTGGCCGTCGTAGATGAAGATCGTCGGCCCGCCCGTCTGCGGGTGGAAGTTCGTCGAGAGCCCGCCGATGTCCCAGCGGTCGCACATCGCCAGCAGCGGCAGGACCGCGATCTGGGCGTGCTCGGCCGCGTGCAGCGTCCCCACGTCGTCATCTGACAGCTCGTACCAGAGCGCCTGCGTCGCGAACGACGTCTGCGGGAGGTCCAGAGGAATGAGGTCCATCGCCTCGTGATCGTTCAGCCGCCGCCGCTGGTAGGCCAGCACCTGCTCGCTCACCACCACGCGCCCGAAGGACAACCGAACGCCGAGCACGGTGCGCGTCGCCAGCACCTCCTCGATCCGCGTGTCGGTCTCGCGCTTGGGCTGCGTGTACCAGTTGCCGTCGAACGGCCGCACGAACGCGCGCCGGTCCTCGAGCTGCAGGGCCGCGACCTCGAACGACCGCCCGCCGTGCAGGTACACGGCGCCCTGGTGGACCGTCGAGGGCGCCGGCCCGGCGTCGACCGTGCCGATCACCTCGCCGGTCCCGCCGTCGATCACGGACACGGGATCGAGCCCGGCGGACCGCAGCGACACGTCGCCCGCCGGGTACTGGTCCGCGTGCCGGGGAACGAACGTTCCGTCCGGCCGCGCACGCAGCACGCCCTGGCCGACCAGCACCTGCGCGGCCTCCTTCCACTCCGGTCCGAAGATCGGCTCGTCCTCGTGCGAGAGCGCGCCCTCGTGCGCGGCGCACACCAGGTGCCCGGCGAACAGCTGCTCGTTGTGGGGATCGAGGATCGCCGCCTCGACCGGCCGCTCGAGGAACTCGTCCGGGTGCCGGCAGAAGAACTGGTCGAGCGCGTCCTCACCCGCCACGTATACGGCGAGCCCGCGCCCGCGCCGCCCCGCGCGCCCCCACATCTGCTTCAGCGACGCCACCGTCCCCGGGAACGTCACGCAGATCGCGGCGTCCAGCGCGCCGATGTCGATGCCGAGCTCCAGCGCGTCCGTGGCCACCACGCCGATCAGCTCGCCGTCCATCAGCCGCCGCTCCAGCTCGCGCCGCTGCGCGGGCGTGTAGCCCGCGCGGTAGGGCGCGATCCGCTCCGCGAGCTCCGGGTGGCCGCGCTTGCGCAACTCCACATCGGCGAACTTGGCCATCAGCTCGATGCCCTTGCGCGACTTCATGAACACGATCGTCCGCGCGCCCTCGATCGCGAGGCTCACGAGCAGGTCCGCGGCCTCGGACAGGGCCGAACGCCGGCGCGCCGTCTCCTCGTCGACCACGGGCGGGTTCCACATCGCGATCGTGCGCCGCGTGCCGGGTGAGCCGTCGCGATCGACCACCTGCATGCCGTCGAGCCCGGTGAGCCGCGTGGCCAGCTCGCCCGGGTTGGCCACGGTCGCGCTCGCGAGCAGGAACCGCGGCGCCGTCCCGTAGAACTCGCAGATCCGCCGCAGCCGCCGGATCACGTTCGCGACGTGGGAGCCGAAGACGCCGCGGTACACGTGCGCCTCGTCGATCACGACCACCGCCAGCCCGCTGAAGAACCGCTCCCACTGGCGGTGGTTCGGGAGGATGCCGACGTGCAGCATGTCCGGGTTGGTGAGGATCAGGTTCGCGCGCCGGCGCAGCTCGGCCCGGTGCTCGCGCGGGGTGTCGCCGTCGTAGATCGCCGGCAGCAGCCGCTTGAAGTTGAACGCGTGCAGCGCCCGCGCCTGGTCCTGTGCGAGCGCCTTGGACGGGTACAGGTACAGCGCCCGCGCCATCGGGGCGGTCGCGAGCGTCTGCAGCGTCGGCAGCTGGAAGCACAGCGACTTGCCGGACGCCGTGCCCGTGGTGACGATCGTCGGCCCCGCGAACGCGGCGTCCAGCGCCTCGGCCTGGTGGCCCCACAGGAAGTCGACGCCGCGCCGCTTCAGGGCGGCGACGACGTCCGGGTGCAGATCGGCGGGAATCGGGACCATCGTCCCCTGACGCTCGTGCTGCATCGCCTGCCGCACCAGCCGGTCGTCGATCCGGCCGGAGCTGAGCAAGCCGTCCCACGGCTCATGATCACGAACGACCCCCACCCTTCGATCCTAGGCCCGTCTGCCACTGCCGGCCGATCGTTTCCAGCAACATGGGGTAAACGATCGCGAGCCGGAACGGTTTGATGGCCGCCAGATAGGCGCGTCCGAACCAGCCCGCTGGCTTGACCAGCACCGCCATCTGGGCGTTGTGGCCGTCGTCGCTCTCCACCCAGCCGATGTGCAGCAGCCCGTGGACCGTCTTGTTGGCGAGCTCGGCCACCCACTCGTCGCCGGTCAGGTAGACCGAGTCGAACACCGCTCGCTGCGGCTCGTCGCGGCCCGGCACGGCGGTGATGTCCGGCCCGCGCGGCCCGTCGCGCAGATCGGGCGGGAGCCGCTCGCGCAGTGACGGCACGCGCCCGTCGGTCCCGCCGCCCTCCTGGTCCCAGCCGAACAGCTTCCCCAGCTGCCAGCGCAGCGCGAACAGCGCCCGGAACGCGACCGGGAAGTCGCCAGGCTCGCCACGGGAGACGAACTGCTCGACGAGCCGCGGGAAGTTCTCCTTGCGTCCGGGCGTCGGGAGCGCCCAGACGTCCTCGAGGTCGAAGTCCGCCGCGAGCGCGTGGATGCGCCACGGGTGGGAGAAGTGCGTGCCGTCGGGAAGCCGCATGCCGTCACCTCCATACAGTGGTGTACGGAACGGACCGTACAGTACTGTACGGGCCATCGCAACCCGTGAGGACTGGACCCGCGCCGCGCTCGTCGCGATGGCCGAGAGCGGCGTCGCCGGCGTGGCCGTCGACCGCCTGACCAAGGCCGTCGGCGCCACCCGCGGCAGCTTCTACTGGCACTTCAAAGATCGCGACGAGCTCGTCCAGGCCGCGCTGCTGCTGTGGGAGCGCGAGAACACGACCGAGCTGATCCCGGAGGGCGAGGCGGTGCGCGACCCGCAGGCGCGGCTGCGCGCGCTCTTCGCGCGCGTGTACGAGCCGCCCGCGGACCCGATCGAGGTCGCGCTGGCCAAGGCGGCCGACGATCCGCTGGTGGCGCCCGTGTTCGCCCGCGTGGTCGCTTCGCGGATCGCGTTCTTGCGCACCCTCTTCCTCGAGCTGGGCTGCGAGGAAGAGGAGGCCGACTCGCGCGCGTGGCTGGCGTACGGGTTCTACGTCGGCCACCATCAGCTCGGGCCGGTCCCGGGCCGGCCGGCGGGCCTCGGCCGCATCGTCGAGCTGCTCGGTGGGGCGTAGACCCGATCGCCCGGGCGGCCGGAGCGGTCGATACCGCCCTCATGCCCAGCAAGCTCACCCTGTCCGCGCTCGGCGCGGTCTGCGCCCTCGCCGCTCTTCCCGCGCCCGCCCACGCGACCGACGTCTGCAACGAGGCCGAGAACTCGCACCGCGGCGGCTACACCGTCAACGGCGGTCCGGTCGACCCGAACCCGCCCGCGTTCCTGCGCGGCTCGCAGATGCGCGTCGGCAAGGGCGGCGAGGGCCTCGTCAATGCCGCCCTCCACTCGCCCGCGCTGCGCACGTGCGGCCCCGACGACACCGGTGGCGGCGGCGGGGGTCCCATCTCCGACGTGTGAGCTAGATTCGGGCGCATGCCGGCCTCGCTGCGCTGCGTCTTCTACGACCCGGACATCGTCGACCCGGGCTCGCGGCTCAACGACATGGCGCTCGAGGCCTGCGCCCGCGCCGACGTGCAGGTCTTCGCGCTCGCCAACGACGAGGACTCCGTCGAGGTCGGCGGCGAGCGGCACGACGTGGCGACCGAGGACGGCTCGGTCGCGTTCGTCATGCGCGCGCTCGGCCTGCAACGCGAGCAGTGCATCGGCGTCGGCGCGGCGCTCGCGGGCGCACCCGTCGGGACGGTGTGGGTGGGCCCGCTCGAGCTCGAGATCCGCGGCCCGTTCGTGCGCGTCGCCGAGGAGGAGGAGGACCTGCTCTACCAGGCCGTGATCAGCGAACTGGCGCAGCGACGCTGAGCGCGAACAGGTCCTCCGGGTCGGTCAGGAACGCGCGCGAGCGCAGGCCGGCGGCCGCCAGGTCCGCTTCCAGGCGCCGTGGCGTGAACTTGCAACTGATCTCGGTCCGCAGCTCCTCGCGGTTGGCGAAGTGCACGGCGCGGTCGAGCTTGCGCACGTTGACCACCATCGGCCGCAGCGCCCGCAGGCGCATCTCGATCCACTCCTGCTCGCGGTCGTAGAACGCGACGTGCTCGAACGCCTCGAGGTCGAAGTCCGCGTCCAGCTCGCGATTGATCACGGCGAGCATGTTGCGGTTGAACGCGGCGGTGACGCCCGCGCTGTCGTTGTAGGCCGCCTCCAGCACCGCAGGGTCCTTCACGAGGTCCGTGCCGAGCAGGAGCGCGTCCTGCGGCCGCAACGCGCGGGCCAGCCCGCGCAGGAAGCGGCGGCGCGAGCCGGGCGGGAAGTTGCCGATCGTGCCGCCCAGGAACGCGATCACGCGCGGGCCCTCGGCGGGCGGGAGCGCGTCCAGGTGGCGCTCGAAGTCGCCCACCACGCCGAACACGCGCACGCCGGGGTAGCGCTCCACCAGCATCTCGGCCGACTCGCGCAGGACGACCTCGCTGACGTCGAACGGCATGTAGCGGTCCAGCGTCCCCGCGTCGCGCATCGCGTCCAGCAGCAACAGCGTCTTGGTCGGGACACCGCTGCCGAGCTCCACGAGCTCGGCCATGCCGGTCATGTCGACGATGTTCGCCGCCTCGGCCTCGAGGATCGAGCGCTCCGTGCGCGTCGGGTAGTACTCCGGGAGCTTGGTGATCGCCTCGAACAGGCGCGAGCCCTCGGTGTCGTAGAAGTGCTTGGGCGGGATCTCCTTGAACGGCCGCGTCAGCCCGTCCAGCACGTCGAACGCGAGCGTGCGTTCGTCCGCGCCGAGCCGCGACACGATCTGGATGTCCTTGAACGCCGTCTTCATCGCGCGATCCTCACTCCGGCGAACAGCTGCCGGCGTTCGGGGAGGTCCCAGTTGCGGAACTGATTTGACGCGACCCGCGGATGCGTCGCGCACGAACCGCCGCGCAGCACCCGATAGTGGTCGCCGAAGAACACTTCGGAGTACTCGCGGTACGGATGGGCCTTGAAGCCGGGGTAGCCGGTGAAGTGGCTCGACGTCCACTCCCACACGGCCCCGACGCCCTCCAGCCGCGGCGCCGCCTTCTCCCACTCGACCTCGGTGGGCAGGCGCGCGTCGTGGGCACGGGCGAACGCCTCGGCCTCGAAGTAGGTGACGTGCATGACGGGGGCGTTGCGCGGCCCGCCGGGGTGCGAGTCGATCCCCTGCTCGGTGCGCCAGGCCCAGCCCGCGTCCGACCAGAACGCGCGCTCGGTGTAGCCGCCGTTGTCGGCCCACGCCTGCCAGGTGGCGTTGGTGACCGGCGTACGCCCGATCGTGTAGCGGCCGGTGGAGGCCGTGTGGCGCGGGCGCTCGTTGTCGTACGCGAAGCCCTCGCTGCCGGAGCCCAGCTCGAACGGGCCCTCCTCGATCTCGACCGTCTCGAGCCCGCTCCCGTCCACGGCCGGCGGGCCGGTGAACGACGGAGGCGCGATGCCCGCGAGGACCATCGCCTGCAGCATCGTCTCCGTGTGCTGGAGCTCGTGCCGGATCACGAGCTCGTGCAGCTCACCGCCGTCGCGCACCGGCGCCTCGAGCGCCCGCGCGCGGACCTCGGCCATGTACTCGCGCAGCGGCTCCCCGCGCAGGAACTCGAGATCGCCGCGCACCGCCCGGGGCGTCTCGAACGCGTCGTAGAGCGCCGCCAGGTCCTCCCGCAGCAGCTCGCGCCCGCCGACGCGGTGGTTGAGCCACAGGTCCTCATACGCCGCCATGTGCCCGAGATCCCAGCTCAACGGGCTCATGATCGGGCTGGTCGTCTCGTTCAGCCGGTCCTCGTCGAGGTGCGCCACGAGCGCGAACGTCCGCTCCCGCACCTGCGTCATCACCGTGTGCAGATCGTGCGCCACGAGTTCGAACATACACGGATCGTATGTTCGATTTAGGTCAGCGGGTGACCTAGATCAGGCGTCCGAACCAGCGCAGCGAGAGCCCGCCGGCGGCGATGAGCAGGAAGATCGCGCCTCCGGCGAAGAACGCGGTGACCTCTTCCTTCTCGGAGCGCGACGACAGCCGCGTGCCCAAGTTGGCGTAGATCTCCTTGACCTTGTCCGCCTGGGCGGCCTCGTACTGGCGGCCGCCGGAGACGCGCGCGATCTCCTTGAGCGTCTCGGTGTCCGGCGGGACCTGGACGCGCTGCAGCAGGCCGAACGAGTCGCGCAGCTCGACCTCGCCGGCGGGCGTGCCGAGCGCGATGGCGTAGATCGGGATGCGCGCGCGGCCGGCCTCGACGGCGACCTCGATCGGGTCGCGCGCGCCGGACGTGTTCTTGCCGTCCGAGAGCAGGACGATGACCGACGGCAGGCGGCGGACGCCGGTGCCGGCGGCGTCGGGCACGGGCGTGCGGGCGGCGGCGAGGCCGCGCTCGAGCCCGTCGCCCATCGCGGTGCCGCCCTCGGCCACGAGCTGGTCCAGCGCGCCCTTCATCTGCGCGCGGTCGGTGGTCGGCGCGACGCGCTGCTCGGCATAGTCGGAGAACGTCACGAGGCCGAGCCGGAACGTCGACGGCACGCGCTCGGTGAGCGTCTTGGCCGCGTCCACGGCGGCGGTCAGGCGGTCCGGGTTCACGTCCGTGGCGTTCATCGAGCCGCTGATGTCCGTGACCATGATGATGTTCGCCGCGCGCTGCGGCGCGGCGACGGTGCGCTGCGGGCGCGCGAGGGCGACGACCAGCACCGCCAGCGCGAGCAGGAGCAGCAGCGGCGGGAGGTGGCGGCGCCAGCCGGGCCGGCCGGCGACGAGGTTCGGCAGCAGCGCCGGGTTGGCCCAGGCGGCGGACTCGCGTGTGCGGCGCCGCTGCAGGGACCCGTAGGCCAGCAGCGCCAGCGGGATCAGGATGAACCCGGCGAGCAGGATCGGTTCGGCGAAGCTCACGGCCGCGTCTCCCGGTGGGCGGGCGCAGCGAGGCGCGGCGCGCGGACGGCGGCGCTCATCGTCCCGCCGCCCGGTTGACCGCGGCCGTCCGGCCCGGGTTTCCCGCCTTCAGGGCGGCCTCGCTGCGGCGCAGATGCCCGGCGAGCACGCGCAGCCAGTCGCCGGCGGTGGACAGCACGAGGTGGTCGGCGCCGGCGCGGCGGATCGCTGTGCGGACCTCGTCGCGCTCGGCCGCGGCGGCCGCCGCGAAGCGCTGGCGGATCTTGCGCCGGCGCGTATCCACGTGCACCTGGCGGCCCGTCTCCGGGTCCACCAGCCACAGGTCGCCGGCCGGAACGAGCTCCTGCTCGCGCGGGTCGACGATCTCCACGCACAGCACGCCGTGGCGCGCGCGCAGCTCCTGCAGCGGCGCGGCCCAGTCGCGGTCGCCGCGGAAGTCGCTCACGATCACGACCAACCCGCGCTGCCGGCCGATCGCGGCCGCGCCCTTGAGCGCCTGGCCGAGCGTCGCGCCGTCGGGCGCTCCGCCGTCGCGGCGCAGCTCCGCCAGCAGGCCGAGCAGCCCGTAACGACCCTGGCGCGGTCGGATGATGCGCGTGTCCCCGGCGCCGACGCCCATCACGCCGAGCCGGTTCCCGCGCCGGGTGGCGACGTGGCCGATCGCGAGCGCGACGCCCTCCGCGACGTCCGCCTTGCGGCGATCCGCGGTGCCGAACTGCATCGACGCGGACACGTCGAGCACCAGCCAGGAGGTCAGCGCGCGCTCGCCCACGTGCACGCGGACGTACGGCTCCTGCAGCCGCGCGGTCGCGTTCCAGTCCAGGTGGCGGACGTCGTCGCCCGGGTGGTAGGGGCGGATCATCGCCAGCTCGGTGCCCTGGCCGGTCTGCGGCGTCAGGTGCTCGCCGGGGATCAGGCTCTCGATCCGCTTCATCACCGCGAGGTCAAGTGAACGCAGGACCGCGGGCGGGACCGGCCCGGGCCCGGGCTTGTGCGGCGGGCGCTCGTCGGTCACCAGTCGCACGGGATCACCTCACCCCGGGAGAATCGCCCTCTAGGCGATTGCTCCCAGCGACGCGAGCGCGCAGCGCGAGTCGTCGCCGACCTCATGGCAGTCGCGCTCCCCGCGCGAGGCCGAAGCCGGCGCCGAGCAGCAGCAGGACCAGCGCGCCGCCCGCGAACGCGGACGTCACCTGCTGCTTCTCCTTGGTCCTGGTGAGCCGCGTGCCGATGTTGCGGTACACGGCGGCGAGCCGGTTCGCGTCGGCGGTGGCGAAGAACTGGCCGCCCGTGTCGCGCGCGATGTCCTGCAGCGTCAACCGGTCCGGCGGGACGCGGTCGGTGGTCGTCGCGCCCGTGTTCGGGTCGGTGTGCGTGAGCGTGCCGTCCTGGGTGCCGAGCGCGACGGTGTAGACCGGGATCTTGAACTTCTTGGAGTCCTGCACGACGTCGATCGGGTCGTCCCCGCGGGTGCTCGCGCCGTCGCCGAGCAGGACGATCGCGCCCGGCAGGCGCCGCGACCCGCCGAGGCCGTCCGGCACGGGCACGCGGGCGGAGTTGAACGCGAGCTTGAGCGCGTCGCCCATCGCGGTCGCGCCCGCGACCTGGAGCGACTCGATCGTCGCCTTCACGCGCAGGTGGTCGGTGGTCGGCTCGCTCAGCTGCTGCGCGGTGGAGCCGAAGCCGATCACGCCGATCCGGAACTCGTCCGGCACCGCGTCCACGAACGTGGTCCCGGCCAGCTGGGCGGCGGACAGGCGGTTCGGCGCGACGTCGGTGGCGAGCATCGAGCCGCTGGTGTCGAAGACGAGCAGGACGTTGGCCTCGCGCCGCTCGGCGTCGACCGTGCGCTCCGGCCGGGCGAGCGCGACCAGCAGCGCGGCGAACGCCAGCAGCGCGAACACCGCCGGGACGTGGCGCGTGTAGGAGCGGCCCGCGACCGCGGCCAGGACCGAGACGTTGGTGAACGTGACGGCGTACTTGCGCCGCCGCCGCTGCATCAGTGCGTAGATCACCGCGACCAGCGGGACCAGCGCCAGCAGGAGCAGCAGGAGCGGCGCCTGGAACGTCATGCGCCGTAGAAGGGGCGCTCCTGCGCGAGCTCGATGCGGGGCATGGGCACGCGCTCGAGGACGTCGTCGAGGACGCGGTCGGAGTCGACCCCGGCCGCGAGGGCTTCGTAGGTGAGCACGATCCGGTGGCGCAGGACGTCGCGGGCGAGGTCGCGCACGTCCACCGGCAGCATGTAGTCGCGGCCGCGCAGCAGCGCGAGCGCCCGGCCGGCGTGAATGAGGTTGATCGAGCCGCGCGGCGAGGCGCCGAACTCCACCCAGTTCTCCTCGCCCGGGTCGCGCGTGGCCGTGGTCAGCGCGACCGCGTACTCCATCACGCGCCGGTCGACGTAGACCGTGCCGGCGGCGCGCTGGTGCTCGGACAGCTTCTCGGGGGTGAGGACCTGGCGGGCGTGGGTGGTCGTCTCGAGGCTGCGCTCGACGACGCTCACCTCGTCGCGGTGCGTCGGGTAGTCGACCACGAGCTTGAACATGAAGCGGTCGACCTGCGCCTCGGGCAGCGGGTAGGTGCCCTCGGACTCGATCGGGTTCTGCGTCGCGAGGACCAGGAACGGCGCGGGAACGGTGTGCGTGTCGTGGCCGATCGTGACCTGGCGCTCCTGCATGACCTCGAGCAGCGCGCTCTGCACCTTGGCGGGCGCGCGGTTGATCTCGTCCGCGAGCAGGAAGTTGCAGAAGACCGGGCCGAGCTCGGTGTCGAAGCCGCCGCTGTCCGGACGGTAGATGCGCGTGCCGACGAGGTCCGCCGGGACCAAGTCGGGCGTGAACTGCAGCCGCTTGAAGGAGCCGCCGAGCACGTCCGCGACGGTCTTGACGGTCAGCGTCTTGGCCAGGCCCGGGACGCCCTCCAGCAGGACGTGGCCGCCGGCGAGCAGCGCGACCAGCACGCGCTCCAGCATCGCCTCCTGGCCGACGATCACCCGCTTGATCTCGAACAGCGCCGTCTCCAGCGCGTCGTGCGCGTCACGCGACGGGTTCGGCTCCTGCCGTGAGTCGAGCGCGTGGAGCCGTCGGTCCTCGTGGGTCACTGGGAATCTCCTAGCGGCAGTTCGCCGTCGCCTGGGTCTCGGGTCGCGTGCCGAGCTGGATGGTCAGGGTACGTTCCTGGCCGCCGCGCTTGACCACCACTTTGGCCTGTTCACCGGGCTTGCGGGCGGTGACCGCCGAGGAGACGTCCTCGGAGGACTTGATGTCCTTGTTGTCGATCTTGGTGATCTTGTCGCCCGGCAGCAGGCCGCCCTGGGCGGCGGGTCCGTTCGGGACGACGGAGTCGACGATCGCGCCGTCACGCGCGGGCGGGGTGCCGTTGCGGACGCCGAGGTAGGCGCGCTCGACCTTGCCGCCGTTCTGGATCAGCGGCACGACGAACTTGACGGTCGAGACCGGGACGGCGAAGCCGACGCCGCTGTTGGAGCCGGACCCGGACCGGATCTGGCTGTTGACGCCGATCACGCGGCCGTTGCCGTCGAGCAGCGGGCCGCCGGAGTTGCCGGGGTTGATGGCCGCGTCGGTCTGGACGGCGTCGGCGATCGGGTAGCAGTTCGGCGAGTCGATCGTGCGGCCGAGGCTCGAGATGATGCCCGTCGTCACGGTGCCCTCGAGGCCGAACGGGGAGCCGATCGCGATCGCCTGGTCGCCTGGCTCGAGCGTGGTCGAGTCGCCGAGCTCGAGCGGCTTGAGCCCGCCCTTGACGGCGCCCGGGTCGACCTTGAGCACCGCGAGGTCGCTGGAGGGATCCTGGCCCATCAGCCGCGCGGGGATCGGATTGGGATCGCCGCCGATGACGACCTGGAACTGCGTGGAGCCCTCGACGACGTGGTCGTTCGTGACGATGTGGCCCTCGTCGCTGTAGACGAAGCCCGAGCCCGTGCCCGTCTGGCCGGCCTGCACGAACACCACGCCGGGCGAGACCCGCTTGTAGAGCTCGGAGATGTCGGCGGGCGCGCTGCCGCCGCCCTCGTCGTCGTTGTCGGAGTCGTTGTTCGCAGTGGGAGGCGACGGCGCGGCCGCCGAGGAGGAGGACGTGGACGCGTCGTCGTCGATGACGCCGCCGACGGCCAGGAGCGCGACCACGGCACCGACCGCGATCGCGCCCGCCAGAAAGGACACGAAGGAGCGCATAGCCCACGCATGAGAGCGCGACTTCCTAAAGATCGCCTTCTCTTCTGTGATTCTTACGTTGAGAACTGACCTTGGTGGCCCGATGACCCGCGTTCTGATCGTCGACGATGAACCCGCCGTGCGGAGCGCGCTGGACCGTGCGCTGCGGTTGGACGGGTACGAGGTGACGCTCGCCGAGGACGGGCGCCAGGCGCTGGACCGGCTCGCGGACACGCGCCAGGATGCGGTGATCCTCGACGTCGCGATGCCGGGCGTGGACGGGCTGGAGGTCTGCCGGCGGCTGCGCGACGCGGGGGACCGGACGCCCGTGCTGATGCTCACGGCCCGGGACGCGGTGGACGACCGCGTAGCCGGGCTGGACGCGGGCGCCGACGACTACCTGGTCAAGCCCTTCGCTCTGAAGGAGCTCAAGGCGCGGCTGCGCGCGCTGCTGCGGCGGGCGGACCCCGGCGCCGAGGACGACGGCTCGGTCCTGCGCTTCGCGGATCTGGTCCTGGACCGGGGCGCGTGGGAGGCGCGGCGGGGCGCGCGGGTCCTGGAGCTGTCGCGGACCGAGTTCCAGTTGCTGGCGCTGTTCATGGAACACCCGAAGCAGGTGCTCACGCGCTCGCAGATCTTCGAGCGGGTGTGGGGCTACGACTTCGGCTCCTCCTCGAACTCGCTCGGCGTGTACATGGGCTATCTGCGCCGCAAGACCGAGGAGGGCGGGGAACCGCGCCTGCTGCACACGGTCCGCGGCGTGGGCTACGTGCTGCGGGACTGAAGTGATGTCCGGGCTGCCGTTGCGCCGTCGGATGACGGTGGCCGTGGCGATCGCGGTGGCGGTGGCGGTCGCGCTGGCCGCGCTGGTGGCGTATCTGGCCGTGCGCGGCTCGATCCGCGGCGAGGTCGACCGGGCGCTCGAGGAGCAGCGGCTGATCCCGTTCCCGCAAGGGTTCGGCGAGGGTCGTGGCGGGCCCTTCGGCCCCGGCGGCCCCGGCGGTCGCTTCCGGCCGTTGGCGGCGCGCTTCGGCGGGCCGACGCCGTTCATCCAGCTGATCGACGCCGACGAGCTGGTGCGCCCGATCGGCACCGAGCTGGTCGAGATCCCGGTGCAGGACCGCGCGCGCGACGTGGCCGCGGGCGTCGCCGAGCCGTTCTTCGCCGACGCGGACGTCGCCGGCACGCACACGCGCGTGCTCACGGTCCCGGCCGGCGACGGGCTGGCCGTCCAGTTCGGGCGCTCGCTGGAGCCCGCCGACTCGGTGCTCGCGCGGCTGCGCCTGATCCTGGTCTTCGTGGTCCTGGGCGGGATCGCGCTCGCGGTGGCGCTGGGCCGGCTGGTCTCGCGCAACGTCGTCGCCCCGATCGTGCACGTAACCGACGCCGCCCGCCACATCGCGGCCACCGAGGACCTGGGGCGCCGGATCGACGTCGAGACCCAGGACGAGGTCGGCGAGCTGGCCCAGCACTTCAACGCGATGCTCGCCACGCTCGAGGGCAGCGTCGCCGCCCAGCGCCAGCTCGTCGCCGACGCCTCGCACGAGCTGCGCACCCCCATCACCTCCCTGCGCACGAACATCGAGGTGCTGGCCGAGTCGGACTCCCTCCCGGCGGACGAGCGCGCCCGCCTGCTGGCCGACGTCGAGGAGCAGACCACCGAGCTCGGCATGCTCGTCGCCGACCTGATCGAGCTCGCCCGCGGCGACGAACCCACGCGTGAGCGCGAGGACGTGCGCCTGGACGAGCTCGTCCGCGACGCCGTCGTCCGCGCCCGCCGCCACGCCCCGGGCATCGAGTTCGACGCCACCGTCGAACCCGCCGTGCTCGACGGCACCCGCGAGCGCCTCGCTCGCGCCGTCAACAATCTGCTCGACAACGCCGCCAAGCACTCTCCACCGGGTGGCCTCGTCGAGGTCCACGCCGGCCCGGACGGCGTCCGCGTGCGCGACCACGGCACCGGCATCGACCCCGCCGACCTCCCGCACCTCTTCGACCGCTTCTACCGCGGCGCCTCCTCCCGCGGGCGCCCCGGCTCCGGCCTCGGCCTGGCGATCGTCCGCCAGGTCGCCGAGCAGCACGGCGGCAGTGTCCACGCCGCCAACGCCCCGGGTGGCGGCGCCGAGTTCACCCTCACCCTCCCGGCCGACCCAACCTAAAGCAACATCAACGGGTCTGACCCCTTTAGGTTGAGGGCGGGGCGAGAACGAGCCGCCGACCGCCTACAGCGGGCATGCCTCGTTCGTTGCGTCCCGAGTTGGCCGGAGGGATTCACCACGTGTACGCGCGCGGTGCGGCGAAACAACAGATCTTCCTAGACGACCTCGATCGTCGCCGCTACCTGTCGCTCCTCGCTCGCGTCACGAACCGGATGGCGTGGCGTTGCTTGGCGTATTGCTTGATGGGCAACCACATGCATCTGATGATCGAGACTCCGCAACCGAACCTCGGTCGCGGTATGCAGCGCCTGCAGGGCACGTATGCGCAGGCGTTCAACCTCCGCCATGAGGCGGCCGGTCACGTCTTCGGCGCGCGTTACGGCTCGACAAGCGTGTTCACGGACCCACAACTGTGGATCACCGCCGCCTACATCGCTCGGAACCCGGTCGAGGCCGGGTTCTGCGCCGCACCCGACGCGTGGCCCTGGAGCAGCTTCAACGCCATCGTCACGGCGGACTACCCGGCCTGGCTCGACGCTCCACGCCTGCTCTCGTACTCGCCCAGGCCGGCGGCGATCCGGTTCAGGTCTACCGCGAGTTCGTCGCTGCACAACCTAAAGGGGTCTGACCCCTTTAGGTTGTTGGGATGAGCGTCGTTCCTGAGCGTCCTGTTCTCGTTGCGCCCGACAAGTTCAAGGGCACGTTCAATGCCGCGCAGGTCGCGGCGGCGATCGGGCGCGGGCTCGAGAAGGCCGGGCTGATGCCGCCCGACCTGTGTCCCGTGGCCGACGGGGGCGACGGCACGCTGGACGCGCTGCTGCCGCAGCTGGGCGGGGAGCTGATCGCCCGCACGGTCACCGGGCCGCTCGGGGCGCCGGTGAAGACCGGGTTCGGGCTCATCGAGGACGGCGGGACGGCGATCGTCGAGATGGCGATGGCGTCCGGGCTCGCGCTCGTCGGCGACAACAAAGACGCGTGGGCCGCGACGACCTACGGCACCGGGGAGCTGATCGCGGCGGCGGCGCAGGCCGGGGCGGCGGTGATCCTGGTGGCGGTGGGCGGAAGCGCGACGACCGACGGCGGCGCGGGCGCGATCGAGGCGATCGAGGCCGCCGGCGGGATCGGCAGGGCCAAGATCGTGATCCTCACGGACGTGCGGACGGTGTGGGAGGACGCGCCGAAGGTCTTCGGGCCCCAGAAGGGCGCTGACCCCGACATGGTCGCCCGGTTGGAGGCGCGGCTGCACGAGCTCGCTCAGACGCTCCCGAAGGACCCGCGCGGCGTGCCGATGACCGGCGCCGCGGGCGGCCTCAGCGGCGGCCTGTGGGCGAAGTACGGCGCGGCGATCGAACCGGGCGCCTCCTTCGTGCTCGACGCGCTCGGCTTCGACGGCCGCATGCGCGCCGCGCGGGCGGTCGTGACCGGCGAGGGCAAGCTCGACCAGCAGACGCTGCAGGGCAAGCTCGTGGGCGAGATCGGCACGCGGACGCGCCAGGCGGGCGTGCCGCTGCACGCGATCGTCGGCCGCGACGAGCTCGACGGCTTCGGCAAGCGGATGATCGACCTGCAGATGGTTCAGGAGGCGACGAACCTCGAGGAGCTGGAAGCGGCCGGCGAGCGCCTCGGCGAGGCGCTCGCCAGTGGCGAGGCGTGACTACGGGTTCGTGGTCGACAGCGTGAAGGTCAGCGTCTTGGCGTAGGTGCCGGTGCGCAGCGGCTCCGTCCGGCCGATCGGCTGGGTGAAGGTGATCGCGGCGTCGGCGTTGGAGACCGGGCCCGACCAGGCGTTCGGGGCGATCGTCACGCCGAGCGGCGAGGCCAGCGTGAAGGCGCCGTTGGTCAGGTGGCCGGGCTCGCTCACCGTCAGCGACGCGTCGCCCGCGGTCGAGATGACCTTGGCGGTCGTGCCGGCGGTGTAGACCCGCTCGACGCCCGGGATGAACGGCTCGAAGCTGGCCGGGGCGCCCATCGTTAGCGACAGCGTGGCGGGCACGGAGCCGCCGACCTGCGCCGGGACGTCCTTCTGCTCACCGCGGCAGCGGCGCGTTTCGGCGGCGGCGATCGACGCGCCCGTCAGGCCCGGGGCGGCCTTGGCGCCGAGCAGCGTCTCGAGGCGGTCGGCGAAGTTGGTGAACATGCCGTCGACGCCGAGCTCGAGCATCCGCTGGATGTCCGCGGTGGTGTTGACCGTGTACGGGTGCACGTTCAAGCACGCGGCGTGCGCGAGATCGACGTTCGCCTTGGTCACACCGCCGAACGACGGGCCGATGCCGACGCCGTACTCACGCACCGCCTGGATGCTGGTCGGGTTCAGCGAACCGAGGAAGACGAGCGGCAGACGCGGGTCCATCGCGTGGATGGTCTTGAGCGAGTTGGCGTCGAAGGACTGGATCAGCACCTGCCAGTCCGTGACGGCGGACTCGCGCAGGTCGTACTTGTCCAGGAGCGCCAGCAGCTTGGCCTCCATGTTCTCGCCCGGCTCCGGCTGCTTGGTCTCGATGTAGTAGTTGACCGTCTTGCCGTAGCGCTGGAAGACCTCTTCCATCGTCGGGATCTTCTCGCTCACGTATGCGCCGCCGGCGAACTTGCCCCAGTCGCCCGCGCTGCACGTCTTCAGCTGCGCGAGCGTCTTGGAGTCGACGCGACCGGTGCAGTTCTCGGCCGGCCCGCGCACCGTGCGCGTGAGCGTCTCGTCGTGCATGACGACGAGCACGCCGTCGCTCGTGATCTGGAGGTCCTGCTCGATGTAGTCCGCACCCAGGGTGAGGGCGTGGTCGTACGCGGCGAACGTGTGCTCCGGACGGGCGTCGGAAGCGCCTCGGTGCGCGATGTTCAGCTGGACCGCCGAAGCCTGCGCCGGAGCGATGCAGGCGAGGGCCAGCAGCCCGAGGGCCAATGTCTTCTTCATGGCGCGCCAGCCTGTTCGACGGCTGGCCCGACCGTGTGACCGGAAGGTGAAGCGTTGACGGAACCCCACACTCCGTCCAAGCTGTCGCGCGTGCTGTTCGTCGTACGCGTGGCCGTCACCGGCCTTCTCCTCGCCCTGCTCGCCGTGCCCGCCGCCCAGGCGCAGGACACCGGCACCTACCGTTCCGGCCCGCTCGACTGGGGCCAGGAGCGCGGCCGGGCCTGGGTGGACTTCAATGCGGACGGCAAGGCGGACTACTGCCGCCTCGACGCCGCCTCCCGGCCGTTGTGCACGCTCGCGACCGGCCGGGGCTTCGGCACCACGGTCACGGGCGAGCCCGCCGACCCGGGCTACCTGGACGACCGCCTGTGGGGGGACGTCGACGGCAACGGCGGCGCGGACTACTGCCGCCGCGTCGGTGACGCGGGCCGAGAAGGCTTCGCCTGCACGCTGTCCACCGCCTTCACGTTCGTCGGCGCCTCGCAGCTGCTCACCTGGGGCGAGACGAACACCGCCGCGCTCGCGGACGTCACCGGCGACGGCAAGCGCGACTACTGCCGGTTGACCGCCGACCGTGCGCTGTGCTCGGCGTGGGAGCCGGGCTTCGGGCCCGGGTTCGGCTCGGCCGTGCTCGCCGTCGGGGACCTCGCGGGACGCGCATGGGTGGACTTCAATGCCGACGGGCGCGCCGACCTGTGCCGTGTGGCGTCGGGCACGCTGGCGTGCACGCTCTCGACCGGCAGCGGGTTCGGCGGGACGATCGTCAGCGCCACCGACGACGTCGGCTATCCGGACGGTCGCGCCTTCGTGGACGTCGACGGCGACCGGCGCGCCGACTACTGCCGCCGTGTCGGCGGGGCGCCGCCCCACCCCCACATCCCCTGCCCGCCGGGCCCGCCCCCGGGCTTCGACGGCGCCAACCTCACCTCCCCCCCCGTGCGGGGGGGAGACACGGCCGGCACGGCCTGGGTGGACTTCGACGCCGACGGCGACCGCGACTTCTGCCGGCCGGTCGCGCCCAGCGCCACCAACGCGCAGCTGTTCTGCACGCTGTGGACGCCGGCCGGCCTCGGCCCGACGATCGTCTCCGGCCCGACCGACGTGGGCTACGCGGACACACGCGCCTGGGTCGACCACAACGGCGACGGCCGCGCCGACTACTGCCGCACGATCGGCGGTGGTGCGGACCCCGGGATCTCGTGCACGACCTCGATCGGGACCGCGTTCGGCCCGGTGCCGGAGCCGGCTCCGCCCGCTCCTCCCGCACCCCCGCCGCCTCCGCCCGCACCGCCCGCGCCGACGCCGAAGACGCGGCTCGTGGTGACGCTCTCCTACGACTACAGCGTCAAGGGCCGCTGGACGCGGATCACGCGGCTGCAGGTCAAGGGTGTCCCGGCGGGCGCGACGGTCAAGGCGACGTGCCGGAAGGGCTGCTCGCGCAAGTCCTACTCGGTCAAGAAGCGGGCGCGGGGCACGGCTTCGCTCGACCGGGTCGTGCGCAAGCGGCTGCGGGCCGGGACGAAGGTCCGCGTGGTGGTCTCCCGCCCCGGCAACCTGGCCGCCATCAAGACGCTCACGATCCGGGCGAGCAAGCGCCCGACGGTGAAGACGGGCTAGCCGCCCGCCCGTTCCGCCGAGGCGACGCCGCGCACCGCCCACGCCAGAAACAGCGCGCCGAGTCCGATCGCGACCCCGAACACGAGCAGGGGCTGGAAGTCGCCACCCGAGATCAGGTCGCGCCCGCCCTCGATCAGCGGCGTGATCGGGTTCAGGTGCGCGACCGCCTCGATCCAGCCCGCGAGCAGGTCGAGCGGCACGTAGACCGGCGCGAGAAACAGGATCAGGAATACGGGCAGCTGCATCGCGGGTCCGGCCTGGATCGAGCGGATGCGCATGGCGACGCCCGCGGACCACATCGCGGCCGTGAAGTTCACCAGCAGCGCGAGCACGACCAGGCCGAACAGGTCGACGCCGTTGCCGTCGATCTGCATGCCGCTGGCCAGCGCGACGACGAACAGCAGCACGCCGACGACAGCCGCCCGGATCGTCGCCCCGAGCGTGTAGCCGGCGAGGATGCCGAGCCGGTTCGGCGCGGCCAGCATCAGCCGCCGCGAGAAGCCGTTCTCGAAGTCCGAGGCGATACCGAACCCGGTGAACACGCCGCCGAACGCGGAGGCCTGCAGCAGCACGAACACGAACTGGAACGCCGTGTAGCCCGACGGGAAGTCGAAGCCGGGCACGTCCCCGACGCTCGACAGCCCGCCGGCGAACGCGACGAAGAAGAACAGCGGGAAGATCAGCGACGGGAGCAGCAGCTGCGGGTTGGTGGCGACCTTCTTGGTCGAGCGGTAGGCGATGCCGTACGCCACGTCGAGGAAGCGCCGCATCAGCGCACCGCCACCCGGGTGCGGAGCGCGGTCGTCGCGCCGAAGACGCCGAGCACCGCGATCGCCGCCGCAAAGCCGAACCCGAGCGCCAGCTCCCGTGCCTGCCAGCCGAAGATGATCAGCGACCGCAGGCCCTCGAACAGGTAGGAGACCGGGTTCCAGGTGGCGACGATCCGGAACCAGTCGTGCTCGATCAGGTCCCGCGGAAGCGAGCCCGAGGAGAGGAACAGGAACACGAACAGCAGCGGGAAGACGCCCTGCACCGCCTCCGGCGAGCCCGTCCGCAGCCCGATGAACGCGCCCAGCCCGGCGAACGCGAGCGCGATCAACAGCGACAGGGCGAGCAGGACGAGCACCCCGGCGAAGCCCGACGCGAAGTGCAGCCCGGCCGCGAACCCCACGGCGAGATAGATCAGCGTGCTGACGAACGCGATCAGCATCTCGCCGGTGAACAGGCCGAGCAGCATCGCGGCGCGCTGCATCGGCGTCAGCGCGAGCCGGTTCAGGAACCCGGTCTCGACGTCGCGCGCGACCGAGCTGCCCGCGTTGATGGAGGCGAACAGCGCGCCCTGGATCATCGGGAACGCGATCGCGAAGTCCAGGTAGCTGTCGGTCGGGAAGCCGGGGATCTCCGTGGCGGCGTCGAGCCCGCTCACGTTGATGCCCATCATGATCAGCGGGAACAGGATCGGCGGGATCACGAGCGCCGGCTGGCGCAGGACCTTCACCACCGAGCGGCGAGCCATCTCGTAGGTCTGAAGTGCCAGCTCGTTCATACGGCGGCCGGCTCCTCGCTCGCCGGAGGGTCCAGCTTGCGGCCCGTCTTGGCCAGGAACACGTCGTCCAGCGACGGCTGGTGCAGCTGCAGATCGGCGACCGCGAGGTCGGCGGCGTCGAGCGCGCGCACGACCTCGGCGAGGTTCTCGCCGGATTCGAGGCGGACGGCCGCGGCCCCGGGCGGAGCGGGGACGGCCGACCCGAAGCGGCTGAGCACGCCGGCGACGGCGTCGCGGTCGGCGCGGTCGGCGGGCGTGGCCTCGACGGACGGGCGCCCGATCTCGGCCTTCAGCGCCTCCGGCGTGCCCTCGGCGACGATCCCGCCCTTGTCGATGATGCCGACGCGATCGGCGAGCACGTCGGCCTCCTCGAGGTACTGCGTGGTGAGGAAGACGGTCGTGCCGTCCTCGCGGGCGAGGCGGGCGACCTCGTCCCACAGATCCGCGCGGGAGCTCGGGTCCAGGCCGGTCGTCGGCTCGTCCAGGAACAACACGCGCGGGCGGTGCACGAGCGCGAGCGCGAGATCGAGCCGGCGCTTCATGCCGCCCGAGTAGCCGCCGACCTTGCGGTCCGCGGCGTCCATCAGCCCCACGCGCTCGAGCAGCTCGTCGCCGCGCGCGCGGCGCTCGCCCTTCGGGATTCCCTGGAGCGTCGTCTGCAGCCGCATGTGGTCCTGGCCCGTGAGCAACGGGTCCAGCGCGGCCTCCTGCAGCGCGGCGCCGATCGCGGCGCGCACGGCCGCACCTTCGCGCCGGATGTCGTGGCCGGCGACGCGCGCCGTCCCGTCCGTGGGCGGCAGCAACGTGGTGAGCATGAGCACGGTCGTGGACTTGCCCGCCCCGTTCGGCCCGAGGAAGCCGTAGATCTCCCCCGGCGCCACCCGCAGGTGGATGCCGTCCACGGCCCGTGGGCCGTTCTTGAACTCGCGGACCAGACCCTCGACCTCGATGCCCGCGCTGGCAGCTAGCGACATATCGGTAGCGTACGCCCCGGTTCGTGAGTGATCCGGGAGCCAGCCCCCTGGAAATCCGAGCGCCTGTGAGCCAATATGAATCCAGGCGGGTGGGTCGGTAACGACGCCGCGTCAGCAGGGTACGTCTCCCTGTGCCGGCCCGGCCCCAGATCAATCTCCCCACGCCCGGATCACGACGCGCGATCGTCATCGGCGCCGGTTCCTTCGGCACGGCGGTCGCCGTGCTGCTCGCGCGCGGCGGCTTCAAGACGACGCTGCAGACCCGCTCCGCCGAGCAGGCCGCCCGGCTCGAGGAGGACCGCGAGAACGTCGCGTACCTGCCCGAGGTCCCGCTGCCACGCGAGCTGCGCGTGGAGCCCATGTCGGCGGGCCTCTCGCGCGCGGACTACGTTTTCCTCGGCGTGCCGTCCAAGGGCATCGCGCAGGTCATCGAGAACCTCAACCGCAGCGGGCTGCCCGCGCGCACGCCCGTGATCTCGATGGCCAAGGGCCTCGTCCCGCCGGACGGACTGGCCCCGACAACGCTGCTCAACCAGGTGTGCGGCGTGGACCGGGTCGGCTGCCTCGGCGGTCCCGCCCACGCGCGCGAGATGGTCACCGAGGGCGCGGCCCTCGTCGCCGCCTCGACCAACGTGCAGGTCTCGGCCGCGGTGGCACAGGTGTTCATGCGCGCGGGCGTCGTGTGCGAGCAGTCCAACGACCCGGTCGGCGTGGAGCTGAGCGGCATCGCGAAGAACGCGGCCGCGCTGGCTGCGGGCGCGACCGAGGGCCAGGGCCTGAACGCCGCCGGCGCCGCCGCGGGCCACATCTTCGCCGAGGTGTGGCGCTACGCCGAGCGCCAGGGCGGCAAGCCCGAGTCGATGATCGGCCTCGCCGGCACGGGTGACCTCGTCGGCACCGCGCTCGCGCCGCAGTCGCGCAACCGGCGCGCGGGTGAGCTGCTCGGCCAGGGCGTGCCCGCGTCCGAGATCCCGGCGCGCATCGGCCAGGCGGTCGAGGCGCTGGACATGGTCCCGCTGCTCGCCACCGCGCTGCGCCGCGCCCACGTCGACGCGCCGGTCACGGCCGCCCTGCACGGCCTGATCTCGGGCGAGCTTCCGCTGGACGAGTGGGTCGCCCGCGTGCGCACCACGGTGCCTCCGCCGGCGGTCCGCGACTCGGCGTGGCGGCGCGCGATCGCCCGCGTGCGGCGGCGCCAGGTCACCGAGTCGGTGCTGCGCTCGGACGCGTAGCTAGGTGCGCAGCTGCGCCATCGAGCACTCCTGCGGGCGCTTGTCGTCACGCCAGCGCACGAGCTTGGTGCCGTGGCGGATGCGGTCGTTGGAGGTGTGGTCGAAGGTGATCTCGATCACGAGCTCGGGCCGCAGCGCGATCCATTCCAGCTCGCGCGCGTTGTCCCAGCGTGACGGGTCCCCCTGGCCGCGCTCGCCGGTCTCGTACGGCTTGAGCTTGGCGGGCAGCGTGCGCTTCTCGGCGCGGCTGATGCCGGAGGTGTGGCCGACGGTCTGCAGATTGCCGTCGTCGTCGTAGAGCCCGAGGATGAGCGAGCCGACCGTGCCCTCCTCCTTGCCGGGCCGCCAGCCCTGGACGACGGCGTCGATCGTCCGCACGCGCTTGATCTTCGACATCCCGACGCGCTCGCCGGGCTTGTAGACCGCGTCCTGCTTCTTGGCGATCACGCCCTCGCGGTCGTCCAGCCACAGCTCGGCCGCCGCCGGGTCGGTGGTGGAGTCGCAGAGCTGGAGCGGGTCGGAGATGAACGCGACCAGCCGATCGCGGCGCTCCCGCTGCGGGAGGGCGAGCAGCGACTCGTCGTCGTGCGCCAGCAGGTCGAAGGCGACGAACGTCGTCGGCGTCTGCTCGGCGAGCATGGCGATGCGCGACTCGGCCGGATGGATGCGCTGGCCGAGCGCGTCGAAGTCCTGGCGCCCGTCGGCGTCGAAGAGCACGATCTCACCGTCGAGGACGTAGCGCCCGGCGGGGAAGGCGAGCTCGGGGAAGTAGCGGCGCAGCGGCTTCCCGCTGCGCGACTGCAGGTAGACGTCCGCGCCATCCACGAAGGCGATGGCGCGGAATCCGTCCCATTTGGGCTCGTACGCCCAGCCTTCACCGACCGGCAGCTTCTTGGCCGGACGAGCGAGCTGGGGGAGCAGAGGTGGCTTGAGTGGCAGCGCCATGGGCGCTGCGAACCTTACTTAGGACAGCGGGGAGGTCTCGCGGAAACCGGGGCGATCCTCGGCCGCGAAAACCGCACCCACCGCGAAGGCGGCGATGAGAGCGAGAGCGATCATGCCCCTAGTATCGGACCTTGTGCCCCATTGTTGTAGGCTTGATTGACTCTGGGATACATAGGGATCACCTATGAGACTGGAACAGCTCGAGTACTTTCTCGCCGCGGCCGAGCACAAGAGCTTCTCGGCGGCTGCACACGCGCTGACGATGGCGCAGCCGAGCATGTCGGAGCAGATCCGCCGGCTGGAGGCGGAGCTCGGCGTCCCGCTGTTCATGCGGGCCGGGCGCGGGGTCGAGCTCACGGACGCCGGGCGGCTGTTCGTGCCGCACGCGGAGCGGGTGTTGGCCGAGGCGCAGGAGGCGGTCGAGTCGGTGCGCGAGGTCCGCACGCTCGTGAGCGGGACGGTCGCGTTCGGGTTCTTCGGCGGCGCCCACCACTCCGTCCTGGTCGGGCTGATCGCGCGCTTCCGGGCCAAGTACCCGGACGTCCGCGTGCGGGCGATCGGCCAGAACTCGGCCGAGGTGGCCGACGCGGTGCGCGACGGGCATCTGGAGGCCGGCCTCGTGATCCTGCCGATCGAGGACCGCGGGCTGGAGGTGCGGCCGGCCCGCAGCGAGGAGCTGTTCTACATGTCCGCCGACCCCGAGCGCACGCGCGAGCCGATCACGATCGAGCGGCTCGCGGACGCGCCGTTGATCCTGTATGACGCCCGTTGGGCGGCGCAGGACCCGACCCGCGTGCAGCTGCGGGAGCGGGCGCAGGTGGCCGGCGTGCGGGTCGAGCCGGTGATCGAGGTCGAATACATGACCGCGGCCTTCGACCTGGCGGCACGGGGGCTCGGCGACACCGTCGGCTTGCCCTCGATGTTGCGTGCCCGCAAGCTGCACCAGGTGGCGTTCGATCCGCCTCTGTTCGAGACCTACGCGTTCATCACGCGCCGGAATGCTCGTCTGTCCCCCTCCACACGCGCCTTCATGGAACTGGCGGAGAAGGCGCTCGCCTGAGGCGGATACGATCAACGGCATGGCCGACGCGACCGTTGCCGAAGAGGAATATCTCCAGACCATCTTCTGGCTCCACGAGGCGGGCCTGCCGATGACGGGCGCGAACGTCGCGCGTGCCATGCAGCTGTCCGCGCCCACCGTGCACGAGATGGTCGGACGCCTGGAGCGCGACGGCTACATCACGCGCGGAGCCGACAAGTCGATCTCGTTCACCGACGACGGGCTCGAGCAGGCGCAGCAGGTCGTGCGCCGCCACCGGCTGATCGAGCGCTTCCTCACCGACGTGCTCAAGATCCCGTGGGACGACGTGCACGAGGAGGCCGAGCGGCTCGAGCATGCGATGTCCCCGAACCTCGAGGCGCGCATGATGGCCGCGATCGGGGACGCGAAGACGTGCCCACACGGCCATCCGATCGAGCCGGGGACCCGCATCGAGGGCGTCCCGCTCGGGGACTGCGAGGTCGGCGCCAAGATCACGATCCTGCGCTTCGAGAACGAGGCCGAGGACCTGCTGCACCTGTTCAAGGCCGAGGGCCTGGAGCCGGGGCACGCGGGCGAGATCACCGCGGTCGACGACGAGCAGGTGACATTCGTGCTCGACGGGCGCGAGGGCTCGTTGACGCGTTCCGTGGCCGAGACCGTCTCGGTGCTCGCCGATCCGTCACCGCCGCCGCGCATCGCCCTTCCCGAGCAGCTCGTGCTCGGTAAGGAACGCTACGGGCGCTGATAACGGATCCGACTTGGGAAGTCCGGGGTGCGGGGCCATGGTTCGAGCATGGCCTTGAACCCCGTGACCACTGACACCTTCACCGCCGAGGTCCTGGAGGCGGACAAGCCCGTCCTCGTCGACTTCTGGGCGACGTGGTGCCCACCGTGCCGCGTGATGTCGCCGATCCTCGAAGACATGGCGGGCGAGCGCGACGATCTGAAGATCGTCAGCGTCGATGTCGACGCCGAGCAGGAGCTGGCGGTCGAGTACGGCGTGCTCGGCATGCCCACCTTCATGCTGTTCCGCGGCGGTGCGCCGATCGCCAACCTCGTGGGCGCGCGCCCACGCAAGCGCCTGGAGTCAGAGCTCCGCGAGGCGCTCGAGCAGCAGCCGGCCGGCCGGTGAGGCGCCCGCCGAGGGCGTGAGCAGCGACAGCCGGTGACGCGGCGGGTCGCGCAGATCCGCCGCACCGACGACCGGGCCGGGCCGCTCCAGCCAGCTCGCCGGCACGAGCCCCACGCCGAGCCCTTCCTTGACCAGGAAGCGGACCGTCGCCGGGTCGCCGACCTCGAACAGCGGCAGCGGACTGAAGCCGGCGCGCTGGGTCGCCTGCAGGACCGTGTCGCGCAGCGCGGTGCCCGGCTCGGCGAGGATGAACGGGCGGCCGCGCAGCTCCTCGAGCGCGATGGTCGTGCCCGCGAGCTCGTCGTCGACGGGCAGTGCGGCGCGCAGCGGCTCGTCCGTGAGCGGCGCGACCGTCACGCCGGGCGGCGTCCCGGTCAGGGCGAGCACGGCCACGTCGACGGTGCCGGCCTGCGTCAGCGCGACCAGCTCGGCGGCCGATCCCTGTCGCAGCGCGATCTGGATGTGCGGGTGCTCGTGGTGGAACGCGGCCAGGGCGGCGGGCAACCGCGGCGCGTCGGCGGCGGTCGTGGCGACCCGGACGACGCCGCGGGAGGCGCCCGTGTGGCGGTCCATGTCGGCGCGCGCCTGAGCGACCTCGCCGAGGATGCGCTCGGCGTGTGCCAGCAGGTCCTCGCCCGCGGCGGTCAGCTCGACACCCCTGGACGTGCGCCGGAACAGCTGCAGCCCGAGCTCGGCCTCGAGCCGGCGCACCTGCTGCGAGAGCGCCGGCTGGGTGACGTAGAGCGCCTCCGCCGCGCGCGTGAAGTGCCGGTGGCGCGCGACCGCGGCGAAGTACTCGAGCTGTCTCAGCTCCACGGGCTCGACAGCTTCAGGTCCGCGACCGAGCGGCCGGCTTCGAGGACGAACGCGCCGGGCTCGCGCTGCCACGCGCCGTCGGCCCAGTGGTCGAAGGCGCGCGGGGAGAGCGGGACTTCGACGATGACCTCCTCGCCGGCGTCGGCCTCGACGACCGCGAAGCCGGCGAGCCAGCGCGACGGGCGTTCGATCGCGCTGTCGGGGCGGGAGGCGTAGACCTGGACGACCTCGCGGCCGCGGCGGGTGCCGGTGTTGGCCAGGCGTACTCGGGTGCCGTCCATCGCGAGGTACTGCCAGCTCGTGTAGCCGAGGCCGTGGCCGAACGGGAACAGCGGCTCGGCGTCTCCCCGGTAGCCGACCTTCAGGCCCTCGGTGTACTCGAGCACGCCGTCGACCGGCTGCACGCGCGGCAGACCTTCCTCGGTCGCGGGCCAGGTGGTGGGCAGCCGGCCGCCCGGCTCGGCGGCGCCGAGGATGACGTCGGCGATCGCGTTGCCGGCCTCCTGGCCTGCGAACCAGGTGAGCAGGACGGCGGGTGCCTGCTGGATCCATGGCATCAGCACGGGCGCGCCCGCGTTGACGACCACGACCGTCTTGGGATTGGCGTCGGTCACGCGCGCGACGAGCTCGTCCTGCGCGCCCGGCAGCGCGAGCGAGGATCGGTCGAAGCCCTCGCTCTCGACCTCCGCGGTGGTGCCGACGACGAGCACGACCAGGTCCGCGTCACGCGCGAGCGCGACGGCGTCGTCCATCGCCGTGTCCGGGAACGGCGGGTCGTGGTTGAGCTGGAAGGACGTCACGCCCTCCGCGCGCAGCGCCACGTCGACGGCCTGGTTGGCGGCGAGCCTGACCGGCACGCCGTGCTGGGGCGGCGCGAACAGCAGCTCGCCGGGGTCGGCGTCGTCGCCGAGCGCGAGCGTCTCGTCGAACGCGATCTCGCCGTCGAGCGTGAGGGTGAAGCGGCCCGCGCCCGACACGCCGATCACGTGCTCGCCCGCGACCTCGGCCGTGATCGTGGTCCGCAGCTCCACCGTGCGCGGCTCGCCGAACCAGATGAACTCGCCGGTCTCGCGCTGCTCGGTGCCGTTCAGCGTGACGGACACCTTCGCCACCGGCAGCCGCGTGTGCGCCTTGACCCCTGGCGCGTACGTGACCTCCGCGTGCGGGAGCGCGGCGCGCAGGCCGTCGAGCGGCGAGACCGCGTACGTGGGGTAGACGGTCGCGCTTCCGCCGCCGAGCGTCCGCGCCTCGCGCGCGTTCGGGCCAATCACGGCGACGCGGCGCAGCGAGCTGCCGGTGAGGGGGAGCAGCGCGCCGTGGTTGCGCGCGAGCACGAAGCCGGCGGCCGCGGCCGCGCGCAGCTCGGTGGCGATCTCGGCCTCGGACCAGGGCGTGGCCTCATGCTTCGAGGTCCGTCGCGCGAGCTCGACGAGGCGCCCGACGCGCACGTCCACGTCGGGCGGATCCAGCGGCGAGTCCGGGCCGGGCATCGCGAGGTCGACCAGCGCGTCGGCGCTGCGGGTCGCGCCCCAGTCGGACATCACGACGCCGGCGTAGCCCCACTCGCCGCGCAGCACGTCCGCGATCAGCGGCGACTCGGTCATCGTCGTCCCGTTCACGCGGTTGTAGGCGGCCATGATCGCCCACGGGTCGGCGGCCACGATCAGCTCGAACGGCAGCAGGTACAGCTCGCGCAGCACGCGCTCGTCGACGTGGGCGTCCAGCGTGAAGCGCTCGGTCTCGCTGTCATTGGCGACGAAGTGCTTGACGGTCGCGCCGACGCCCTCCTGCTGCAGCCCGCGCACGAAGGCGACGCCCAGCGCCGCCGTCAGGTACGGGTCCTCGGAGAAGCACTCGAAATGGCGTCCGCCGTACGGCGTGCGATGCAGATTGACGGTCGGCGCGAGCAGCACGTCCACGCCCTTGCGGCGGCACTCGAACGCGAGCAGCCGCGCGACGCGCTCCACCCGCGCGACGTCCCACGTCGCCGCCAGAGCGGTCGGCGCCGGCACGTTCGCGGACGGGGAGCGCTCATCCCAGGTCTCTCCCCGCACACCCGCCGGGCCGTCGGACACCACGAGCCGCCGCAGGCCCAGCTCCGGCGCCTCCCGCAGCGACCAGAAGTCCGCACCCGTCAGCAGCCGCGCATCCATCACGCGTCAGTATGCAGCTTGTGAAGGCGCTGATCTTCGACGTGTTCGGCACGACGGTCGACTGGCGCGGCAGCATGATCCGGCACTGCGCGCGGTTCGGGCTCCCGGAACAGGCGGCGGACCTGTGGCGGGCGCAGTACCAGCCGCAGCTGGAGACCGTGCGCAGCGGCGCGCGCCCGTGGGTGAACCTCGACGTGCTGCACCGGATCGGGCTTGACCAGGTCTTGAGGGAGCTGGGTAGCGATCTTCCCAACCGCTACCGCGAGACGCTCGTCCGCGCCTGGCACCGGCTCGACCCGTGGCCGGACGTCGTCGCCGGCCTCACCGCCCTCAAGGAGACCCACATCATCGCGCCCTGCTCGAACGGCCACATCGCCCAGTCCGTGAACCTCGCCAAGTACGCGAAGCTGCCGTGGGACGCCATCCTCGGCGCCGAGATCGCGCGCGCGTACAAGCCCGACCCGCGCGTGTACCGGGCCAGCGCCGACGCGCTCGGCCTCCCGTACGACGAGGTCTGCATGGTCGCCGCGCACAACGACGACCTGGCCGCGGCGCGCGCGGTCGGCCTGCGCACGGCGTTCGTCCCGCGCCCGACCGAGGACACGGAGCCGACGAGCGACTGGGACATCGTGGCCGCGACGTTCGGCGAGCTCGCATGAAGCATCTGATCGCCGGCTGGGGCACCGTCATCGCCTTCCAGCTCTTCGGGGACGACCTGCTCTCGAAGTCCAACTTGGACTCGGTCCCGATCGCGACGCTGTTCCTGGTCTGGCTGCTGGCCGTGATCCTGTGGTGCGCGTACGGCGTGATCGTCGCCGCCGACCACCTGGCGGAGATGCTCGGCGAGCCGTTCGGCACGCTGATCCTGACGCTGAGCATCGTCGGCATCGAGGTGATGCTGATCAGCGCGGTGATGCTCGGCGGCGACGCGCCCACCGTCGGCCGGGACACGATGTTCGCGGTGATGATGATCGTGCTCAACGGCGTGATCGGCCTGTCGCTCGTGATCGGCGGCCTCAAGCACCACGAGCAGGACTACAGCCTCCCGGGCGCGTCCGCGTTCCTGAGCGTGATCATTCCGCTGGGCGTAATCGCGCTGATCCTGCCGTCGGTCACCACCTCGACCGACGCGCCGACGCTGTCGACGACGCAGGCGGTCCTGTTCGCGGCGGCGACGATCGTCCTCTACGTCTTCTTCCTGCGCATCCAGACCGGCCGGCACCGCGACCTGTTCATGCACGGCGCGTCCGACGAGCACGAGCCCGAGGAGCTCAACGCGCGCACGATCGCCAAGTGGGTGGCGCTGCTGCTCGCCGCGGCGCTTCCGATCGTGCTGCTGTCCAAGAGCCTGGACAAGGTCGTCACGGCCGAGATCAAGGCGCTGGGGGCGCCGATCGCGCTCAGCGGCGTGCTGATCGCGCTGATCGTGTTCACGCCCGAGGGCATCAGTGCGCTCAAGGCGGCCCGCAAGAACCAGCTGCAGCGGACGGTGAACCTCTGCCTCGGCGCCTGCCTGTCCACGCTCGGCCTCACGCTTCCCGCCGTCCTGACGATCGGCCTGATCACGGGCGAGCAGGTCATCCTCGGGCTCGACCCGACCGGGATGGTGCTCGTCGCGCTCACGTTGCTGCTCAGCGTGGTCACCTTCTCCGGCCCGCGCACGACCGTGCTCGAGGGCGCCGTGCACCTGCTCGTGTTCTTCGTGTACATCGTGCTGGTCTTCTCCCCGTAAAGTCTCCGGGCGGTGCCGTCCCAGCACGACGAACTGCACAAGCTGCGGGCTCTTCAGCGCGTCGCCGACGTCGCGCTCGCCTATCTGCCGCTGGACCAGCTGCTCAACGAGCTGCTGGAGCGGATCGCCGAGATCCTGGGCACCGACACGGCCGCGTTCCTGCTGCTCGACGAGAGCGGCGAGTGGCTCGTCGCGACCGCCGCCAAGGGCATCGAGGAGGAGGTCGAGCAGGGGGTCCGGATCCCGGTCGGCGGCGGCTTCGCGGGCCGGATCGCGGCGGAGCGGCGCGCGATCTTCATCGAGGACGTCGACCACGCCGACATCCTCAACCCGATCCTGCGCGAGAAGCGCATCCGCTCGATGCTCGGCGTCCCGCTGTTCGTCGCCGACGTCGTGATCGGCGTGTTGCACGTCGGCACGCTCACGCCGCGGATGTTCGACAGCGCCGACGCCGACCTGCTGCAGCTGGCGGCCGACCGCGCCGCGACCGCGATCGAGCGCGCGCGCTCCTTCCACCAGCGCGGCGTGGTGGAGATGCTGCAGCGCAGCCTCGTGCCGGAAGAGCTGCCGAGCGTGCCCGGCCTGGAGCTCGCCGCGCGCTACCGCCCCGCCGTGCGGCGCGGCGGCATCGGCGGCGACTGGTACGACGCGTTCACACTCGGCCGCGGCGCGATCGCGCTCGTGGTCGGCGACGTGATGGGCCACGGCATCGGCGCCGCGGCCATGATGGCCCAGATGCGCACCGGCCTGCGCGCCTACGCGCTCGATGGGCACCCACCCGCCGGCGTCGTCGACCGGCTCAACCGGCTGCTGCTCACGCTCGGCCAGCACGAGATGACCACGCTGTCCTACGCGGTGGTCGACCTCGAGCGCGAGCGGGCGACGCTCGTGAGCGCGGGTCACCTGCCGCCGATCATGCGCGGTCCCGCCGGCGAGACGGTCGTGCTGGCGGTCGAGGGTGGCCCGCCGCTGGGCGTGTCCGTCGCGGCGACGTTCCCCGAGGCGACGTTCGAGTTCCCGGCCGGAAGCGTCCTGCTGCTCGCGACCGACGGCGCCGTGGAGGTCCGCGGCGAGGGCGTGGAGGCGGGGCTCGAACGGCTGCGCGCGCTGGTGGAGGTCTCCGACGACCTCAGCGATCTGTGCCTCAACATCGCCGAGGGCGCGGTGCGGGGCACGGCGGCCGACGACGACGTCGCCGTGCTCGGCGCCCGGCTGGAGCTGCTGCCGGACACGCTGCGCACCACATGGCCCGCAACGGCCGACACGCTGCCGACCATGCGCCCGTTGCTGCGCCGCTGGCTGGGGCGCTGGGGTGCGGCCGAGGACGAGATCTACGACATCATCGTGTCCGTGCAGGAGGCCGCCGCGAACGCCGTCGAGCACGCGTACGCGCCCGGGGACGCCACTTACGAGGTCATCGGGAGCTGCGAGAACGGGCAGATCTGCTTCCAGATCCGTGACCGCGGAAGCTGGCGCGAGCCACGCGGAACGCATCGCGGGCGCGGAATCTCGATGATGCGGGCCTTGATGGAATCGGTGGACGTAACCCAGGACGAGGAGGGCACACGCGTGGAGCTGCGGCGGACGCTGGGGCGGGAGGCGGCGTGAGCGAGCTTGCGCGCGTGGACGTCGAATGGCACGGCGACTTCCCGGTCGCCGTCGTGACGGGCGAGATCGATGCCTCCAACGTCGCCGAGGTCGGCGCCGCGGTGCGCGGACTGGTGACCAACCAGTCGTCGGTGCTGGTCGTGGACCTCACGCCCACGACCTACCTGGACAGCGCCGGCATCAACCTGATGTTCTCGCTCGGGGACGAGCTGCGGTCGCGCCAGCTGTCGCTCAGGCTCGTGATCGCGCCGGACTCCTCGATCGCCCGCATGCTGAAGATCACGGGGCTCGACAAGACCTACCCGACCTTCCCCACGGTCGAAGCCGCGCTGTAGGCGGCGGGCGAGCGGCCGACGACCGCCTTGAACGCCTTGATGAAGTGCGCCTGGTCGAAGAAGCCGAGGTCGAGCGCCAGGCTTGCCCAGTCCGCTTCGCCGTCCGCCATCCGCTCGGCGGCTTCGTGCAGGCGGATGCGGTCGAGCACCCACTTCGGCGTGACGCCGACGTACTCGCGGAACAGCCGTTGGAGCGTGCGCTTGGAGTAGCCGGCGTGCGCGCACAGGTGCTCGACCCGGGTGATCGCCGGGTCGTCCAGCATCGCGCTGTGGAGCGCGACGATCTCGTCGATGCGCGGGTCGTCGGTCCAGCCGTGCGCGCGCAGCACGTCTTCGATCTCGGCGAACGTTCGCGGCCGCGGGCGGCTGAAGACGGTGTCGGCGAGGATGACCTGGTTCGTCAGCGTGTGCGCGGGGACGGGGTGGAAGGCGTGGAACCCGCCGGGGCGGAACTTGGTCGCGATCACGCGGCCTGACCCGGTCAGCTCGCGGTCGAAGCGGCCGGTGAAGACGCCGTGGATCGTCGGCGGGTCCTGAAAGGCGATGTTGACGCTCGGGTGGGTGACGATCTGCGCCGTGTACGGCTCGTCCAGGTCCCACTCGACCATCCAGTGGCGCTCGACCAGGTGGGCGAGGTCGGCGGACGGCGGCACCCGGGTGAGGCGGTAGTGGCGACCCGCCTCCTCCGGGTTCACGATGCCGCGCCGATCCACGTTGAGCACGTTCCGAATGTAACTCAGACGCTAGCTTCCGCCACCATCGCCGCGTCGGGCTGGATACGGGGCGCGCGGATGAGGCCCACGACGAGGTTCGCGATCGCCAGCCCCGCGGCGATCATCATCCCGCGCTCGAACCCCTGCGCCAGCGCGTCGGCCTGGGCGGCGCCGGCCGCGAGCGCGTCGCCGGTGCGGGTGGTGGCGGCCGTGGAGATGAGCGCGAGGCCGATCGCACCGCCGACCTGGAACGCGGCGGTGATGACGCCCGACGCCGCGCCCGCGTCCTCGTGCGGGACCTCGGCGACGGCGGCGATCTGGTTGGCCACGCCGACGAGCGGCAGGCCGAGGCCGAAGACGATCAGGCCGGGCAGCAGCGCGCCCGCGTAGCTGGAGTCGGCGCCCGCCTGGCTGAGCAGGAGCAGGCCCACGGCGCCGACCGTCGTCCCGCCCAGGTAGGCCGAGCGCGTGCCGAAGCGGGTGACGAGCTGCGCGCCGACGACGGCGGAGGCGATGGCCGCGATGCCCATCGGGACGAAGTGCGCGCCGGCCTCCAGCGCGGAGTCGCCGTGCACCTGCTGCAGGAACAGCGCGGTGAGGAAGAACATGCCGAGGAACGCGCCGCCGTTGAGCGCGAGCGCGATCGCGGAGACGCTCAGGCCGCGCACGCGGAACAGGCGCAGCGGGACGAGCGGGTCCTTGGCGCGCGCCTCGACCGCGACGAACCCCGCGAGCAGCGCGATGCCCGCGGCGAACAGGCTCAGCACCTCCGCGGATCCCCAGCCCGCGGCCTCCGTACGGATGACCCCGCCCACCACCGCGAGCAGGCCGAGGGTGCCGAGCACGGCGCCGGCGACGTCGAAGCTCGAGTCCGCCTGCACGCGCCGGCTCTCGGTGATGAACATCGGCGTGGCCGCGATCGCCAGCGCGGCGACCGGCACGTTGACGAAGAAGATCCACTCCCAGCCGAGCGAGTCGACCAGCACGCCGCCGGCGACCACGCCGAGCGTGCCGCCGATGCCGGCGAGCGCGCCCCACACGCCGAGCGCGATGTTGCGTTCACGGCCGGCGGGGAACGTGACCGTGAGCAGCGCGAGCGCCGCCGGGGACAGCAGGGCGGCGCCGACCCCCTGGACCGCGCGAGCGGCGATCAACAGGCCGTCGGAGGTGGCGAAACCGCCGGCCAGCGAGGCGGCCGTGAAGAGCCCGAGCCCGATCAGGAACAAGCGCCGGCGACCGAGGATGTCGCTCATCCGCCCGCCCAGCAGCAGGAGGCCGCCGAACGCGAGCGTGTAGCCGTTGACCACCCACTGCAGCCCTTCGGCGCTGAACCCGAGGTCGGTCTGGATGGCCGGGAGCGCGACATTGACGATCGTCACGTCCAGGACGACCATGAATTGGGCGATGGCCAGCACGGCGAGTGCAAGCCATTTTGCGCGTGAATCATTCTCTTCGTGAACGTTCATGCGGCGCACCTTACGCCGCTACGATGAATGATTCAAGTCATGAATCATTTTTCCGAGACTCTACCCTGCGAGGACATGCTGTCCCGCGGAACCCTCAGCCGGTCGGCCCTGCTGCTCGTGAAGCTGGGCAACGAGATCATGGCCCGCGCCGAGGACCCGCTGGCCGCGATCGGGCTGAGCGGGCGCCAGTACATCGTCCTCGCGGTGCTGAGCGAGGACGCGCCGCCCTCCCAGCAGGAGCTCGCGGGGCTCTGCGGCCTGTTGCCCGCGCAGATCGTGCCGGTGATCGACGAGCTCGAACGGCGCGGCATGGTCGCCCGTCAGCGCTCGGAGACCGACCGGCGACGGTCGGTCGTCACTTTGACGGAGGCCGGCACCGAGGCGTTGCGGCAGGCGGACGCGCTGGGGGACCGGCTCGTCGCCGACCTCGACGAGGGCGTGCGCCAGGCAGCCGTGGACGCCCTGGCGCGTTCTTACAATACGGCCGGCTGAGCGGCGCCTACGGTCGTGGAATGACCGTCAAGCCGATTCCCGAGGGATTTCACACCGTCACGCCCCAGCTCACCGTCGAAGGCGGCGTCGAGGCGCTGGACTTCTACGAGCGCGCGTTCGGCGCGCAGGTCCGGCTCAAGCTCGTGATGGGCGGCAAGCTCATGCACTCCGAGCTGCAGATCGGCACCTCGATCGTCGGCGTCTCCGACGCCTTCCCGGAGTACGGCTCCGTCGCGCCCAAGGGTGACGAGCCCGTCCCGGTGGCGCTGATGATCTACACCGAGGACTGCGACGCGCTGCACGACCGGGCGGTGGCGGCGGGCGCGACGTCCGTCACGCCGCCCAACGACACCTTCCACGGCGACCGCGCGTGTTCGCTGCGCGACCCGTACGGCCACCGCTGGATGATCTGCACGCACATCGAGGACATGGACGAGGCCGAGCTGCAGCGCCGCACCGAAGAGGCCATGTCGGCCTAGGTCACGCGCGAGACGGCCACGTCGATCTCGCGGTGCACCCCGCGCTCGACGAGGTCCCGCAGGCGTTCGAGCGCGTCGTAGACGTCGACGAAGCGGGTGTAGAGCGGGGCGATGCCGAGCCGGACGGAGTCCGGGCCGCGGAAGTCCGGGATGACGTCGGCGCGCTCGATCAGCGCCTTGCAGATCGGCCAGGCCTCCTCGTGCCGGAGGGAGACGTGCGAGCCGCGCAGATGCGGCTCGCGCGGCGTCCCGAGCGTGAAGCCGAGCGCCTGCAGCCACTGGTCGTGCAGCGCGATCAGCAACTCGGTCTGCGCGATCGACTTCTCGCGGATGGCCTCGATACCGGCCTCGGCGGTGATCCGCGCGCCCTCCTCCACCGCGGCGAGGACGAGGATCGGTGGCGTGCCGGCGAGAAAGCGCGTGATGCCGGGCGCGGGCTCGTACGGGCGCTCCATCTCGAACTGGCGCGCCTGGCCGAACCAGCCCTGGATCGGCGTGACCAGCGCGTCGGGGTCGCGCGCGTAGAGGAAGCCCGTCGCGCCCGGGCCGGCGTTGAGGTACTTGTAGGTGCAGCCGACGGCGTAGCGGATCGCGCGCAGGTCCACGGGCAGCGCGCCGGCCGAGTGGCTGAGGTCCCAGATCACCGTGTCCGGGAACGCGGCCATGTCGGCGAGCGCCCCGCTGCGGTAGGCGACGTGCGAGAGCACCGTGAGCGCGTCTTCCGGCACGTCGGACGGCTGCGGGCCCAGCAGCGGGTCGACGTCGAAGATCTCCAGCTCGAGGCCGCGGGCGCGGGCGATGCCCTCGAGCACGTAGCGGTCCGTGGGGAAGTTGTCCTGGTCGGTCGCCAGCTTTCGGAGATGGGGCTGCGTCTCCAGGATCGCGTTGACGAGCTTGAACAGGTTGACCGTGACGCTGTCGGCGACGAGCACCGTGCCGGGGTCGGCGCCGATCACTTCCGCGAGCGCGTCGCCCGTGCGGGTGGGCGCGTCGATCCAGTCGTGCCAGCCGCCGACGAGCTCCGAGCCCCACTCGTCGATGACCCGGTGCAGCCGCTCACGCGTGCCCTTCGGCAGCCGGCCGAGCGAGTTGCCGTCGAGGTAGAGCCTGTGCTCGTCCTCGATCACGAAGCGCTCGCGGAACGCCGCGAGTGGGTCCTTCGCGTCCAGCGCGAGGGCGTCGGCGCGCGTCACAGCCATGCCAGCACCGCCTTCCAGAGCGGGTTGTCCGGGTCGATGTGGCCGAAGTGGTCCTCGTCGGGCTCGACGATCAGCGCTGCGCCGGAGGCGGCGGCGAAGCGCTGTGAGATCTCCACGGGCACGATGTCGTCCTTCCCGCCGTGGGTGAGCAGCGTGGGGACGCCGAGCGGCAGGCGCTCGATCGGCGAGGCCACCGACGTCGGGTGCTCGCCCAGGAAGCGATCCACGACGCCGTCCGACAATCGCAGCTCGCGCGCCCGGGCCAGGTCGAGCACGCCGGCCTGGGAGACGACGCCGGTCACCCGCACGCGCGTGGCCGCGTAGGCCGCCAGGTGCCCGCCGGCGCTGTGGCCGATCGTCACGACGCGGCTGCGGTCCACGGGCAGGTGCTCGAGGAACTCGATCGCGGCGCAGACGTCGTCGAGCGTCTCCGGCACGCCGCCGCCGTTGCCGAGCCGGCGGTACTCGATGTTCCACGCCGCCCACCCGCGCGCGGCCAGGTCGGCGCACAGGTCGTCCATCAGGTCCAGCCCGTACTGGGCCTTCCAGAAGCCGCCGTGGATGACCACCGCGACCGGCCCCTCGCCGTACAGCACGCCGTACTGCGAGGGGTCGTCGCCGTACCTATGAAGCTGCGACTCCAAGGCTCTTGAGCGCCTCGGCGAGCTTGGTGATGCCCTCATCGATCTGCTCCGGCGTGACGCCCGAGTAGGCGAGGCGGAGTGTGTTCGGGCCGCCGCCGAAGTCGGTGCCCTTGACGAACTGGACCTCGCGCTGGGCCGCGGCCTTCTCGAGCTCGGCCACGTCGACGCCCTCGGGCAGCTCGACCCACATGAAGTAGCCGCCGGACGGGTTGGCGAACGTCGCGTCGGGGATCTCCCGCTGGAGCGCGTTCACGACCGCGTCCTTGCGCGCCTTCAGGTTCGTCTTGACCGTCTCGATCGCGCCGTCCATCCGCCCGGAGCGTGCGAACTGGTTCACGATCGACTGCGCGACCATGTTCGGCGAGATGTAGGTGTTGGTGGCGAGCGTCTGGATCTGCTTGATCACGGCCTGCGGCCCGACGAGGTAGCCGACGCGGATGCCCGGGCAGACGGTCTTGCTGAACGAGGACGCGTAGACGACGCGGCCGGCGTCGTCCTGGCTGAGCATGGTCGGGATCGACTCGCCCTCGAAGCGGATCGCCACGTACGGGTCGTCCTCGAAGATCGTGAAGTCGTGCTCGACCGCGAGCTCCAGCAGCGCCGTGCGCTTCTCGGCCGAGAGCGTGTAGCCCGCGGGGTTCTGGAAGTTCGGGATGATGTGGGCGAGCTTCGGGTGCACGGCCTCGCCGAGCACCGTCTTGAGCGCGTCGATGCTGATGCCGTCGGGCTCGAGGTCGACCATGCGCACGTCCGCGCCGCGGCCGCGCAGGTTCAGCAGCGTGCGGTCGTAGGTCGGGTTCTCGACGATCACCGCGTCGCCCTGCTGCACGAGCAACTCGAACAGGAACGCGTCGGCCTGCATCGAGCCGTTGGTGACGAGCACCTGCTCGACGGCCACGCCGTGCTGCTCGGCGATCCACTCGCGCAGCGGCACGTAGCCCACGCTCGTCCCGTACGCCGTCGTCCCGGCGGGGTCGTTCTCGAAGGCGAGTCGGGAGGCCTCTTTGAGGCCCTCCACGTCGACGATGTCGAGCGACGGCGCCCCACGGGCGAAGGAGATCGTGGCCATAGGCGTGGAGCCTAGCGGCGTTTACAGAGCGTGCCGACGCTGATCACGAGCGGTGCGTCCCGGCGCTGGGCCGCGTACTCGATCTCCGTCGTGCGCGACGGTCGGCCGCGGGCGAGACGGCGGTGGTCGGCCTTGGAGATCTGGTACATCGCGAGGTGCTCGAGCGCGAGCTTGCCGTCCTGCGTGCGCGGCTGGGCGAGCCCGGCGGCCACCATCCCGGCGGGGCAGCTCACGCGGGCGCTGAGCCGCTTGAACGTGCGCTGTCGCGCGGGCAGCTCGACCGTCAGCTTCGCGATCGCCACGTCGGGCGGCAGGGCGCTGCCCTTGCGGATCGGTGTGCCGATGAGGGCCCGGCCGCCGCCCTCCGCGGCCGGAGCGCGGTCGCGCACGACCTCGGTCTGGCCGGCGACCCAGGCCGTCGCGCCGCCCGCGGCGAGCACCGCGCAGCAGCCTCCGGCCACGACCTTGGTGGCGACGCCGCCGCCACCGCCGAGGCCGGACAACAGACCTCCGAGCGGGCCGAAGCCGATCGGCGGGACCAGCACGCGCAGGCGGCTGCGCGTGGCCTTCAGGTTCGCGCGGAACTCGGCGCACGCGGAGCACCCGCGGACGTGGCGCAGCGCGTGCTCGGACGGCCGGCGCTTCTCGTCGTGCGCGACAAGCAGGTCGTCGCGGATGTCGCCGCAGGCGGCGTCGCGCGCCTCAGCGGCGGCGTTGAGCCTGGTGCGGGCGCGCATGACGAGCTGGCGTGATGCCTGGGGTGTGATCTCGAGCACGCTCGCGACCTCGTCGTGGGTCAGCCCGTCGAGCTCGCGCATGAGCAGGGCGGCGCGCTGCTGCTCGGGCAGGTCCGCGAGGTCGTCGATCAGGCCGCGCAACTCGTGGCGGCGGCTGAGCGTCGAGTAGACGTCCTCGCCCGCCGGCACCTGGATCTCGTCGTCGTCATCGTCGAGCGAGACGGCTCGCGTGCGCCGCAGCTCGTCGATGCAGAGGTTGCGCACGATGCGGTGCAGCCACGGCTTGAGCTCCGCCGGCGCGCGCTCACCGCGGAGCGCCCGGTGGGCGCGGATGAACGCCTCCTGGACGATGCCCTCCGGGTCGCCCCCGTGGGTGCGCAGCGCGCGGGCGGCGGCGGCGTGCAGGCGCCGCGCGTGGCGGTCGTGGATCGCCTCGAAGGCGTCCTCCCGCCCCGCGCGGAACAGCCGGACCAGGTGGTCGTCCGAGCGCAGGCGCAGAGCGGGGTTCACCGGCGGAGCCTACCGGCAGAGATCGGCGGTCTTGACCCAACCCTTGCGCTTCGCGTTGCCGCGGGCGTCGCCATAGGCCCACCGGCCGGAAGGGCTGTAGCGGGTCACGCGGATCTTCTGGTCCTTGAACAGGGTGCCGGTCACGGTCTTGCCGGGCTTGTGCATGACGTAGGTGGACTCGGCGCAGACCGCTCGGACGCCGGTCTTGTCCGCCGCGACGGCGGGCGTGACGCCGCCGACGGCCAGGGTGGTGGTCAGCAGGAGGGTGGGGAGGATGCGGGTCATGTCGGCGTCACGAGGCGAGCGGGCGTGATGTGACGGACCTTCCCCCCTCGCGGATATTTTTCGCACCGTGGATTTTCTCGATCGTGCCCGCGACGCTGTCACGAGCTGGCGGGAGCCGGCTCCGTCGCATCCCGCCCTGCAGCCCGACGCCGCGCGGTTCGAGGCCGCCTGGGGCGAGTTCGTCGAGCGCATGGGGACGAGCTATCCGTTCCATCACCCGCGCTACGCGGGGCAGATGCTCAAGCCGCCGCACCCCGTGGCCATCGCTGCCTACACCGCGGCGCTGCACGTGAACGCCAACAACCATGCGCTGGACGGCGGGCCGGCGACGTCCGCGATGGAGGTCGAGGTGGTCGCGTGGCTGGCGCGCATGTTCGGCTTCCCGGACGACACGCTCGGGCACCTCACCTCCTCGGGCACGATCGCGAACCTCGAAGCGCTGTGGGTGGCGCGTGAGCTGCACCCGGGCAAGGCGGTGGTGTACGGGGCGAACGCGCACTACACGCACTCGCGCATGTGCGCCGTGCTGGGCGTGACCGGGCTGGAGGCGCCCGCGGACGTGCAGGGACGGATCGACCTGGACGCGGTCGAGGCGCTGTGCCGCGAGGGGCGCGTGGGCACCGTGGTGGTGACGGCGGGGACGACCGGGACCGGCACGCTGGACGACGTCGCCCGCGCCGTCACGTTCCGCGAGCAGTACGGCGTGCGCGTGCACGTCGACGCGGCCTACGGCGGCTTCTTCGCGCTGCTGGCCGATTCCGGGCTGATCGACGGAGAGCCGTTCCGCGCCATCGCGCGCGCGGACAGCGTGGTGGTGGACCCGCACAAACACGGGCTGCAGCCCTACGGGTGCGGCGCGATCCTGTTCCGCGACCCGGGCGTCGGGCGCCTGTACAAGCACGACTCGCCGTACACGTACTTCACCTCGGCCGAGCTGCACCTGGGCGAGATCTCGCTGGAGTGCTCGCGCGCGGGCGCCGCGGCGGCGGCGCTGTGGCTGACGCTGCGCTCGCTCGACCTCGCGCCGATCCTCTCCGCGGGCGTGCGCGCCGCGCGCGCGTGGGCGGAGCTGATCCGCGGCTCGGACGCGCTCACGCTCCACCGCGAGCCCGAGCTCGACATCCTCACCTACTTCCCGACGCGGTCGCGCGCGTCGGAGATCGACGCGGCGAGTGAGCAGGTGCTGCAGGCCGGCATGACGGAGGAGGATCCGGTGTTCCTCTCCACGCTGCGGATCGGCCGTGACGCGTTCGCCGCCGCGCATCCGGACGTCGAGCTCGACGCCGACGGCGCGCGCGTGCTGCGCTCAGTGCTGATGAAGCCCGAGCACGAGCCGCACGTGCCGTGGCTGCACGAGCGGGTCAGTCGAATCGCGTCACGGTGAGCGCGAAGCGGCCCGTGTAAGTGGTGCCGTTGATGCTGCGGACGAGCCGGCCCGGGCCGGCCGCGGAGCCGACGACGACGGCCTTGCTGCCCGCGACGTCGATCGCGTCCAAGCGCGTGAAGACGGGCGTGCCGCCGGGCGGGGCGCCGAGCACGGGGAAGGTGAGGCCGCCGTTGCCGAAGCGCGCGTCGCGGGCGCCGTTGGCGCGCAGGCGGACGAGCAGCGAGTCGGGCGTGCGGCCGGTGCCGGCGACGAGGATGCGGCCGGAGCGGTCGCGCACCATCGACGTGACGTGGAGGTCGCGGCCCGAGCGGGAGATCCGCGTGATGCCGTCGGAGCCGAACGCCGTGTCGAGTGAACCGTCGGCATTCAGGCGGACGACGGCGCCGCGGGCGGTGCCGGCGGCGGTGGTGTCCGTGCCGGCGACGAGCGTCGTGGTGGCCGAGCCCTGGCGCACGGCCATCGCGCCGACGTCCGGCCCGGTGCCGGAACTGAGCACGTGGGTGACGACGCCGGTGCCGCCCCAGGCGGGGTCGAGCGTGCCGGCGGCGTTCAGGCGCACGACGGTGAAGGCCGCGGCGCCGGTGGCGACCGTGTAGGTGAGCGTGCCGTCGGGGCGGATCAGCAGGCCCGTCACGCGGCCGGTCAGGCCGAGCGCGGGGTTGGCGAAGGCGGGGTCGACCGTGCCGTCGCCGAGCAGGCGCATGATGAACGGCGCGCCGTTGCTCTCGCCCCCGAGGTAGACGACGCCGTCGCGGTTCATCGTCATCGCGTGCAGGACGGCGTCGTTCGGGCCGCTGAGCACGTACCCCTGGCCGGCGCCGTAGCTCGGGTCGATCTCACCGCTCGGCAGCAGCCGCAGCGTCACGAAGCGCGTCGAGCCGTCTGCGAGCCGCAACGTGCCGGACGCGACGACGCGCCCGTCCCGCACGGTCTCGATGCCCTTCACGCCGTCCAGCGACGTGCCCGGCAGCGCCGGGACGACCTGCCCGCGCGTGCCGAACGTGCTGTCCAGCGAGCCGGACGCGCGCAGCTTGAGCACGACCAGCTGGCCCGCCGCGGACCCGCCCGCGAGCACGCGGTTGCCGGAGATGACCTTGACCGCGAAGCCGACCGCGTCGGCGTCGGTGGCCTTCAGCGTCACCGTTCCGCGCCGGCCGAAGTCCGTGTCCGGGTCACCGGCAGCGGCGAACGCGGGCGCGGGAAGGGCGAGCAGGAGGGCGAGGGCGAGAAGGAAGCGGGGCATCGTGGAGCGGGGGGGTCTCGGGGGGGCGGCAGCCCCACCGGGCGGTTACAACGCGTGGCGGGGGCAAAGGATGCGCCCCCGCCGCGCCAGGTGGTTCTACGCCGACTTCAGCGAGCCTGCGATCTCGGCCGCGATCTGCGCGACTTCGGTGGGCGTGCGGCCGACGCGGACGCCGTTGGCCTCCAGCGCCTCCTGCTTGGCCTTGGCGGTGCCGGCGGTGCCGGAGACGATCGCGCCGGCGTGGCCCATCGTCTTACCGGGCGGTGCGGTGAACCCCGCGATGTAGGCGACGACCGGCTTGGAGACGTTGGCCTTGATGAACTCGGCCGCCTCCTCCTCGGCGGAGCCGCCGATCTCGCCCGCCATCACGATCAGCTCGGTCTCGGGATCGGCCTCGAACTCGGCGATGATGTCGATGAAGCTCGACCCGGGGACCGGGTCGCCGCCGATGCCGACGATGCTCGAGTTGCCGAAGCCGGCCTGGGCCAGCTCGTTGCCGATCTGGTAGGTCAGCGTGCCGGAGCGGCTCACGACGCCGACGTTGCCCTCGGAGAAGAACGCGGCCGGGATGATGCCGACGTTGGCCTTGCCCGGCGACAGGATGCCCGGGCAGTTCGGGCCGACCAGGCGCACGTTCGGGTTCTTGGCGAGGTGGTTGTAGACGCGCAGCTCGTCGTGGGCGGGGATGCCCTCGGTGATCGCGATGATCAGGCTGATGCCGGCGTCCTCGGCCTCGAGGATCGAGTCGGCGGCGAAACGCGGCGGGACGAAGATCATCGCCGTGTTCGCGCCGGTCTCGCTGACCGCGTCGTGGAACGTGTTGAACACCGGGATGCCCTCGACGTCCTGGCCGCCCTTGCCGGGCGTGACGCCGGAGACGACGTTCGTCCCGTAGTTGCGGTTGTTGAGCGTGTGGAAGGTGCCCTCACGGCCGGTGATGCCGGAGACGCACAGCTTCGTGTCGTTGGTGACCAGGATCGCCATCAGCCAGCCAGCTCCACGACCTTCTTCGCGGCGCCGAGCATCGTCGCCTCCGTATGGACATTGGGGAGGTTCGCGTCGGCGAGCAGCTGCCGGCCCTCCTTGTCGTTGGTGCCGTCGAGGCGGACCACGAACGGCACGGTCGGCTTGATCTGGTCGAACGCCTCGATCAGCCCGCGCGCGACCTCGTCGCAGCGCGTGATGCCGCCGAAGATGTTGAACAGGACGGCGGTGACGTTCGGGTTGGAGAGGATGACTTCGACGGCCTGCGTGATCGCCTCGGCCTTCGATCCGCCGCCCGCGTCGAGGAAGTTCGCGGGCTGGCCGCCGGCCTGGTCGACGACGTCGAGCGTCGACATCACGAGGCCGGCGCCGTTGCCGAGGATGCCGACGTTGCCGTCGAGCTTGACGAACGTGAGCCCGCGCTCGCGCGCCATCCGCTCCTGCTCGTCCTCGGCCGCCGTGTTGCGCAGCGCGGCGTTGTCCGGGTGGCGGAAGAGGCTGTTGCCGTCGAGCGTGACCTTCGCGTCCAGCGCGGCGACGTTGCGGTCGGCGGTCACGATCAGCGGGTTGACCTCGACCAGCATCGCCTCCTCCTCGACGAAGGCGGTGTAGAGCTTGGTCAGCAGCGCGCCGAGCGGGCGGACGACGTCGGCGTCCACGCCGGCCTCGTACGCGAGCCGGCGCGCGTGGAAGTCCTGGAAGCCGAGCAGCGGGTCCACGTGCAGGCGCGCGATGGCCTTCGGGTCCTTCTCCGCCACCTCCTCGATGTCCATGCCGCCCTGGGTGGAGAGCATGACCAGCGGGCGCTTGGCACTGCGGTCGAAGACGATGCTCGCGTAGTACTCCGCCGCGATCTCGGACGCCGCCTCGATCCACACCTCGTGCACCGTGTGCCCGCGGATGTCCATCCCGAGGATGTTCTTCGCGTGCTCCTCGGCCTCTTGGCGGTTCTGCGCCACCTTGATGCCGCCGGCCTTCCCGCGGCCGCCGATCTGCACCTGCGCCTTGACGACGCAGGGATACCCGATCTCGTCGGCCGCCGCGACGGCCTCCTCGACGGTGGTGGCGGGGGCGCCGCTGGGCACCGGCACCCCATGGCGGGCGAACAGCTGCTTGCCCTGATATTCGAGTAGGTCCATTGTGCGCGCCGAATGTTACGAGCGCGCGTGCTCCGATGGCTGTCCGTTCACAAGTGGTGAGGCTTCGTTGCCGCGCGGCAGCTCCGGCCGGCCGGCCTCCAGCAGCGGCTTGATGAGGTCCATCGGCAGCGGGAACACGACCGTCGAGTTGTCCTTGCCGATCTCGCTGATCGTCTGCAGGTAGCGCAGTTGGATCGTCGTCGGGTTCTTCGAGATCACGTCCGCGGCCTCGCCCAGTCGCGCCGCGGCCTGGAACTCGCCCTCGGCGTTGATGATCTTCGCGCGCCGCTCGCGCTCGGCCTGCGCCTGGCGGGCCATGGCGTGCTGCATCGCCGGGGGGATGCCGACGTCCTTGATCTCGACCGTGGTCACCTTCACGCCCCACGGCTCGGTCTGCTCGTCGATGATCTTCTGCAGCTCCTCGTTGAGCGTCTCGCGCTCGGCGAGCAGCGAGTCGAGGTCGGCCTTGCCCAGCACAGACCGCAATGTCGTCTGCGCGATCTGGGACGTCGCCTTCAGGAAGCTCTCGACCTGGACGACGGCGCACTTGGGGTCGACGACGCGGAAGTAGACGACGGCGTCCACGCGCACCGGGACGTTGTCGTGGGTGATGACGTCCTGCGGCGGGACGTTCAGCGTCACGGTGCGCAGCGAGATGCGCACCATCCGGTCGATCGCGGGCACGAGCAGGACCAGGCCCGGGCCCTTGGTGTCGATCACCCGCCCGAGCCGGAACACGACCGCGCGCTCGTACTCGCGCAGCACACGCACCGACGCCGCCGCCAGCACGAGCAGCATCGCCAACACGCACACGACGGTCACCAACAGCGCCTCGATCACGGGGCCACCTCCCACTCCTCGGCCGGGCGCACGATCAGCGTCAGGCCGTTCACGTTCTCGACGACCACCGGCAGGCCGCGCGCGAGCGGCGGATCGCCGTCGAGACCCCAACCGCGGGCGCGCCACAGCCCGCCGTCCACGAACACGGCGTCCGTGCCGCGCGCCACGCCCACCCGGCCGATCAGGCTGTTGGACGCGCGCATGCGGCGCGTGGCGAGCGCCTTGCGCACGATCAGCGCGAGCGCGACCGCCCCCGCGAGGCCGACGCCGAGGCCGGCGGAGGCGGCGACCAGCGTGGCCGAGCCGGCGGCGGAGAGCAGCAGCGCGACACCGGTGGCGAGGGCGAGCACGGCGCTCGCGCCCAGCGCGCCGTGGCTCGGCACGTGGGCTTCCGCCGCCGCGAGCGCGGCGCCCGCGAGCACGAGCAGGAGGCCGAGCGTGAGCACCTATTTCTCCTGCAGAACAGGTTACTCCCGGCTCGCGCGAATGGAAATGTCATCATGCACGGCCGCGATGCCCCTCCCTAAAGAAGTCACCTTCGTCACCTTCGATGTCTACGGCACCCTGATCGACTGGGAGACCGGGGTGTACGACGCGTTTGCCAAGGAGGCGGAGAAGGACGGCTACACGCTGTCGAAGGAGGAGCTCGTGCCGCTCTTCCTCGAGACCCAGCAGGAGATCAAGGGCGGCTCGTACGAGCTGTACGCGGAGGTCCTTCGCCGGACCGCCGTCCAGATCTCACGCCAGCTCGGCTGGCCGCTGGAGCCGTCTCGCTCCGGCTTCCTCCCGGCCTCGGTGTCCCGCTGGCCGCCGTTCAAGGAGACCAGGACCCAGCTCGACCGCTTCGCCAAGAAGTTCGAGCTCGGCCTGATCTCGAACATCGACGACAAGCTGCTCGGTGAGACCCGGCGCTACTTCAAGACGGACTTCGACCTCGTGGTCACGGCGCAGCAGGTCCGCTCCTACAAGCCGGACCCCGCGCACTTCAAGGAGGCCGAGCGTCGCATCGGCACCAAGAAGGGCTGGGTGCACGTCACCTCGTCGTACTACTACGACGTGGAGCCGTGCCTGAAGGCCAAGGTCCCCGTGATCTGGGTCAACCGCAACAAGGAGACCCTCGACGCGTCGCAGAAGAAGCCGACGGCCGAGGTCAAGACGCTGCTCGAAGCGGCGAAGCTGCTCGGCGTCGCTTGAGAGCAGTCGCCCTTCACGAGGACGTCATCGCCGTCACCTCCCGCGCGTTCGCGACCGCGAGCGTGTTGGTGCGCAACGGCGGCGAGGCGTTCCTGGTGGACTCGCCCGTGTTCCCGGACGAGCTGGAGATCCTGCCCGGGATCGCCGCGCAGTCGCAGTTCAACGTCGTCGGGGTGCTGGCCACGCACGCCGACTGGGACCACCTGCTCGGCCGCTACGCGTTCCCGGAGGCGCCGCTGGGCGCCGCCGAGTCGACCGCCGCGCGGCTGATCAACGAGCCGGGCGCGGCCCAGCGCAAGCTGCGCGACTTCGACGACGAGATGTATGTGGTGCGCCCTTCCCCGCTGTCCCTGCCGGGCGCGCAGCGGCTGGACACGCCGGGCTACATCGACATCGGCGAGCAGACGCTCGAGGTCCATCCCGCCGACGGGCACACCGTGGACGGCATGGCGGTCTGGGTCCCGTGGGCGCGCGTGCTCATCCCCGGCGACTACCTGTCACCGGTCGAGATCCCGATGATCTCCGAGGGCGGCTCCGTGTCCGCCTACCTGGCGACGCTCAACCGGCTCGAGGAGCTCGTGATCGAGGCCGAGCACGTCGTCCCGGGCCACGGCGGCCCGATCGACGCGCAGCGCGCGCTCGCGATCCTGCGCGAGGACCGGGCCTATCTCGAAGGCCTGCCGGAAGCGTCGCTGCCGCTGGCGCGGCGGACCAAGGCCCAGCGCGCGATCCACGAGAAGAACCTCACACGGATATGAGCGGGACGCCCGCGAGGGCGAGCGCGACGCCGACCCGCTGAACCGGCACGAGCCGCTCGTGCAGGATCAGATAGGCCAGCGCGACGGTCACGACCGGGAACAGGCCGCCGAGGACCGAGACGAGGCTGAGCAGGCCGCCGGTGGTGGCGATCGCGAACGCGGTGTTCGCTCCCGTGTCGAGCAGGCCGATCCCGCCGAGCTTCGGGAGCTCGGAGAGCGGCGCGCGGGCGGCGGTGCGCCAGGCGAGCGCGCCGAGCACCACGACGCCGACGACCCGTGCCGCCGCGACGCCGCCGAGCGCGTCGTGCTCGGCGGCCGCGTCGAGGCAGATCAGCGCGAGGCCGATGAAGACGGCCGCGATCAGCGCGAGCTGGATCGCCCGGCGCGGGTCGATCGCGGTCGTGTGCGCGGGCTCCCGGCTGGCGAGGATCACGCCGGCCAGCGCGAGCGCCATGCCGACCCACTGCAGCGCCCCGGGGCGCTCGCCGTCGAACACGACGCCCGCGACCACCGGGACGATGCTCGACGTGGCCACGATCGGCGCGATCACGGACATCGTCCCGAGCGCGAGCGAGCGGTAGAAGCACAGGATCGCGACCGAGCCCACGACGCCCGACAGCGCTCCCGGCAGGAACGCGCCCGAGTCGACGCCGCGGATCGCCAGGATGATCGTGAGCGCGACCAGCCCGGCCGCCTGGCCGACGAGCGCGACGAGCACCGCGGGGTGGACGCGGCTGGCCCGCCCGGCGAGGAAGTCGGCCGTGCCCCAGAGCAGGGACGCCAGCAGCGCGGCGGGCGCGCCGCTCACGGGCGACGCTCGGCTGGCGGCTCGCGTCGCTGCGAGTACTCGCCCGAAGGGCTCGCACTCGGGCGCCGAGAGGGTCTGGACCTCATGTACTGGCGGCGTCCGCGGCGGCCTTGTAGGTCGGCTGCTCGCGGCGGATCAGGTCGGGGTTGGTGCCCGCCTGGTGGACGAGCTCGAGCGTCAGCAGCTGCAGCGCGATCGCGCCCGCGAGCAGCGGGTGGCCTTCGGGCAGCGCGTCGACCGTGACGGTCGGCATGCCGAGCTCGGCGACGGCGCGGCGGACGTCGTCGGCGCGCGCGTCGCGCTTGGCCGCGGCGCTCGGGTCGACGCGGATGACGATGATGCCGGTGGTGGCGTCGGCGGCCGGGAGGTGGCCGTGCAGGACCTTCTCGACGCCGAGCGGGGTGCACGGGACGTGCAGGCCCTCTTCGATCTTGAGGGCGAGCTCGCGCGCGGTGATCTCGTCCACGCCGCTGCCGGTGATGACCAGCCGCTCGGCGGACGCGAGCTGCTTGGCCGCGTCGGTGAAGCGGGCGCGGTGCTCGAGCGTGTCGGTGAGCACGCGGGCGCAGGTGGCGGCGTCGGCGGCGCCGGCGATCGCGGTGAGCGCCAGCAGCGGCGACACATAGCCGACGGTGTGACACCACGACGTGTCCACGAGCGGCGTCGCGAAGACGATGTCGGGCGCGGTGACGGTGTCGCCGCCGGTCGTGGCGGTGGCGGCCGAGGAGGGCACGATCTCGTCGGGCTTGGCGGTGATGAGGATCGTGCGGGCGCCGTTGGCGGCGGCCGCGTGCATGGCGGCGAGCGTCGCGGCCGTGCCCGCCTCGTGCGAGATCGCGATGCAGACGCCGCCGGCCTGCGGGTCGAGCGAGGCCTCGAAGGCGTCGCGCGCCGTCGCCCCCTCGATCAACGCCGCGCCGGCCATGGCCGCATGCTCGGACGTGCCGCAGCCGACGATGACGACGGGTCCGCCCTCGCGGATCGACTCGGCGGCTTCGAGCGCGGCGGACGAGGTCAGGATCGGCTCCACCAACCCCGGCTCGGCGTAGATCATCTCCTCCATGGCCCACGGCGGGCCCGTGCGCAGCTCCGGCATGTCGCTCATGCTCGAGACGGTACCGTCCGAGTGGCTCGACCAACAGAGCCACTTCGATGTCGACGAACCGTGCCACTTTGGAGCTCTTCGCTGCGCTCGACCGCGCCTCGCCCGAGCCGCTGCGCGCTCAGCTGGAGACCGCGATCCGCGCCGCGATCGCCGGCGGCGGTGCTCCGCCGGGCACGCGCCTGCCCGCCTCACGCGTGCTCGCCGAGGCGCTGCACGTGTCCCGGGGCGTCGTCAGCGAGGCCTACGCCCAGCTCGCCGCCGAGGGCTGGATCGAGGTCCGCCACGGCGCCGCGCCCGTCGTCCGAACCGAGCCGGCGAACATAAAGAGGGACAGTCCCTCTTTAGGAAACGACCCGGGTGGCGGGCGTCCGCCGGGGACACCGACGGGTGTTTTCCTAAAGGGGGACAGTCCCTCTTTAGGAAACGTGGGTGCTCCGGCGGCCCGGGTGGATCTGCGTGCGACGGCGCCCGATCTGTCGGCGTTCCCACGGCGGGCGTGGGCGGCGGCGCTGCGGCGGGCGCTCGCGGACATGCCGGACGCGGCGCTCGACTACGGCGACCCGCGTGGGGACGACGAGCTGCGGGCCGAGTTGGCCGCGTACCTCGTGCGCGTGCGCGGCGCGGCGGCGAACGCTGAGGACCTCGTCATCACGTCGGGCTACACGCAGGGGTTGTGGCTGGCGTGCCGGGCGCTCGCGCATCGCGGCGCGACGCGGGTGGCGGTTGAGGACCCGTCGCTCGACGACGCCTGGGGGACGATCCGGTCGGCCGGGTTGGACGTCGTCCCCGTGCCGGTCGACGAGCACGGGATCGACCCGAGCCGGCTCGACGCGGACGCCGTGCTCGTCACGCCCGCGCACCAGTTCCCGACGGGCGCGGTCCTCAGCCCCGAGCGCCGGCGGGCGCTGCTGGCGTGGGGCGGCATCGTGCTCGAGGACGACTACGACAGCGAGTATCGCTACGACCGCGCGCCCGTGGGCACGCTGCAGCGGCTCGCGCCGGACCGGGTCGTGTATCTCGGCACCGCGTCGAAGACGCTCGCGCCCGCGCTGCGGCTCGGGTGGGTGCTCGCGCCGCCGGAGCTCACGCACGCCATCGCCACCGAGCGCTGGGCCGTCGACAGCGGCGGGCCGGCGATCAACGCCCGCGCGTACGCGCGGTTGCTCGCGACCGGCGAGGTCGACCGGCACCTGCGGCGTACGCGGCGCGAGTACCGGGAACGCCGCGACGCGCTGGTCGCCGCGCTGACCGAGCGGCTGCCCGGCTGCCGGATCGACGGGGTCGCCGCCGGGCTCCATCTGCTGCTGCGGCTCCCGGCCGGCACGGACGAGGACGCGGTCGTGCGCCGCCTCGCCGAGCGCCGCGTGCGCGTCAACGGCCTGAACGCCTACCGGCTCACCGCCCGCGACGAGCCTGCGCTGGTCATCGGCTACGGACGGCTGCCGCAGGCGGCGGTCCCGGGCGCCGTCGCGGCGCTCGCCCACGCGCTCTAAGGGCCCGGATCAGGGTGCCGCCTGAAGCCGCCGGCGGCCCGCTCCCGGACCATCGACGGCATGCTCAAGCACATCACCCTGATCTGCCTGGCGATCGTCGCCGCGCTGGGCGCCGCCAACGCCAACCGCTGACACGCTTAGGATGCGCACAACGTGCGCGAGCTGCTCGAACGCGAGGACGACCTGGCGGAGCTCGACCGGGTCCTGGCCCGTGCCCGCGCGGGCACGGGCCACGCGATCGCGGTCGAGGGGCCGGGCGGGATCGGCAAGACGAGCCTGCTGACCGCGGCGCGCGCGCAGGGCCGCGACGCCGGGATGCTGATCCTGCACGCGCGCGGCTCGGAGCTCGAGCGCACGTTCCCGTTCGGCGTTGTACGCCAGCTGTTCGAGCGCGCCGCCGCTGAGGAGCGCCACTTCGCGGGCGCGGCGAGCCTCGCCAAGCCGATCTTCGACCTCGCCGACAACGCCGACGAGTCCTCCTACGCGCGCCTGCACGGGCTCTACTGGCTGTGCGCGAACCTGGCCGCGGAGCAGCCGCTCGTCGTCTGCGTCGACGACGCGCAGTGGGCGGACGAGCCGAGCCTCAGCTTCCTCGGCTTCCTTCTGCGCCGGCTCGAGGATCTCCCGGTCGCGCTGCTCGTCGGCACGCGCCCGCGCGCGGAGCAGGAGTCCGACGTGCTGCGCGCGATCGTGACCGACCCGGCCACGCGCGTGCTCCGCCCCACGGCGCTGAGCGGCGACGCCGTCCGCGAGTGGGTGCGCAAGGCCGTCGACGATCACGCCGCCGACGGCTTCTGCCGCGCCTGCCACGAGACCACCGGCGGCAACCCGTTCCTCGTGTCCGAGCTCTTGCACGAGGTCACGCACAAGCGCCTGCGGGCCACCGACGCCGAGGCCGCCGCGGTGCGCGCGCTCGGCCCCGAGGCGATCAGCACCGTCGTCCTGCAGCGCCTCCAGCGGCTTCCGTCCGACGCGCCCGCGCTCGCCCGGGCGATCGCGATCCTCGGCGAGGGCGCGCGCCCGCCGCTCGCGGCGCAGCTCGCCGGCCTCGATCCGGTCGCCGCCGAGACCGCGCTGGACGCGCTCTGCCGCGCCGACGTCATCACCCGCGACGAGGACGACCGGCTCGGCTTCGTGCACCCGATCGTGCTGGCCGCGATCTACCACGACCTGCCCGCGGGCGTGCGCCGCGACGGTCACCACCGGGCGGCGCGCCTGCTCGCCGAGCGTGGCGCTGCGCCCGAGGAGATCGCGTCGCACCTCGCGCTCACCGCCCCGCGGGGTGACGCGTGGGCGGTGCAGGCGCTGCGCGCCGCCGCGCAGCGCGCGTTGATCCTCGGCGACCCCGCAGCCGCGCTCGCCTGCCTGCAGCGGGCGCTCGAGGAGCCACCGCCCGCAGAGACGCAGGCCGCGGTCCTGCACGAGCTCGCCCGCGCCGAGGCGCAGTCCGGCCGCCCGGACGCCGTCGAGCACTTCCGCGCCGCGATGGAGCTCGCCGCCGACGCGCACGAGCGCGGCCAGATCGCCGTCGGGCTCGCCCGTGCGCTGAAGTTCCGCGGCGACTCGCCGGCCGCGGTCGACGTGCTGCGCCAGGCGCTGGCCGAGCTCGACCACGGCCCGCTCGCGGAGGAGCTCGAGCTCGAGCTCGTCTCCTCGGGCTACATCTCGCTCTCGGCGCGGCCGCTGCTGGCCGCCGAGATCGCCGCGCTCGAGGCGCCGGAGCGCGCCGCCACCCAGCTCGACCGCCTGCATCTGATGGCGAGCGCGTTCGAGACCGTGATCGCCGCGGGCCCGTGCGAGCGCTCCGCCGAGCTCGCGCGCAAGGCGCTCGGGCCCGAGCAGCCGACCGACGTGAGCGCGGGCGGGCACGTGTTCATCAGCGCCGCGGGCGCGCTGATGTTCTCCGAGGGCTACGAGGAGGCCGAGCGCGCCTACGACCAGGCCGTCTCGGACGCCCGGCGGCGCGGCTCCAGCGTCGGCTTCGCGGCCGCCTCGAGCCTGCGCAGCCTCCTGTACTACCGGTGCGGCCGCCTGTCGGAGGCCGAGGCCGACGCCACCGCGGCGCTCGACCTGCGCAACGACGTCCACGGCTCGCAGGGCTATCTCGCGTGCGCGCTCAACGCGCTCGTCTTCACCCGGCTCGAACGCGGGGAGGCCGACCACGAGCTGCTCGCGCTCGCCGACGACTTCTTCGCCACCCAGCCCACCGAGGACCTCCCCTACAGCCAGGCGATCCACGCCCGCGGCTGGCTGCGCGCGCAGCTCGGGGACTCCGAAGGCGGGCTGGAGGAGCTGCTGGCGTGCGGCGCGCGCGAGCAGCTGTGGGGCGTGGGGACGCCGCAGATCATCGCGTGGCGCTCGAGCGCCGCCGAGGTCTGCCTGGCGCTCGGCCGGCTGGAGCAGGGCCGCGCGCTGGCCGACGCCGAGCTCCAGCTCGCCCGGCGGATCGGCGCGCCGCGGGCGATCGGCGTCGCGCTCCGCGCCGCGGCGCTCGCCGAGTCGGGCGAACGGCGCATCGAGCTGCTCACCGACGCCGTCACCAGCCTCGAGGCGAGTCAGGGCACGCTCGAGCTGGCACGCGCCCGCGTGGACCTCGGCCGCGCGCTCGTGCGCGCCGGTCGCCGCGACGCCGCGCGCGACCACCTGCGCGGCGGTCAGGAGCTCGCGCTGCGCTGCGGCGCGAGCCGGCTCGTCGAGCAGGCCCACCGCGAGCTGCTCGCCACGGGCGCGCGTCCGCGCCGCAGCGCCGCCGCGAGCCGCGACGACCTCACGCCGTCCGAGCGCCGGGTCACCGAGATGGCGGCCGACGGGCTCACCAACCGCGAGATCGCGCAGGCGTTGTTCGTCACCGAGAAGACGGTCGAGACGCACCTCGGCCGCGCGTTTTCCAAGCTCGGCGTACGCTCCCGCAAGCAGCTCGCCGACGCGCTGGCGGCAGTCGCGTGAATGACCGCAATCTCTGCGCCCCGGGCGCGTTACAGCCAACAGTGGACACGCACCTCGAGACGATCGACGTGGGCGCGCGGGTGATGGCCAACCAAGCCTTGCCCGAGGGCGTCGCGCAGGGCGCCAAGGGTCTGGTCGTCGGGCAGGCGGGCTGGATCCAGCGCCGCTGGCGGGTCCGGTTCGACGACGGGCCGACCGTCGACGCGCCGGAGTACGCGCTCGAGCTGTGCCGTGGCCGCGGGCGCTTCACGCGCGGCGGTCCGTGAGCTTCCGGCGCGACCGCCTGACCTGGGTCGCGTACGCGCTGCTGGCCTGGTTCGCGTTCCTGCAGGCCGCGCCGGGCCTCGTCGTCCCGTACCTGCGGGACGAGCTCGACATCGGCTACACGACCGGCGGGCTGCACGTGGCCGCGTTCGCGGCGGGCAGCACCCTCGCGGGGTTGTCCGCGCCGCGGCTGGAGGCCGCGCTCGGCCGCCGCGCGCTGCTCTGGGGCTCCGTCGCGGTGATGATGCTCGGCGTCGCGGGCCTCGTCGCGGGGCCGGTCGTGGCGGTCACGATCGGCTCGCTGCTCGTCGCCGGCTACGGCGGCGGCCTGCTGCTCGCGACCGACCAGGCGCTGCTCGCCGACCACCACGGCGAGCAGCGGGCGATCGCCCTGACGGAGGCCAACGTCTGCGCGAGCGCCGCGTACGTGCTGCTCGTCGGCGCGATCGCGCTGCTGGACTGGCGCGCCGCGCTGCTGGCCAGCTTCCTCGCGCCGGTGGCGCTGTTCGCCGCCGCCCGCGCGGTGCCGATCACGACCGCTCCGGCGGCTCGCGCCGATCACGGCCGGCTGGGCGCGGCGTTCGCCGTGGCGGCGACGATGATGTTCTGCACGGTCGCGGCCGAGTGGTGCCTCACCGCCTGGGGCGCGAGCTTCGCCGAGGAAGCCGCCGACGTCTCCGCTGACACCGCCGTCGCACTCATGTTCGGCTACTTCGGCGGCGTGCTCGCCGGCCGCGTGACCGGGAGCGCGCTCGCGCGCCGGCATCCGCCGCCCCGCCTGCTCGCGGCGGCGCTCGTGGTGGCCGCGCTGGGCTTCGCGGTCCTGTGGCCTGCGACGAACCCGGCGCAGGTGTTCGCCGGGCTGTTCGTGATCGGCGTCGGGCTCGGGAACCTGTTCCCGTTCGCGCTCGCCGTGACCGTCGCGCTCGCGCCCGACCGCGCGGCGCTCGCGTCAGGCCGCGCCGTGCTGGCCGGCTCGACCGCCGTCCTGCTGGCGCCGCTGACGATCGGCGCGCTCGCGGACGCCACCAGCATCACCGGCGCGCTGCTCGTCGTGCCGGTGATGCTGGCGCTCGCCGCGCTCGCGCTCTACTGGGTGACCTTGCGGCTGTAGCCGCCGATCTGCAGCGCTTCGAACTGCACCTGGCTGACCTGCGTGAAGTCCTTGGGCCCGCCGTACCCGGACTGCGCGTCGGCGTGGCAGACGACCCTGACCGTGGTCCACTGGGTCGTCGTGATGTAGCCACGCATCAGTAGGCGCTGCGGGGTGTCGTCTCCGCCGGTCCACCAGGCTTTGTCGGAGGCCACCTTGTCGCCCCACCCGCCGCCGTTGCCGGTCGGCGCGGCGTAAACCGCGCAGCTCGCGCCGATCGTGTTCAGGTGATGGGCTTCGGGTCGGTCCGCCCGGGCGCTGACCGTCACCACGTGGTGGGTGTTCGGCGCCAGCGTGAGGATGCCGACATGCTTGTCGTGCCCTGCGTGCTCGCCGATGAACGCGCCGGGGTGCTCGATGATGCGAGCGAACGACGGGCCGGCGGGGCCGGGTGGCCCGGTCTGGTTCCAGCTGAGCGGCTTCTCGCCCGGCAGGCAGGAGCGGCCCACCTCCTGCTCGCCGTCCACGATTCGCAGCCTGCCGTCGGCGGTCGTCATGCACGCGGTGATCGCGCCGTCGGCCGACGGGATCGCCGCGACGGCGCCGCCGGTCAGGCCGAGGGCGAGTACGCCCGCGAGAGCGAGGTGGCGGACGCGGATCACGACTGCACCTCCACCGAGCCGACCTGGAGGGCCGTCAGCCTGGCGTTCGACAGCGTGAAGTCGCCCTTGCTGGAGATGTCGCCGCCGCACACGAGCTCGAGCGAGGCGCCGGTGGCGTCCGTGGTCGCGGTGGCCTGCAGCGCCAGCGTGCTGGCGTTGCCGATCCAACTCCCGCTGTCGAGCTTGGTCTGGCTGCCGATGCGCTTGATGACGAGATCGCACGCCGCCAGCTCCTGCTGCGACGTCTTGCTCATCAGGGTCGCCTTGGCGGAGACGGTGAAGGCGCCGTCGGCCGGCAGCGCGATCTTCGCGACGGTCTTGGGCAGCCCGTCGTGCGTGCCGGCCTGGCTGGCGGTGAGGGCCTTGGAGGCGGAGGAGGTTCCGGTGTCCTCGCGCGGCGGGGCGGCGACCGCGGCGCCGGAGATCCCGACGGCCAGCACGCCGACCAGGGCGAGGGTGGGAAGGCTGATTCGCATGGGACGGCATGGTCCGGCGCACGCGCGCCGTTACATCGGGAGCTCGTCCCTGATCTTTGCCGGGGTGCGGGCAGCCGCTCCCGTCGGGGTGCGGACTACTCGACGAGGTCGAAGCCGCCTGCGAGGACGGCGTCCAGGCGGCCCGTCCGCCAGCCGCGGATGGCGTCGCGCACGAGTGGCGTCGGGCGCTCGCGGTAGCGGCGGACGATCGTCGAGCGGCCCTCCTCCGGCGCGCCGACGACCCGAACGCGCACGCGCCGGCGCTCATAGCCGCCCTTGCCGTCCGGGACCTCCAGCACGTGCATGCCGTCCTCGGGGGCAAGCACCCGCAGCGCGCCGAAGCCGGAGACGGTCGCTTCGAACGGCTGCTCGGAGACGACCTCGAGCCGCATGCCGCGCTCGTGCGCCCAGGCCCGGTACATGGCGACGATCCGCGGCGCGAACTCCGGGTCGCCGTCGACCCTGAGCCCGGCGTCGGCGGGCTCGCCCGCGGCCAGCGCGTCGAGCGCCTCGCCGAGCAGCAGCAGCCGCTGGGCGGCGCGGCGGACGATCGCGGCCGGCGGCTGCCGCGCACTGCGGACGCGGTTGAGCAGCGACGCGGCGGAGCGCAGGCCGGATTCCATGCGGTCGCGCAGCTCGATCCCGGCGAGCACGACGCCCCGCCCGTCGTCCTCCCAGAACCCCGGCTCGGCCATCTGCGCCAGCAGCGCGTCCTTGGTCTCGACCTCGCGCGCCAGCCGCTCGCTGACGTTCGCGAACGTCGCCTCCAGCAGCTCGAGCCCCGGTCCGCCCTCGCGCGCGAGCGTCTTCAGCGTGGTCTCGGCGGGCGTCGGCACGACCTCCGACGGCGCGTCCGGGTCCTCGAAGGTCACCTTGAGCCCGTCGCGCCCCGCGCGGACGAACAGGAACTGGTCGCCGCTGGGCACGTCGTGGCCCGCGATGGCCAGCGCGAGCGGCGTCAGGAAGTGGCGCTCGACCGCGCGCTTGAGCGGCCGGGCGCCGAGGTCCGGCGTAAAGCCCTCGCTCAGCAGGAACTCCAGCGCGGAGTCGTCGAACTCCACCGCCCACTGGCGCGAGCGCAGCCCGCGCCGGGCCAACACGGACTCGAGCTCGGCCGCCAGGATCTCGCGCATCACGGGCCGCGACAGCGGCCGGAAGACGACCGTGCGATCGATCCGGTTGACGAACTCGCGGCGGAACGTCTTGGTCACCGCCTGCTCGACGCTGCGCGCGACGAACCCGCCCTGGGCGGGCGAGAACCCGATCCCGGCACCCGTCGGGATCGTGGCCCCCAGATTGGAGGTCATGATGATCACGGCGTGCCGGAAGTCGGCGGGCGCGCCGTGCGGATCGCTCAGCCGCCCGTCGTCGAACACCTGCAGGAACAGGTCGAAGACGCCGTGGTCGGCCTTCTCGAACTCGTCGAGCAGGACGACCGAGAACGGCTGCTTGCGGATCGAGGCCACCAGCGACGCGTCCTCGGGCTCGCCGCTGCCCAGCAGCCGCTGCGCGCTGCCGGGGTTCTGGTACTCGGACAGGTCGATCCGGATCATCCGGTCGCCTGAGCCGAACAGGTACTCGGCCAGCGCCTTGGCGATCTCGGTCTTGCCGGTACCGGTCGGGCCGACGAACAGCAGCACGGCGAGCGGCCGCGTCGGGTCCGTCAGCCCCGCCTTGAGCAACGCGATCCGCTCCACCATCAGCTCGACCGCCTCGGGCTGGCCGACGACGCGCGCGCTGAAGAAGCGCCGCACCGCGTCCACGTCCAGCCGCGAGCGGTCGTCGAGCATCGCCAGCGGCATGCCGGAGCGTTCAGCGACGCTCTCGAGCACGTCGTTGATGCCGTACGCGTCGCCGGCGCGCTGGCGCGTCGCCTCCAGCAGCGACAGCACCGACCCGGGCAGCGCGCCCGGCAGGAAGTGGCGCGCGAGCGCGAGCGCCTCGTCGGCCACCGCCGCGTCGGGCGCCACGGCGCGGACCAGCTCGCGCGCGGCGGACTCGTCCGCGGGCTCGACGCGCAGCGGCTCGAACGCGGTCCGCACGGCCGGTCGCTCGCGCAGCAGCCGCTCGTAGCCGGCCGGGTCGACCTCGCCCACGATCCGCAGGCGCGCGCCCCCCATCCCCTGCAGCAGCATGTCGAGGATGCCCGTGCGGCTGTGGCGGTGCGTGCCCGTCCACAGCAGCTCCTCGAAGCGCGGCACGATCCACAGCACCGGCGCATCGTCGAGCGCCTTGACGATCCGCAGCACCTGTTCCTCGAGCTCGCCGATGAACGTCTGGCCGGCGTTGAGCTCGGTCGCACTCGCCTCGTAGACCGCCCAGCCGCGCTCGCGCGCGAGGTCCGCGCCGAGCGCGCGCATCCGCACGGTCCGGCCCGAGCCGGGCTCGCCGACGACCAGCACCGAGCGGTCGGCGCCGATCGCTCGCCGGAGCGCGTCGAGGTCGCGCCCCAAAGCGTCGTCGCCGACGACCCCCGCGTCCAGCGTGCGCGCCGCCTCGCCGCGGTGCAGCCGGCCGGCGCCGCCGAGGTTCCCGGCCAGCTCCTGCAGCCGCTTGCGGCGCACGAGGTCGGCCCTCACCTGGGGGTCGAGCGCGTCACCGAGCTTGTCCACCAGCGTGAGCAGCTCGTCGACGCGGTTGTCGCCCGCCGGACTGAGGTCGACCGGCTCGCCGCGGCGCAGCACGAGCGCCCGCAGGTCCGCGAGCGGCGCGGGCTTCAGCCACCCCTCGCCGACGGCCAGCAGAAGCCGCTGCACGAGCCCGTGACCGGCGCGGCGGTCGAGCGCGCGGAGCAGAAAGCACGCGAACGCGCCGCGCGCGGCCGGGGCGAGCAGCAGCAGCGAGCCTTCCTCACCGTCGCGCTGCGCGAGCGCCTCGAGCGCGACGCACGCCCGCATCCGCTCGCCGCGCACGAGCGCGAACAGCTCCTCGTCGCCGGTCGCCGACGCGAGCCGCACGGCCTCCTGGAACTTCGGGTTGAGCAGGAGCGCCGCGGCGCTGCGCTGAGCCTTGGGCAGCGCGCGCAGCTCCGCGATCAGCTCGTTCACCGCAGCTTCGCGAGCTCCTCGTAGAGCGCCCGCGCGGCCGCCGCGCCGTGCTCGAGCGCGATGAGCCGGTAGGACTCGTTGGGCGCGTGCAGCGCGTCGTCCGGGAGGCTGAAGCCGGAGACGATCGTCGGGATGCCGCGGGCGGAGAAGTCAGCCAGGACCGGGATCGTCCCGCCCTCGCGCACGAGCGCGGGCGCCTTGCCGGTGCTGCGCTCGAACGCTCGCCGCGCCGCCCGCAGGACCGGGTCCTCGGGATCGAACGCGCTCGGGCGCGCCGTGTCGGCCGAGAACAGCAGCTCCGCGCCCTCGGGCAGCGCCTCGCGCAGCAGGTGCTCGAGGTTGGCGGCGATCTCGTCCGGGTCCTGCCCGCCGACGACCCGCACCGACAGATCGGCCGACGCGACCGGCACGACGATCGTGCGCGCCTGCCCGCCCTCGATCCGGTGCACGTCCAGCGACGGCTCCGCGGTCGTGCGGACGTAGAACTCGGCCGCGGCGGTGGCGTCGGCCGGGCGGGCGCCGACGTTGGCCAGCTCGCCCTCGCCGTCGGGCAGCGTCGCCCACGTCTCCACCTCGGCCGGCGTGGGCGGCCGGATGCCGACGCGCAGCGGCTCGGGCAGCCGGCCGTCGGCGCCTGCGAGCACCGCGCCCAGCGCGCGGTGCAGCGCGTGGAAGGCGTTCAGCGCCGCGCCACCGTAGATGCCCGAGTGCGCGGTCTGCGTGCCGGTCCGGACCTCGATGTGCGCGAAGACCATGCCGCGCGTGGCGACCGCGAGCGCCGGCGTGTCGGGGTCGACCATGCCCGCGTCGAACACGACCGCCGCGTCGGCGCCGCGCTCGTCGGCGCGCACCCAGGCGCCGACGTCGTCGGAGCCGGTCTCCTCGGCGCCCTCGATCAGCACGCGCACGTGCACGCCGAGCTCGTTGGCGCGGGCCAGCTCGCAGGCGACGTGCAGCAGCGGCAGGAAGTTGCCCTTGTCGTCGGTCGCGCCGCGGGCGTACAGGCGGCCGTCGCGCTCGGTCGGCTCGAACGGGGCCGAGTCCCACAGCGCGAGGTCGCCTGGGTCCTGGACGTCGTAGTGGCCGTAGATGAGGACGGTCGGCGCGTCCTCGCGGGAGGAGCGCAGCTCGCCGACGACGAGCGGGGCGCCGCCCGCCGTGTCCACCAGCTCGACGGTGCCGCCCGCGTCCGTCACGCGTTTCGCGGCCCACTCGGCGGCCTCCCGCAGCGCGGCCTCGTCACGCTCGCCGGTGGAGACCGAGGGGATCTTCAGCCACTCGATGGCCTCGCTCAGCAGGTCAGGCATCCTTGATCACCGCCAGCGTGTCGCCGGACTTGACCGCGGCGCCCTCGGAGATCGGCAGCTCGGCGATCGTCCCGGCCTTGTGGGCCGTGATCTCGTTCTCCATCTTCATCGCCTCGATGATGCAGATCAGCGCGCCCGCCTCGACCTGCGCCCCCGGCTCGACGAGCACCTTGAAGACGTTGCCCTGCATGGGCGAGGCGAGCGTGTCGCCGCCGCCCCCACCGCCGCTGGACCCCTTGCGCTCGCGCTTCTTCGGAGCGGCCTTGGGCGCGGCGCCGTTGCTCGCGGCCGCCTCGCCGTGGACGGTGACCTGGAAGCGCTTGCCGGACACCTCGACGACGTAGTCGCGGGCGACGACCTCCGCCTCCTCGGCGGCCGGCTCCGGCTTGGGCGCCGCCAGCGTCTTCAGCCACTCCTTGTCCTCGATCAGGTCCCGGCACGTCTCGCCCTTGGCCCACTGCTCGGAGGCCATGATCGCCTTGTGGAACGGGATCAGCGTGCGCACGCCCTCGATCTCGAACTCCTTCAGCGCGCGGGCCATGCGGCGCGTGGCGCGCTCGCGGTCGGCGTCCCACACGATCAGCTTCGCCACCATCGGGTCGTACAGCGGCGTGATCTCGGAGCCGGACAGCACACCGGAGTCCACGCGCACGCCCGGGCCGGACGGCTCCCGGTAGTGCGTGACCGTGCCCGGCGCGGGCGCAAAGTTGCGCGCCGCGTCCTCGGCGTTGATGCGGCACTCGATCGCGTGGCCGTGCCAGCGGATGTCGTCCTGGCCGAAGCTCAGCGGCTCGCCGGCGGCGACGAGGATCTGCTCGCGCACGATGTCCACGCCCGTGACCTCCTCGGTCACGCAGTGCTCGACCTGCACGCGCGTGTTCATCTCCAGGAAGAAGTACTCGCCCTCGTCGGAGAGCAGGCCCTCGATCGTGCCCGCGCCGCGGTAGTCGACCGCGCGTGCGGCCTCGACCGCGATCTCGCCGATCCGCGCGCGCAGCTCGGCGTCGACGAGCGGTGCCGGGGACTCCTCGATCAGCTTCTGGTGGCGGCGCTGGATCGAGCAGTCGCGCTCGCCCAGGTGGACGACGTTGCCGTGCCCGTCGGCCAGCACCTGCACCTCGACGTGGCGCGGGTCCGGCAGGTAGCGCTCCAGGTAGACGGTCGCGTCCGAGAAGAACTTCTCGCCCTCGCGCGCCGCGCCCTCGAACGCGTCCTTGAGCTTGTCCGGCTCCAGCGCGACGCGGAAGCCCTTGCCGCCTCCGCCGCCCGCGGCCTTGACCGCGACCGGATAGCCGATGTCCTCGGCGATGCGTTCAGCGTCTTCGAGCGACTCGACCGGGTCGGTGGTGCCCGGCACGATCGGCACGCCGGCGTCCTGCATCAGCTCGCGCGCCTTGGTCTTGGAGCCCATCGCCTCGATCGCGCTCGCGGGCGGGCCGATGAACGTCACGCCCGCCTCCTCCAGCCGGCGCGCGAACGCGGCGTTCTCGGCCAGGAAGCCGTAGCCGGGGTGCACGGCCTCGGCGCCGGACTCCTCGATCACCTCGAGCAGCTTGTCGACGTTGAGGTAGGACTCGGCCGCGGGACCCGGGCCGAGCAGGTAGGCGTGCGTGGCGCGCTGGACGTGCTGCGCCTCGCGATCGGCCTCGGAGTAGACCGCCACGGACTCGATCCCGAGCTCGTCGAGCGCGCGGATGACTCGCACCGCGATCTCCCCGCGGTTCGCGACCAGGACCCTAGTAAACATGGGGCGCGCCATGCTAACCCCTCCCCGCCTCGTCCTGGTCCGCCACGGCCAGTCGACCTACAACGCCCAGGCCCGGCTGCAGGGTCAGGCCGACCCGCCGCTGTCGCAGACCGGCCGTGCCGACGCGGAGGCGTTGCGCCCTTTTCTGCCGCGCTTCGAGCAGGTCGTGACGAGCGACCTGCAGCGCGCGAGCGAGACCGCGGCACTGCTCGGCTATCCGGACGCGCCGCGTGACGAGCGCTGGCGCGAGATCTTCGTCGGCGAGTGGTCCGGGCGCTCGCTGGCGGAGCTGCCGACCGGGACCGAGGCCGCGTGGCGGGGCGGGCCGCTGCGGGCGCCGGACGGGGAGTCGTGGGCGCAGTTCGAGGCGCGGGTCGGCGGCGCGGTCGACGAGCTGGTGGCCGCGGGCGGCGACTGGCTGGTGATCTGCCACGGCGGCGTGGTCCGCGCCGCGCTCTCGTACGTGACCGGCGTGAACCCGCGGATGGTCGCCGGGCCGGCCAACACGAGCGTCACCGTGCTGCGCCCGCCGTTCCTCGAGCGCTACGCCTGGACGCCCGCCCTGTAAGCGATGTGACGCGTCCACTTTTTGCCGCAAGTCTGCGCGAGAGGCCGCGTTCCAGACAGTACGCCGCTCTCATCCTGGGGCCTTTTGAGTAGCGGTCCATATGGGAACCGGCCGGCCGGCAAATGGGGCCGCCGCGCCGGCCGGTTTCTCCCGACTTCACTGCCGGAACACCCACTCCGGCTCACGATCGACACCCTCAAGCCTCGCCGCCCTGACCCACGGGCTGACCACCGCGGGTTTCCCCTCCCCTGAGGGCGGCGGGGCGGTGTCGACCTCGAACTGCTGGATCGCGGCGATCACCGCCGCCGCCTCCTCCGGTGACGGAGCGCTCATGCCGGCGGGCCGTTGACGCCCTTGATCGACTTCTGCCCGCGCGCCACCGAGTAGGTGAAGCCGGTGGACGGGAGCGTCGCGCGCGAGCGGCGCTTGATCGTCTGCACGCGCTTGAAGCTGACATCGAACTTGGTCGGGCTGGCCTCGACGAGCCCGTAGCCGTGGTGGTCGAAGTCGGCCTGGTCGACCCACGGGTTCAGGCCGCGCAGCGTGTCGATGATCGCCTGCGGCGTGTTCGGGTTGGCGTCGTTGCCCGGCAGCGTCTGCCCGCCGCCGACCGGCAGGTCGGTCTCCCCGAACGACTGCGACGTGATCGAGCCGCCGACGAACTCCAGCGCCACCGACTCGCCGCGCTGGCGCTGCGTACGCACGTCGCCGGCGATGAACGTGTGGATGTCGCCCGTGACGAACACGACGTCCTGGATCGCGCGGGAGCGGATGTGCTCGAGCAGTTCCTCACGCTCGTTGCTGTAGCCCTGCCAGGAGTCGAACGTGTAGTACGCGCCGCCGAGCAGCTCGGCGTTCATCATCATCGTCTCGTTGCCGATGACCTTCCACGCGGCGGGGGAGGAAGCCAGGCGCTGCTTGACCCAGTCCATCTGTGCGCGACCGAGGTACGCGCGCGGAGCGTCGTAGCCGGCGCACGGGACCGCGACGGCGTCGTTGCACGGCTGGTCGTCGCGGTACTGGCGCTGGTCGAGCATGATCATGTCGACGGTGTTGCCGAAGCGCAGGCCGCGGTAGATGCGGCTGCGGCCGGACGCGAAGAACGGCATCGCCTCGAAGTACGCCTTGTAGCCGGCGTTCTTGCGGGCGGTGTTGTACTTCCCCGCGGGCAGCCCGCCGGCGGGCGCGCTGCCGGCGTAGTTGTCGATCACCTCATGGTCGTCCCAGGTGGCGATCATCGGGAACTTCGCGTGCACGTCGCGCAGCGCCTTGTCGGAGCGGTAGAGCGCGTACTTGTCGCGGTAGTCGTCGAGCGACCGGGCCTCGCCGATGGGGTCGTTGCGGACGCCGGTCTGGCCCCGGCGGTGATAGGCCTCGGCGTAGATGTAGTCGCCGAGGTTGACGACGAAATCGACGTCCTCGCGCGCCATCAGCTCGTAGGCGTTGTAGTAGCCGTGCGTGTAGTCCGCGCAGCTGAAGAACGCGAACTTGACCGTCTCGTTGGAGTCCTCCGGCAGCGCGGTCTGGAAGCGGCCGACGGGGGACTGGGTCGTGCGGGTCTCGAAGCGGTAGAAGTAGCGCTCGTGCGGGTCCAGGCCCCTGATCCGCGCCTTCACGGAGTAGCCGTCGCGCGCGCTCGTGGTGATGTTGCGCGAGGCCACCACGCGGCGGAAGGCGGCGTCGCGCGCGACCTCGAGCCGCACCTGGCCGCGCCCCTCGGCGTCGTCGAGCAGCGTCAGCAACGTGATCCCGTCCGGCGTCGGGTCCCCGGACAGGACGCCCTGGCGGAAGCGTCCGTCGCGCAGGACGGCGGCGCGGGCGGTGGCCGGCGGGAGCAGCAGGACGGCAGCGCCGGCGGCGCCGCGCCGGACGAGCTGGCGACGGGTCAGCATGGGCGCGAGCGTACCGACTTTGGTCGAAGTGCAAGTCGACTGCGGCCGGATGTTCACGGCCCGCGAGACGCCGATGATCGGGGCATGTCCAGTGCCGCCAAGGTCGTCGCCGTCATCGCCCTGATCGTGTTGCTCAATGTCGCGCTGCGGTTCGTCGACCTCCCGTCGGTCGACCTGTCGCTGCCGGACATCGACGTCCCCGACTGGCTGCAGTGGGTCAACCGCGCCAAGAACGTCGTCGTGATCGGGCTGCTCGCGGCGGTCGTGATCGGCGCGGTCGTGAAAGAGATGCACCGCGACCGCCACTAGAGGAGTACGGTCGGCACATGCGTCGCCGCCTACTGCTCGGGATTCTTCTCACGCTCGTCGCGCTTCCGGCTCCGGCGGGCGCGGCCGTCATCCAGGACTTCAGCGGGTTCACGACCGGGACGAACGGGATCGCGCTCGGGCCGGACGGGAACTTCTGGGTCTCCGAGGAGTTCGGCAACTCGGTCGCGCGGATGACGCCCGCGGGGCAGATCACCGGACGCTGGGCCGTGGGCGCGCGCCCGACGTCGATCGCGGCCGGGCCCAACGGGACGGTCTGGGTGTCGGTGACCGGCGCCAACCAGCTGGCCCGGTTCGACACGACGCAGGCCGCTCCGGCACCGCAGCTGATCCCGACCAACACGGGCGGTGCGGGCTGCGGCCCGGTCGGGATCGCCGACGGCGGCAACGGACGGATGTACTTCACGCAGCCCGGCACGTGCGGCGGCGACTCGTACATCGGGTCCGTGGACGCCAACGGCGCCGGCCAGGTGAAGAACACGACGCCGAACGCGGTGTTCGACCTCGCGGTCAGCGGCGGCAAGCTCTTCGCGCCCGACTTCTTCAACGACCGCGTCCTGCGTTACTCGCTTGCGCTCGGCGCCTTCGAGACGGCAGTGGGCGTGCCCGGTTCGCCCGACGGCGTGACGGTGGACGGACAGGGCAACGTGTGGGTGTCCCAATTCGGGGGCAGCGGCGTCGCCCGCTTCCCCGCGACGCAGAACGGCGGCGCGGCCCAGACGTTCGGCGGCTCCGTCACCGCGCCGTTCGGCATCGTCGCCGCGCCTGACGGTCGCGTGTACGCCGCCGGAAGCGAGAGCGGCAACCTCGTCCGCGTGTCCGCCGACGGGACGTTCAAGTCCTTCCCGGCGGGCGGCAAGCCCTGGGACATCGTCGCCGGGCCGGACGGCGACCTCTACTTCACCGACCTGGACTCCGGGCGGGTGCGGCGCTTCGTCAGCAGCGCGCCGCGCGTCGGGGCGGCTGGCGGCGTGGCGACCGCCACGACGAGCGCCAACGTCTCGGCGACGGTCGACGCGCGCGGGAACGCCACCACGGTCACCTTCGAGTACGGACCGACCACCGCGTACGGCAGCGCGGTCACCGTCGCGGCGAGCGGCGTCGGGCCGTTCCCAGTCGGCGCGACGCTCAGCGGACTCGCGGCCGGGACGACATATCACGCCCGTGTGCGTGCGATCAATGAAGAGGGCGAGGCCGCGCCCAGCGGCGACTTCACCTTTACGACGCCCGCCCCGCCGCCGCCCCCGCCGGTCGAGAAGGTGCTCAAGGCGCGCGCGAGCTTCAGCTGGGGCTTCACCGGCGCGCGCACCGTGCTCACCCGCATCCGCATCACCGACCTCGAAGGCGGTGAGACGGTCCGCATCACGTGCGCCGGCGGCAAGAAGAAGGGCTGCCCGCTCAAGTCGAAGACCTACCGCAACGTGAAGGCGGGCAACCGGTCGCTGACGAGCCTGTTCGGGAAGAAGCGCAAGCTGCGCACCGGGGCGAAGATCGAGGTGCGGATCACCAAGGCGGGCGCGACCGGGTCGGTGGCGACGCTCACGATCGGCAAGCGCAAGAAGGACCCGAGGATCGTGCGGCGGCCGCTGAAGCCGTGAGGACGTCCAGGACGAGGGCGACCGAGCGCCGCGTGAGCGCCTCTTCGCGGTGCAGGACGAGCAAGTCCCGGCGGGCGACGGGGTCGAGCGAGCGGCGCTCGACCGCTCCCGCCGGGGCGAGCACGAACGACGGCAGGACCGTCACGCCCAGCCCGCGCTGGACGGCGTAGAGCAGCGCTTCGTGGCTGAACAGGCGGCCGGCGAAGCGCGGCTCGAAGCCCGCCTGCCGGCAGCGGCGGATGATGTGGCCCTCGAGCTCGGTGCCGTCCAGCAGCCACGGATGCTCGCGGAGGTCGGCCAGCGCGCCGCTGAACGGCGTGCCCGGCGGTAGCACGGCCTGCAGCTCGTCTTGCGCGAGCGGCACCGACCGCAGTTGCGGGGTATGTGGGAACGTGCCGTCGCCGAAATCGGCCACGATCGCGAGGTCGACCTCGCCGCGTTCGAGCGCGGGCACGTTCTCGGCCGGCTCGAGCTCGGCGAGCTGGACGCTGATGCCCGGGTGCACGCGGGCGACCTCGGCCGCGGCGTCGATCACGAAGCCGCGCATCGCGCTCGTGAACGCGGACACGCGGACGCTGCCGGCGGGTGCGTCACGCAGCGCGCGCAACGCCTCCTCGGCCGCCTCGATGCGCTCGAGGATCAGCCGAGCGTGGCCGGCCAGCGCGACGCCCGTGTCGGTCAGCGCGACCGTGCGCCCGTGCCGCTCCAGCAGGGCCGCGCCGCTTTCGCGCTCCAGCGCCGCGAGCTGCTGGGACACCGCCGACGGACTCATGGAGGCGGCGCTCGCCACCGCCCGGACCGTTCCGAGGCTCTCGAGCTGGATCAGCAGGCGCAGGCGGCGTGGGTCGAGCACTGTGAAGCACAACTTTACAGCCAGAGCAGAAAATGTCGCTGGACCTGCACGGTCGGTCGAGCTAGCTTGCGGTACATGAGCGTGCTTGCCGAGACCGGGCTGGACCCGGCGTTCTGGTCCGACGTCGACCGTCACGTCGTCCGTTACAACCCGACCTTCGTGCCGGTGATCGTCGAGCGCGCTGAGGGCAGCACGCTCTACACGGCCGACGGCCGGGAGCTGATCGACTTCACGTCGGGTCAGATGAGCGCGATCCTCGGCCACTCGCACCCGGCGATCGTCGCGACGGTGCGCGAGGCGGTCGGCACGCTCGACCACCTGTTCAGCGGCATGCTCTCGCGGCCGGTCGTCGACCTCTCGCGGCGGCTGGCGGAGTCGCTGCCGGACCCGTTGACCAAGACCATGCTGCTCACGACGGGCGCGGAGTCCAACGAGGCCGCGATCCGGATGGCCAAGCTCGTCACGGGCCGCCACGAGATCGTGGCGTTCAGCCGCTCCTGGCACGGCATGACGGGCGGCGCGCAGAACGCGACCTACAGCGCCGGCCGCAAGGGCTACGGCCCCGCCAACGTCGGCAACTTCGTCCTGCCGACGCCGGACACCTACCGCCCGGACATCGAGACGGCCGACGGCGAGCTCGACTGGCGCCGCCAGCTGGACCTCGGCTTCCAGCTCATCGACGCCCAGTCCACGGGCGCGCTCGCGGCCTGCATCGTGGAGCCGATCCTGTCCAGCGGCGGCATCCTCGTCCCGCCGCCCGGCTACTTCGCCGCGCTGCGCGAGCACTGCGACGCGCGCGGGATGCTGCTGATCTTCGACGAGGCGCAGACCGCGCTGTACCGCACGGGCGATCGCTACGGCTTCGAGCGCGACGGTGTCGTGCCCGACATCATCACGATGTCCAAGACGCTCGGCGCGGGCCTGCCGCTGGCCGCGGTCGTCACCACTGACGAGATCGAGGCCGCCGCCTTCGAGCGCAAGTTCCTCTTCTACACGACGCACATCAGCGACCCGCTCGTCGCCTCCGTCGGCAACACCGTCCTGGACGTGCTCGAGCACGACGGCGTCGGCGCGGCCGTGGCGGCCAAGGGCGAGCTGCTCGCGGCCGGGCTGCGCGAGCTGCAGGACCGCCACGCCGTCGTCGGCGACGTGCGCGGGCGCGGGCTCATGCAGGGCCTGGAGATCGTGCTCGACCGCGAGACCAAGGAGAGCTCGCCGGCGCTCGGCACGGCCGTCATGGACCGCTGCCTGGAGCTCGGCCTGCACCTGAACATCGTCAACCTGCCCGAGCTGTCGGGCACGTTCCGGATCGCGCCCGCGCTCACGATCACCGACGACGAGCTGCGCCGTGCGCTCGAGATCCTCGACCAGTCGTTGACCGAGGTCGCGCCGAAGTTCGTCTAGGGCTCGTCCGGGACGGTCAGCGCCCAGAACGCGCGCAGCACGGCCCGGGCGGCGACGGCCGGGTCGAGGCTGGTGTCGTAACGGTGCACGAGCAGCAGCCCTTCCAGGAACGCGTTGACCACGACGGCCAGCTCGCGCGGCGTGAAGCCCGGTGCCGGACGGCGGCCGGTCGCGGCGAGCAGCGCGTCGTACACCGGGGCGAAGATGTCGAGCACGTCCTGCTGCAACCCGCGTAGCCGCGCGGCGACGGCGGGTTCGGCGTCGCACATGGCGAGCGCGAGCAGGTGTACGCGCTCGCCGGCGGTGGCCTCGGTACCGGCCGAACCCGGCCGGAAGGCGGCCATGTTGCTCTCGATCGCGGCGGCGACGCTGTCGAGATCCCCGGCGCCGAGCTGTTCGGCGGCGGCGACGTAGCCGGCCACGGACGCCTGCGCCTCGAGCCGTGAGCGCTCGCAGAAGCGGTCGAGCAGCGCGTCCGCGAGCCGCCCGCGATCGAACGACAGCGAGCCCTCCGCGGCGCGGAACTGGTAGCGCACGGTCCCCGGCGACCAGCGGGCGTCCTCGGCCAGGCGCTCCGGCGTCAACGCCGCCAGCAGCTCGCCGAAGGTCATCTGGTCGACGACCGCGAGGGCGCTCTCGACGATCCTCTCGCGCGTGGAGTCCATCGGCGGACGATAGACCGCCTTTGTGGGATCTCACAACCGCGCCGTCCGGAGCCGGAGTAGGCTGCGCCGCCAGCACGCTCACGATCCCCTGCGCGGCAGCGCCGGCCCCGAGGGTGTGCGCCTCGAGTTGACCCAAGACCTTCGCCCACGGAAGGGGTGACGACCTTGCACGCCATTGTGAGGACTCTGCACGGTGCGACGACGGCGCGGCTGCGCGTCGGGGTCGTCGCGCTCGCGTTGGCCCTCTTCACCGCCGCGCCCGCCGCGGCCGACGGACCGTACGAGCCGAACGAGACGCTCGGGGCCGCGGCCGGGCCGTTGCCTGGCGGAACGACGGTGCTCGCCGCTCGCGAGACCGAGAACGACGTCGACTGGTACGCGTTCTACTCGTCCGGCGCGCGGCAGCTGGACATCCAGCTCCAGGTCTTCGAGTGCTCGCCCCAGCCCAACCTGTCGAGCCAGTCGATCCACTTCACCCTGCGCGACTCACGCGACCGGATCGTCAGCGAGGTGCGCGACCAAGAGAACGGCGTCGTCTCGCACCTGCGCTACAGCACGGCCGGGCGGCGCAAGTTCTACATCGTCACGACGCCCGACATCACGCGCTGCAAGTACTCGATCCGGATCGATCCCGCCGACGCGGTGACGCCCGAGAGCCCCGGCCACGTGCTCGGGTTCAGCGGATCCGGAACCGTCCGAGCGTCAGTCGACGGGACCGAGATCGCGCGGCTCACCGACCCGGCCGGCGCGTCGGTCGACCTCGGCCACCTCGTGGAGCCTCAGCGGCTGACGCTGGAGGTCCTCAAGTCGGGCGCGGAGAGCTCCTGGACCTTCGGCCTCACGCAGGACGAGTTGCTCGTCTTCAGCGACTCGGGAACCACGGCGCTGGGGGGTATGGGGTCCGTGGTCCGGCGGCTGGTCGTCGCGCCGTCCGGACAAGTCGTCGCCTCGTGCGCGGCGAGTGCCGACGAGGTGCTCGACAATCCCGTGGACGAGAACTGTGACGGGCAGGCCGACTACCGCAGTTCGGTGACCCTCGTCCGGCGCGGGAAGGGCTTCGCCGGCCGGTTGAGCTCGGCGGCCGCGGCCTGCGTCACACGCCGCGGCGTGCGCCTGTATCGCGAGGGACGCCGGCCGAAGCTGCTCGCGACGACCCGGGTGAGTCGGACGGGGCAGTTCCGCTTCTCCCAAGGGCGGCGGTCCGGTAAGCGAGCGTATGTCGTGGCGCCGGTGCTCGTGACGCCGGCGGGCCGGTGCCTGCAAGTCCGCTCCCCGCGCGTCCGAGGCTGAGCCATGACGCGTCACTTCGTCGTGCTCGCGCTCGCCGTGCTGTTCGCCGCCTGCGGTGGTGAGACGCCGAGCGCCAAGGCCCCGAGCGCCGCCGCCGGTGCTCCCGACCGGCGGGCCGCTGACGGCGAGGGCCTCGCGCGGTTCATCGTCGACGGGTTCAACGACCGCCTGCTCGGCTGCGACTACGGCCGGGTGGTCGAAGGCCTGCAACAGCAGATCCGCCTGTTCGTCCCGGAGGCCCAGAGCAGCCTGTTCGGGTTCTACTCGATCGAGGACTATACGGGTGAACCGGACCCGTACGACCCGACTGTCCACTCCGCCGAGAATCCGCCGCCGACCCGCGAGGCCGAGCTCGCGAACCTGCTCGCGCTGTTCCCGGAGGGGCGGCTCGCCCAGGGACTGGCGAGCCCCGACGGCGGCGAAGGCGCGCCCTACTGGCCGTTCAACGGCGACAACGACCTCGACCTGCAGGCGCTGGCGGGCATCTCGTTCGCGGAGATCTGCCGGACGGCCGTGCGGACGCTGTCGGGCGGCGACCCGGGGCGGCTGCGGGCGCAGTACCGGCGGGACGGCAGCGACGTCGATGGCCACCCGACGTGGATCCTCTCGTTCCCGCGCGGGAGCGCCGAGGACCGGACCCTGCGCGTCGAGGAGAACCGGCGGCTCGTTGTCAAGGAGACCGCGGACGGGTGGTCGATCCTCCGGTTCACGCCGAAGACCTGAACCCCGTTACATCTAGAGTTCCAGCGCCTTCGAGATCGCCTGCTCGGCGGCGATCTCGAAGTCGCGCTCGGACGAGTCCACGAGGTGGTCTTTCGCCTCCACGAGCGTGACGCGGATGTCCGTGAGCGAGCCGAGCGTCGCCTCCACTCCCCGGCGGGTGGCGGCGACGAACTCAGGCGGGAAGCCCGGCGCGGTCTCGTCGACGAACTCGAAGCCGGCGCCCGCCTCCACGCGCAGTCGGACGACCGCATACCGGCCCGGGCTGCCGGTCTGGCGGACGTGGCGGCCCTCGACGAGCATCTACAGCGGGATGTTGCCGTGCTTGCGCTTGGGCCCGGCCTCACGCTTGGTCAGCAACGCCTCCAGCGAGGCGATGAGCTTGGGGCGCGTCTCGTGCGGGATGATCACGTCGTCCACGTACCCGCGCTCGGCCGCCGTGTAGGGGTTGGCAAAGCGCGCCTTGTAGTCGTCGATCAGCTTCTTGCGCCGCTCCTCGGGCGTCGGGGAGGAGGCGATGTCGCGGCGGTGGATGATGTTCACGGCGCCCTCGGGCCCCATGACGGCGATCTCGGCCGTCGGCCAGGCGAAGTTGAAGTCCGCGCGCAGGTGCTTGGACGCCATGACGTCGTACGCGCCGCCGTACGCCTTGCGCGTGATGACGGTGAGCTTGGGCACGGTCGCTTCGGCGTAGGCGTAGAGCAGCTTGGCGCCGTGGCGGATGATCCCGCCCCACTCCTGCGAGGTGCCGGGGAGGAAGCCCGGGACGTCGACGAACGTCAGCAGCGGCAGGTTGAACGCGTCGCAGAAGCGCACGAAGCGCGCAGCCTTGCTCGACGCGTCGATGTCCAGCACGCCCGCCATCGCCTTGGGCTGGTTGCCGACGACGCCGATCGCGTGGCCGTTGAGCCGCGAGAACCCGCACACGATGTTCTGCGCGTAATGCTCGTGGACTTCGTAGAACTCCTCGTCGTCGACGATCAGGCGGATCGCGTCGCGGATGTCGTAGGGCTTGTTCGCGCTGTCCGGGACGATCGCGTCGAGCGCCTCGTCCATCCGGTCGGGGTCGTCGGTCGGCTCCACCCGCGGCGTCGTCTCGAGGTTGTTCTGCGGGAGAAAGCCGAGCAGGTAGCGCGCATCCTCGAGGCATGCGTCCTCGTCGTCGGAGACGAACTGCGCGACGCCGGACTTCGACGCGTGCGACATCGCGCCGCCGAGGTCCTCGAAGCCGACCTCCTCGCCCGTGACCGTCTTGATCACGTCGGGGCCGGTGATGAACATGTGCGAGGTCTCCTTCACCATGAAGATGAAGTCGGTGATCGCCGGGGAGTAGACGGCGCCGCCCGCGCACGGGCCCATGATCAGCGAGATCTGCGGGATCACGCCCGAAGCGCGCACGTTGCGGTAGAAGACGTCGGCGTAGCCGGCCAGGGAGACGACGCCCTCCTGGATGCGCGCACCGCCCGAGTCGTTGATGCCGATCACCGGGCAGCCGATCTTCTCGGCCAGGTCCATGACCTTGCCGATCTTCTCGGCCATCACCTCGCCCAGCGAGCCCCCGAAGACCGTGAAGTCCTGCGAGAAGACGCACACGCGGCGCCCGTCGATCGTGCCGTGGCCGGTCACCACGGCGTCGCCCCACGGACGGTTCCTCTGCATGTCGAAGTCCGTGGTGCGGTGGCGGACGTAGGTGTCGAGCTCCTGGAAGGAGCCGGGGTCGAGCAGCTTCTCGATCCGCTCACGGGCCGTGTACTTGCCCTTCGCGTGCTGCTTCTCGACCGCCTTCTCGGACGCATGGTCCACGACCGCCTCGCGCAGCTCCTGGAGCTGGGCAAGGCGTTCCGCGAACGTCTCGGGGGCCTTCTGGCGCATTACCGGCGGACTTTAACGACCAGCTTCCACGTCTCCTTGGCCGCGTCCTTGACGGTGACCCGGTAGCCCTTCTTGGTCTTCTTCCCGACCTTGACGGAGCGGACCTTCGCCCCGTCGCGGCCCGGCTTGGCCGTGGCGCGCAGCTTGCCGCCCCGGCGGCGCAGCGTGACGGTCGGCGCGCAGCCGACGATCTTCGGCTTCACGGACAGGTTCGCGACCGCGCCGTTGTGGCCCGTGAGCTTGCCGATCACGAGCTGGCGCGGGCCGCGGCACGCGTCCTTGTTGAGCCGCAGCGGCGAGTTGGTCCCACCCGTGAACGTGAGCTCGAACCGCTCCAGCGGCACGTCCGGGATGCCCGCGAACGAGTTCGCGATCCGGCCCTTGGTCCCGACGGGCGGCGCGACCTTGCCGAACAGCGGCAGCGTGACGATGCCGCTCAGCTGCAGCGCGAGCCCCGGCAGCTCGCCCAGCGCGGGCGAGGCGAGCGTCACCGGGCTCATCAGCGGGCTGTCGAGCAGCGGCGTCGTGGCCACGGCGGAACCGATCCGCGCGCTGCCGGGGCAGCTGCCGGCCTGGAACTGCGCTCCGCTGCAGGCCTTCGCGAGCTTCTTGAGGTCCAGCCCGAGCATCTGCGGCAGCGCAACGTCGGCCACGGCGGTCGACGACTGTCCGGGAGGCACGGTGATCACCGCCTTCAGCGGCGGGAACGCGCCGACCTTCGTCTTGCCGCGCGCGCCGAGCGTCGCCTCGAGCTTGGGCGCGAACGCCAGCCCGGCGCAGTCCGTCGCGTGATAGGGCGCGGAGACCTTGGCGACGGTCCCGCCGACGCCCTCGAGCGTCGCGTTGACGGCCTGTTCGGCGCACGAGGACGCGTTGAGGATGAAGCCCGGCCGGTCGAGCGTGAGCGCGAACGAGCGGATCGAGACGGGCACGCCGCCGACCAGCCGCGGCAGCGGCGTCGTCGTGACGGTCAGGCCGCCGTCCGGGCGCAGCTTGATCGACGCGTTGACGGTCACCGTGCCGAGGTCGACCGGGCCGACCTTCCCCGGGATCACCATCTGGAAGCCGGCCAGGCCGCCGTCCTGCGGGCCGGTGAGGAAGACGTCGCCCGACAGCGCGACCGGCGCCTCACCCGCGCCCGCGGTGGCGCTCACGCTGCCCACGCGCGTGCCGGGCGGGAGGCCCTTCAGCGAGCCCGCCAGGCCCGGCGGGAGGTCGGCGGTGACGCGCGAGAGGTCCTCGGCGCCGTCGGGGCGCGTGATCGTCATCGTGACCGAGCCGGCCGGGCGGCCCGCGGCGGTCGAGGCCGCGGAGACCTGCAGCCCGGGCGCGAACGCCGGCAGCGCGCAGCCCTGGTCGATCGTGAAGCTCGCCGTCGCGTGCTTCGGCGCCGTCCCGCTCCACGGCGTGAGCGTCGCGCTGAGCGTCTTCTCGCCGCACGTGCTCGGGTTGTTGAGCACGGCCTTCGCGCCGCCCGCGAACGACAGCGCGAACGCGGTGAACGGCACCTGCGGCAGGTTGTCGAAGACCGTCGTGATCTGGCCGTTGGCCGGGTTGAGCTTGACGTCGCCGGCGAGCTTGACCTGCACGCCCGGCCCGTCCACCACGACGTAGAGCCGGAAGCCGTCGCCGAAGTACACCCGGCCGCCGAGCGTGCCGAGCAGCGGCGTGACGAAGCTCACCTCGCCGACCTGCGCCGCCGCCGGGCAGCCTTCGCCGGCGAACTGCGCGTCCGAGCAGCCCGCGAGCCCGTTCGCGACGCCCGGCGAGAGCGTCGTGCCCTCGGGCAGCACGATCTCGGCGCGCTTGACGTGCGAGTCGCCCTCGGGGAGGTTGAGCGTGACGGTCGCGCCGCTCGGGACCGCGCGCTGCGTCGTCTGCAGCGCGGCGGCCACGGACGGCGTGAAGGGCACGTTCTCGCAGCCGTCGGTCGCGAACGTGTCGCTCTCGCCGTTGAGCGTGATCACGTGGGTGCCGCACGAGGTCGGCAGCGTCATGAACGAGTCGTCGAGCGTGATGGAGAGCCGGTTGAGGTTGAGCCCGCCGGTCTCGAGCGACGCGATCGTCGAGCTCAGCCCGCCGTCCGGCCGCAGCGAGATGGACGCCTCGTTGCGCACGAGCGGAAACAGTCCCAGCAACTCGATCGCGATCCCCAGCCGCGCCGGCTCGCCGGGCTCGGGCACAAGGTTGTACACGTTGCCCGTGAGCGTGAAGAGCCCGCTCGTCGCCGACGCGTCGCCGACGTCCGACGTGCCGGGGCAGGCGCCCGCCCGGAACGTCGCCACCGGGCACTTGGTCTTGCCGGGCACGTTCGGATTGCCGACCAGGCCGGGCGGCAGGCTGAGGTCGACGCGGGACGGCGATGCCGTGAACCGCGCGTCGATCGTGACATTCGACGGATCACCCGCCTGGGTCTCGGTCGTCGTGACGGTCAGCTCCGCGGAAGCGGGCGAGGCGATGGCGAAGAACAGCAGGGCGGCGGCGAACAGGCGTTTCACGCCGTGAAACGCTAAGTGACGGCGCGTCAGGATGCGCCAGTTGACTACATCTCGGGTTGATACTCCCCGAAGACCTCGCGCAGGGTGCCGCAGACCTCCCCGACGGACGCGCCGTCCTTGAGCGCGGCGCGGATCGGGGGCAGCAGGTTGTCGGTGCCCTTGGCGGCGGTGCGCAGCTCGCCGAGCCGGTGCTGGGTGGCTTCGTTGTCGCGGGCGGCCTTGAACGCCTTCAGGCGCTCGACCTGGGCCTGCTCGGACGCGGGGTCGACGGACAGGATCTCCTCGACCTCGGCGGTGTCCTCGACGAACTCGTTGACGCCGACGACGATGTCCTGCTTGGTCCGGTAGCGCTCGTGATAGCCGAACGCGGACTCCTCGATCTCGTTCTTGATGTAGGCGATCGCGTTCACGGAGCCGCCCTGCTCGTCGACCTTGTCGATCAGCGCCCAGGCGCGCTGCTCGATCTCGGCCGTGAGCGCCTCGACGTAGTAGGAGCCGGCGAACGGGTCGACGGTGTCGGTGGCGCCGGACTCGTAGGCGATCACCTGCTGGGTGCGCAGCGCGAGCTTGGCGGCGCGCTCGGACGGGAGCGCGAGCGCCTCGTCGAAGCCGTTGGTGTGCAACGACTGGGTGCCGCCGCAGACCGCCGCGAAGCCCTGCAGCGCGACGCGCACGACGTTGTTGAGCGGCTGCTGGGCCGTGAGCGTCACGCCGCCGGTCTGCGTGTGGAAGCGCAGCATCAGGCTCTTCGGGTCCTGCGCGCCGAAGCGCTCCTTCATCGCGTGCGCCCACATGTTGCGCGCGGCGCGGAACTTCGCCACTTCCTGGAAGACGTTGTTGTGGCCGTTGAAGAAGAACGCGAGGCGGGGGGCGAAGTCGTCGACGGCGAGGCCGGCGTCGATCGCGGCCTGCACGTACGCCATCCCGGATGCGAGCGTGAACGCGACCTCCTGGACGGCGGACGCGCCCTTCTCGCGGAAGTGGTAGCCGGAGATGCTGACCGTGTTCCACTTCGGGATGTGCTGCTTGCAGTAGGCGAACAGGTCCGTGGTCAGCCGCATCGACGGCTCGGGCGGGAAGATGAAGTTCCCGCGGGCGATGTACTCCTTGAGGATGTCGTTCTGGACCGTGCCGCGGAGCTTGGTGGAGTCGACGCCCTGCTCCTCCGCGACGAGCTCGTAGAGCAGCAGCAGGACCGCGGCGGGCGCGTTGATGGTCATGCTGGTGCTGACCTCGTCGAGCGGGATCCCATCGAACGCGGTGCGCATGTCCTCGAGCGTGTCGATCGCGACGCCGGTGCGGCCGACCTCACCGAGCGAGCGCGGATCGTCGGAGTCCAGGCCGAGCTGCGTGGGCAGGTCGAAGGCCATCGAGAGGCCGGAGCCGCCGTGCGCGAGCAGGTACTTGTAGCGCTCGTTGGACTCCTTGGCCGACGCGTAGCCGGCGTACTGGCGCATCGTCCACGTGCGCTTGCGGTACATCTCCGCGTGCACCCCGCGCGTGTACGGGAACTCGCCGGGCTTGCCGAGGTCCAGGCGCTCGGGCAGGTCCTCGCTCGTGTAGAGCGTCTTGACCTCGATGCCCGAATCGGTGAACCGGCGCGGATCATCGGGCCCGACGACCGGCGCGACCGAGAGATCCTTGTCCTCGATGGCCATACGGGGCAGGTTACGCTCCGATCGCATGAGCTTGCGTGACCTGCCACCGGTGGACGCGCTCGCGGCCGCGGTCGACGCGCCGCGGGCGGTCGCGGTCGCGGCGGCGCGGGCCGTCCTCGCCGAGCGGCGCGCGCAGCTGCTCGCGGGCGCGGCGGACGAGGTGGATCTCGGGGCGCGGGCGCGCGAGTGGGCCGCGGCGTCGGGGCGCCCGTCGCTGCGGCGGGTGTTGAACGCCACCGGCGTCATCGTCCACACCAACCTGGGCCGCGCGCCGCTCGCGCCCGCGGCCCGGGACGCGGTGCTCGCGGCCGCGGAGGGCTACTCGAACCTCGAGTGGGAGGACGGCGGGCGCGGCTCCCGGCACGTGCACGTCGAACCGCTGCTGCGCGAGCTGACCGGCGCGGAGGCCGGGTTCGCGGTCAACAACGGCGCCGGCGCGGCGCTGCTGGCGGTGGCGGCGATCGGCGGGCGCGAGATCGTCGTCTCGCGCGGGCAGCTGGTGGAGATCGGCGGCGGCTTCCGGGTACCGGACGTGATCGCGCAGGCAGGTGCGCGGCTCGTCGAGGTGGGGACGACGAACCGCACGCGGCTGAGCGACTACGCGGACGCGATCGGGCCGGAGACGGGCGCGGTGCTGCGGGTGCACCGGTCGAACTTCCGCCAGCTCGGGTTCGTCGAGGACGTCGGGATCGAGGCGCTGTGCGAGCTCGGCGTGCCCGTGATCGACGACGTCGGCTCCGGTGCGCTCGACCCGGTCCACGACGAGCCGCCGGTGCGGCGATCGGTCGCGGCGGGCGCTGCGCTCGTCGTGTTCTCCGGCGACAAGTTGCTGGGCGGGCCGCAGGCCGGGTTGCTGGTGGGGCGCGCCGAGGCGGTCGACGCGGCGCGGCGGCATCCCCTCGCGCGGGCGCTGCGGATCGACAAGCTGTCGCTGGCCGCGCTGGAAGCGACGTTGCGGCTGCACCGCGACGCGCCCGAGGACATTCCGGTGCTGGCGATGCTCAATGCGACCGACCTGCGGGCGCGCGCCGAGTGGCTCGCGGAGCGGATTCCCGGCGCGGAGGTGATCGAGTCGACGGCGCGGGTCGGCGGCGGCGCGCTGCCGCTGGTGGAGCTGCCCGGGCCGGTGGTCGCGCTCCCGGACGCCTCGTTGGCAGAGGCCCTGCGGCGCGGTGACCCGCCGCTGGTCGGCCGGATCGAGGACGACCGCCTCCTGCTCGACCCCCGCACGCTGGCGCCGGACGAGCTGGAGACGGTCGTGCGTCTGCTAGCCGATCATCTCCCGGGCGGCGCCGCCGGGCTTGAACATCGGTAGGCAGTTCGCCTCCGGCGCGATCCGCACGTGCAGGAGCGACGGACCGTCCTCCTCGAGCGTCTCGGCCAGGGCGTCGGGGACCTCGTCGCCGTCGCCGATCGAGCGGACGTTCACGCCGAACGCGCGGGCCAGCAGCTCCCAGTCGGGGCTCGCGCCGAGGTTCACCGCGGACCGCCGGCCGTTCCAGAACAGGTCCTGCTGCTGGCGGACCATCCCGAGGCAGGCGTTGTCGAGCAGGACGACCTTCACCGGCAGGTCCTCCTCGACGGCGGTCGCGAGCTCCTGCACGTTCATCAGGAACGAGCCCTCGCCGGACACGCAGACGACCGGCTTGTCCGGATGCGCGGCCTTGGCGCCGAGCGCGGCCGGCAGACCGAAGCCCATGGTGCCGAGCCCGCCGCTCGTGATCCACTGACGCGGGTTCTCGAACTTGAGGCGGTTGGCGGCCCACATCTGGTGCTGGCCGACGTCGGTGGTGACGATCGCGTCGCCGAGGGCGGCGCTCAGCTGGTCGAGCGCGTCCTCGGGGTCCACGCAGCCGGGCTCGGGATCGGGGGTACGAGCCGGATGGTCGGCCTGCCAGCCGCGGATCCGTGACCACCAGGCCGCGAGCCGGGCAGGGTCGGGGTCGAGCTTCTCGTAGGCGCGGGTGAGCGCCTCCAGCACGAGCTTGGCGTCGCCCACGAGCGGGACATGGACGTCGACGATCTTGCCGATCTCGCTTGGGTCGATGTCTATGTGGACGATCTTCGCGTGCGGCGCGAACTCGTCGACCGCGCCGGTCACGCGGTCGTCGAAGCGGGCGCCGATGGCGACGATCAGGTCGGCCTCGTCCATCGCCCAGTTCGCGACCCGCGTGCCGTGCATCCCGAGCATCCCGAGCCAGGCGGGATCGGACGCGGGGAACGCGCCGAGCGCCATCAGCGTGGTCGTGACGGGCGCGGCCGTGAGGAGCGCGAAGTCCCGCAGCTGCTGGGCGGCGCCCGCGTTGACGACGCCGCCGCCGGCGTAGAGCACGGGACGGCGGGCGACCGCCAGGGCCTCGGCCGCGATCCGCACCTGATGGCCGTTCGGGCGCGGGCACGGGCGGTAGCCGAGGAGTTGGGTGTCGCCGGTGTCCGCGCGCGCGGGCGCCGTGGCGATGTCGTTGGGCAGGTCGATAAGGACCGGCCCGGGGCGGCCGCTGGTCGCGATGTGGAGCGCGTCCTGGACGGCCTGGGCGATGTCGTCGGCGCGCTCGATCGCGATCGAGTGCTTGACGATCGGCTGCGTGATGCCGATCACGTCCGCCTCCTGGAAGGCGTTCGTGCCTCTGAGCGTCGTCTTCACCTGGCCCGTGATGAACAACGTGGGGACGCTGTCCATCTGCGCGTCGGCGATCGCGGTGACGAGGTTCGTCGCCCCTGGGCCGGACGTTCCGAGGGCGACGCCGGGCTTGCCGGACGCGCGCGCGTAGCCCTCGGCGGCGTGGCCCGCGCCCTGCTCGTGGCGCATCAGGACGTGGCGGATGGAGCTGTCGAACAGGGCGTCATAGACGGGCAGCGCCGCGCCGCCGGGAACCCCGAAGATGGTGTCGACGCCCGCGCCCTCGAGCGCGCGGATCAGGGAGTCGGCGCCGCGCATGCGCGCTGTGTATGAACGAGGGTGTGCCGGACGGAGGCGAGTACGACGAGAAGCATGTGGACTCCTGGGAGTTGGATGAGGGCGACGCGAGGGTGCGTCAGAGGACGATGAGAAGCGCGGCGGGGAGTACTCGTACTCGTGAGGCGCGCGCGGTCATCTAGCGCAAGGATGCCACACGGCGGCGCGCTTTCCTAGCCGCCTTGCGCGCCGTGTTGGTGATCAGCGCGCTGAGCGGCCGCGAGGTGGTGACGCTGTAGGTCCGCGGCGCGCCGGGGTGCTTGCGCGCCCAGCCCCACCATTCGTCCTCGCGGCGCAGCTCCGTGAAGCTCGGGTGCTGGGCGACGATCAGGTCGAACACGGCGCGCAGGTGCGGTTCGGTGCGCTCGGGCTCGGAGAGCTCGCGGTGGACGATTCCGTCGGTGGCGTCGCGGTGCGGGTCCTGCGCGTAGGTCCAGTGCAGGTCGTCCATCAGGAGCCAGCCGCCGGGCCGCAGCAGTTTCTCGATCAGGATCACGGCGAGGCCGTCGATCGTCCAGTTCTTCGCGCCGTCCAGGTAGACGAAGTCGTACGCGGGCGTGACGTTGCCGTGCGCGTCCGAGCGCTCCTCGACCTGGGTCTTCAGCCACCACGTGTACGAGGAGAACTCGCGCACGACGGTCAGCTCCACGCCGGCGCGGCGCGCGGTCTCCTCCGGGCTCGGGTCGTAGTGCGCTCCGGCGAAGTCGACCGTGGTGACGTTCGCGCCGGCCGCCGCCATGTACGCCGCGCCGACGCCGTGCGCGGTGCCGAGCTCGAGCACGTCGCGCGCGTCGGTGCGCTGGACGTGCTCGTAGACCAGCCGTCCCTGCGCGGGCGACATGAACGGAATGCCCGCGATCGCGCGCGCCACTTCGTCGAAGTCCCGCATGTCAGGCTCATTCCAGCATGCCGCTCACGCTCGGGACCGCGGGCCACATCGACCACGGCAAGACCGCGCTCGTACGCGCGCTGACCGGCGTCGACACCGACCGCCTGCCCGAGGAGCAGGCCCGTGGCATCTCGATCGCGCTCGGCTACGCGCCGCTGGCCCTGCCCGGCGGGAGGGTGTCCGTGGTGGACGTGCCGGGCCACGAGCGCTTCGTGCGCACGATGGTCGCGGGGGCGACCGGCATCGACCTCTACCTGATGGTCGTCGCGGCCGACGACGGCGTGATGCCCCAGACGCGCGAGCACGCCGCCGTGCTGGCCGCGCTCGGTGTGTCCGTCGGGGTGGTGGCGATCACCAAGTCCGACCTCGCTGACCCCGCGCGAGCCGCCGCGGAGGCCGCCGAGCTGCTGCCGGGTGCCGAGCGCGTGCCCGTGTCCTCGCGCACGGGTGCGGGCCTGGACGAGCTGCGCGCGGCGGTGGCCCGCGCGGCGGAGCGGGTCGCGACGCGGGTCTCGGACGGCCCGGCGAGGCTGCACGTGGACCGCGCCTTCACGATCAAGGGCGCCGGCACCGTCGTCACGGGCACGCTGTGGTCCGGCACGGTGGCGCGCGGCGACCACGTGACCGTGCTCCCGGCGGACCGCGACGCGCGGGTCCGCGGCGTCGAGGTCCACGACGAGCCGGTGGAGCGCGCCGAGGCGGGCCAGCGCGTCGCCCTGAACCTGGTTCTCGGCCGCGACGAAGTCGCGCGCGGGGACGTGATCGTGGTCGGCGAGACCCTGGAGGCGACGTATCGCGTCGACGTCGCGCTCACCTGGGCTACGCCCGACGCGCGGCCCGACGGCGGCGCGCGCGTCGCCGTCCATCACGGCACGCGCGAGTCCGCGGCGCGGCTCGTCGAGCTCGGCGGCCGCTTCTTCCAGCTGCGGCTGGAGGAGCCGATCGTGCCCGCGGCGGGCGACCGGCTCGTGATCCGGTCACTGGCGCCGCCGGACACGCTCGGCGGCGGTGTCGTGCTCGATCCGGCCCCGCGTCGCCACGGGCCGAGCCGCGACCTGCTCGCCCGGCTCACCCGGCTCGAGCGCGGCGAGCCGGAACCCGAGGCGCCTCCGGCCGAGCCCGCGCCCGCGCCGCAGCGCGCGCCGCTCGGCCCCCGGGCGCTCGCGCTCGAGGCAGCGCTGCTCGCCGCCGCCCACGAGCCGCCGCCCGACGAGGACGCGGAGTCGCTGGCGGCGCTGCGCGAGCACGGCCGCGCCGTGCGGCTCGGGCCGACCATGCACATCCACGTCGACGCGCTCGCGGCCGTCCGCGAGCGCGTGGTCGCGATGGACGAGATCACGCTGGCCGGCCTGCGCGACGAGCTGCAGACCTCGCGCAAGTACGCGCAAGCGCTGCTGGAGGCGTTCGACCGCGAGGGACTGACGCTGCGCCGCGGCGACGTCCGCGTGCTGCGGCAGCGGCGTGGTTGAACGCAACGTCAACGGCGAGCGCACCCACCCGGGCGGGGCGCGCGCTTACGGCCCAGTGAGGTCCGGTTCCCGGACTGCGTGAACGCCTGGGCGCTCACGCACACGCCCTTTCAGGCCGGGAGCGCCGGCCGTGGTGAGGGGTGCAGCAGGGAGCTTTCGCTGAGCGGAAGGAGACTGCGGCACCCCCCTGCGCGACACGAGCCCGAGCGAATCGCCCGCGGTGTCACGCGGCCGCGGACTGCCAGGCGGCTTCCCAGAACGCGAGCTCGTGCCGCGATGAGGCCACGAACGCCTCGCGCATCCGGTCCAAGTCGCCTTCGACCTCGTCCAGCAGCTCGCGCGACCACGCCGCGAGCTCCCCGAACTCCTCGCTCGCGTACATCTCGATCCATTCGCCGTACCGCGCCGACGTCGCCGACGACGCCAACGCCGTCCCGATCTCCGCATAGCCCCACATGCACGGCGCGACCGCCGCGACCAGCTCGGCGAAGTCGCCCAAGGACGCGACGCGCAGGAGGAAGTCGCAGTAGGCGGCGGTCGCGGGCTCGACCACCGTCGCCTCCAGGTCGTGCACATCCCAGCGGGCGGCGAACGAGCGGTGCAGCTCCATCTCGGTCTCCAGCACCGCCAGCGACAACGCCGCGAAGCGCCGCATCCACGAGAGCCGCGGCGCCCGGGCGGCGCCCAGCGACAGCAGCCGCCCGTAGTCGATGAGGAACCGGTAGTCCTGCCGGACGTACCACTGGAAGACGCGCTCGTCCAACGTCCCGTCGCCGATCCCGCGCACGAACGGATGCGTCAGGGACGCCTCCCACAGCTCGGCGGCGGCGTCGCGCAGCGCCAGCGAGCGGATCAACCGCCGGCGCCCGCGGCCGCCGGCGCGGTCGGGTCGGCGCCCTCGGAGTCGGCCATCTCGCGGGCCATGAAGTTCTCGATGTCCATCGGGTCGTCCTTGGAGCGCTCGACGACGCGCAGCAGGTCGCTCATCGTGGCGACCTCCTCGACCTGCTCCTTGATGAACCACTGCATGAACTGCTCGCTGGTGTAGTCGCCCTCGGCGCGGGCGCAGCCGGCGAGCGCGTTGATCTGCTCGGTCACGCGCTTCTCCTGCGCGAGCGCCAGCGCGACGGGCTCGACGATGTCGGCGAAGCGCACCTGGGGCGCCAGCACGCCCGGGATCACGACGTCGGCGTCCGCGTCGATCAGGTACTGGACCATCATCATCGCGTGGTCGCGCTCCTCCAGCGCCTGCGCGTAGAAGAAGCGCGCGAGCTGCGGGAGCGTCTCGGCGTCGTAGTGGACGGCGCAGGCGACGTACTGCTGGTGTGCGGCGTACTCGTGCGCGATCTGCTCGTTCAGGAGCTTGACAAAGGCGTCGGCGGCCATTAAGCGCGGATGCTATACCGACGACCCCTTGGCGAAGAAGAAGTCGAAGACCAAGCCGGACGGACCCAAGCTCGTGAAGGTCAAGGGCAAGTGCTGCAAGAGCCGGCCGCGGTGCAAGAAGTGCCCGGTCGTGTGCAAGCGGCTGTCCAACCAAGGACTCGCGGAACGGTTGCCGAACGGCAACTACGTGTTGAGCATCGACGTGAGCAAGAAAGTGCTCAAGGCGGCGCGCGGGTAGCCGGCTGGCTATCCTGGCAGCCCATGGCCACCTGCCTCGTAACCGGTGGCAGCGGCTTTCTCGGATCGCACTTGTGCGATGCGTTGTTGGCACGGGGTCACCGAGTGATCTGCGTCGACAACTTCGACACCGGGTCGCTCGCCAACATCAAGCATCTGCGTGGACCGGACTTCGTGTTCATGCACAAGGACGTCACGGAGCCGTTCTTCGTCGACGAGCCGGTCGACTTCGTGTTCCACTTCGCCAGCCCGGCGAGCCCGATCGACTACCTGCGGCTCCCGCTGCACACGTTGAAGGTCGGCTCCTACGGCACGCATCACGCGCTCGGCCTGGCGAAGCTGCATCGCGCCCGCTTCCTGACGGCGTCGACGTCCGAGGTCTACGGCGACCCGCAGGTGCATCCGCAGCCCGAGTCCTACTGGGGCCACGTGAACCCGATCGGCCCGCGCGGCGTCTACGACGAGGCCAAGCGCTACGCCGAGGCGCTGACGATGGCCTACCACCGTCAGCAGGGCGTGGACACCGCGATCGTGCGCATCTTCAACACGTACGGCCCGCGCATGCGCCCGCACGACGGCCGGGCGATCCCGACCTTCCTGCGCCAGGCGCTGCAGGACAAGCCGATCACCGTGTTCGGCACCGGCCAGCAGACCCGCTCGTTCTGCTACGTCGACGATCTGATCGACGGCATCATCCGGCTCTCGGAGTCCGGCGTCCATCAGCCCGTGAACATCGGCAACCCGCACGAGTTCACGCTGCTGGAGCTGGCCAAGACGGTGATCGAAGTGACCGGCTCGCGCTCGGAGATCGTGTTCGAGGCGCTGCCGACCGACGACCCGCAGGTGCGCCAGCCGGACATCACGCTCGCACGGGAGCTGCTTGGCTGGGAGCCGACCGTGACCCTGCGCGATGGCCTCCAGCGGACGCTGGACGCGGCCGGGACCGGCGCGCTGACCGGCGCTCTGCCGGCCTAGCCGCGAGAATGCGCGCGACTCCCCTCGGAGTCGCGCGTTGAAGTACCGAAGCCAGTGGCCGACACCCAGACCAAGACCCCCGAGACGCGCGCGCACACCCGCGCGCCGCAGACGATGGTGCTGCCACCGGTGGACGTGCGCCGCAAGCGCCCGCCGCTGCTCTCCTTCCTGTTGCGGATGGAGACGCTCCGCAAGGCGTCGCGCGTGGTCTCGCTGCTCGCCCTGGACTTCGCGTGCCTGTACGCCGCGCTGGTCGTCGCGCTGATGGTCAAGGCCGTCGTGCGCGACGGCGAATGGGCGTGGGACGCGTCCCTGCACGAGGCGCGCGAGACGATCGCCTTCGCCTATCTGGTCACGGTCCTGCTGTTCGCCCGCTCCGGCCTGTACGCCGAGCGCGCGCAGCGACCGGGCATCGCACGGATCGTCTCGTCGCTGTTCCAGGTGACGGTCGTGTCGCTGATCTTCGCGCTGGTCAACGGCAGCGAGGACTACAACAGCTACTACATCTTCTACGGCACGCTGGTCTTCGCCGTGATCATCCTCGGCTCGGCGCGGTGGATGTACGAGAAGGTCACGGGCATGATCCTGCGCGCGGCGGGCTACCGCCGGCGCGCGGTGCTCGTCGGCTCCGGCCGCCACATCGAGGACGTCGCGCACGCGCTGCGCGACGAGGTGCACGTCCCCGTCGAGATGGTCGGCTTCATCTCCCTCACGCCGCGGCCGGACAACGGCCTGCGCTCGCTGGGCCGGATCGAGGACGTCGCCGACGTGCTGGACGTCTACCGCGTGCAGGAAGTGATCATCGCCGACCCGGACTTCCCGGAGGAGCGCGCCGTCGAGCTCGTGGACACCTGCCACCAGCGCGGCGTGACCGTGCGCGTGGCGCCGTCGACGATGGAGATCCTCGTCCAGCGCGCGGAGCTCGTCCCGGGCACATCGGTGCCGCTGTTCGAGCTGCGGCCGCCGGTCTTCGACGGCATCGACTACTTCATCAAGCGCTCGTTCGACGTGTTCGTGTCGCTGCTGCTGCTGGGGCTGCTCTCGCCCGTGCTGGCCGTCCTCGGGCTGCTCGTCCGGCTGTCGTCGCGCGGCCCGGTGATCTACCGCTCCTACCGTCCCGGCATCGGCGGGGCCGCGTTCGCGTGCCTGAAGTTCCGGACGATGTACTCGGACGCCGATCAGCGCCAGGCCGACCTGGAGTCGCTCAACGAGGCGAGCGGCGCGCTGTTCAAGATCAAGCGCGACCCGCGCCTGACGCCCGTGGGGCGCTTCCTGCGCCGCTACTCGCTCGACGAGCTCCCGCAGCTGGTGAACGTGTTGCGCGGCGAGATGTCGCTCGTCGGCCCGCGCCCGCTCCCGCAGCGCGACTTCGACAAGCTCGACGACTGGCACAAGAAGCGCTACCTCGTCACGCCCGGCATGACCGGCCTGTGGCAGATCTCGGGGCGCTCGGAGCTGGACTTCGACGATCTGGTGCGGCTCGACTTCCTCTATCTCGAGCGCTGGTCGGTCGGGCTCGACCTCGCGATCCTGCTCAAGACGATCCCGGCCGTGCTACTGCGCCGGGGCGCCTACTAGCGCGCCGTCCTCCGGGACCAGCACCCGTTCCGTGAGCCCTTCGGCCCGCAGCCGTGCGCGCAGGTCCGCGCGCGTCTCGGTGGCGTGCGCGATCGCGTCGAGGTGGACGGCGACGATCTGGACCGCTGGGACGCGGTGGGCGAGCTCCACGACGTCGTCGCTGGTCATCACGATCGGGTCCCCGGTGTTGAAGCGGGCACCGCTCGCGTTGACCACGATCGTGCCGGGGCGGTGCTCGTCGACGGCCGCCAGCACCTCCGGGCAGAGGATCGTGTCGCCGGCGATGTAGACGCTCCGCTCGCCCGGAGCATGGAGCACGAAGCCCGACACGGGGCCCATCGCCGCCCCGATCTCACCCGTGCCGTGCTGCCCGTCCGTGCGGGCGATCAGCAGCTCGCCGAGCGTGGCGTCCGCGTGCACGGGCCGCGCGTCGACGAACCCGTCCGCGTGCAGGCGCTCGGTGTCGTGCGGCTGGCAGAAGATCGGCAGGTCGTGTGGCACCAGCTCGCGCGCCGTCGTGTCCCAGTGGTCCTGGTGCACGTGGGTGAGCAGGACGGCGTCCACGCCGGCGACGACCGCCTCCGCGGGCTGCGGGAGCTCGACGAGCGGGTTGCGGCGCGGGTTCGGCGTGTCCGGGACGGCTTCGCGCGCGCCCGCCGGGTCCAGCTGGGGATCGACGAGCAGCGTGTGGCCGGCGACCTCCACCCGCAGGGTCGCGTTGCGGATCAGGGTGAGCTTCACGCCTAGCAGCCTACGGGCGTGCAGCGCGGGCGGCCCTCGCTGCGGCGGTTCTTGGCGACGCGGTCCGTGACGGTGTCGTGAGGCGGCCCGGCAGCGCGACCGTGACGTTGATCCGCGTGCCGTTGCGCAGGCGCTTGCCGTTGAGCGCCTTGATGCGCACGGGCCGCGCGCCCTTGCCGGTGGCGGTCGCGCGCCGGCAGGCGTTGCGCGTGCACGTGACCGTGATGCGCGCGCCGGTCGTGGCCTTGACGTAGTAGGCCACGACCTTGATGCCGTTCTTGAGCCGCTGGTAGCGGATCGACGGGTCGGCGAGCAGCCCGGTCGGGCAGCCGCGGCGCGCGCGCGGCCCAGCGCTGCCGGCGCAGGCGTCGGCTTCGTTGGGCAGGCCGTCCCCGTCGTCGTCGCGCTGTCCGGCCGGGATCGGTGCCGGTGGCGCGGGCGGCCCGGCGATTCCGCGGCCGCTCAGCGCGACGCTGTAGGTCCCGGTCGTCGTGTTGGCCGCGAACGACAGCGTCGCTCCGCGGACGCCGCCGCCCCTGGGTGTGAAGCGCACGTCCATACGACAGCTCGCGCCGGGCGCGACGCTGCGACAGCGCGCCGCGTCGACGGCGAAGTCTCCCGCCTCGCCGCCGCTCAGCGCATGGTCGGCCGTGACCAGCGGCTCGGCCGACGTGTTGGTGACGACGATGTCCGCGACGCCCGTGGTGCCCTCGGCGCGCTCCTCGAACGTCACCGCGCGGTCGGTGCTCAGCGTCGCGGTCGGTGTCCACAGCAGCGTCTCGCTGCCGAGGTTGCCGCCCGCGAGCAGCACCCGGCCGTCGTGCAGCCGCGTGAGCGAGTGGTAGGCGACGCCGCGGGTGAACGCGCGCCCGCCGGACCACGTGTTGGTCGCCGGCGAGTAGAAGAAGACGTCGTTGCCGCTGCCGTTGCCGTTCGTGAGCATGACCTGACCGTTCGCCAGCAGCGTCGAGATCGGCTGCACGATCGGCCCGGGCGTCGCGGCGGCGAGCGTCCACGTGCCCGTCGCCGGGTCGTAGATCTCGCTGCGCAGATCACCGCTGCCGCCGGCGGCGAGCACGCGGCCGTCGGCGAGCGCCGTCAGCGACGGGTAGATCCGCGCGACGTGCATCGGCCTCGGTCCGGACCACGTGTTCGCTGGGTGGCTGAACGTCCAGTTGCGCTGGAGCGGCAGTTCTTGACCGTCCTGATCCAACGTCAGCTCCGGGCCGACGAGCACGCCGTTGTTCGGCAGCGCGGCGGCGCCGATGAAGCGGCGGTCCGCGGGCAGCCCCGTCGGGATGCTCGTCCAGCCGTTGAAGAGCGGGTCGAAGAGCTCGACTGAACCGGCGTTCCCGGGGAGGGACCCGCCGGCGAGCAGCGCGCGACCGCCAGCGAGCGGGACCAGCGTCCCGGTGCGCCGCTGCCCCGCGAGGTTGCGCACCGGTGTCCACGCGTTCGTCCGGGGGTCGTAGATCTCCGCCGTCGCCGAGAGGAACCCGCCCGCGACGAGCACGCGCCCGTCGGTCAGCTTCGTCATCGCGTGCGAGGTCCGCGGCTCAGACATCGGCGGGCCGGGCGACCAGCGATCGGTCAGCGGGTCGTAGAACTCGACCGACGCCTTCACGGTGCCGCCGCTGCCGCCGGCGACCATCAGCCGCCCGTCGTCGAGCGCGACGCCCTGGAAGTGCGTGCGCGTGACGCTCATCGGCGCCGCGGGTGCCCAACCGAGGGTGATCCCCGCGTGCGCGGGCGCGGCGAGCGCCAGCAGGAAGGCGAGCGTGAGGCGAATCAGCATCCGACGGGGACGCAACGGGGACGGCCTTCGACGCGGCGGCCGCGAGCGATGCTATCGGTCACGGTGGTGGTCAGGCGACCGGGCAGGGAGACCGTGACCGTGATCTTGGTGCCGTTGGCCAGCCGCTTGCCGTTCAGGCGGCTGACGCGGACGCGGCGCGCTCCTCGCCCCTTGGTCGTCGTCGGCCTGCAGCCCTTCGAGCAGCGCACGATGACGGTCGCGTCAGTCGTCGCCTTCACGTAGTAGGCGACGACCTCGATCCCGCCCTTGACCCGCTTGTACGCGATCGAGGGGTCGGCCAGCAGGCCCGTCGGGCAGCCCGCACGGCGGGTCGCGCCCTTGGTGGCCGGGCAGAGGTCGGCGCTGTCGACCACGCCGTCCGCGTCCGTATCGGTCGCCGGCACGCCAGGCGCCGGACCGGGGCTCACGATCGGGCCGAGCGCCGGCGTGACGCCTCGTCCGCCGAGCAGGACGACGGGGCCGGCGCCCCGGGTGTTGGCCGAGACGGTCAGCGTCGCGGCGCGGACCCCGACCTGAGAGGGCGTGAAGCGGACGTCGAGCGCGCAGGTCGCGCCGGGCGCGATTCCGCCTCGGCAGCGGTCGCCGTTGGCGCTGAAATCGTCGGGATGGGCGCCGCCGAGCGTGAGGTCGCCGATGAAGAGGGGTAGGCCGCCGGTGTTCGTGAGCTGCACGACGCCGCTCACGCCCACTTGCACGGTGGCGTCGCCGAACGTCACCGCCGGCTCCGTGGCGAGCGTCGTCGTCGGGGTCCAGATCTCGGCGGTCGTCACGGGTGAGTACGTCCGCGCGTCGAGGCCGCCGGCGATCAGCACGCGTCCGTCCGCCAGCCGCGTCGCCGAGAAGTAGCTCGCGCGCGGATCGGGAACCTCGGTCGCCGTCCAGACGTCCCTGACGGGGTCGTAGACCTGCGCCGAGGGAAGCAGGCCTGGCTCGTCCGCGGAGACGTCCTCCGTGCCGGTCATCAGCACGAAGCCGCCGCCGAGCGCGACCGCCGCCGAGGAGGCGAACGGGTTGCGCGTGGCCGCGGCCCACGTCCACGCGTTCGTGCGCGGGTCGTAGATCTCGGTCGTGCCCGAACCCTGCATGTCGCCGGTTCCGGCGGTGGCGAGCAGCCGCCCGTCGGCCAGCGGCGTCAGCACGTGCAGCGAGCGGCGCTGGCGCATGGGCGCCATCGGCGTCCATGATGTGCCGCCGTTGTACCGGTAGGTCGCCCCCGTGGCGCCGTCGGGCCGCGTGCCACCGGTGACGATCACGCGGCCGTCCGGCAGCGTGGAGGCGACCGGGGCGGACACGGGGTCGCCGAGCTCGCCGGCGTACGTCCACTCGCGCGTGGCGGGATCGAAGACCTCGGCGAGCGTGCTGTACTGGCGATTCCAGTCGATCCCGCCGGCGACGAGCACCCTGCCGTCCGGCAGGAGGGCCGACGTCCCCCACGCGCGCCCGATGGACATCGAGCCGGCCTTGGTCCACGCTCCCGTCCTCGGGTCGTAGATCTCGGCGTTCGGCAGCGCGTACGCGTCACCCCCGCCGCCGTGGATGAGGACCCGCCCGTCCTTGAGCTTGACCATCGAGGCGAAGCTGCGCCCGGTATGGAGCGACCCGGTCGGCGTCCAGCGGCCCGTGGCTGGATCGAAGAGCTCGGCGCTCGACATGGAGACGGAGTCGCCCGAGCCGCCCGCGACGAGCACGCGCCCGTCATCCAGCAGGATCGCGCTGTGGCCGTCGCGCGCGAAGTGCAGCTCGCCGGTCGGCGCCCAGCCCGGCTTGACCGTGGCGCTCGCGGGCGCGGCGGACGCGCAGAGCAGCGCCAGGCAGACGGCGATCAAGCGAACGGCGAGCACGGTCGCGCCACTGTAGATGGCGTGCGCCGGGCGGGCACTCGGCCGTTCGGCCACCGTCAGCAGGCGACCGGCGCGCAGGTCGGGCGGCCCTCGACGCGACGGCCGCGGACGACGCTGTCGGTCACGGTGGTCGCGAGCCGGCCTGCGAGCGAGACCGTCACCGTGATCTTGGTGCCGTTGGCCAGCCGCCGGCGATCCAGGCGGCTGATGCGGACGCGCTTGGCGCCCTTGCCGGTGGTCGTGGTCGGCTTGCACCCCTTCGAGCACCTGACCACGATGCGGGCGCCCGTGGTGGCCTTCACGTGGTAGGCGACGACGCGGATACCGCCCTTCACGCGCCGGTAGGCGATCGACGGGTCGGCGAGCAGCCCGGCCGGGCAGCCCATCCGCGCGAGCGGGCCGCGCAGCTGCCCGCAGCGGTCGCTGCCGTCGGCGACGCCGTCGCCGTCCGCGTCGGACGCGGGGCCCGGCCCGGGTTGCGGCTGCGCCGGCGCCGGAACGCCGCGGGCCTGCAGCGCCACGACGTGCCTGCCGGCCGCGGTGTTGGACGCGAACGAGAGCGTGGCGCTGCGCGCGCCGGTCGTGGCCGCTTCGACGTGCACGCCGACGGCGCAGGTGGCGCCGGGCGCGGCCATGCAGCGCGTGCGGTCCAGGCGGAAGTCGCCCGGGTGCGCGCCGCCGAGCGCGAGGTCCTCGACGATCAGCGGAAGCGTGCCGGTGTTGGTGATCTGCACGACGCCATCGGCGCCGGTCCCGACCGTGACGTCGCCGAACGCGAGCGCCGGGTCGGCCGCGAGCGTGGTGGTCGGCGTCCACAGGCTCGCGAAGGCCTTGACCGAGTCGTCGCTCTTGTCGTAGCTGCCCGCGACCAGCACGCGGCCGTCCGGCAACGCCGTGGCGGTGTGGTCGTCGTGCTGGGCCGGCGTCCCGGCGGACGTGTACGTGTTGGTCGCCGGGTGGTAGAGCAGCGCCTCGTCGTACGGGTAGTGGTCGAACCCGCCACGACCGCCGACGATCAGCACCGTGCCGTCCGCCAGCGCCGTGGTCGTGGACCCCATCCGCAGCGCCGGGAACGGCGCGCGCTCGGTCCACGTGTTGGTGCGCGGGTCGTAGACCTCGGTCCGGCTGCTCGGAGCCCACGGCGGCATGGCGTCCATGTCGAGCGCGGTCCCGCCGCTGGCGAACAGGGTGCCGTCCGGCAGCGCGGCCAGCTGGTGCCCTTCGCGGAGCACCTGCGCCTCGGCGGCGGGCGTCCAGGCGGTGCGGGCGCCGTCGAACACCGCGGTCGCGCCGGTGAAGCCGAGGAACTCGAACGCGCCGCCGGTCAACAGCACGCGCCCGTCCGCCAGGCTGGCGGCAGCCCCGCGCCCACCGCCGCCGTAGACGCTCATCGGCCACGACCAGGTGCGCGTCTGCGGATCGAAGATCTCGGCCGAGTCGTAGCCGAGGCCGCCGATCACGATCGCGCGGCCGTCCGGCAGCGTGAGCAGCTTGGGCTGGTAGCGCGGCTCGTGCGTCGAGCTGACGATCTCCCAGCGGTTGGTGGCCGGGTCGTAGAGCTCGGCCGACGTGCCCGGGTCCTCGGTCCCGCCCACGGCGAGCACCTGGCCGTTGCCGAGCCGCGCGAGCGCGTGCTCGCGGCGCGGCACGTTCATCGGCGCGGCGGCCGTCCACACGTTGGTGCGCACGTCGTAGATCTCGGCCGCGCGCATCGTGCCTCCGCCGTCCGGCATGCCGCCCGTTACGAGCACCCGGTCGCGGTCGAGCGCCACGGCCACGTGCATCGAGCGCGGGGTGATCATGTCCCCGGCGCGCATCCAGCCGCGCGTGATCGCGGCGTTCGCCGCGGCGGCGGGGAACAGGACGAGAGCGACGGCGCACAGCGCGGCAAGGCGAGCGAACGGCATGGGCGAGGCAATGTAGATGGGCTCGGCGGACGGACCGATCGTCCGTTCGGCCAGCCTGCACGAAATCGCCACAACATCCCCTGACCGTTCGCACAGGGCGGTGACACACTGCCCGGCGTGAACGGGGCGCTGATCTGCGTGATCGAGGACGAGGAGGTCATCGCGGGCGCGGTCGCCGCGCGGCTGCGCGCGGAGGGCTTCTCCGTGGAGGTCGCGCACGACGGGCACGCCGGCGTCGCGCTGTGCGAGCGCGTCCGGCCCGACCTGGTCGTGCTCGATCTGATGCTGCCCGGGCTGGACGGGCTCGAGGTGTGCCGGCGTGTACAGCGCGACCGGCCCGTGCCCGTGCTGATGCTGACCGCGCGCGGTGAGGAATCCGACCTGCTCGTGGGCCTCGCGGTGGGCGCGGACGACTACATGACCAAGCCGTTCTCGCCGCGCGAGCTCGTCGCGCGCGTGCGCGCGCTGCTGCGGCGCGTGGAGCGCCGGCCCGCGCCGCCCGGCGACGCGCTGCGGCTCGGCGGCCTGGAGATCGACCCGGCGGCGCGGCTGGTGCGTCTGGACGGCGACGTCGTGCACCTCACGCCGACCGAGTTCGACCTGCTCGCCCTGCTGGCGGCGCGGCCCGGCGCCGTCTTCTCGCGCGAGCAGCTGCTCGCGGACGTCTGGGGCTGGCGCGACGGCTCCGGCCAGCGGACCGTGGACTCGCACGTCCGCGGGCTGCGGCGCAAGCTGGGCTCCGACCTCGTGCGTACCGTCCACGGCGTCGGCTACGCGCTGGAGGCCCCGGCGTGAGGCCGCTCGACCGCCTGAGCTCGATCAAGGTCAAGCTCGGCGTCGTGATCGTCGCCACGGTCGCCGGCACCGTGCTCGTGCTCATCGCCGGGCTCAAGCTGGGCCTGGGGCTGGAGATCCGGACACTGGCCGCCGCCGTGATCGCGCTCGCGATCGTGCAGTTCCTCGCCCGCGGGATGACCTCGCCGCTGCGCGAGATGGCGGCCGCGGCCTCGGCGATGGCCCGCGGCGACTACGGCCGGCGCGTGACCGCGAGCTCGCGCGACGAGGTCGGCGAGCTGGCGCGCGCGTTCAACGCGATGGCCGCCGAGCTGGCCGACGTCGATCGCATGCGGCGGGACCTGGTGGCGAACGTCTCGCACGAGCTGCGCACGCCGATCGGCGCGCTGCAGGCGCTGCTGGAGAACCTGGTGGACGGCGTCGAGCCGGTCGACCCGGCCGCGCTGCGGACGGCGCTCGTGCAGACGGAGCGGCTGGGCCGCCTGGTCGAGCAGCTGCTGGACCTCTCGCGGCTGGAGAGCGGCGCGCTGGCGCTGCGCCCCGCGCCGTTCCCGGTGCGGCCGCTGCTCGAGCAGGCGACCCGCGAGTGCGAGATCGGCGAGGCCTTCATGTCGCGCCCCGTGTGGCTGCGCGTGGACGTCCAGCCCGGCGACCTGCGCGCGCTGGGCGACTCCGAGCGCCTGCACCAGGTGGTCTCGAACCTGCTCGACAACGCGGTCCGCCACTCCCCACAGGACGGCCGCGTCTGGTTGAGCGCCCACGCCGCGACCGACGGCGTGACCACGATCGAAGTGGCCGACGAAGGCCCCGGCATCCCACCCGAGGAGGCGGAGCGAGTGTTCGAGCGATTCCACCGCGTCGACGCGGCCCGCGCGGCCCGCGACGGCGGCACCGGCCTGGGCCTGGCGATCGCCCGCTGGATCGTCGACGCGCACGGCGGCACGATCGCCGTACGCGAGCGCGAGCCCAACGGCTGCCGCGTCGTCGTGGAGCTGCCGCGATGAGCGAGTGGATCGATCCGCCGCCGGCGCACCCGCCGACCGTGGCGGTCGGCGCCGAGGCGTCGCGGCCGGCGTGGTCGCCGCCGAGCCGGTTCGTCGCCGCGCGCGACGCCGTGCCGGCGGCTTCGGCGCGGGCCGTGATCGCCGTCGCGGTCGGGGCCGGCGCGATCGTCGTGGGCTCACCGCTCGGGCTCGGGTTGAGCCTCGTGCTGCTGGCGATGGGCGTGATCGTCGCGCGCGTCAAGCGGATGGCGGTCGTGCCCACCGCGGATCTGCGGACGCGTCCGGCGCCGGACGTGCGCGACCGCTGGACGCTCGTGTGGTGGACGCTCGCGGCCGCGCTGGCGCTCGTGCCGGTGTTGCGGGCGGCGACCTGGGTCGTCGTGCCGTGCATGCTCGTCGCCGTGGCGGCGGCGTCGCTGGCCGCGGCGGACGGGCGGCGCTGGGGTGAGCTGTGGGCCGGGCTGGGCGCCGTGTGGGCGCGGCTGCCGCTCGGGCCGGTGCTCGCCGTGCTCAGCGCGGGCCGCGGCGCGGGGTTCGGCCCGGCGGCGCGCGGCGCGGTGCTGACCGCGCTCGTGCTGGCCGTGTTCGTGCCGCTGCTGGCCAGCGCGGACATGGCGTTCGCGGAGATCCTGGACACGGTCGCGCCGGGCTTCGACCTGCCGGTCACGCGTGCGTTCGTGATCGCCGCGTTCGTGGCCCTCGGTGGCGCGCTGCTGTACGTCGCCGTGGCGCCGTACCGGCCGCAGGCGGTCGCGGTCCGGCGCACGCTCGGCCGGGCCGAGTGGACGCTGCCGCTCGGCGCGCTCGTCGCGCTGCTGGGCGGCTTCGCGGCGCTGCAGTTCGCGACGCTGTTCGCGGGCGACCGCCACGTGCTCCAGACCGCCGGCTTGACCTACGCCGAGTACGCGCGCTCCGGCTTCGCGCAGCTGCTGGTGGTCGCGGCGCTCACGCTCGCGGTGGTCGCCGCGGCGGGCCGCTGGGCGCGTGACGGGGGCACGCTGTTGCGCGTGCTCCTCGCCGCGCTGTGCCTGCTCACGCTGGTGGTGCTGGCGTCGGCGCTCAAGCGGCTCGGCCTCTACGAGGAGGCGTACGGGTTCACGCGGCTGCGGTTCGTCGCGCACGCGATCCTGCTGTGGCTGGGCGCGCTGTTCGTGCTGGTCCTGCTCGCCCGCGGCGCGCAGTGGCTGCCGCGCGCGGCGCTCACGCTCACGCTCGCGACGTTCCTGGCGTTCGCGCTGGCCGACCCGGATCGCCGGATCGCGCAGTGGAACGTGGATCGCTTCGAGCGCACGGGCAAGGTCGACGCGGACTACCTCGGCTACCTCTCCGCCGACGCGATCCCCGCGTTGAAGGGCATGAGGTGCGTGCCGGACGTCCCGCGCTCGGACGGCCTCGCCGGCCTGAACCTCGGCCGCGCGCAGGCGCGCGCTTCCGGGGTGCGCTCCAATGGCTGTTGATGCGTGAGTTCTACGAGGCGTTCTGGGCCGACGCGCCGCAGGACCCCGAGCCGTACGAGTGGGAGCGCCGCAAGCGGCTCCTGCTCGCGGAGGTCCGGCCCGGCGACCGCGTGCTCGACCTGGGCTGCGGGGCGGGCCGCTTCCTGGCGCTGCTGGACGACGCGGTCGGCGTCGAGATCGCCGAGGAGGCCGCGCGGCGTGCCCGCGCCAACGTGCCCGGCGCGGACGTGCGGGTCGCCGAGGACACGCTGCCCGTCGGCCACGGCGAGTTCGACCTGGTCTGGTGCTCGGAGACGCTCGAGCACATCCCGGACGTCGGCGCCACGCTCAACGAGCTCCGGCGCGTGCTGCGCCGCGGCGGCCGCGCGCTGATCACCGTCCCGTACCACGGCCGCGTGCAGGCGGCGATGGTCGCGCTCACGCGCTTCGAGACCCACTTCGACCCGCTCGGCCAGCACGTGCGCTTCTTCACGCGCCGCTCGCTGACCGCCGCGCTCGAGTTCGCCGGCTTCGAGGCGAGCGTCGGCCGCGACGGCCCGTTCCTGGTCGCCCGCGCGACGCGGACCTAGGGCGTGCCCGCGATCGTGCGGGAGGCGACGACCACGTCCGACCAGCTGCGCCGGTGCCGCGGATCGAGGAAGAACGCCACCTGGAACGCGCTCAGGGCCCCGCGCGCGTCGCCCATCGAGAGCCGCGTCTGGCCCAGCCGGCGCCACGTCTCCACGTTGGCGGGCTCAAGCTCGATCGCGTCGCCAAGGGCGCGCAGCGCCGCCTCACGGTTCCCGCGCGCCTGCTCGATCGCGGCCAGCTCGAAGAGCGGATCCACCGCCAGTGGGTTGCGCTGATGGGCGATGCGGGCGATCGCCGCCGCCTGCGGGAGCTGGCCCTGCTCCACCCGCGCGAGCGCCGCGTCCTGCGCGTTCAACGCGCGGATCGGTTGCAGCGCGCTCCAGGACGCGACCAGCGCGATCACCACCACCAACGCGGCCACGGCGGCACGCGCCCGCAGCGGGGCGCGGGCGGGCTCGGGCTCGGGGGCGCCGAAGCGCTCACGCAGCGTGGGCAGCGAGACCACGAAGCCGGCGCAGATCAACGCGGTGAGCGCGTTCGCGGGCACGAACCACGTCCAGTCGACGGCGGAATGCACGCCGAAGACGATCACGACCACCGCCAGCGTCGCGACGCCCACGCGCTGCGCGTCCCAGTGCAGGTCCCGGTCCTTGCGGCGCAGACCGCTCGCCCGCGCCGCCGTCACCAGCCACGCGCCGGCGGCGAGCAGCGACAGCCCGAGCCCGATCCAGCCGAGGTCGGACATCGTCTGCGGGATGTAGCCGTGCGCGTGCTCGACCCGGCGCTCGTCCACCCGGTAGCGCAGCCGTAGCGTCCCGTAGGAACCGGCTCCCGTGCCCAGCCAGGGCGCCTGCGCGTGGATCTTGGACGCCTCGCGCCAGTAGCGGGCGCGCCCGGAGGAGGTCTCGGTGAGGCGCGTCGGCGAGTTCGTCGGCGCGGACACGGCCGGGTCGGTGGCCTGCTTCCACGCCTTGGACAGCTGACCGCCGAGGCCGCCCGACGCGTTCGCCAGCATGATGATCACGACGACCGGGACGGCGAGCAGCGCGGCGACGAGCGTGCGGGCTGCGCGAGCGCGCGTCCGAGCGCCGGGGGGGTGGACCGCGGACAGGAAGCCGACCGCGAGCCCGGCGATCGTCGTGGTGACGAGCAACAGCAGCAGCAGCGCGCCGAGCGCCTGCCCGGAGTCGATGCGCAACGCGAGCTCCGCGCCGTCGCGCGTGAGGCCGTCCTGGGAGGACGCCCACACGAACAGCGGCAGGACGGTCAGCACCACGCCGGCGAGCGCGACCACGCCGCGCAGCCGCAGCGGCACGAACGCGAACCACAGCGCGAGCCCGATCGCGAGCGCGAGCAGCGCTCCGCGGCTGTAGGCCATCAGCAGTGCGGTCACGGCGATGCCGAGCCCCGGCCACGCGAGCACGTTGAACGCGGCGTGGCCGGAACGGCGCGCGGCCAGCCACAGCAAGGGCGGGATGCCGAGCGCGGCGGTCAACCCGACGCTGTTCCAGTAGTCCGAGGGTGGGCGCAGGCGCGCGAACGAGTCGTTCGGCGCGAGCAGGCCCGGGAAGACCTTCGACAGCAGCGACCAAAGCGACAGCGCCACGGCGCCGCACGCGATGCCGTACAGGACCGCGCTCCAGCGACCCGGCGCGAGGCGCCCGACCGCGAGCGCGCCCGCGAACGCCGCCAGATACGTGAGCGTGCGCATCGCCTCGATCCACGAGTCGTTCGGCATCAGCGACCACGTGATCGACGCCGTCGTGTACACCGCCAGCAGCGCGAACGAGGCGAGGGCCACGGCGCCGCGGAAGCGCGCCGGCGCGCCCGACACGCGCGGCGCCAGCAGCGCGAGCGCGAACAGCGTCGCGCCCGCGAGCATGATCCCGATCTGGGTCCACGTGGTGCGCTCGAGCTGTGAGCCGCCGCGCGAAGCGAACGCCGTCGCCACGATGGCGATCACGATCGCGATCGTCAGCGGATGCCCCGACCGCGGCGGTTCCGGAAGGTCCAGCGCCTGCAGCCGGCTCCGCAGCGCGCCCCGGGTCGCTACGTAGCGTCTACGACGGCGACGAGCGAGTGAGGACACGGCGTCGGGCGAAGGGCACGGCCATCGCGATCGCTGCGGCCACCAGCAGCGCGAGGACGACGATCACCGTGCCCGGCAGATCGTTGCGGCCGACGCTCGCCGCCGGCGAGATCGGGCGGCCGTTGACCTCCACGGGCTCGCGGCCCTCGAGGTTGGCGCGGTCGATGGCCTTGAAGTCCTCCGGCGTCGAGGGGCCGATGACGATGCCCGGGTCGCGCCCCGAAGGCGTGGCGGAAGCAGCGGGTGCCGGACCCGAGTTCGTCGTGCCGCCCGTGCCGCCGGTGCTGTCGGACAACCCGCCGCCCCCGGAGCTGTTGTCGCCGCTGCTCGGGTCCTTGGTCGACGCCGTCTTCGCGGAGATCTCGCGCGAGAGCACGTCACCGCAGTCCGAGTACTCCTCGAGCTCGGCGGGCATGTCGTTGCGGGCGGCGCGCATCTCAGAGGCGGAATAGTCGCCCTGGAGGATTCCGTCGTCCGCGCAGTCGCGCAGGATGTCTTCGGTTCCCTGCGCGGAAGCGACCGAGGGGACGAGGAGCAGCGCCGCGAGCAAGGCCAAGAAGATGGTCCGTCGCATTGGCAAGTTCACGCTAGCAGGCGGCCAGAGCGCGGGACATTCCCTGCGCCCAGGCGTCGTAGGTGTACGCGGCGACCTCATGCTTGGCGTTCTCCCCGAGGGTTCGGCGCAGCGCCGCGTCGTCCTTCAGACGGTGGATGGCGGCGCGCAGCGCGCGCACGTCACCCGCCGGGACGACGAGTCCGGTCTGCTCATGGCGCACGAGTCCGCCTGCGGCGGCCCCGACGGCGTCGGTCGCGATCACGGGAACTCCTTGGTGGAAGGCTTCGTTGACGACGAGCCCCCACGGCTCGAGAAAGTCACGCGTGGGGAGCGACGGCACTACTAAGACGTCGCTCCCGGCGTAGAGGTTGCGGAGTTGCTCGGGCGAGCGGTCGTGGGCGACCACCAGCGTGCCGACGTCAGCGGCCTGCTGGAGGATCTCGAAGCCCTTCTCCGGCGCGGGCCGGCCGGCGAACAGCAGCTGGAAGTCGCCGCGGCGGTCGGGCTCCGCGGGCGCTTCCCAGAACGCCGTGTCGACGGCCTGTGGCGCCTCGAACACCGGGCCCTTCGGGAGCTTGGTGCGGACGTAGGCGCTCACGTGCGGGCCGTAGGTCGCGATCGCGTCGGCGTTGCGGTAGATGTGGCGCAGCGGGAGGTAGGAGAGCGCGTGCGCGGGGGTGCGCGGGTGCGCCCAGATCGTCGCCCACAACACGAACGGGACGCGGCCGGCGCGGGCGCCGGCGTAGGCCGCCGGCAGCGCCGTCCGGCCGGAGAGGCCCGCGATCACCGCGCGGTAGCGGCCGGAGGCGGCGAGGCGCGCGACGGCTCGCTGGGGCGGGTGCAGCGTCGGGAAGGGGAGCGCGGTCTGCGTTCCTCCGCCGCCGTGGCGCACGCCGCCGCCGATCAGCGCGAAGTGCACGTTCTCGCGCTCGTGCAGGGTCTGGAAGGCGCCGACGCGGAACGGCGGCGCGTGGTTGGTGACGAACAGGACGGGCTTCATCGCAGCGCGTCCTCGTAGGCGGCGACGGTGGCCTCGCCGCACTGGCGCCAGGTGAAGTTCGCTTCGACGTTCGCTCGCGCCGCTCGCCCCAGGGCGGCGCGGTTGGCGAGCGTGTCGCGGATCGCGTGCTCGAGCTCGCCCGGGCCGGCCAGCGTCATCCCGCCGCCGCAGCGCGCGATCTCCTCCGGACCGGGTTCGCCGCGGGTCCCGATCGCGGGCAGGCCGGCGGCCATCGCCTCGATGTAGGCCACGCCGAACGCCTCCTCGGTGCTGGGCAGGACGAAGACGCCGGCCTTGCGGGCCTCCTGCAGCGCCTGGTCGGGTGCGAGCGCGCCGCGGAACACGACGTCCTTGCCGCGGGCGAGCTGCTGGAGGTTCGCGCGCTCCGGGCCGTCGCCGATGATCACGTAGCGCGCGTCCGGCGGCAGTGCGCGGATGACGTCGGCGTGGCGCTTGCGGGCGACGAGGTTGCCGACCGTGACGAGGTCGCTGCCGGTCGTGGTCCGCGGCGGGACGTCCGTGCCGAGATGGACGACCCGGACGTCCTGCGCCCCGAGGTCGCGGCTGATGTCCGCGATGCCGGTGGAGTTGGCCAGGACGAGGCGGGCGGCGCGCAGCGAGCGCTCCACCACGGCTCGGCCCTTGGACCACTTCGTGGCCACGCCGAGCACGTCCCCGCCGTGGACGCTGACGACGGTCGGGAGGCCCAGGCGCCGCACCGCGTCACCCGCGGGAGCGGCGTAGTGCGCGTGCACGAGGTCGAACCGGCGGCCCTGCACGGCGAGCCGGAGCGAAGGGGCGGCCCACGCGCCCCAGGCCGGGTACGAGCGCGGGCGCGGCGGCGCCACGAACGGCGCGTACGTCACGCGGATGCCGTCCATCGTCGTGCGCAACGGCTGCTTGAGCGGCGCGATCAGCCGGCGGGCGTCGCGGGCCTTCAGCGCCGCCTTCGACGGCACGGGCCGGTGCAGGACGACGACCTCGACGTCCGCGCCCGCGTCCCGCGCCGCGAGCGCCTGGCGGTGCGCCCACACGCCGAGCGCCGGGTCCGCGACGCGCGGGTAGTACTCGGCGACGACGAGCACGCGCATCAGGCGCCGCTCCGCGGGGACGCCGCGCCGGCGAGCCCCGCCGCTTCTCGGCGCGTCCTCATACGCGCCGGTACTCCGCCACGGTCTCGCCGGCCTGCGTGCGCGTGACGTAGGCGCGGCCGTCGAGGAAGGCCTCCGCCTCGGCGATCGCCTCGTCCCGCGGGTACGACGCCGCCACGGGGCGCAGGTGGCGGACAGGGGTGGCGTCGACGATGCCGATCGGCCACTCGCGCTCGGCGGCGATCGCGCTCCAGCGGGCGTCGAGGCCCCAGCCCATGCGCAGGTCGGGGAACGGCAGCAGCTCGCGGGCGGCGCGCGCGGAGAGCGCCGTGACGGGGCCGATCTCGACGAACCGCGTGCGGCGCGCGAGCACGCCGGGGCGGCGGCGCGTCACGTCCCACGCGGCGTGGGAGGCGAACGCGTGCGCGGGCTGGGCCAGCTCGAAGCCGCAGCCCTCGGCCAGCGCGAGGAAGCGGTCGAGGAAGCCGCGCGGCAGCCGGACGTCGTCGTCGACGATCAGCAGCCAGTCCGCGTCCCCGATCGGTGCCGCCGCGAGCGCGGCGTTCACGTTGGCCCACTTGCCGGCGCCGGGGGCGGGCGGGGAGAGGTGGAGCGCGACGTCGTGGCGGGAGCGCGCGAGCTCGCGCCGCAGCCGCGCGACCGTCCGCAGGTGCTCCGGCCGCGCGACGCCGACCACGTGCACCCGCCGCCGCGGCAGCCGGCGCGCGGCGAGCCACGGCGCGGGC
>NZ_JAPCID010000022.1 GCF_027587175.1 Solirubrobacter deserti
ACACGCGGAAGCCCGGGCTGCCGGCTCGCGGCGTGCGCGCCCTCGCCGGGCTCGTCGGCGGCCCGTCGGCCGCGCTCGGCGGCGCCGCCGGCACGCTCGCCCGCCGCAACGCGATGCGCAACCCGGGCCGCACGGCGGTTACCGCGCTCGCGCTGACGATCGGCGTCACGCTCGTCACCGCCGTCACCGTCGTGGCGACCGGGCTCCAGAACGAGAGCTCGGGCGCGCTTGAGCGGCGCGTTCAGGCGGACACGATCATCACCGCCGCCGACGGCTGGTCCCCGATCGACCCGAAGGTCGAGCAGGCGCTGACCAGCTCAACCAGCAGCATCCGCCAGGACGGCGGGCTCGTGTTCGGCGCCCAGGAGGGCATCAACGGCGTCGACCCGGCGACGATCGAGCGCTTCTACCGCTTCGACTTCACCGACGGCGGCCTCACCGGCGACGGCGCGGTCGTCGACGAGGGTTTCGCCACCGAGCACGGCCTGGAGGTCGGCAGCCCGCTGCGGATCCAGTCCATGGGCGGCACCACGCTCGACCTGAAGGTCTCCGGCATCGAGGAGTCGGCCATCCTCGACGTGCTCGGTCTCGGCCCGATCACGATCTCCCACGCCGCCTTCGACCGTGCGTTCGAGCAGCAGCGCAACCGGCTCACGTTCGCCGCGGACGTCCCCGCCGGCGCGCTCGCCGCGTTCCCGAACGTCCAGGTTCAGGACAAGGACGAGTTCATCGACGCGCAGACGGCCTGGATCGGCATGCTGCTCGCGATCCTGTGGGTGCTGCTGGCGCTCGCGGTGATCGTCAGCCTGTTCGGCATCGTCAACACGCTCGTGCTCTCCACGTTCGAGCGGATGCGGGAGCTCGGCACGCTGCGCGCGCTCGGCTTCAGCCGCCGGCAGATCCGGCGCATGGTCCGCCACGAGAGCGTGATCACGGCGCTGATCGGCGCGACGCTCGGCATCGCCGCCGGCCTCGTGCTCGCCGTGGTGGTCGTGGAGCTGCTGGGCGAGTACGGGCTGAGCTTCACCGTCCCGGTCGGCAGCCTGCTCGTGGTCGCCGTGATCGCCGGCCTGGCGGGCATGCTCGCGGCCACGATGCCGGCGCGCCGCGCCTCCCGCATCGACGTCCTGAAGGCGCTCGCCTACGAATGAGTCTCGCGGGCCTTGGCGGCGTCGAGCGTGCTGCGGACCTCGCGCAGCAGCTCGTCGCCGTCGAACGGCTTGGCCAGGAACGCCGTCACCGGATCGTCGGTCCCGCCGAGCGGCGTATCGCCGGTGTAGCCGCTGACGAACACGACCGGCAGGCCGGGTCGCCGCTCCCGCGCCTGCACCGCGAGCTCGACGCCGCTCATCCCCGGCATCACGACGTCCGTGACGAGCACGTCGGCGGCGTCGAGCCGCTCGAGCGCGACGGCGCCGCTCTCGACTGAGATCACCTGGTAGCCCGCGGCGTACAGGATGCGGCCGGTGAGCATGCGGACGGCGTCGGCGTCCTCGACGACGAGCACGGTCTCGCCCCGCCCGCGCGGCGCGCTGGGGGACGGATGGTCGTCGGACGCCCGCCGCACGGCGGGCAGGGTGATCGTCACGGTCGTGCCCTGACCCGGCTCGGACTCGAGCTCGATCCGCCCGCGCGCCTTGGTCACGATCCCGTACACGGTCGCGAGCCCGAGGCCCACGCCGTGGCCGGAGACGGCCTTGGTGGTGAAGAACGGCTCGAAGGCGTGCGCGGCGACCTCCTTGGCCATGCCGCGGCCCGTGTCGGCCACGACGACCTTCACCGCGCGTGAGCTCGGGCCGTCCGGGTCGCGCATGACGGCGTTGGTGGCCTCGATCCGCAGCGTCCCGCCCTCCGGCATGGCCTCGCGCGAGTTCATGGCCAGGCTCATCAGCATCTGCTCGAGCTGGCTGCGGTCGGCCTCGACGTCCCACAACCGGTCGTCGACGTCCACCTGCAGATCGACGTCGTCGCCGAGCGTGCGGTGCAGCAGCAGCTCCAGCGACTCGATCACGCGCCGCAGCGAGAGCACCTCGGGCGTGCCGGACTGGCGGCGCGAGAACAGCAGCAGCCGGCGCGTGAGCTCGGACGCGCGGCGGGAGGCGGCGATGATCTGGTCCACGTCGCCCGCCGTGCGCGAGTCGTCGGGCAGCTCCTTGCGCACGAACGCCGCGTAGTTGGCGACGACCGCCAGCAGGTTGTTGAAGTCGTGCGCGACGCCGCCCGCGAGCTGGCCGACCGCCTCCAGCCGCTGCGCCTCGCGCAGCCGCGCCTCGAGCCGCACGTGGTGCGTGATGTCGGTCGCGATCCCGCCGACGCCGTAGATCTCGCCGCTGCGCTCGTCGATCAGCGGGAACTTGACCGACAGGAAGGTCCGCGTGTGCTCGCCGTGCGTGACCTCCTCTTGGAGCTCGATCGGTTCGCGCGAAGACATCACGCGCAGGTCGTCGACGCGCATCCGGTCGGCGACCTCGGGCGGGAGCACCTCACGGTCGTGGCGGCCGATCAGCTGCGCGGCGGGCTTGCCGTGCAGGCGCTCGAAGGCGCGGTTGACGAGCAGGTAGCGGCCCTCGGGGTCCTTGAGGAAGATCGCCGCCGTCGTGTTGTCGAGCACGGCGCGCAGCGCCCGCGGGTCGGCGGTGCGCAGCACGACGAGCTCGTACTCGCCCATCGGGCAGCGCGACACGTTCAGCCCGGCGGGCAGCTCGCCCAGCGGCGCACCGACGGGATCGCGGCCCAGCAGCTCCTTGGCCCGCGCGTTCGCGAACGCGGCGACGCCCGCCGCGTCCACCCCCACCATGGCGTCGGGTGCGGCTTCGAGCAACGCCTCGAAGGTCGGGTGGCCGGTGGGCATCTGCCGCGCGAGTGTAGGGCGATCTTTACGCTCGAAGGCGTCGCGCGGCTCGTACTCGCGCGACCTGTTCGAGCTCGACCTTACGCAGGCGCACCGAATGGGGCGTCACTTCCACGCACTCGTCCTCGCGCACCCACTCCAGCGCCTGGTCGAGCGAGAGCTTGCGGGCGGGCACGAGGCGCACCAGCACGTCACCCGTCGATGAGCGCATGTTGGTGAGGTGCTTCTCCTTGACGGCGTTGACGTCGAGGTCCTCCTGGCGGGCGTTCTCGCCCACGATCATGCCCTCGTAGACGTCCTCGCCCGGCTCGACGAACATCGTGCCGCGCTCCTGCAGGTTGAACAGCGCGAACGACGCCGTCTTGCCCTTGCGGTCGGCGACGAGCGAGCCCTGCTGGCGCAGGCGCATGTCGCCCGCCCACGGCTCCCAGCGGTCGAACACGTGGTGCATCAGACCGGTGCCGCGGGTCTCGGTCAGGAACTCCGTGCGGAAGCCGATCAGGCCGCGGGCGGGGACCAGATAGTCCATCCGGACCCAGCCCGTGCCGTGGTTAATCATCTGCTCCATGCGGCCCTTGCGCAGCGCGAGCATCTGCGTGATCACGCCGACGTAGTCCTCGGGGACGTCGATCGTCAGGCGCTCGACCGGCTCGTGGCGCGTGCCGTCGATCTCGCGGATGACGACCTGTGGCTTGCCGACCGTCATCTCGTAGCCCTCGCGGCGCATCAGCTCGACGAGAATCGCGAGCTGCAGCTCGCCGCGGCCCTGCACCTCCCAGGTGTCCGGGCGCTCGGTGTCCAGCACGCGGATCGAGACGTTGCCGATCAGCTCCTGGTCGAGGCGGTCCTTGATCTGGCGCGCGGTGAGCTTGTCGCCGTCCTGGCCGGCCAGCGGCGAGTGGTTGATGCCGATGGTGACGCTGATCGACGGCTCGTCGACGGTGATCACCGGCAGCGGGCGCGGGTCCTCAGGATCGCTGAGCGTCTCGCCGATGGTCACCTCGGGCAGGCCCGCCACGGCGATGATCTCGCCCGGACCCGCTTCGTCGGCGGACACGCGCTCGAGGTTCTCGGTGATGTAGAGCTCGGTGATGCGCGCGTTGGAGATCGTGCCGTCGGCCTTGCACCAGGCGATCGTCTTGCCCTTGCGGATGATGCCGTTGTGCACGCGGCAGATCGCGAGGCGGCCGACGAACAGCGAGGCGTCGAGGTTGGTGACGTGGGCCTGCAGCGGCATGCCCTCCTGGTACTTCGGCGCAGGGATCGTCTCCACGAGCAGATCCAGCAGCGGCTTGAGGTTCTCGCCCGGCTGCGCCAGGTCGAGCGTGGCCGTGCCGGCCTTCGCGTTCGTGTAGACGACCGGGAACTCGATCTGCTCCTCGGTCGCGCCGAGGTCGATGAACAGCTCGTAGACCTCGTCGACGACCTCGGCGACGCGCGCGTCCGGCCGGTCGATCTTGTTGATCACGAGGATCACCGGCAGCTTGCTCTCGAGCGCCTTGCGCAGCACGAAGCGCGTCTGCGGCAGCGGTCCCTCGGAGGAGTCGACCAGCAGCAGCACGCCGTCGACCATCGTCAGGCCGCGCTCCACCTCGCCGCCGAAGTCGGCGTGGCCGGGCGTGTCGATGATGTTGAGCTTGACGTCCCCGTGCCGCACCGCGGTGTTCTTCGCGAGGATCGTGATGCCCTTCTCGCGCTCGAGGTCCATCGAATCCATGACGCGGTCATTGACGTCCTGGTTGTCTCGGAAGGCGCCGGACTGCCAGAGCATGGCGTCGACGAGCGTCGTCTTCCCGTGGTCGACGTGCGCGATGATCGCCACGTTTCTGAGGTCTTCGCGAAGCTGCATGAGCGCGGGTTAGGGTAGAAGTCCCGCCATGGAGCTGATGCCGGCGCGGGAGTCGCGTGCCTGGACGTTGCTGCTGCTAGGGACCGCCTCGCTGGTCGGCGTGCCGCTGCTCATGTGGCGGGCGCAGGCCGACGGCGACGTCGGCGAGGTCGTGGAGATCTTCCTGCTGATGATGGCCGCGGGGCTGCTGATCGTGGCCGGGTTCTCGGTCTGGCGCACGCGCGGGAGCTTGCGGCGTGCGCAGCCCGCTCCCGAGGACGCGAAGGTGCTCGCCGGCAGCGCGGGCTGGCGGCTGCTGTTCGTCGCGATGGGCGTCGCCGGCGGGCTGGCGCCGTTCGGGCGCGACGGTCCCAACGAAGGCGACGCGACGTTCGCGGCGTTCGGGCTCGGGCTCGTGTTCGGGGCGCTGGTCGGCGTCGCGGTCGGGCTGTGGTACCTGCGGCGGCGCGAGGGCGCCGACGACACGGAGCTGCTGCGGCTGCACCGGGGGAAGGAGCAGCGCGTGAAGTACTTCGTGCGGTAACCGGACGGTCACGCAACCGGACCAACGGTCCGCATAGCGTCGCGGCGTTATGAGAATGAATCTCCCCCGGCGGCTTGCCCTGGCCGCCGCCACTCTCGCGTGCGCCGCGTTCCCCGCCGGCGCATCGGCCCAGGACGGCCAGCGCTCGAGCTTCCTGCTCGGCGTGCTCCCCGACACGCAGTTCTACTCGCGCTACTCGATCCCGGCCTCGGGCGAGCTGTTCATGAACCGGTTCGGCACCGAGCCGTACATCGAGCAGACCAAGTGGCTGGTCGACAACCAGGCCAACCTCGAGATCCCGTTCGTCACGCACCTCGGCGACATCGTCGACCGCGCGACCGTGACGGCCGAGTGGGACGTCGCCGACGAGGCGATGAAGGTCATGGAGACCGGCAAGCTGCCGTACTCCATCCTCGCCGGCAACCACGACGTCACCGGCAACCCGGCCACGGAGCCGTTCCCGCGCCGCTTCCCGACCACGCGCGCCGCCGCGCAGACGACGTTCGGCGGCCGCGACGCGTCCGGCATGAACGAGTGGCACACGTTCACGGCTGAAGGCCGCACGTTCCTGGTCCTAGCGCTGTCGTGGGACCCGGACCAGGCCGACATCGACTGGGCCAAGAGCATCCTCGCCGCCAACCCGACGCTGCCGACGATCCTCACGACCCACGACATCCTCGGCATCGCGTCCGACGCCGTCACGGCCGTCGAGGGTACGCAGGGCCGCCGTCTGTGGGATGGGCTGATCTCCGGCAACGATCAGATCTTCCTGACGCTCAACGGCCACAATCACGGCGCCGCGCACATGCGCAAGACCAACGCCTTCGGCAACAGCGTCGACCAGATCGTCTGGGACTACCAGATGGCCTACAACGGCGGCAACGGCTACCTCGGCCTGCTCGAGTTCGACTTCACCAACAAGCGCATCCAGTCCGCGGTCGTCTCGCCGTGGATCCGCCTGAAGCCGAAGAACACGATCGTGCCGGAGTTCGACCAGGCCGTCCGCACCGAGCCGGGCGCCAACCTCAACCTGCCGATCGACTTCGACCAGCGCTTCGCGCGCTTCGAGGGCGCTCGCGGCCCGCTCGGGGCGCCCAACGGCAACCTCCTCGCGGCCGCCAAGGCCAAGGTCGTCGAGGGCTACGAGGAGCCGGACGCCACGCTCCCGAGCCTGCCGCTCAACGACACCGACTACCCCGAGGTCGAGGGCACCGTCGCCCACTGGCGCTTCGACAAGTCCAAGCTGGGCGCGCCGGAGCCGGGCACCGTCACCGCCACCGACATCGCCGGCGGCGCCGACATGCGCCGCGGCGCGCTCGCCGGCACGGCCGCGCTGGCGGACCTGCAGATCTCCAGCGATCACCACCTGCTGTCCTCCAACGGCGCGAGCGCGTGCTTCCAGAACAACAACGCCGGCCGCGTCTCGTTCATGAACACGGCCACGGGCGCCGCGATCAACCAGCACGCGTTCCCGCAGGGCTACACGGTCGAGTCGTTCATCAAGATCGACCCGAACTGGTCGGCCACGAACAACCAGTGGATGGGCGCGCTCAACCGTGAGGGCACCCGCCGGGAGATCGCCAACGTCGTCAACCCGGGGTGGAGCTGGGACGAGCCGGCCTTCACGCTCTCGATCTCGAACCTGCGCGAGGTCCAGTGGAACGCGCTGGCCATCTCGGCCGACGGCAACGGCTACCGCGAGCGCACCAACTGGTCGGGCGAGGTCATGCCGGACCGCTGGATGCACATCGCCAACGTCAACGACCCGGTGTCGAAGACCTCGACGCTGTACGTCGACGGCGCGCCGGTGCTGCGCAACTCGATCGACGCCGTCGGCCTCGCCACGGCCAACAAGGCGTGGCGGATCGGCGCGACCGGCGGCAACGGCTGGTTCGGCTGCGTCGGCGAGACCCGCATCATCGACCGCCCGACCTCGCCGGACCAGTGGCTGACGCAGCGTCGCTACCTCCCGGCCGAGGAGGAGACCGAGGTCAGCGGCACCGTGCCGGCGACGCTGGCCCTGACGCTCGGGAAGCCCGCCGCGTTCGAGCCGTTCGTCCCGGGCCTGCCGAAGACCTACACGGCCTCCACGACGGCGACCGTCGTCTCCACCGCCGGTGACGCGACCCTGACGGTCGCCGACCCGAGCGCGAGCAACACCGGTCACCTGGTCAACGGCGCGTTCGTCCTGGCCAAGCCACTCGGCGGCCTCGGCGTCGTCAAGACCTGGAACGGGCCGACCTCCAACGAGCCCGTCCCGGTCCAGTTCACGCAGGAGATCGGCGGCAACGACCCGCTGCGCACGGGTACGTACTCGAAGACGCTGACCTTCACGCTGTCGACGACCCAGCCCTAAGCACAGCGGTATCCGCCGCAGCTATACACCGCGCGTATACGCGCGGTGTATAGTGGTGGGCATGGCGATCGGAACGACCTTCCTCGGCCTGCTGGAAGCCGGCCCCCGACATGGCTACGACCTCAAGCGCGCGTACGACGAGCGCTTCGGGGCGGACCGGCCCCTGAGCTACGGGCAGGTGTACGCGACGCTCGCGCGGCTGCTCAAGAACGGGCTCGTGGAGGTCGACGGCGTCGAGCCCGGCTCCGGGCCCGAGCGCAAGCGCTACGCGATCACCGACGCCGGCGTGACCGACGTCGAACGCTGGCTGGCCCAGCCGGAGAAGCCCGAGCCCTACCTGCAGTCGACGCTCTACGCCAAGGTCGTGCTCGCGCTGCTGACCGGACGCGGCGCGCACGAGCTGCTGGACGCGCAGCGCGCCGAGCACCTGCGGCTGATGCGCGAGCTCACGGCGCGGCGGCGCGACGGCGACATCGCCGACGTGCTGATCTGCGACCACGCGCTGTTCCACCTGGAAGCCGACGTGCGCTGGCTGGAGCTGACGGCCGCGCGCCTCGACGAGCTCGAGGCGGTGGTCGCGTGATCCTCACCGCGCGCGCGTTGAAGAAGACCTACGGGATCACGCCCGCGCTGGCGGGCGCGGACTTCGAGATCGCGCCGGGCGAGGTCGTCGCGGTGATGGGGCCGTCGGGCTCGGGCAAGTCGACGCTCCTGCACTGCATCGCCGGGATCATCGCGCCGGACGAGGGGACCGTCGAGTTCGACGGGCGCGACCTGGGGTCCATGAGCGACGTCGAGCGCAGCGCGCTGCGGCGCAGCGAGTTCGGGTTCGTGTTCCAGTTCGGCCAGCTCGTGCCGGAGCTCTCCTGCCGGGAGAACGTGGCGCTGCCGCTGCGGCTGGACGGCGTCGCGCGGCGCGTCGCCGAGCAGCGGGCGGACGCGCTGCTGGAAGCGCTCGAGGTCGGCGGCGTGGCCAAGCAGCGTCCGGGCACGGTGTCCGGCGGCGAGGGCCAGCGCGTCGCGGTCGCCCGCGCGCTCGTCACCGACCCGCGCGTGCTGTTCGCCGACGAGCCCACGGGCGCGCTGGACTCGCTCAACGGCGAGCGCGTGATGGAGCTGCTGACCGCCGCGGCGCGCGAGCGCAACACCGCGGTCGTGCTCGTCACGCACGAGACCCGCGTCGCCGCGTACTCGGACCGCGAGGTCATCGTGCGCGACGGCCGCACGCGCGAGACGGTCTCGTCATGAGGGAGCTGCTGCTCGGCGCGCGGCTGACGCTCGCCGGAGGCCGCACGGGCATCGTCCGCACGCTGCTCACCGCGCTCGGCGTCGGCCTCGGCGTGGCCGCGCTGCTGCTCGCCGCCTCGCTGCCCACCGTCCGCGCGGAGCAGGAGGCGCGCGAGCAGGCACGCGAACCGGTCGTGACCGAAGGGCCGGCGGGTGCGCAGACGGTGCTCGTCGGCTCGCTGGAGACCGAGTTCCTGGGCCGGGAGATCCTGGGGCAGCTGTTGCAGGCCGAAGGACCGCGACCGCCCCTCCCGCCAGGGTTGTCGCGCTTCCCGAAGCCGGGGGAGGTCTACGTCACGCCCGGTCTCGCCGAGCTGCTGGCGACGCCCGACGGGCGCCGGCTGCTCGCGCCCCGGCTCCCGGGGCGCGTCGTCGGAGAGATCGATCGGCGCGTCCTGGTCGGTCCGGCGGAGCTCGGGTTCTACGGCGGTACGGACGACCTCGAGCTCGGCGGCCCGGTGCAGCGCGCCGAGCGCTTCGGCGCGACCGGCCCGCGGTGGCCGCTCGACCCCGCGCTGGTGCTGCTGGTCGTGATTGCGCTCGTGGGCTTGCTGATCCCCGTGGCGGCCGTCGTCGGCGCGGCGGTGCGCACCGGTGGCGAGGAGCGCGACCGGCGGCTGGCCGCGCTGCGGCTCGTCGGCGCCGACCACCGCATGACGCGCCGGATCGCGGCCGGAGAAGCGATCCTGGCCGCGGCCGTCGGCGTGCTGTTCGGGATCGCGCTGTTCGTCGTCGCGCGCGCCTTCGTCAGCGAAGTCGAGTTCCAAGGCCTGAGTCTGTTCGGCTCCGACGTGCGGCCGTCGCCGCTGTTGGGCGCGCTCGTCGTGGTCGGCGTGCCCGTCTCCGCGGTGCTCGTCTCGCTCCTCGCGCTGCGGCGCGTCGTCGCCGAGCCGCTCGGCGTCGTCCGCAACCAGGGCGCGAGCCGGCCGCGCCGGCTGTGGTGGCGGCTCGTGCTGCCGTTGGGCGGGCTCGTCGTGCTGCTTCCGACCACGGCGCAGCACGAGGACAACGTCAACGCGATTCAGCTCGCGCTCGGGATCATCGCGCTGTTGATCGGCGTCGCGGTGCTGCTGCCGTGGCTGGTCGAGCGCGTCGTCGCACGGCTCGGCGCCGGCACGGTGGCGTGGCAGCTCGCCGTTCGGCGCCTGCAGCTGGACCCGGGCGGCGCCGCGCGGGCCGTGTCCGGGATCGCGGTCGCGGTGGCGGGCGCGATCGCGCTGCAGATGGTCTTCCACGGCGCCCAGGCCCGCTTCCAGGACGACACCGGTGCCGACCCGGACCGCGCGCAGCTCGTGCTCATCCGTGACGCGCCGCGGGTGACCGCGGGGGACGTCGCCGGGCGGCTGCAGCGCGTCGACGGCGTGCGGTCGGTGACGGCGGTGACCGAGTACGACGGGGGCGTCTACGTCGGTGCGTGCGCGGCCCTGCGGGAGCTGGCGCGCATCGGCGACTGCCGGCCCGGAGACGCGTTCACCACGCCGCCCGGCGGGCCCGCCGGCGCCGCCAAGGCGCGCTACCCCGAGGCGACGGTCGTCGGCGGCCGCCAGGACCCGGGCGGCGCCAAGCGCGACGGCGTCTTCGCCACCCGCGCGCCGGAATCCGATCCGGTCGCGGTCTTCGCCTTCGTGCGCGCCGATCCGAGCGCCTACGACGCGGTCCGCAACGCCGCCGCGGAGCTCGATCCGCTGATCTCGGTCAACCAGGTCGAGCGGATCGCGACCGACGCGCAGTTCGCGCTCATGCGGCGCGCGCTGTTCGCGGGGGCGACGATCGTGATGCTGCTGATCGGCTTCAGCCTGCTGCTGACCGCGCTCGAGCAGCTGCGCGAGCGGCGTCGGCTGCTCGCCGTCCTCGTCGCGTTCGGGACGCGGCGCAGCACCCTGTCGTGGTCGCTGCTGTGGCAGTCGGCGGTGCCGGTCGCCCTCGGGCTGCTCGTCGCGCTGACCACCGGGATCGGGCTCGGCGCGATCCTGCTCGCCGTGATCGACGCGGGCATCCGCGTGGCCTGGCCCGACGTGCTCGCGATGGCGGCCGCGGGCGCCGTCGTCGTCCTGCTGGTCACCGCGGCGAGCCTGCCGGTCTTGTTCCGCACGATGCGCCCAGAGGGACTCAGAACCGAGTAGTCTTCGGCTCGTGGCGTTCTACATCTTCATCTGAGTTCACCCCGTTCCCACGGCCCGGCCGCGCCCGCCTTCGCGCGGCCATGAACTCGAGGATGCGCCATGCCCCGCAGGACCCCGGGCGACGCACGCCGTCGCACGCTCTCCCAGAACTTCCTCCATGATCAACAGGTGGTCGCCGACATCGTCGCGACCCTGCACCCGCCGCCGGGCGCGCTCGTGCTCGACCTGGGCGCGGGCGCCGGCGCGCTGACGCGGGCCGTCGCCGCGGGCGGGAACCGCGTGCTGGCGGTCGAGCTCGACCCGCGCTGGGTGGGCGTGCTCCGCTCGCGCGCCCCCGCCTGGGGTGACGTGACCGTCGTGGCCGGCGACGCCCTGCACGTGCCGTTCCCGGCGGAACGCTTCCTCGTGGTGTCCAACGCGCCGTACGCGATCGGCACCAAGCTCGTCCGCCGGCTGCTCACCGACGCGCACGGCCTCACCCGCGCCGTCGTCGTGCTGCAGCGAGAGGCGGCGCTGCGGCTGGCCGGCGGCGGGCGCTTCGCGGCGTCGTGGGCGCCATGGTTCGAGCTCACCGTGCACCGTCGCGTACCCGCGCGTGCGTTCCGGCCCGTCCCGTCCGTGGACGGCGCCATGCTCACGGTCGTCCCGCGCGCCCAGCCGCTGCTCTCGCCCGCCGCCTACCCGCGCTACGACGCGTTCCTGACGGCCGCGTTCAGTGGACGCGGCAACACGCTCGCCCGCCGGCTGAACGTGCGGCCGTCTGCGCTGGCGGCGCTCGGGCTGCCGCGCGACGCGACCCCGGGCGCGGTCCCGCCCGAGGTGTACGCACGGGTCTTCACCGCTTTGGAGTAGCTTCCGCGGCCAGTTCTCGTCGGGAGGGTCTGCATGAAGCGCGTATCGCTGCTGGTCGCTCTGTTCGTCTCGCTGTTAGCGGCGCCGGCGGTCGCCGCCGGGCCGTCACCCGGCGCGCCCGGGATCGGGGACCCGCTGTTCCCCGGCCTCGGCAACGGCGGCTACGACGTCCAGCACTACGACGTCGCGGTCCGGTACGGAGCCGCGTTCACCGATCCGGTGGAGGGCAACGTCACGATCCTCGCCCGCGCGACCCAGGCGCTCAGCCGCTTGAACCTGGACTTCGCGGGCCGCAGCGTGGGCGCGGTCGTGGTCAACGGCGCGCCCGCCCAGTGGCGGCGCGAAGGCTCCGAGCTCGTGATCACGCCGCGCCGCGCGATCAAGCACGGAGCGCTGTTCGTGGTGACCGTGGCGAAGTTCGTCGCGGTGCCGACCGTGCCCAGCGACGATCCCGCGTCCACCGGGCTCTTCATCCACCCGTCGGGCACGGCCACCGCGCCGCAACCCGACCTGGCGCGCTACTTCCTGCCGTCCAACGACCACCCGCGCGACAAGGCGAGCTTCGACTTCCGCTTCGACGTCCCCGAGGGCCGGACCGCCGTGGCGAACGGCGTTCCGCTCGCGAAGTGGACGAGCCGTGGGCGCACACACTCCGTGTTCGTCCAGCGCCAGCCGATGGCGACCGAGCTGATCCAGATGGCGGTCGGCGACTACGACGTCACCTACGACGGCTTTCACGACGGTGTCTTCCGGCGCGACGTGACGGCCAGGCCGCTGACCGCGGAGTACCTGCCGCTGCTCGAGCCGACCGACTCCCAGCTGGACTGGATGCGGGCGCGTGCCGGCCGGTACCCGTTCGACCTCTACGGCGCGCTGGTCGTGGACGGCGGGCTGGGCTTCGCGCTGGAGACCCAGACGCTCTCGCTGATGGACAAGTTCTGGTACGCGGACCTCGGCAAGGACACGTGGGACGCGACGCTCCTGCACGAGCTCGCGCACGAGTGGTACGGCAACAGCGTCTCGCCCTACGCGTGGAGCGACCTGTGGCTCAACGAGGGCCACGCGAGCTGGTACGAGTTCACGTGGGCCGAGGAGTTCGACGCCCTCGAGGAGGACACGACGGGCTACCCGGACGAGCAGGGCTACGCGACCGTCGTCGAGCTGATGAAGGCCGTCTACGCGCACGGGGACGAGTGGCGCGCGGAGAGCGGGCCCGTGGCCGCGCCGTCGAGCGCCGACGAGCTGTTCGCCTTCCAGCGCTACCACGGCGGCGCGCTCGTCCTCTACGCATTGCGCCAGAAGGTCGGCGCTGACGCGTTCGCGCGGATCGAGCGCGCCTACCCCGAGCGCTTCCGCAACCGGTCGGTCACCACGGACGACTTCATCGCGCTCGCCGCGGAGATCTCCGGGCGGCGCGACGTGATCCCGTTCCTGCGCGAGTGGCTCTACGGGACCAAGACGCCGCCGATGCCCGGCCACCCGGACTGGACGGTCAACGACCCGGCGACCCAGCGCACGGCGACGCTGCCGAACCCTCGCGCACACAAGTAAGGCGCAGCCACGCGAGGCCGCCGTCGAGCGCGGTGGCCTCGCGCAGCTCGAAGGTCCGCGCGGGCGCGTCTCCGCACCAGCGCTTGCCGCCCGCCGCGACGACGGGGTGGACGAGCAAGCTGACCTCGTCGACGAGATCCGCCTGCAGGAGCGCCCCGGTCAGCGCGCCGCCGGAGTCCACGCGGACGATCCCGCCTTCGAGCTCGCCGAGGTCGGTGAGGACGCGCGCGTCGCGCCAGTGGCCGGCGTTGCGCAGCCGGTCGAGCGTGCGGGCGTCGATGCGCGAACGCCGGTCGGTGACGAGCAGCAGCGGCCCGTCGGCGTTCGGGCCCGGCTGCGGCGCCTGCGCGAGATCCTGGGCGAGGATCGTGTCCGCGCCGGTGAGCGTCACGTCCTCGTGGAACTGCTCCGCGAGCGCGTAGAACACCCTGAGGTCCGGCTCGAAGCCGGTGGTCGCGCCGTCGAGGGACACGGCGACGTGGACCACGACATGCATGGAACCGCACCATAGGCCCACTTCCGGTCAGGCTGCGTCCGCTTCCCGAGGAACTCCGACCTCGTTGGTAGGCTTTACGGGCGATGATCTTCACCACGAAGGCCGAATACGGGGTGCGGATGCTGATCCAGCTCGGCCGCCAGGGCACCGGTCACCCGGTCTCCCTGAAGGCGATCGCCGAGGCGGAGAACCTTCCCCTGGCGTACTGCGAGCGGATCGCTGCGCTCCTGAAGAAGCACGGCCTCGTGGTATCCACCCGCGGCGCCCACGGCGGCTACGTGCTCGCCAAGCCCGCGGAGGAGATCACGATGGACCAGGCGGTGTACGCGCTCGAGGGCGCGATCGCACCGATGGACTGCTTCCTCGACGACCACGACGGGCGTGTCCAGTGCTCCCACGGCACTGACGGCGGCGCCTGCGCGACCAAGCTGTTGTGGACGCGGGTGCAGATGGGCGTCATCCGCTCGCTGCAGAAGACGACGCTGGCCGAGCTGATCGAGTTCGACTCGCGCCCCGGCGTCGGCGCTCCGAGCGCCGCCGCACCCGCGATCACCGTGACGACTCACTAAGGACCACATGGGCGAGCTCCAGATCAAGAACCTGCACGTTTCCGCCGGCGAGAAGCAGATCCTCAAGGGGGTCGACCTGCACGTCCGCCCGGGTGAGTTCCGCGCGCTGATGGGCCCGAACGGCTCCGGCAAGTCCACGCTCGCGAACGTGATCATGGGCCACCCGAACCTCGAGGTGACCGAGGGCCAGATCCTCTTCAACGGTGAGGACATCACGGAGGCCGACCCGGACGAGCGCGCCCGCGCGGGCCTGTTCATGGCCTTCCAGTACCCGGTCGCGATCCCGGGCGTGACCGTCGCCAAGTACCTGCGCATGGTCGTCAACGCGCACCGCGAGGGCCGCGGCGAGCCGGCGATCTCGCTCAAGGACTTCCGCAAGACGGTCGAGGCCGCGATGCAGCTGACGAACGTCCCGAAGGAGTTCTCGAGCCGCTACCTCAACGACGGCTTCTCCGGCGGCGAGAAGAAGCGCATGGAGATGCTCCAGCTCGCGCTCACACAGCCGTCGCTGGCGGTGCTCGACGAGACGGACTCCGGCCTGGACATCGACGCGCTCAACACGGTCGCCAACGCGGTCAACTCCATCTCGCAGGACAGCGACATGGGCGTGCTCATCATCACGCACTACCAGCGGATCCTGCACATCGTCAAGCCGCAGTTCGTGCACATCATGTTCGAGGGGCGGATCGTCAAGGAGGGTGGCCCGGAGCTCGTCGAGCTGCTCGAGCAGAAGGGCTACGGCTGGATCCGCGACGAAGTCGCGGCGGCGGCATGAGCCTCGCGGTCCCGACCTCGGCCGAGTTCCCCGTCCTCGCGCGCGAGGGGCTCGTCTACCTGGACACGGCGGCGACCTCGCAGACGGTCCGGCCGGCGCTCGAGGCGATGGACCGCTACTACGAGACCTACCGGGCCTCGATCCACCGCGGCGTGTACCCGATCGCCGCGGAGGCGACCGAGGCCTACGAGGTCGCCCGCCGGCAGGTCGCGGAGTTCGTCAACTCCACCCCCGGCGAGACGGTCTTCACGCGCAACGCGACCGAGGCGATCAACCTCGTCGCGTACTCGTGGGGCCGCGCGAACGTCGGCCCGGACGATCTGGTGCTCATCTCGCAGATGGAGCACCACTCCAACCTCGTCCCGTGGCAGCTGCTCGGCTGCCGGCTCGCCTACATCCCGATGCTCGAAGACGGGACGCTGGACCTCGACGAGTACGACCGCCTGCTGGAGCGCTCGCCCAAGCTTGTCGCGGTCACGCACGTGTCCAACGTCGTCGGCACGATCAACCCGATCGCCGAGATCACGCGCCGCGCCCACGCCGGGGGCGCGCTGGTGCTGGCCGACGGCGCGCAGGCCGTCCCCTCGCTGCCGGTGGACGTCGCCGAGCTCGACGTCGACTTCTACGCCTGGACGGGCCACAAGGCCTACGGGCCGACGGGCATCGGCGTCCTGCACGGCAAGCGTGAGCTGCTGGAGGCGATGCCGCCGTTCCTCGGCGGCGGGCACATGATCACCCGGGTCGGCGACTTCGAGTCCCAGTGGGCTGAGCCGCCCGCCAAGTTCGAGGCGGGCACGATGCCGGTGGCGGAGGCGATCGGCCTCGGCGCCGCCGTCGAGTGGCTGTCCGGCATCGGGATGGAGAACGTACGCGAGCACGGCCGCGACGTGACCGCCTACGCGCTCGAGCGGCTGTCCGAGGTGCCCGGTCTCACGATCCACGGCTCGCTCGACCCCGACGTGCGCGGCGCGCTCGTCACCTTCGTGCTCGACTACGCGCACCCGCACGACGTGGCCGAGATCCTCGGCCGCCAGGGCGTGTGCGTGCGCGCCGGCCACCACTGCGCGCAGGTGCTGATGCGCCGGCTCGGCTCACCCGCTTCCACCCGTGCCTCGTTCGCGGTGCACGCCACGCGCGAGGACGTCGACCGCATGGTCGACGCCCTCGGCCAGGTTCACGACATCTTCGGCTAAAGGATCATGGACGACCTCTATCGCGAGCAGATCCTCGAGCACTACAAGCGCCCGCATCACTGGGGTGAGCTCGAGGACCCGGACATGGAGTTCTTCGACACCAATCCGCTCTGCGGGGACGAGCTGAAGGTGCAGATCAAGGTCGCCGACGGCAAGGTCGACGACGTGGCCTTCTCGGGCCACGGCTGCGCGATCTCCCAGGCCGCGGCCTCGATGACCTCCGACGAGCTGATCGGGATGCCGGTGGAGCAGCTGCTCGAGCTCGACCGTGAGTTCGTGCTCGACCTGCTCGGCATTGACATCTCGGCGACGCGCATGAAGTGCGCGCTGCTGTCGCTGAAGGTCATCAAGTCCGCGGGCCTAGGCCACGCGGCGGCGTGGGAAGCGGCTTAGCCGCGGCCGCGGTTCTGCTGCTTGGGCATCGCGCGTGACATCGGCTTGAGGGCCGGTCGCGGCGCGCGCTTGGGCGGCAGCATCGGGCGCTTCGTCACCGGCTTCTTGGCCGAAGGATGACGTTGCATATGGAGACGCTCCTGTGAAGAGATTCCGGACTGTGGGACTACCAGGCGGTGAAGGAGTGCGTCATCAGATGATCATGGCCGAGAGGCTACGTGCCTGGTCACAGGTGCGCAGTGCGGCTGCCCGTACAGTGGCCTGTATGAAGCTGATCCCGCTCGTGCTGCTGTGCTGCTTCGCTCTCGTCGCCTGCGGAGGGGAGGACGAGCCGTCCGCGCCGGCGGCCGAGAACACGCCGGCGGCCACGGCGAAAGCCGAGGAGACGCAGGCGGCCGGCGGCGGCGACGCGGGCGGCGAGGACGCCCTGCGCGCGATGTTCGACGACTACACCAAGGCGCTCGGCGCGCGCGACTGGGGCGCGGCGTGCTCGCATCTGGCGCCGGAGACGACGGAGAAGCTCAAGAGCAACGTCGCGCAGCTGGGCATGACCGACGCGCCGGACGACTGCGAGGGCCTGATGGACACGCTCTACACGCAGATCGACAAGGACCCGACGGCCAAGAAGACGATCGACGACATCACGCAGACCGCGAAGGTGTCCGACGTCAAGATCACCGGCGACCAGGCGTCCGTCAGCTGGAGCGCGAAGGTGAACGGCGTGGACACGCCCGTCACGCAGACGGCACGCATAATCGACGGCGAGTGGAAGCTGATCGACGTGAACTAGAGCTCGCCGCGACCCGGGAGATCCTCGAGGTCCTCGGGCGCTGCGCGTTCGAGCTCGAGCCCGTCTTCGAGACGGTGCTCGGGCAGGCCGTGCGCCTGTGCCGCGCGGACGCGGGCCTGATCTACGTGCTCGACGGCGACGCGTACCGGGTCGAGGTCGCGCTCGGCGCGTCGCAGGAGTACCGCGACTACATCGCCGGCGTGCCGATCGAGGCGGGCTCCGGGACGCTGGTGGGACGGGTCGGCGCCGAGCGCCGCACGGTGCAGATCCTCGACGCGCCCGCGGACCCGAAGTACACGATGTCGCGCGCGCTCGAGCTCGGCGGCTTCCGCACGATGCTCGGCGTGCCGATGCTCGACGGCGAGCGGGTGCTGGGCGTGATCGTGCTCTGGCGCGAGCTCAAGCAGCCGTTCGACGAGCCGACCGTCGAGCTGGTGACGACGTTCGCGGCACAGGGCGCGATCGCGATCCAGAACGTGCAGACCGCGCGCGAGCTGGAGGTCGCGAGCGGCCACAAGTCCGCGTTCCTGGCGTCCATGTCGCACGAGCTGCGCACGCCGCTGAACGCCGTGATCGGCTTCTCGGACGTGCTGCTGGAGGAGATGTTCGGGCCGCTGAACGAGCGCCAGGCCGAGTACGTGCGCGACATCCGTGACTCCGGCCGGCACCTGCTCGAGCTCATCAACGAGATCCTGGACCTGAGCAAGGTCGAGGCGGGGCGGATGGAGCTCGAGCCGTCCGCGGTGTCATTGCCGGAGCTCCTGGACGGCGGCATGGCGCTGGTGCGCGAGCGGGCGGCGCGCCAGGCGCTGACCGTGACGCTGGATGTGGGCGAGGAGGTGGGGCTCGTGTGGGGCGACGCGGTCAAGCTCAAGCAGGTGGTGGTGAACCTGCTCACCAACGCGGTCAAGTTCACGCCGTCGGGCGGGTCGGTGGCGGTCACGGCGTCGCTGGAGGGCGGGGAGGTCGTGGTGCTGGTGCGCGACAGCGGGGTCGGGATCGCGGAGACCGACCAGGAGCGCATCTTCGAGGCCTTCCAGCGCGGCGACCGGCGCGTCTCGACCGAGGGCACCGGGCTCGGGCTGACGCTGTCCAAGCGCTTCGTCGAGCTGCACGGCGGGCGCATCTGGGTGGACAGCGCGGTCGGCGTGGGGAGCACGTTCGGGTTCGCGATCCCGGTGGGCGCGCCGTGAAGGTGCTCGTCGTCGAGGACAACGAGCGCAACGCGAAGCTCGGGCGCGACGTGCTCTCCTACGCGGGCCACGAGGTCGTGGTGGCCGGGTTGCTCGCGGACCAGATCGAGGCGCTGCGCGCGTGATCCTCGTCGTCGACGACCTGCCGCAGAACGTGCGGCTGCTGGAGGCCGTGCTGGCGCCGCGCGGATACGAGGTCGTGTCGGCGGCCTCCGGGGAGGAGGCGCTCGAGCGCCTGGACGGCGTGGACCTCGTCCTGCTCGACGTCGTCATGCCGGGGCTGGACGGCTACGAGGTCTGCCGCCGCATCCGCGCCGACCCGGACACCGCGTTCCTGCCCGTGGTGATGATCACGGCGAGCGGCGAGCAGGAGAAGAAGCGCGCGCTGGACGCGGGTGCCGACGACTTCCTGACCAAGCCGTTCGACCACGCCGAGCTGCTCGCGCGCGTGCGGTCGCTCGTGCGCCTGAAGCGCTACCACGACGAGGTCGACCGCTACACGGCCGGCCTGCGCCGCTTCCTGCCGCCCGAGGTGGCCGAGCTGGTGAAGGCCGACCCGGCGTTGCTGGAGAGCCACCGGCGCGAGGTCGCGGTGCTCGTCTGCGGCCTGCACGGCTTCCCGGCCTTCGCCGAGACCGCGGCGCCCGAGGACGTGATGGACGTGCTGGGCGAGTACCACGCCGCGCTCGGCGACGTGATCGACGCGTTCTCGGCCACGCTCTCGCGCATCGCGGGCGACGTCGTGACCGTCGTGCTCAACGACCCGGTGCCGTGCGAGGACGTCGCGGGCACCGCGGTGCGGTTGTCGCTGGCGTTGCGCGACCGCGTGTGGGAGCTGGGCGAGCGCTGGACGCGGCTCGGCTTCGAGCTCTCCCCGGCGCTCGGCGTCGCGCTCGGCCACGCCACGATCGGCCGCATCGGCTCCGACCGCCGCTGGCAGTACGCCCCGGTCGGCCCCGCGCCGCTGCTCGCCGAACGCCTCGCCGAGGCGGCCGGCGCCGGCGAGGTCCTGATCTCCCAGCGCGTCGAGGCGGGCACCGAGGCGGTCACCTCGCCGCTCACCCTCCAGCTGCGCGGCTTCACGCGCCCCGTCGCCGCCTACGACCTGCTCGGAACCTAACCGCCGCCGCCGCAGCCTCCTCCGCCGCAGCCGCCTCCGCCGCCGTCGGAGCTGCTGCCGCCGTCACCGCCGAGGAAGCCGCCCATCCACCAGCCGCCGCTGTCGCTGCTGCTGGAGCTGCTCGAGGCGGAGCGGCGGCGCTTGCGGAACTCCGGAGGACGGGAGAAGCTCTCGCGCATGCGTCGTAGCTCGACGTCGGAGTAGACGTTGCCGCCCGCCCAGCCCGTGTCCTCGTCGGCGGTGAAGAGGACCATCGGGATCTGGTGGCGGTCGACGATGTCGAGCGTGGTCGGGATCAGGCTGCTCGCGGCGACGGTCATCGTCGACTCCGGCGTGTGGTGCAGGTAATGGCCGAAGGCGCGCTCGCAGAACTCGGTGTACTCGCGGGTGCGCAGGATGAACTCGTGCCAGGCGACGTCCACGACCTCGGACGGCATGCCGATCATGCGCCCCTCGGCGTGCAGGCAGGCCAGGAACCAGGCGTCGAGGCCCTTGAGGGCGCGCAGGGCGGTGGCGCGGTCGCCGAGCTTGTCCTCGAGCTTGGCGACGAAGTCGGGCGCGTACTCGTACTGCTCGATGAACTTGCGCCGGCGGTTGCGGGTGTAGGTCTTCATGGGGCGCAGCTTCGAGGTCGCGCGCCCCGCTGGCCAGCCGCCCTAGGTGGTGTGTTTCCCACCTCCTCGCCGCCGCGCCCGCGCGAGTTGCGCGGCGAGCTCGGCGACGCGCTGTGGCTTGCCGGGCTGGTCGTCGACCCGGGCCGCGCGCAGCCTTGCCTCGATCCGCTCGGGCGAGTCGGCGTCGAGCGCGAACGCGGGCAGCGCGGTCACGTCCGAGGACGCCGCCGCGGCGACCGCCGCGGCGCCCAGCGCGGCGCCGGTCTCGTAGCGCTCCGCCGGATCCTTCGCGAGCGCCCGCGCGAGCACGGCCTCGAAGCCCGGCACCGCCGGGGGCGGCTCGGACAGGTGCGCCCACAGCTTCGGCTCGGTGCCCTCGAGGTCGAACACCGGCCGGCCGGTCAGCGCGACGTACAGCAGGCAGCCGAGCGAGTACAGGTCGGCGGCGGGCCCGTCGCCGGCGCCGCGGATGCGCTCCGGCGCGAGGTAGTCGAGCGTGCCGACGATCTCGCCCGTGCGGGTCAGCTCGCTGCCATGGTCGAGGCCCTTCACGAGGCCGAAGTCGGTCAGGTAGGCGTGGTCGGACACAGTGACCATCACGTTGGCGGCCTTCACGTCGCGGTGGACGAGCCGCCGCTCGTGCGCGGCGTCCAGCGCCGCGCCGACCTGCGCGACGATCGCCGCCGCCCGCGCCGCCGGCAGCGGCGCCAGCGACCGCAGGTCCGAGCCGACGACCAGCCGCATCGACAGCCACAGCACGCCCTCGCCGGTCTCGCCCGCCCCGAACACCGGCAGCACGTTGGGGTGATCGAGCGAGGCCGCCATCCGCGACTCGGCCACGAAGCGCTCGCGGAAGCCCTCCTCGGACGCCCGCTCGGGCGCGACCACCTTCAGCGCGACGGTGCGCCCGAGCGCCTCCTCGACCGCCTCGTAGACCACGCCCATCCCGCCGCGACCGACCTCGCGGACGATGCGGTAGCCCGGGATCACCGCCCGCCCACGGCGCGCGCCGCCGCGCCCGCGCCCACCCGCTCGGCCTCGGCCGCGAACGCCGCCTCCATCGCCGGCATCGTTCCGGCGCTCACGCGGTCGACGAGGGCGTTGTCGAGCAGCCCGCGCACGGCCATGAGGGCGTGCAGGAACGGCGGGTACGCGACGGCCCGCGAGCGGCGCTCGATCCCGCGCACGGTGCGCGCGACGGCGGGCTCGAGCGGCCACGTCTTCGCCAGCGGCCCCGGCAGCCGCGACCGCGACCCGGCGAAGATCGGCGAGTTGTCGCTGCCCGCGACCATCGGCGTGTTCAGGAACAGGTAGTAGGCGACGCCGACGCCCACGCCGTGCGTGCGCAGCTCGGTGCGCAGCACGCGCCCGAGCGCCTCCACACCCGCCTTGGACATCGAGTACGCGCCCAGGCCGGCCGGCGCGAACACGGCGGCGGCGGAGGAGACCAGCAGGACGTAGCCGCGGCGCTCGAGCACGTGCGGAAGTGCCGCCCGGGTCGTCCGCCACACGCCGAGCAGGTTGATGTCGAGCGTCTCCTCGACCGTCTCCGGGCCGACCAGCCGCAAGGGTCCGCCCGTTGCCACCCCCGCGTTGGCGACCGCCACGTCGAGCCCGCCGCAGCGCGCGGCCAGGTCGTCGATGGCGGCCGTCAGCGCCTCGCCGTCGCGCACGTCGGCCACCGCGGTCTCGGCTCCGGGCAAGCCCGCGGACACCGCTTGCAGCGCTTGGCGATCGACGTCGATCAGCGCCGGCCGCATGCCGCGGGCGGCCAGCTGCCGCGCCAGCTCGGCGCCGATGCCCGAGGCCGCGCCGGTGATCAGAGCGACCCGCCCGGAGAGGTTCCACACCATGATCCGAACAACGCTAACGTTCGGCCGCGATGAGCACGCCGTCGGACGACGATCCTCCCTACAAGCCGCCGCAATGGCAGCAGCCGGAGCAGCAGCCTTCCGAGCAGGGTGGCTGGCAGAGCTCGTGGCAGCAACCCCAGGAGAAGCCGCAGCAGCAGGGCGGCTGGCAGAGCCAGTGGCAGCAGCCGCAGGAGAACCAGTGGCAGCAGCAGCCGCAGCAGAACCAGTGGCAGCAGCAGCAGACGCCGCAGTGGGGCGGCTACCAGCCCGCTCCGCCCACGCCCGGCAACGCGATCGCGTCGCTGATCCTCGGCATCGTGAGCATCGTCCTGTGCCCGATCATCCCCGGGGTGGTCGGCCTCGTCCTCGGCTACAGCGCCAAGCGTGAGATCGACGCGTCGGGCGGCCGCCTCGGCGGGCGTGGCGTCGCGATGGGCGGGATCATCACGAGCTGGATCGGCCTCGCCATCTGGGGCCTGCTGATCGCGTTCTGGGTGATCGCTATCGCCGCCTCCGCGTAGCGGATGAGCGGCACCGACGACGAGCAGCCGCCGCAGGCTCCACCCCCGTGGCAGACGACGCCGCCGCAGTGGGCGCCTCCGCCCGGGCCGCCGCCGGCGGAAGGGGCGCCGCCCGCGGAAGGCGCGCCGCCGGCGGAAGGGGCGCCGCCCGCGGAAGGCGCGCCGCCGGCGTGGCAGCGGCCGGCACCGCCCCCTCCGCTCGGCTCGGCGCCGGTTCCCCAGTGGCAGCCGCCGGCCGGCTCGTACTGGACGCAGTCGAAGGCCTGGCAGCCCCCGCCGCCGACGCCGGGCAGCGCCACCGCGGCGCTCATCCTCGGGATCACGGCGGTGCTGGTGTTCCCGCTCGCGTTCCCGCTCGCGCTCGGGTTCGGCATCCGGGCCAAGCGCCGGATCGACGCGTCCGAGGGCACGCTGGGCGGCCGCGGGCAGGCCAAGTGGGGCATCGCGCTGGGCTGGGCCGGAGCCGTGCTGACGCTGGTCGCCGTCGCGATGGTCGCCGGCTACCTCGCTACGGACTGATCGTGGCGCGCTCGGCCAGCGCCCACGTCCAGCCGGCGCCGCCGAGCAGCAGCACCAGCAGCCACACGCGCACCGGCGTGCGCATCAGCGGCTCCACGACCCGCACGCGCGTCGCGAGCACGAAGACGCCCGCGAGCACCAGGACCAGCGCCACCAGGACCCAGAAGCCGTTGTAGCTGAGGAAGCCCGAGTCGCCCCGCGCGGCCCACGCGAACGCGCGGGTGCCGCCGCACAGCGGGCACGGCAGGCCCGTGATCGACCGGAAGGGGCACGGCGGGATCAGCGAGGTGCCATCGCGCGGGACCAGGGCGCCGACCGCGAACGGCACGCAGCCGAGCGCCAGCAGCATGGCTCCTTCGCGTCGTGCGCCTGTCACTGCGACTTGACTTTAGTCCGCAGGGCCGGAGAAGGTTCCTGCAATGCGCTGCGCCGTCACCGTCCTCCTCACGCTGCTGCTCCTCGCTGCCCCCGCCCGCGCCCAGGTCTTCGGGCCGCCCGAAGGCAAGGTCTTCACGGGCCTGACGGGCTCGAACTCGGTCGACAAGTTCGCCGGGGAGGTGGGCAAGCGCCCGGCGGTGTTCGGCTTTTTCACCTACTGGAACCAGGGCAACGAGTACACGTTCCGCTACGCCGAGAAGGCCGGCGCGCGGCTCATGCTGCACATCTCCACCGCGCAGAACTACGGCGTCAAGGAGGAGATCTCGCCGCGCGGGATCGCGCGCGGGCAGGGCGACGAGTACCTGCTGGCGCTCAACGCGCGCATCGCCGAGGAGGGCGAGCCGGTCTACGTGCGGCTGATGGCCGAGATGAACCAGACCAACAACGCCTACTGCGCGTTCAACAAGGACGGCTCCTCGCGTGGCGCGTCCCACAGCACGAGCGCGTTCAAGGCGGCGTGGCGCCGATCGGCCCTGATCCTGCGTGGCGGGCCGCTGGACGCCATCAACGCCAAGCTGCGCAAGCTCAGGCTGCCCGAGGTGCGCAGCGCTGAGGAAAGCCTGCCGGAGCCGCAGGTGAGCCTGCTGTGGGTGCCGCAGACCGAGGGGACGCCGAACATCCCCGCGAACCTGCCTTCCGCCTACTGGCCGGGCGAGGAGTACGTGGACTGGGTCGGCACCGACTTCTACAGCCGCTTCCCGGCCTTCGCCAAGCTCGAGCGCTTCTACGCGGCCTACCCAGGCAAGCCGTTCGTGTTCGGCGAGTGGGCGATGTGGGGCGCCGACAACCCGGGGTTCGTCAAGCAGCTCTTCAGCTGGGTCAACACCCACAAGCGGGTGAAGATGATGCTCTACAACCAGGGCGCGAACCCGAACGGGCCGTTCCGGCTCAACTCCCACCCGAAAGCGCGGGCCGAGCTCAGGAAGGCGCTCCGTAATCCGCGTTTTCTGGCTACTGTGGGCGGCGGATGAGCTGGCAGCCGCCTCCGTACCCACCGCCTCAGCAGCAGAGCAACGCGGCCGTCGTGTCGCTCGTGCTCGGCATCTGCGGCCTGGTGGTGTGCCCGCTGGTCTGCTCGGTCGCGGCGCTCGTCTACGCGAGCAAGGCCTTCACGGAGATCGACAGCTCCGGCGGGCGCCTCACAGGACGCGACCTGGCCAAGGCGGGGCAGGTGCTCGGCTGGGTGGGCGTCGCCCTGTGCGTGCTCGGCCTGCTGTTCGTCGTCGGCGTCATCGGCCTGGGCGAGGCGCTCAACGACGACTCGTACGAGTACGAGCCAGTGCCCGAGTACCAGGTGGACTAGGCCGCCAGGTTCAAACGCTCGCCGGACGCGGCCGCGACGAGCGCCTCGAACAGCCGCGGGTGCGGCTGGCCGACGCGGTCCAGCGTCTCGGCGTGCCACTGCACGCCGAGCACGAGCCGGTCCGCGCCCGGGTCCTCGATCCCCTCGACGGTCCCGTCCGGCGCCCAGGCGACGGCGCGTAGCCCGCGGCCGAGGCGGTCGGCGGCCTGGTGGTGGAAGGAGTTCACGTGCGGCTCGGTCGTGCCCAGGATCGCGGCCAGGCGCGAGCCGGGCTCGATGCGCACGGTGTGCGTCTCCTCCCAGCCCGGGGCGGTCTGACGATGGTCGATCGAGTGGTCCGTGACGGCCGGCAGGTGCTGGTGCAGCGTGCCGCCGCGTGCGACGTTGAGTGCCTGCGCCCCGCGGCAGATCCCGAAGATGGGTAGGCCCATGGCATCGGCCACGCGCGCGACCTCCAGCTCGAAGACGTCGAGCGTCGGCTCCGTCGGCCCGAGCTCGGGCGCCGGCTTGGCGCCGTAGGCCGCCGGATCAAGGTCCGGCCCGCCGCTCAGGCACACGCCCTGCAGACAGCCCAGCAGCCGCGGCACCGCCTCGATCCCGAGTGGCGGGAGCACGACCGGGACGGCGCCCGCGCGGGCGAGCGCGCGCACGTACGGCATGCCCAGCGCCATCTCGTGCTGGGGCGGCTCGCCCTCCGGCAGCGGTCGCGTCCGCTCCGCGCGCCGTACCTCGGACGTGGTCACGCCCACCAATGGCCTGGACTGCATCCGCCAAAAATTACCCACACGGCCGATGGATAGAATCCCTACCTCCGGAATCGGTATTAGAACGTGAGCCCTCTGATCGACATCTGCCCGCTCGATGATCTCCCTCCCGGGGGCAAGCGTCTCGTGGAGTACGAGGACCTCGAGATCGGCGTCGTCAACTGCCGCGGCGAGATCTTCGCCATCGAGGACCGCTGCTCGCACGACGACGGCGAGCTGGTCGACGGCGAGCTGGACCAAGAGGACTGCGCGATCGAGTGTCCCCGGCACGGGTCGCGGTTCGACCTGCGGACCGGAAAGCCCATGAACCTGCCTGCGTACGTGCCCGTCGACACCTTCCCGGTGCTCGTCGAGGACGGCGTGATTCGAGTGGAGGTCGACTGACCTGATGGCTACTCCCGAGGTGATCGCCGAGCAGCAGGCGCTGGTCGGCCTCAACAGCGACTACGAGACGAAGTTCGGCTTCCATGACCCGGAGACGGGTTACGCGTTCAAGGCCCCGAAGGGGTTGTCGAAGGCGCTGGTCGAGCAGATCTCCGAGTTCAAGAACGAACCGCAGTGGATGCGGGACTTCCGCCTGAAGGCGCTCGAGCACTTCCTCGAGCGTCCGCAGCCGACGTGGGGCTCGCCCATGCTCGCCGAGGTCGACTACGACGACATCCACTACTTCGTCCGCGCGTCCGAGAAGTCCTCGCGCACGTGGGACGACGTGCCCGAAGACATCAAGAACACGTTCGACCGCCTGGGCATCCCGGAGGCCGAGCGCAAGTTCCTGTCGGGTGTCGGCGCGCAGTACGAGTCCGAGGTCGTGTACCACCAGGTGCGCGAGGACCTCGAGAAGCAGGGCGTGATCTTCATGGACATGGACTCGGGGCTCCGTGAGCACGAGGACATCGTCCGCGAGTACTTCGCCTCGATCATCCCGGCCAACGACAACAAGCTCGCGGCGCTGAACTCCGCGGTGTGGTCGGGCGGCTCGTTCGTCTACGTGCCCAAGGGCGTGCACGTCGAGATGCCGCTGCAGGCCTACTTCCGGATCAACACCGAGAACATGGGCCAGTTCGAGCGGACGCTGATCATCGCCGACGAGGGCTCGTACGTGCACTACGTCGAGGGCTGCACCGCCCCGGTGTGGTCGACCGACTCCCTGCACTCGGCCGTCGTCGAGCTGATCGCCAAGCCGGGCGCGCGCATCCGCTACACGACCGTCCAGAACTGGTCGCAGAACGTCTACAACCTCGTCACCAAGCGCGCGGTCGCCGAGACCGACGCGACGGTCGAGTGGGTGGACTGCAACCTCGGCTCCAAGCTGACCATGAAGTACCCGTCCGTCTACCTGACGGGCGAGCGCGCGCACGGCGAGGTGCTGAGCATCGCGTTCGCGGGCAAGGGCCAGCACCAGGACGCCGGCGCCAAGATCATCCACGCGGCGCCGAACACGACGTCCAACATCTTCGCCAAGTCGATCTCCAAGGACGGCGGCCGCAGCTCCTACCGCGGTCTGCTCGAGGTCGCCAAGGGCGCCACGGGCTCCAAGTCCAAGGTCGTCTGCGACGCGCTGCTGCTCGACGAGCACTCGCGCTCGGACACCTACCCGACGATCCGCATCGGCGAGGACGACGTGGACGTCGGACACGAGGCGTCGGTCTCCAAGATCGGCGAGGAGCAGCTGTTCTACCTGATGGCGCGCGGCATCCCCGAGGACGAGGCGGGCAAGCTGATCGTCAACGGCTTCATCGAGCCGATCGTCAAGGAGCTCCCGATGGAGTACGCGGTGGAGATGAACCGCCTCATCGAGCTCCAGATGGAGGGCTCCATTGGCTGAGCTGACTTCGGTACGAGAGCCCGAGTGGCTGAAGGAGCGCCGCAGCGATGCGGCGCGCCGCGCCGCCGAGCTCGACGTCCCGCGCTTCAAGGGCAAGGCGGGCTGGGAGTTCACGGACATCTCCAAGCTCGACCTGGCGTCCTTCACGGCCGCCGAGCCGGGCGTCGGTGACGCGAGCGCGGTCGACCGCGCCGAGACGCTGCTGGAAGCGCCCGAGGGCGCGCACCATCTCGGGCAGGTCGACGGCCGCGTGCTCGACCATGGCGAGACCGACGGCGATCTCCTCGTGCTGCCGCTCACGCTCGCCTGCGAGACGCACGCCGACCTGGTCGCCGAGCACTTCGGCAAGGTCGTCGACGCCGAGCAGGACGTGTTCACGGCGCTCAACGACGCCGGCTGGACGGGCGGCGCGTTCGTCTACGTCCCGCGCGGCGTGCGCGTCGAGCAGCCGATCGTGCTCACCGCGATCACCGACGCGGACAAGACCGCTCTGCACCGCCGCGTGCTGATCGTGGTCGAGGAGGGCGCCGAGGCCGAGGTCTGGGAGCAGCACCTCTCCGGCTCCACCGACAACGAGACGATGCTGACGTCGATCGTCGAGCTGCGCGTGGGCCAGAACGCCCGCCTGCGGTTCGTCGGCGCGCAGGACCTCAACGAGAAGACGTGGGTGTTCGGCTCCCAGCGGGCCGAGGTCGCCCGCGACGGCCACCTGGACTGGGTGACGGCCGGCTTCGGCTCCGGCAACGGCAAGGTGTTCACCAACACGCTGCTCGCCGGCGAGGGCTCGCACGCGCGGGTCACGGGCGCCTACGCGCCGCACAGCCGCCAGCACGTGGACTTCGACACGCTGCAGGAGCACGGCGCGGCCAACACCACGTCCGACCTCGCCTTCCGCGGCGTCCTCGCCGACCGCTCGTCCGCGGTCTGGCGCGGCATGATCAAGGTCGACCCGGGCGCCCAGCAGACCGACGCCTTCCAGGAGTGCCGCAACCTGCTGCTCTCCAAGAAGGCGCACGCGGACGCGATCCCGGGCCTGGAGATCCTCGCCAACGACGTGCGCTGCACGCACGCGGCGGCGATCGCCCAGATCGATCCCGAGCAGGTCTTCTACCTGCGCGCCCGCGGCCTGGACGACACCCGCTCCAAGCGCCTCGTGATCGAGGGCTTCATGGCCGAGCTCGTCGAGCGCTTCGAAGAGGGGCCGATCCGCGAGGCCATGACGGCCGCGCTGGAACGGCGCCTCAGCGTCCTGCTGGACTAAGGAGTGGCGCGGGCGATCCCCTCGGCGATCGCCCGCAGCCGCTCGAGCAGCTCCGGCGGGCCGTCCACCTCGTACGGCTCGCTGATCATGGCGATCCGCATGGCGAGCCAGTCCAGGTTGTCGTCGCTCGTGCGCACCTCGCTGGTGTGCTCGTCGACCGCGGTCGCGTTGCCGAGCCAGTAGCGGCCCGAGAGCGTCTCCACGGGCGCGTGGATGACGACGCGCGCCTCGTAGCGCGCGCGGTAGCTCTTCAGGCTCTGCTGGACGTAGCTCGCCGCGTCCGGGGTGGGGAGGGTGCGCGGCACGAAGCGCGCGCCCGCCGGCTGTACCTGCTCGATCCGGTCCACACGGAACGTGCGCCAGTCCGTGCGGCCGCAGTCCCAGGCCACGAGGTACCAGCGGCGGCCGGCGTTCACGAGCGAGTGCGGCTCGGCCTCGCGCTTGCTGTCGGCCTTGTCGCGCGCGGTGTAGTTGAAGCGCACGCGCTCGTGGTCGCGCACGGCGGCGGCGAGCGCGGTCAGGCACTGCGGGTCCACGGTCGGCCCGCCGCCGTAGACCTGCAGCGTCTGGGTCGCGCGCCCGAGCGCCTGCACGCGCCGGCGCAGGTGCGCGGGGAGCACCTGCTCGAGCTTGACCAGCGCGCGCACGGCGGTCTCCTCGACGCCCATCACCGAGCTGCCCGCGGCCGTGCGCAGCGCGACGGCGATCGCGATCGCCTCGTCGTCGTCGAGCAGCAGCGGCGGCATCGCGGCGCCCGCGCGCAGCTGGTAGCCGCCGGCCGGGCCGGTCATCGACTCGACGGGGTAGCCGAGCGTGCGCAGCCGCTCGACGTCGCGCCGGATCGTGCGCGCGGACACCTCCAGCCGCTCGGCCAGCTCAGTGCCCGGCCAGTCGCGGCGGCCCTGCAGCAGGGACAGCAGGGTCAGCAGCCGGCTCGATGTCGTCTCGCTCACGCCGACAAGGATGCCCAAAATTGCGGACAAGTCGTGGCCGCAACACCGCCGAGGGTACGGCTGGCACGAGTCTTGAGGTTGCGGACAGATCCTGACCTAGACCCTCGGGAGGATCCCTATCATGCGATTCGAAGAGCCAGCGATCAGCGCTCAGGGCCTCGTCAAGTCGTTCGGGGACGTCCGCGCCCTCGACGGTGTCGATCTCGAGGCCGCGCCCGGCACGGTGCTGGGCGTGCTCGGCCCGAACGGGGCCGGGAAGACCACGTCCGTCCGCGTCCTCACGACGTTGCTGGAACCCGACGGCGGCCAGGCGCGCGTCGCGGGCCTGGACGTGGTCAAGGACGCGCCGCGGCTGCGGTCGCGGATCGGGCTCGCCGGCCAGTACGCGGCCGTCGACGAGAACCTGACCGGGATCGAGAACCTGACGATGGTCGGCCGGCTGTACGGCAACAAGCGCGCGGTGGCCAAGCGGCGCGCGGCCGAGCTGCTCGAGCGCTTCTCGCTCAGCGACGCCGGCTCGCGCCCGGCGAAGACCTACAGCGGCGGCATGCGGCGCCGGCTGGACCTGGCGGCGGCGCTGGTGGCCAGCCCGCCGGTCCTCTTCCTCGACGAGCCCACCACCGGCCTGGACCCGCGCTCGCGGATCGAGCTGTGGACGGCGATCGAGGAGCTGGTCGGCGAAGGCACCACGGTGCTGCTCACCACCCAGTACCTCGAGGAGGCCGACCGGCTCGCGGACCGGATCGCGGTCATCGACCACGGCCACGTGATCGCCGAGGGCACGGCCGACGAGCTCAAGGCCCGGGTCGGCGGCCTGCGCGTGGAGGTCACGCTCACCCACGGCGCCGCGGCGTTCGCGGCCATGACCGCGCTCGAGAGCATGAGCGACGAGCCCGTGCGGGTGGACGGGCCGCTCGTGTCCGTGCAGGTGGACGAACGGGCCGGCGCGATCATGGAGGCCGCGCGCAGGCTCAGTCAGGCGGGCGTCGGGGCCGAGGACATCGCGGTCCGGCGGCCGACGCTCGACGACGTGTTCCTGTCGCTGACCGGCCACGCGACGGTGGAAGACCAGGACGTTCCGGAGCTCGTGGAGGTCGCGGCATGATCAACGACACGCTCACCCTCGCCGAGCGCGCGCTCGTCCGGCTCCCGCGCAACCCGGACATGCTGCTGGCCTTCACGGTCCAGCCGATCATGTTCGTGCTGCTGTTCGCGTTCGTCTTCGGCGGCGCGATCGAGACGCCCGGCTACGGCGACTACATCGATTTTCTGATCCCGGGCATGATCGTCCAGCAGATCTGCTTCGGCGGCTTCGCGACCGCGCTCGGGCTCGCCGAGGACATGACCAAGGGCCTGATCGACCGCTTCCGCTCGTTGCCCACCGCGCGCGCGTCGGTGCTCGCGGGGCGCACGCTGGCGGACGTCGCCACCAACCTGCTGTCGGTCGCGATCCTGCTCGCGACGGGCCTGGTGATCGGCTTCCGCTTCGACGCGGGCGTGCCCGAGATCCTCGCCGGCCTCGGCCTGCTGCTGCTGTTCGGCTACGCGTTCAGCTGGATCTTCGCGCTGATCGGGATGAGCGTCTCCTCGCCCGAGGCGGCGAACGGCGTCGGCTTCACGCTGATCTTCCCGATCACGTTCATCTCGTCCGCGTTCGTGCCGGTGGCGTCGATGCCGGCGGGCCTCGAGCAGGTCGCCGAGGCGAACCCGGTCAGCGTCGTCGTGGACGCGATCCGTGCACTGTGGCTGGGCGGGGAGATGGGCAACAGCCTGTGGCTGAGCGTCGTCTGGTGCTTCGTGCTGATCGCGGTCTTCGCGCCGCTGGCGGTGCGCAAGTACCGGATGAGCGCGTCGGCCTGAGCAGATCGGCGGCGCCGTCGGGGTACCGGCGGCTGCCGCCGAGCGTGCGCGGACTCGAACTCTCGGAACCTGCATGCGGACAGGACGACTTGCGCGGTCACCCGATCGGCGTAAAGTCCGAGCGGATTTCCGTCTGTGGCGCAAACCCGGCTACAGTGCGGAGATCGACGCTGGACCGCGCGCGGCGCGGCTCCGTCCGTCCTGGCGCTTAGCCTCCATAGATCGCCCTTTCTCGACACGTGACCGCCTCCAACGACACCGCTTTCGGATCGTTGCGCGCGGAGCAGTGGACATCGCAGTGGTACCGGGCCTTGCAGTCAGCCGAGGTGAACGCCGGGGTGGACCTGCGTGCGGAGGCCGGGCAGTCGGTCTTCAGCCTGCTGCTGGCGATCTCGGTCGCGGCACACCGCGGGCGCGACGGGCTTCCGGTGGAGCTGCGCCTGCCGCGGGAGCCGGCTGGCCTTGACCAGTTGCGGCGTTGGAACTTCCAGTCGGTCTGCGAGCTGGCCACTGGCCGTTCTCTGCGCCGGTTGGTGGCGCCGGTCGACCACGCGCTGTTCGGCACACCCGCACCAGAGCGTCCGGCGGCAAAGGTGGCCAGCGGTGTCTCCGCGTTCATCGACGAGCTGGAACGCGACGCCTTCTTCGGGCTGACCGCCTACCGGCTATACGAGCGCGGCGCTCTAACGCGGATGATCCGATCCGAATGGGAACGGTGGCGACACCCGCTCGTTGCCCGCCTGGTGCGCCCTGTCACGGCGGACATCGCCCGCGACGTGGCACGCGTGTTGGTGCACGAGTTGCTCGCCAACGTGATCCAGCACCCGGACGCCACCATGGCGGTGGTCGGAACGTCGGTCGACTCGTCGCCCGCTGGCGAGCTTCGGCTTGTGATCGCGGTCTGGGACGATGGCGACAGCGTCGTTGACACGTTGTCGAAGATCCCGGTCGACCAGCTGCGCGCAACGGATGCCGACGACTGGGCCGCGGACATCACCGACGAGTTCATCGTCGACGCGCGCGGCTGGACCCCTGCGGCGACGTACATTCCGGCGAACTGGGTTCCGCCGGCCGGTGCTCAGGGCGGCGACCTGTTGCTGTCCGCCCTGCTTCCAGGGATCTCGCGCAAGCACGTGAGCGATGACTTCCCACAGGTTGACCGGCCGGAACCAGTCGCGTGGGAATCGCGGCGCGGATTCGGGCTGCACGCGCTCTATCGCAGCGCCATCAACGCGTTCGGCGGCACGGTATCCGTGCGAACTAGCGACTTCTGGCTGCGGCTGAGCGCCGGCGAGAAAGCGTTCCAGTACCGGGCGGACATCGATCGCGTCGACGAGCCGCTGTTCGGAAATCTGGTTTCGGTCGAGCTACCCCTCACGCCAGCTCGGCTCTGACTGGTGGCCGACGGCGTTCGTGTCGTCGCCTGGTCGGTGGTAGTCCACCTCGGCCAGGCGGTTACTCAGCCGGTTTCGGAGAGCCGTCGCAAGGAGCACCGATGGCTCGCGCGTTCGTTGAACGGGCTGGGCGTCGACCCGTGGTTCCGACAGGACTCCGCGTACCTGAGCGTCAAGCAGCTCAGCACGGAGCCCACGCGGGTGCAGCACTTCGTCGAACCGCCGGCCGATCTGCCCGACGACGCCACGATCATCCTCGACCTCAGCGACGCCCCGTACGAGTTGCTTAACGAGCCGCTGCTCGCGGGTCTCGCCGATGGCGTCGGACGCATGCTGGCCGGTGGGCCGCGCACGATCCTGATCTTGCTTTGCAAGCTTCCGCCGGAGTCGCTGCTGTGGGAGTTCCTCGAGCGCGACACCGCCGCGGACGGGACCGGCCGCGTTGTCGTGCTGGACGACGAGGGCGCGCTGCGGAGCTTCGGTCACGGAAAGCGCGGGTTCACGCCGCTGATGCGCGACTGGCCGGGGCGCCGCCGACAGGCCAGCGGGACCGCCAACGAGCGGTTTGAGCGACGCGTTGTGACGCGCCTCGGGCACTTCGCCACCGCAGACGGTGAGCGCTGCACACCGGCGTGGCAGGACATGCGCGGGGCAGTCGGAGAGCTCACCGAGTGCTTGTCCAATTGGATCGATCAGACCGGGGCGGCGGGCACCCGCATGATCGTGTGCGGTCCGTACTCCCGGGAGTTTCGCGTCGCGGTCGTCGCCGCGGCCGCCGCCTGCGGCGGAGACGCCGGGTTCGCGGCTACTCCCGACGAGCTCGAGGACACTGCGTCCGGCGTTGGCAACGTGCTGGCGTTCGAATACGTCCGCTCGGGCGACACTCTGGGTGACTTCCGGCGTGCGTTGCCCTCGTGGGGCGTCCCGGTGCGAACCCGCGCGCTCGCCGTCATGGCCGCGCCTGCGGCGTACGGTCTCAGGCACCCCGACCTCCAGCTCGACGTGCTGGCCGTGCGTGGGCACGAAGACGTGCAGCGGAGCGCGTGTGCACGCTGTCTCGCTTCCGCTCCGCGACTCGAAGATCCGTCGCGTACCGATCCGGGAACCGGCATCGATGCCGCGACGATGTGGTGGATGCTCGACCGCGTTCCCTGGGGTCCTGAAGGGTACGGCCCGCCGGAGCACGCGCGCTACCCCTATATCCCCGACTTCTCGGCTGTCTTCGAGCGGTTCGGTGATTGGATCGCGCTTAAGTACGAAGAGCTGCTGAAGGGCATCGGGCTGGTGGACGACCTCGTCGTCGTTTGCGCCGCCGAGCCGGCGGTTCGCGATCTGGTCAAGCGACTCGCCTCTCGCTTCCAGAACCAGCTGGTGCCGGTCGAGATCGAACGCGATGTCATCGATGCCGTCGCTGCCGACGCGGCGCGAGCACACGGGCTGGCGTCCGCGCTCGACGACGTGAGCGACGCAAGCGAGACGATCCCCGCCTGGCGGCGTCAGCTCGCCGACCTCGGTGGCCGCGAGACGGGCACCGGGCACCGGCTCGCGGTGATTGCGCTGGACGAGTTCAACGCGTCGGGCGCAACCGCGCGCGGACTGACCACGCTGCTCGGCGCGTTCGGCGTGACGCTCGACGCCTACGTTCCCTTCGTCGACTGGTCGGGCGGGGAACATGTTCCCGGGCGCCCAACGTGGTCGCTGTACTCGTTCTACTACCCGCGCCCCACCGGATGAGCAGGCCCGGCCGGGTACAGATCGCACGAGCCGCCTGCTTCGAGCTCCTGGGCCGCGTCTTCGCGAACCCCGACGCGATCAAGCAGGAGATGCTTCGCCGCGACTGCTCATCCTGGATCGAGGATCTCGACGAGCCAGGGCGGGTGTGGGCCGAACACGCGCTCGCGGAGTCCTACAAACCTCCAAGACAGAGAGCCTCGTTGATGCATCCTCCGACGCCATCCGCTCCCGATCGCGAGCGCATCGACGTGCTTCTTGTCACTGTTGTTCCGAACGAGGCGGAGGCGGCTGAGATCGTGTTTGACCTCGGACGCGACCATCCGGGGGCCCGCCGGCGGGAAGACGGCCGCAGGTACCACGAGGCATCGCTCGAGACCCATCGCGCCGGTCGGCTCAATCTGGTGCTGACGAATATTGGCGAGTCCGGCAACACCACCGCGCAGGGGGCCTTGCGCTCGATGCTGCGTCTCTACGAGCCCGAGTTGGTCTTGCTCGCCGGCATCGCAGCCGGCCGGCTGGACAGCGTGAAGCTCGGTGATCTCGTGCTCCCCCGCAAAGTCTGGTACCTCGAGAAAGGGGCCAGCCTTCCCGATGAGTTCCGGCGAGAAGCCCAAGAGCGGCGACTTCCTCAGCGGCTCTACACGCTCGTCGGAGAGCACCGAATCCGGAGAACCGGCTTTTACGAGCAACTGCAGGAGGCGCTCACACAACTCGACGACGACCAGCTACCTCCGGGCGTCAAACGAACCCACAAACCGGGATTTGACTCCGACGCGTCGGTCGTGGCCTCCGAGAAGCTCCTGCGCGACGGCTCCCTACGCAAGCTCGCCTCCGCCGAGGGCGTCGATCGGAAGATCAAGCTGGGCGATATGGAGTCGTGGGGACTCGTGCAGGCCGTCGGCAGCGGCAGCGTCGGCGAGTGGACTGGAGACAACCCGCCGGAGTGGATGGTCGTGCGTGCCGTCAGTGATTTCGGCGAGGTCGACAAGGACGACAATTGGCAGATGTTTGCCTCGGTCTGCGCACTCGTCGGCGCCAGGCATTTCTTGCAGGTGACTTACGAGCGTCGAAAGGACGCCGTTCTGTAGCCGTCAGGTGGCGAGCATGCCTCCGTCGACCGGGAGCACGATCCCGGTCACGTAGGACGAGGCGTCACTGGCGAGGAAGAGGAGCGCGGCGGTCAGCTCCTCGGCCTCGCCAGGCCGGCCCATCGGCAGCCGCTGCTGCTGGGCCTCGAGGTAGCCGTCCGGATACTGCTCGGTCATCTCGCTCGGGAAGAACCCGGGCGCCAGCGCGTTGACGCGGATGCCCTTGCGGCCCGTCCACTGCACGGCGAGGTCGCGCGTGAGGCCGATGATCGCCGCCTTGCTGGACGCGTACGCGGCCTGTGGGAGCCCGGCCGTGGTGGAGCCGAGCACCGAGCCGATGTTCACGATGCTCGAGCCGGGCGGCATCACGCGTCCGCAGGCCTGGGCCATCCAGTAGGAGCCGTTGAGGTTGACGTCGATCACCTGGCGGAACTGCTCGGGCGTCTCGCGTGTGGCCGGGTACGCGGTGCCGATGCCGGCGTTGTTGACCAGCACGTCGACCTTGCCGAACGCGGCGACGGTCTCCTCGATCACGCGCGTGCAGTCCTCGGGCCGGGACACGTCGGCGGGGACGGCGAGGCAGCGGCGGCCGAGCTGCTCGACGGCGGCGCGGGTCTCCTCCAGTCGGTCGGCGCGGCGCGCGCAGATCGCGATGTCGGCGCCGGCCTCCGCGAGCCCGGTGGCGAACGCGGCGCCCAGCCCTGAGGAGGCGCCGGTGATGACGGCGACCTTGCCGTCCAGGCGGAAGCGGTCGAGCACGCTGGGCATGGCTGCACGCTAGCGAGTTCGCGTGGCGCCACGCGGCGGCGCACCGCGGGGGCGAACTCGCGGTGCATCGCCCCTGGGCGATGCTACGTGGTCTCTCCCTGAATGACGCGCGGCTTGATGACCACCGGCGTGGCGTCGACCTCGCGGCCCTCGATCAACGCGTGCAGCGTTCGCACCATCTCGCGGTGGCCCTCGGGCGTGCCGAGCTTGATCGTGGTCAGCCGCGGATGCGCGAGGCGGGCCGGCGGGCTGTCGTCGGTGCCGATCAACGCGACGCCGGGCGGGAGTGAGTCCCGGGCCCCGAGCGCGATCTCGTCGTTGAAGGCGTACACGGCGGTCGGCCGGCGCGCCAGCCCGCGGGCGAGCCCGTTGGCCGGCACGTCCGTGAGCGTCACCCCGAGGCGCTCCGCCGCGGCGCGCGCGCCGGCGAGGCGCTGCTCGCCCAAGGGCTGCAGCTGGCTGCCGAGCGGCGTGACCGCCAGCACGTTCGTGTGCCCGCGTTCGGCCAGGTGCTCGATCGCGACCGCGCCGACGCTGCGCTGGTCAAGCGAGAATGACGGGACGCCCGGCTCCGGCGGCTGGCCGAGCGTGACGATCCCGCGGCAGCCGTTCGCGCGCAGCAGGTCCAGCGGCGGCAGGTCGGTGCCGGGCGCGATCAGCCCGACCGGGCGGACGCGGTCGCACGCCTTCTGCAGCCCGTCCGGCCCGCCGGCGTGGACGAAGTGCACGAGCGGCGTGTAGCCGAGCCGGTCCAGCTCGCCGACCAGCCCGGTGAGCAGCTCTGCGACCACGGGGCCCAGCGGCCAGTTCGGCAGCGCGAAGATGACCACGGAGGTGCGGCCGGCGCGCAGTGCCGAGGCCATCGCGTTCGGCGTGTAGCCGAGCTCGCGCGCCGCCGCCAGCACGCGCTCGCGCGTCTGGTCGGACACGCGCGCGTCCACGCCGTTGAGGACGTAGGAGACCGTCGCGCGGCTCACGCCGGCGGCGGCGGCCACGTCGGCACTGGTTACGTTCGGGCGCCCCACGAACGGCTGATCCTACGAGAAGGCGATGAGAGTAGGGTCGGGCCATGCCGACCAGCCTTGCCCAGCTGTTGACCGAGACGGCGAGCGCGCACGCCGAGCGCCCGGCGCTCAAGCTCGACGACAGCGTCGTCAACTACGCGGTCCTCAATGAGGGCGCCACGCGCATCGCCGGCCTGCTCAAGGACAAGGGCGTCGCGCCCGGCGACCGCGTCGGGATCATGCTTCCGAACGTCCCGTACTTCGCGGTCGTCTACTACGGCATTCTGCGCGCCGGCGGCGTCGTGGTGCCGATGAACGTGCTGCTCAAGGGCCGCGAGGTCGGCTTCTACCTCAAGGACTCCGGCGCGAAGTACCTGTTCGCCTGGCACGACTTCGGCGAGGCCGCGTCGGTGGGCGCCGAAGAAGCCGGGGCCGAGGTCGTCAGCGTCAAGCCGGGCGAGTTCGAGCAGCTCGTGATGGGTGCCCCGCGGGCCGAGGGCGACGAGCCGCGCGAGAGCTCGGACACGGCCGTGATCCTCTACACGAGCGGGACGACCGGCACCCCCAAGGGCGCTGAGCTCACGCACGAGAACCTGATCCTCAACTGCAGCGTGACGGCCAAGACGCTGATCGACGTCACCGAGGACGACGTCGTCCTCGGTGCGCTGCCGTTGTTCCACTCCTTCGGGCAGACGTGCGGGATGAACGCCGCCGTCGCGCACGGCGCGTGCCTGACGCTGATCCCGCGCTTCGAGCCCGTCAAGGCGCTCGAGATCATCGCCCGCGACCGGGTGACGATCCTCGAGGGCGTGCCGACGATGTACCACGCGATGCTCAATGTTCCCGAGCGCGAGACCGCGGACACGTCCTCGCTGCGCGTGTGCGTGAGCGGCGGCTCGGCGATGCCGGTCGAGGTCATGAAGGCGTTCGAGCAGGCGTTCGACTGCATCATCCTCGAGGGCTACGGGCTCAGCGAGACGTCGCCGGTCGCGTCCTTCAACCACCCCGACCGCGAGCGCAAGCCCGGCTCGATCGGGACGCCGATCGAGGGCGTCGAGATGAAGCTCGTCGACGAGGACGACAAGGACGTGGCGCCGGGCGACGTGGGCGAGATCGTGATCCGCGGCCACAACGTGATGAAGGGCTACTGGCAGCGCGACGAGGCCACCGAGGAGGTCATGCGCGGCGGCTGGTTCCACTCCGGCGACATGGCCACGCAGGACTCCGACGGCTACTTCTTCATCGTCGACCGCAAGAAGGACATGATCATCCGCGGCGGGTACAACGTCTACCCGCGCGAGATCGAGGAGATCCTCTACGAGCATCCGGCCGTGTCCGAGGTGGCCGTGATCGGCGTCCCGGACGAGTCGCTCGGCGAGGAGGTCGCGGCGATGGTCGTCCTCAAGGGCGAGGCCTCCGAGGACGACCTGCGCGCGTTCGTCAAGGAGCGCGTCGCCGCCTACAAGTACCCGCGCAAGATCTGGTTCTCGAACGAGCTGCCGAAGGGGCCGACGGGCAAGATCCTCAAGCGCGAGATCAAGGCTCCCTCCGGCGAGCCAGCGTGACCCCGTCCGACAGGCCGAGCAGGACGGACTCGACCCGGTCGTCGGCCGCGATCCGCTCGTTGAGCGCCGCCATCGTCTTAGCGCGCTCGTCCTCCGGGGCGAGCACGCGGTTGGCCAGCAGCGTGTTGTCGAGCACGAGGACGCCGCCCGGGCGCAGGCGCGGGACGAGCGCGTCGTAGTAGGCGGGGTAGCCGGTCTTGTCGGCGTCGACGTAGGCGAGGTCGATGTGCGGCGTGTCCGGCAGCTGCGCGAGGTTCTCCACGGCCGGGCCGAGCGTGATGTCGACCCGGTCGGTGAGCCCCGCCGCCTCGAGGTTGCGGCGCGCGATCGCGGCGAACTCCTCGCTCACCTCGAAGCAGGTGAGCCGGCCGCCGTCGGCCAGCCCGCGCGCGATGCAGATCGCCCCGTAGCCCGTGAACGTGCCCACCTCGACGGCGGTCTTGGCGTCCAGCATGCGCGCGAGGATCGTCAGCAGCGCGGCCTGGTCCGGGCGCGAGAGCATGCCCGCGTTGGGCAGCAGGCGCGTCTCGCGCTCGACGCGCGCAAGCACCTCGTCCTGGCCGGCGAAGCGCGTCAGATAGGCGGTCAACTCTGGGTCGCGGGGCATCGGGACATCTTTGCAGGGACGAAATCAGCGCAATTTGCGCACGAATTGCCCGCTCGCAGGGGGCGAAACCGGCCGCGATCCGCCTCAATACCGGCGAGGGCAACGGACAGGATGGGTTGAGCGGTGGCAGCGCTGGGCGAACGCGGGACGGATCCGGTCGCGCGCGTGGAGACGATGGTGGGGCGGCACGGGCCGGCGCTGCTGCGCGTCGCCAACCAGTTCTCGCTCTGCCACGACGACGCGCTCGACGCCTACCAGCGCGCGCTGGAGATCTACCTGCGGCGGATGGACACCGTCGAGGTGGCGACCGAGGGCGCGTGGATGCGCGTCGTGGTCAAGCACGAGGCGATGGCGATCCGCAAGGCGCGGGCGGCGTCCGTGGACGCGACCGACACGGACTTCGACGCGAGCGAGTCCGGGCTGCGCGAGGTCTCCGACGCGGTCGCGGGCGGTGAGCGGGTCGGGCGCTCGGTCGAGGCGCTCAAGGCCCTCAAGCCCGACGAGGCGCGGGCGCTGCTGCTCAAGGCCGAAGGGCTGTCCTACGACGAGATCGGCACGCGCTTCGGGTGGTCCTACACGAAGGTCAACCGGAGCATCGCCGAGGGCCGCAAGCGGTTCCTGAACGTCTTCAGCGAGATCGAGTCCGGCGAGGCGTGCGCGGCCTACGAGGACACGCTGGACGCGCTCGCGCGCGGGCAGGCCACCAGCGTGCAGATGGTCTCGATCCGCCCGCACCTGCGCCACTGCGCGGCGTGCCGCGCGACCGTGCGGCAGATGCGCTTCTCGCGCACGCGCCGGCTCGCGCTACTGGCGCCGTTCGGCTGGATCACGCGCCTGCTCACGCGGCCCGAGGTGGTGCAGCTCTCGTCCTCGGGCGGCGGGCGCTTCGGCACCGCGGCGAGCATCGTCGGCCTGTGCCTGACCGGCGCGGGCGCCGGGGCGGCCTGCGTGATGACCGGTGCGCTGCCGGCTCCGGCGATCATCGCCACGGTCGACAAGCCGGCCGCGACGGCGACCCCCGCGCCCAAGCGCGACAAGCCCGAGGGCGACAAGCGCGAGCCGGTCAAGACCAAGCCGGTGAAGGTCGTGCCCGAGGTGCCGGCGCGCAAGTACGCCGCGCTCGCCACGCCGACCCCGCCGCCGCCGCCCGCCAAGCCGAAGCGCAAGGCGGCCGCGCCCGAGCGCAAGCGCAAGCCGGTCGTGATCGCCAAGCGCAAGCGCCAGGAGTTCGGCTTCGAGGGCAGCCCTGCGGCGCCGGCGCCCGCGGCGACCGCCACGGCGCCGGTCGCGAGCGCCGCGAGCGCGGGCGGTGCCAGCGGCTCCGCGCCGTCACGCCCGTCCAGCGGCGGCGGCGCCTCGAAGAGCAGCGGCGAGTTCGGCTTCGAAGGCGGCTGAACGAGGCTCGCTAGGCTGCCCGCGGTCTTTGGCGGAAGGAGCCTTGTGAGCGACGTGATCGCCGGTCTGCGACGCGACCTGGAACAGCGGTTGAACGACATCGAGCGCCAGCTGGCGGAGCACGAGCCGCTGCTGCGTGAGCGTGAGCAGATCCAGGCGGCGCTGGAGCAGCCGCCGTTCGCGAGCTCGCCCCGTCCCGTGGCGGCCAAGCGCGCGCCCGCGCGCAAGGCGGCGGCCAAGCGGGCACCGCGTGGCGCCAACCGCGAAGCGATCCTCAAGGCGGTGGACGAGCGTCCGGGCGCGAGCGCGACGGAGATCGCCGACGTCACGAACATCTCGCGCGCGGTGACCTACAACACGCTCGCCAAGCTGGTCGAGCAGGGCCGGCTGGAGAAGGCGGAGCTGCCCGGCGGCCAGACCGGTTACAAGCCCGCAACGCCGGCCGAACCCCAGCCGGGCCTATAGTCGGCAGCATGACGCGCACGGCGACGACACCCGAGATCAAGGACTCCATCCTCGACACGGTCGGCGAGACGCCGCTCGTGCGCCTGAGCCGGATCGCGCAGGGCTGTGCGCCACAGGTCGTGGCGAAGGTCGAGTACTTCAACCCCGGCGGCTCCATCAAGGACCGCGTCGCGGTCGCGATGATCGAGGCCGCCGAGCGCGACGGCCGGCTGCGGCCGGGCGGCACGATCATCGAGCCGACCTCCGGCAACACCGGCGCGGGCCTCGCGGTCGCCGCTCGTCTGAAGGGCTACCGCGTGATCGCGGTCATGCCGGACAAGATGTCGCGCGAGAAGATCGACCTGCTGCGCGCCTATGGCGCCGAGGTCGTCGTCTGCCCGACCGACGTGGACCCGTCCTCGCCGCAGTCCTACTACCGCGTGGCCGAGCGCCTGACGCGTGAGATCCCCGGCGGGTTCCAGCCCAACCAGTACGCGAACGCGGCCAACCCGGAGGCGCACTACCTGAGCACCGGGCCGGAGCTGTGGCGCCAGACGGGCGGGAAGATCACGCACTTCGTGGCCGGCGTCGGCACGGGCGGCACGATCACCGGCACCGCGCGCTACCTGAAGGAGCAGAACCCGAAGATCGAGGTCATCGGCGCTGATCCTGTCGGCTCGATCTACTCCAACGAGGAGGTACACCCGTACCTGGTCGAGGGCGTGGGCGAGGACTTCTGGCCGTCCACGTACGACCCGTCGCTGGTCGACCGCTACGTGACGGTGTCCGACCGCGACTCGTTCCTGACGACGCGCCGGCTGGCCGAGACCGAGGGCCTGCTGGTCGGCGGCTCGTGCGGGCTCGCGATGCACGCGGCGCTCGAGGTGGCCGCGTCGATCGACGATCCCAACGCGATGGTCGCCGTGATCCTGCCCGACGGCGGGCGCGGCTACCTGTCGAAGATCTTCAACGACGAGTGGATGACCCAGCACGGCTTCCTCGAGCGCGGCGCGGACCGGACGGTCGGCGACGTGCTGAAGATGAAGACGCGCGCGGGGGAGATCCCGCCGTTCGTGGTCGTGCAGACGCACCAGACCGTCCGCGACGCGATCACGCTGCTGCACGAGCACCGCGTCTCCCAGCTGCCGGTGGTGTCGGCGGACGATCCGTACACGACCGTCGGCAGCGTCGGCGAGCGCGGGCTGCTGAAGGCGGCGATGGGTGACCCTGCGGTGATGTCGGCGGAGATCTCGGGCGTGATGGAGGCGCCGTTCGCGGGCGTGTCCACGAGCGATCCCGTGCGTGAGGCCGTCGAGCTGCTGACGGGCGACACGCAGGCGCTGATCGTCTCCGAGCACGGGCGCCCGGTCGGGATCGTCACGCGCACCGACCTGCTCGAGTCGCTGGTCGCATGAGGTTCGCGACGAAGGCGGTCCACGCCGGGCTCGAGCCCGAGCCCACCTACGGCGGCGTCGTGCCGCCGATCCACCAGGCGTCGACGTACGTGCAGCGCGCGGTCGGCGACTTCGTCGAGGACTTCGACTACTCGCGTTCCGCGAATCCCACGCGCGCGGCGCTGGAGCGGGCGATCGGGGAGCTCGAGGGCGGGTTCGGCTCCTGCTTCTCGTCCGGCATGGCGGCCGAGCACGCGCTCATCACCGCGGTGTGCGACGCGGGCGATCACGTCGTGATCCCGGACGATCTGTATGGCGGGACGTACCGGCTCGTCGACAAGGTGCTCAAGCGCTGGGGCCTGGAGTACACGATGGTCGACCAGACCAACCTCGACCTGGTCCACGCCTCGATGCGGCCCGAGACCAAGCTCGTGTGGATCGAGACGCCGACGAACCCGACGCTGAAGGTGATCGACGTCGCGGGCATCATCGAGCGCGCCGGCGGCGCGTTCGTGGCGGTCGACAACACGTTCGCGACGCCCGTCTACCAGCGGCCGCTGGAGCTGGGGGCGGACGCGGTCGTGCACTCGGCGACCAAGTACCTCGGCGGGCACTCGGACTCGGTGTCGGGCGCGGTCGTCGTGAGCGACGAAGAGCGCCACGCGGCCGTGCGGTTCGTGCAGAACTCGGTCGGCGCGGTCCCCGGGCCGCTGGACTGCTTCCTCGTGCACCGCGGGCTGCGGACGCTGCACCTGCGGATGGCGGCGCACACCGAGAACGCGCGTGTGGTCTCGCAGTGGCTGGAGGGTGTCGACGGCGTGAGCGACGTCTGCTGGCCCGGGTTCAGCGGCATGGTCTCGTTCCGCCACCCGGACGCCGTGGCGCTGGTCGGGCGGACGAAGGTGTTTTCGCTGGCCGAGTCGCTCGGCGGCGTGGAGTCGCTGATCGAAGTCCCGCAGGCGATGACGCACGGGTCCGTGGAAGGGTCCGCGGCGGCCGTGCCGCCCGACCTCGTGCGGCTCTCGTGCGGCGTCGAGGCGCCCGAGGATCTCGTCGAGGATCTCGCTCAAGCCATCGGCGCCTAGCGCCGATGTGACCAGCGGTGGGTTTCTTAACGTCTTCCCGACGCGATCGTCGGCATCCTAGTCTGATGCTCCGGATCGCCCTCGCGGCCACGGCCGCCGGCCTCGTCACGCTCGGTGGCGGGTACCTCGCGCTCGGCGCGGCCGGAGAAGAGCCCGCGGTGGCGCGCACGGCGGCGCCGGCGTCCTCGCCGATGATCGCTGCCGCGACGCCCGAGCCACAGGTCTCGCTCCCGCCGCTCCCCGAGGGGTCGCGGGCGAAGGCCGTCGCGCCGGTCGCGGGCGTCCAGAGCGCCACGCCGGCGGCGGGCACCGCGGACGCCGGGCTGACCGGCGCCGGTGACGCCAAGCCCACGACGGAAGCCTCCTCCGCCCCGCGCGGCAAGAGCCCGGGGACGGTCGCGGTCGACAAGGCGGTCGCGATCGGTGGCGGCGTCGCGCTGCCCCCGCTCGAGGCGCCCGAGGCGATCAAGAAGATGATCGAGGCCGGCAACGGCATCGCGCGCACGCCCTACAAGTGGGGCGGCGGGCACGGCAAATGGCAGGACACCGGCTACGACTGCTCGGGCTCGGTCTCGTTCGTGCTCGCGGCCGCCGGGCTGCTCGACGGGCCGCTCGCCTCCGGTCCCCTGATGTCCTGGGGCGAGCCGGGGCGCGGCAAGTGGGTCACGATCTGGACCAACGCGGGCCACGTCTTCCTCGAGGTGGCGGGCATCCGCTTCGACACCTCCGCCCAGCGCGTCACGGGTTCGCGCTGGATCAACGAGATGCGCTCCACGGAAGGCTTCGTGGCGCGGCATCCGCCCGGGTTGTAAGCCACCGGGAGGGGCTGCCGCCCCGCTCGCTCCACGACTGGGGTCCCGACCCCATGTACCCCATATGGGGGAGGGTCGACTACTCCGGTTGCCAGCCGTTGTTCTCGTAGGAGACCCAGATGCCCCGCTTCTTCCATGACACCGTTCCCGCTCTGCCCGCCGAGGTGCTGGCCGAGGTCGACGCTGCCTGGGAGCGGGCGCACGACCTGGTGGCCGACGAGCTCGAGCTGCACTTCGACGTGTCCGTCAGCGGGCGCGTGCGCGGCGAGCTGAGGGACGCCTGCGGCGGTGAGCTCGTCGCGCGCCTGTCCGCCGCGGAGGCGCTCGCGCTGGCCTGCGGGGACGCGGAGTTGGCGCTCGCCGCATAGCTGCGCGAGGCGGCGGGCAGGATGAAGCCCGTATGCCATCGCTACCGAAGAAGCTGATCGACACCGCGACCGACCTCGTCGGCAAGGCGGCCGGTCTCGCGGGCCGGGTCCTGAGCAGCGACGACGACACGTCGTCGGCTGAACCCAAGCCTGCGGCCTCGCCGGCGCCCGATGCCGTCGGGGCGCCGAAGATGGGAGCGCCCGCCGCGCCGAAGTCGGGCACGGCACGGACGTCGAAGGCCAAGGCGAAGGCGAAGCCCAGGCCGTCGGGCCGGGGTGCGGTGGCGAAGGCGGGGCCGAACGTGGAGCCGCTCGGGACGGCGAACGCCGCGGCCGCCACAGCGACCGAGGGCGTCGTCGCGACCGGTCAGGCCAAGCCCAAGCCGCGCGCGAAGACCAAACCGGCGGCGGCGAAGCCGGTCATCAAGAAGCCGGCGGCGGTGGTGAAGAAGACGCCCGCGGTCGCCAAGAAGGTGGCGGCGACCAAGCCGGAGGCGCCCGCGAAGAAGCCGGCGGTGGCCAAGAAGGTCGCGGCCACCAAGCCCGCGGCGCCCGCGAAGAAGCCCGCGGCGGCTGCGCCCGCGCCGCCCGCGACGGCGAAGCCCGCGGCGCCCTCCAAGAAGCCGGCGGCCAAGCTCGCGCCGCCCGCCAAGCCGACGGCGAAGGACGTCGCCCGAGCGGGCGCGTACCCGGGCACCGAGAAGGGCGGCTCGGCGGCGGCCAAGCCCAAGGCGGCCGCTGCGAAGAAGAAGGCCGCGGCGTCCACCGCCACGACGCCGACGCTCCCGCCCGAGCTCGAGGCCAAGAAGCCGGCCGCGGCGAAGAAGAAGCCCGCGGCGGGCGCCGCGAAGAAGCCCGCGGTCAAGTCCGCCGTGGCCAAGCCGGCCTCCAAGCCGCCGAGCGGGCAGACCGCGCCCGCGACCGCCAAGCCGGAGGCGAAGGAGCCGCCGCAGACCGCGAACGGCGCCGCCGGGACGCCGCCGGACGGCGCGGTGCCGACGGGCCAGGACAAGTAAGCAGCCTGTCCGCGCGCGAGGGCGGCCTCGCGCGCCTCGGCGTGCCCCAATAGGGTCTACGGATGCGCCCGATTCCCGCGACCCGCCTCGGCGATGCTCATGGCCTCCTGCGCGCGATCGAGCAACGTGGGCGGCTGCGTACCGACGAGTTCGTCACCGAGTTCAACCTCGACGAGCTGTTCCCGCCCGGGCTCGAGAACGCGCTCGGGCGCCTGCGGCACTTCATCTCCTTCGGCCGGTTGGCGGGGCTCGTCAAGGAGGACCGCGGGGTCGTCGAGCTGACCGACATCGGCAAGCGCTACGTCCGCTCCGGCGATCCCGACGCGCCGTTCGACGTCAGCTCGCAGCAGGCCGAGTGGCTGCGCCGCCAGCTGCGCGAGCGCCATATGACCGACTCGATCTTCCACGGGTTGGCGATCGGCCTGAGCCTGCTGGCGAGCGTCCCGCCCGGCACGCGCATCTCGACCATGGACTTCGGCCGCTCGATGGCCTACCTCGGCCGCGCCGGCTGGGACAACGAGAACACGCTGCTGATCCAGGGCGAGCGCCACCTCACGTTGCTGCTCGACCTCGAGCTGATCGACGGCGGGCACCGCCTGACCGCGACGGGCGAGCAGCTCCGCGGCGAGCTCACCCTGCCGGTCCACATGTCCCTGGCCGACATCGCCGCGCAGCTGAATCCGGGCGGCGCCGAGGCCGTCCGCGCCGCGGCCGCGCACGAGTTCGCCGCTCCCGCCCCCGAGGTCGTCGAGCCCGAACCCGAGCCCGAGCCCGAGCCCGAGCCGGCGCCGGCCGAGCCGGCCCGCGACGAGAGCGGCGGCTACCACACCGTGATCTCCTCGGCCGCGGGCGGCGCCGACAACCCCGCCCGCCCGCCGATCGTCCCCCGCGCGAGCGAGGAGGTCCCGGTCTCCGAGCGCCCCCCGACCCCCAGCGGGGACCCGCTGCTCCCGTTCGCCGGCGCCCCGAGCGCGATGCCCGGCGTGACCCCGGGCGACCCGCTGAGCACCCCGTCGGTGCCCGGCGGACCCGCCGCCGCCCCGCCCTCGCCCGAGGAGCGCGCGTCGTGGCCGCCGCCGGCCGCAGACGCGGCGCCCTACTCGCCGGCGCCGCCCTCGTCCGCGCCCGGAGAGGTCCCCGCGGTGACGCCGTCATCGGCCCCGCCCACGTCGGCTCCGGCCGGAGACGCCGCGCCGCAGTCCTCGGTGCCGCCCGCCGGATATCGGGAGGAGACCTCCACGGCGCCGCCTTCGTCCGCGCCGGCTCCGGGCGAGGTCCCCGCCGTGACACCGTCGTCGACGCCGCCCGCCGCGGGAGACGCCGCCACGCCGCAGTCGTTCGCGCCGCCAGCCGCGGGCGAGGCCGTTGCGCCGCAGTCGTCGGCGCCGCCTGCCGCGGAGGACGCCGTCGCGCCGCACTCGCCGGCGCCGCCACGCGCGGACGAAGTGGCCGTGTCGCCGGAGTCGTCGGGTCCGCCTGCCGCGGAGGACGCCGTCGCGCCGCACTCGCCGGCGCCGCCAAGCGCGGACGGGGTGTCTGCGTCGTCGGACTCGTCGGAGACGCCTGCGGCGGGGGACGCCGTCGCGCCGCACTCGTCGGCTCCCCCGGTCGGAGACGCGGATGCCGTGTCGCCGGAGTCGTCGGGTCCGCCTGCTGCGGAGGACGCCGCCGCGCCGCAGTCGTTCACGCCGCCGGTCGGGGCCGGGGATGCCGCGTCGCCGGAGTCGTCGGCGCCGCCAGTCGGAGATGGGATGGCCGCGTCGCCGCAGTCGTCGGCGCCGCCGGCCGGAGCCGGAGACGCCGCGGCGTCGCAGTCGGCGCCGCCCGCCGGGTATTCGTCCGACGCGCCCGCGTCGTCCGCGCCGGCCCCCGGCGAGGTCCCGGCCGTGACGCCGTCGTCCGCGCCCCCTGCCGGGTCCGCCGCGCCGACGCGTTCGTCTGCGGCGCCTACGGAGTCCCCGGCGGGCGCGCCCGGCGAGGTTCCCGCGGTGTCGTCCACCACGTCGGCCGAGGATGGGGGCGCCGCGTTGTCGTCGTCGTCCGCCGCGGCCGGCGACGCCTCCGTCGCGCCGCCGCAGTCGTCGGCGCCGCCCGCCGCCGCGCCGCCGTCATCTCCGCCGGCCACAGGGAATGGCGCCGCCGCGCCTTTGCCGGACCCGGCCGGAGATGCCGCCGCTGCGTGGGTGTCCTCGGCTGCGTCAGCGATCGACGTCTCGCCGCCTCCCGCCGGGCCGGCGTTCGTGGACGTCGCCACGGTCCGCGCCGCGGGGATCTCCGCCGGGTTGCGGCTGCCCGCGGGCGTGTACGCGAACATCGCCGCGGCGCTCGCCACGGGCAAGCACCTGCTGCTCACCGGGGCGCCCGGCTCCGGCAAGACGACGCTGGCGATGGCGGTCACGCGCGCCGCGGCACAGGAGGGCAAGGCGCGCGGAGCCACCGTCGTCACCGGCGATCCGCGCGACGTGATCCCGGAGGCGGCGACTCAGGGCCGGTGGGTGATCGTCGACGAGCTCGACCCGGACGCGTTCACGAGCGCGCTCGCGCCGCTGAGCTCGTTCCTCGGCGGGGTGCCGGTCACGTTCGCGTCCGGGGAGGCGACGGCGGCCGAGGACTGGCGGCTGATCGCCACGTGGAACGACCCGCAGCCGCCGCGCGCGGCGATCCTGCGGCGGTTCGCGGTCGTCGACGTGCACGCCCCCGGCGGCGAGGAGCTACACGCCGCGATCCGGCACGCCGCCGGCCACGACGCGACCGCCACGGCTGCGGCGGAGAAGCTCGTCCACTACGCGGGCCGGGTCGGCACCGGCGTGCTGCTGGAGGCCGCGCAACACGCCGCGGCACGCCAGTCCGCGACGCCGACCGACCCCGACACGCTGGCCGCGGAGCTGATCGCCGCCTACATCGCGCCGCTGATCGAGCCGTGAACCTGCGACGGACCCCGGAGGAGCGGGCGGCGCTCGAGCGGGCCAAGCGGACGCTCGACACGCTCGACTTCTATCCCGAGCCGGTGGACATCGCCCGCGTGCGCATCCTGCACGTCCCGCGGCTGTTCAAGCTCCCCTGGTTCCGTCGCTTCCACGGCTACAACATGGGCCCGCTGATCCTGATCAAGCGCCCGCTCTACCAGTGCGCACCGAGCCTGATCGCGCACGAGCTCTGCCACGTGTGGCAGGACCAGGATCACCGGCTGCGAATGTGGTGGAGCTACATCGCGCAGGGCTACAGCAACAACCCGCACGAGATCGAGGCGCGCAAGGCCGGAGCCGCAGCAGCCTGATGGACGAACCCACGCTCACCGCGATCGCCACCGCGCGCGCCTTCCAGCAGGCCTCGCAGGCCCAGCGCGTCGTCGTCATCCTCGACCGCCCGGACCAGGAGCCCGCGATGATCGAGGTCGACGAGTTCCTCGACGCCGAGGTCACCGAGGGCGAGCACGTCGCGACCGTCCCGCACAACGCCGCGCTGAACGCGCCCGCGAAGCCGCTCCCCGACATCCGCCCGACCCCGCACACCGCGATCGACATCGACCTCGACACCGGCGAGCTCTCGGCGCCGCTCGGCACGGTCGAGCACCTGCGGGACTCGGTGCTCGCGCTCGCCGCCGCGTTCGGCGGCCTGACCGTCGCCAGTGCCGAGTTCGCCACCAACGACCCCGAGACGCCGATCACGTTCGCCGCACGCGTCGGCGAACCCGTCGTGCTCGGTGCCGGGGACGCCCAGTTCGAGCTGTGATCCGCCCCGAGACGCCCGACGACTACGCCCGCATCCGCGCCATCCACGCAGGCGCGTTTCCGCAGCCGCTGGAGGCGCAGCTCGTGGAGGACCTGCGCGCCGCGGGCGACCATGTGCCGGAGCTGTGCCTCGTGCACCCGCACGGCCACGTGATGACGAGCAAGGCGCGCGTCGACGACCACCCCGCGCTCGCGCTCGGCCCGATCGCCGTCGACACGACCTATCAGCGCCAGGGCATCGGGAGCGAGCTCATACGCGCCGTGATCGAACGCGCGCAGCACACCGACTACACGCTGATCGGCCTCCTCGGCCACCCGACCTACTACCCGCGCTTCGGCTTCCGGCCCGGCGCCGAGCTCGGCATCGAATCCACCTACGACGCGCCTTCCGAGGCGTGGATGGTCCTTCCGCTGCCCGCCTACACCGACGACGTCCGCGGCACGTTCCACTACGCGCCCGCATTCCCCTAGACCTTCGGGGAGTCCTGGAACCCGCGGGTCTGCCGATGTGAAGAACGGGTAACCCGACAACCAAGACGATGCTTCACCAACGCCATTACACCGCCGACCAGGCCAACGCTCTCCTCCCTGAGGTGCGCTCGACGGTTCGTCGCCTGCAGGCGGCGAAGCGGGTGCTCCAGGACGAGGGCTTCGACACGGGCTTCGCGACGCTCGCCGACGTGGTCGGCGGCGCGTTTCCGGGGCGCGAACGCGCGCAGGCCGCCGTGGCCGCGACGCTGGGCTTCGAGCACCTGGAGGAGCTGGACCTGCTGGTCCGCGATCTCGAGGCCGGCTTGATCGACTTCCCGTCCCTGCGCGACGGCCGCGAGGTCTACCTGTGCTGGCAGGTGGACGAGCAGGAAGTCGCTCACTGGCACACCGCCGAAGCCGGCTATCCGAGCCGCTTCCCGCTGGACCCCTGGTCGTAGTTCCCCCTTCTTACACGGTTCTCAGGTAACGCCCCGAGGATTGCGCATGTGCGCATCCTCGTAGTGGACGACGAGCCCTCAGTACGCGACGCACTCGACCGTGCGCTGCGCATGGACGGCTACAAGGTCGAGCTCGCCGCGGACGGCCGCCAGGCGCTCGACGCGCTCGCCGACCAGCCGCCGGACGCGATCGTCCTCGACGTCCTCATGCCCGAACCGGACGGGCTCGAGGTCTGCCGCCGCCTGCGTGCCGCCGGGGACCACACGCCGGTGCTCATGCTCACCGCGCGCGACGCCGTCCCGGACCGGGTCGCGGGACTGGACGCCGGCGCCGACGACTACCTCATCAAGCCGTTCGCGCTGGAGGAGCTCGGCGCGCGGCTGCGAGCGCTGCTGAGAAGAAGCGGCGGCCCGAACACCGAGCGGCTGCGCTACGCGGACCTCACGCTCGACCCCGCCGGCCATACCGTCACCCGCGGGGACACGCCGATCGAGCTCACCCGCACCGAGTTCCTGCTGCTCGAGCTGCTGCTGCGCCACCCGCGGCAGGTGCTGACCCGCACGCAGATCTTCGAGCACGTGTGGGGCTACGACTTCGGCCCGAGCTCGAACTCGCTCGAGGTCTACGTCGGCTACCTGCGCCGCAAGCTCGGCGAGCCGCGGCTGATCCAGACCGTGCGGGGCGTCGGCTACGTCCTGCGTGAGCGGTGAGCTTCCGGCGCCGGCTGACGCTGTCCTGCGGCGTGGCGGTCGCGTTCGTCGCGGTGCTCGGCTGCGTGCTCGCCTACTGGGCGGTGCGCACCACGTTGCGCGCCGAGATCGACGCCGCCCTCGAACGCGAGGTCGCGCAGCGCGTGCCGGGGGAGATGGGCGCGACGCTGATCCGCCGCGCCGATCTGCTGACCGAGGCGCCGCCCGCGTTCGTGACCGAGATCCGGCGCACCCAGCCGATCGTGGGCCCGGATGAGGAGCTCATGCGCGCGGTGGCCGAAGGTCGCGAGGGCCCGTTCTTCGCCGACCGCGAGATCGACGGCGTCCACGTCCGCGTCCACGTCGCGCAGGCCGGCGACGGCATGACGCTGTTCGTCGCGCGGCCGCTGACCGAGGTCGACTCGGCGCTCGCGCGCCTGCGGATCGCGCTCGGGGTGCTGGCCGCGGCGGGGATCGCACTCGCGGTCGTCCTGAGCCGGCTCGCCATGCGCGCCGCCGCGCGCCCCGTGTCCGAGCTCACGACCACGGCCGAGCACGTCGCCTCCACGCGCGACCTCACGCGCCGGATCGACGCCCACGGCGACGACGAGATCGCCCGCCTGGCGACCGCGTTCAACACGATGCTGGAAGCGCTGGAGCGCTCGCAACGCGCGCAGAAGCAGCTGGTCGCCGACGCCTCGCACGAGCTGCGCACTCCGCTCACCTCACTGCGCACGAACCTCGAGGTGCTCGCGCGCGGCGGGCCGCCGGACGCGACCGATCGCGAGCGTCTGCGCGCGGACCTGGTGGCCCAGCTGGAGGAGCTCACGGGCCTGGTCGGCGACCTCACCGAGCTCGCGCGCGACGAGGAGCTCGAGATCGAGGACGTGCGCCTCGACATGCTGGTCGAAGGCGCGGTGGAGCGGGCCCGCCGGCACGCGCCGCACATCACCTACACCACCGAGCTCGAGCCGACGCTCATCAACGGCGTCCCGTCCCGGCTGGACCGCGCCGTGGGCAACCTGCTCGACAACGCCGCCAAGTACTCGCCGGCCGGGAGCGTCGTGGACGTGCGCCTGCGCGACGGCGAGCTGACCGTGCGCGACCGCGGCCCCGGCATCCCGGCGGCCGACCTCCCGCACGTGTTCGACCGCTTCTACCGCGCGGACGCGGCGCGCGGGCGGCCCGGCTCCGGCCTCGGGCTCGCGATCGTGCGCCAGGTGGCCGAGACGCACGGCGGGACGGTCGCCGCCGAGGCCGCCGACGGCGGCGGTGCGCTGCTGCGGCTGCGGCTCTCAGCAACTTCCTAGGTTCGGAAAACGGGCGTCTCAGTCCCGCTCGGGACCGTGGCGGGCATGACCAGACGAATCCTGCTCGCCGCCGCTGTCGCCGTCGTCGCCGGGTGCGGCGCGGAGAAGGAGACTCCGAGCGAGCCCGCGGCCGACCAGAACCGCCAGGCGATGCTCGACTACGCGCGCTGCATGCGCGAGAACGGCGTCGACATGCCCGACCCGAAGTTCGAGGGCGGGCGCGTGACGATGGCGGTCGGCGCGCCCGGCCAGCGAATCGACCCGGACAAGCTGCGCACCGCCGAGCAGGCGTGTGCGAAGTACCAGGAGGCGATCAAGCCGCCCGAGATGTCCGACGAGGACAAGGCCGAGTTCAAGGCCAGGGCGCTCGAGCACTCGCGTTGCATGCGCGAGAACGGCATCGAGGACTTCCCGGACCCGACGTTCGACGAAAACGGTGGCGCGCGGATGAAGATGACCCGCGAGCTCGATCCGGAGAGCCCGGCGTTCCAGAAGGCGCAGCAGGCGTGCGAGAAGACGCTGCCCGGGCCCGGAGGCGAGGGGTGAGACGCTCGGTGGTGCTGGTCGCGCTCGTCGCCGCCGGGTGCGGGAGCGAGGCGCCGGCGACCGAGACGCCCGCCGCTCCGCGCGAGACCGCGACCGTCGAGCGCACGGACCTCGTCGACCGCGAGAACCTGCCCGGCACGCTCGGGTTCGCGGACCCGGGCACGCTCGCGAGCGGCGTCTCCGGGACGCTGACCGGGCTGCGCGCGCCGGGAACGGTCGTCACCCGCGGGCACTCGCTGTACGCGGTCGACGGCGCGCCCGCCGCGTTCCTGCTCTACGGCGAGCTGCCCACCTGGCGCGACTTCTCGCCCTCGATGACCGACGGCGAGGACGTGCGCCAGCTCGAGCGCAACCTGCGCGCGCTGGGCTACGACCCCGGCACCGTCGACGACGACTGGGATTGGGAGACGACGGAGGCCGTCGAGGACTTCCAGCGCGACCGGGAGCTCGAGGACGACGGCACGCTCAGCCGCGGCGAGATCGTCTTCCGCGCCGGCGCGACGCGCATCGGCGAGGCGAAGGGCACCGTGGGCGAGGCGACCGCTCCGGGCCGGCCGGTCGCGGCGATCTCGTCGGTGGAGCGCGAGGTCGTCGTCGCGCTCGACGCGCGCCGCCAGCACCTGGCCAAGCGCGGCGCGACCGTGAGCGTCGAGCTGCCGACGGGTGACGTGGCCGACGGGCGCATCACCGACGTCGGGACGGTCGCCAGCCAGGCGGACGAGGAGAGCGACCCGACCGTCGAGGTCACCATCACGCTGCGCGGGCGCCGCAACGAGCTCGACCAGGCGCCCGTCGAGGTCGGCTTCGCCGTCGAGGCCGCACGCGACGCCCTGGCCGTCCCGGTCAAGGCGCTGCTCGCGCGCCAGGGCGGCGGGTACGCGCTCGAACTGCCGGACGGGCGCAAGCTGCCCGTGGAGACGGGGCTGTACGCGGACGACCTGGTCGAGGTGTCCGGCGCCGGCGTGCGCGAGGGCCTGAAGGTGGTGACCGCGCGATGACGTCCCCCACACCCGTCGCACCCGGCCATGTCGCCGCGTCCCGCGAGGAGGCCGTCCTGCGGCTCGTCGATGTGCGCAAGGTCTACGCCGGCGGCGTCGAGGCGCTGCGCGGCGTGTCCCTGAGCGTGCGGCCGGGGGAGGCGGTGGCGATCGTCGGGCCGTCCGGATCGGGCAAGTCGACGCTGCTGCACGTGATGGGGACGCTGGAGCGGCCGACGTCCGGCGAGGTCCACGTGGCCGGCGCCGACACGGCCGCGCTCGGGGAGCGTGCGCTGGCGGCGCTGCGGGCGCGCTCGATCGGGTTCGTCTTCCAGCAGTTCTTCCTCCTCGACGGCATGACCGCGCTCGACAACGTCGCGACCGGGCTGCTGTACGCCGACGTCGCGCCGGGCGAGCGGCGGGCGCGGGCCCGCGAGGCGCTGACCGCGGTGGGCCTCGAGCACCGCCTGGACCACTCGCCGTCCAAGCTCTCGGGCGGCGAGCGCCAGCGGGTCGCGATCGCCCGCGCGCTCGTCGGCCGGCCCGCGATCCTGTTCGCCGACGAGCCCACCGGCAACCTCGACAGCCGCACCGGCGCGGGCATCCTCGCGCTGCTGCAGGAGCTGCACGCGGCGGGCTCGACGATCGTCACGATCACGCACGACCACGCGATCGCGGACGCCTTCCCGCGCCGGGTGCAGATCATGGACGGGGTCGTGGCATGACCGCCGCGGACGTCCTCCGGACCGGCGCGCTGGGCCTGCGCACGCGGCGCGCCCGCGCGGCGCTGTCGGCGCTCGGGATCGCGATCGGCGTGGCGTCGATGGTCGCCGTGCTCGGCATCAGCGAGTCCTCGAAGGCCGACCTGCTCGCGCAGCTCGACGAGCTCGGCACGAACCTGCTGCAGGTCGCGCCCGGCCAGTCCTTCCTCGGCGAGGACTCGACGCTGCCCGAGTCCGCGTCGGCGATGCTCCGGCGCGTGAACGGCGTCGAGTCGGTCGCGGCCACCGCCGCCGTCGGCGAGGCGACCGTGCGCCGCAGCCCCGCCATCGACGAGGCCGAGACGGGCGGCATCGGCGTCGTCGCCGCCGACCCGGCGCTGCGGGACGCCGTCGGCGCCAGCGTGCGCCGCGGGCGCTTCCTGGACGCCGCCACCGGCCGTTACCCGGCGGTCGTGCTCGGCGCCCAGACGGCCGCGACGCTCGGCATCGACGACGCCGACTCGCGCGTCTGGCTCGGCGGGCGCTGGTTCACCGTCATCGGCATCCTCGACCCGGTCGCGCTGGCCCCGAGCCTCGACACCGCGGCGCTGATCGGCTTCGCGGCCGCGAAGACGTACTTCGACCTGGACCCGAACCCGAGCACGGTCTTCGTCCGCGCCGACCAGGAGCGCGTCGAAGGCGTCCGCGACCTGCTGGGCGCGACCGCCAACCCGGAGCGGCCGGAGGAGGTCGACGTCTCGCGCCCGTCCGACGCGCTGGAGGCGCGAGCGGCGGCCAAGACCGCGTTCACGTCGCTGTTCCTCGGCCTCGGCGCCGTCGCCCTGCTGGTCGGCGGCGTGGGGATCGCGAACGTGATGGTGATCTCGGTGCTGGAACGCCGGCCGGAGATCGGGCTGCGGCGCGCGCTCGGGGCCACGCGCCGCCACGTCGGCACGCAGTTCCTGACCGAGTCGCTGCTGCTCGCGGGCGCGGGCGGCGTGATCGGGACCGCGCTGGGCGCGGCCGTCACCGCGGGCTACGCGCTCAACGAGGGCTGGATCGTGGCCGTGCCGCTCGTCGCCCTCGGCGGCGGCGTGCTCGTCGCGGTCGTCGCGGGCGGCGTCGCCGGCCTCTACCCGGCCCTGCGCGCCGCCCGCCTCTCGCCCACGGAGGCGCTCCGTTCCTAAAGAGGGACAGTCCCTCTTTAGGTTCAGGGCACGTTTTTGGCTTGTCACCGTCGCTCACCCCGGCGGGTGTTCCTAAAGAGGGACAGTCCCCTTTAGGTTTGGGGGGTGCTCCCGCCCGGGCCGAAGGCTCCCAGCGCGTTCCAGACGATCGAGTGGATCGTGCGGCCGACGCACTTCCTGCGCCAGGCGCAGGCCAAGTACGGCGAGCCGTTCACGATCCGCACGGCGTGGTCGGACGCGCCGATGGTGCTCACGAGCGACCCCGAGGAGATCAAGCGTGCCTACGCGGCGCCGCCCGACGTGCTGCAGGGCGGCGACGCGGCGGACTTCCTCGAGCCGTTCGTGGGCCGCAACAGCCTGCTCGTCCTCCATGGCGACGAGCACCTCAAGCAGCGGCGCCTCGTGCTGCCGCCCTTCCATGGTGAGGCGCTGCGGCGCTGGTCCGACACGATCAGCACGCTCGCCCACGCGCACCTGGACACGTGGCCGACCGGGACGCCCTTCCGCGCGCTCCCGCGGATGCAGGAGCTCACGCTCGAGATCATCCAGCGCGTCATCTTCGGCTCCCAGGACGCCGAGCTCAAGCACGCGCTGCGCTCCGCGCTCGATCTCACGCAGAGCACGCCGAACCTGATCGCGATGTCGCTCGTCCAGCGCGACTTCGGCCCGTACGGGCGCTTCCTGAAGGCCGTCGAGCGCATCGACGAGCTCGTCTACGCGCGCATCGACCAGCCCAGCGAGACCGAGTCGATCCTCGACCTGCTCAAGCAGTCCGGCGCCACCCGCGAAGAGCTGCGCGACCAGCTCGTGACGCTGCTCGCCGCCGGTCACGAGACCACCGCGACCGCGCTCGCGTGGGCGCTGGAGCGGCTCGCGCGTCACCCCGCGGACCTCACCGCCGACCCGCAGCCGTTCATCGACGAGGTGCTCAGAACCCGTCCCGTGCTGTCGATCACCGCCCGCAAGACGCTGCAGCCGTACACGCTCGCGGGCCACACGCTGCCGGAAGGCGTCTACGTCGCGCCCTGCATCTACCTCGCGAACCGCCGCGGCAAGCCGATCCCGTTCGGCGGCGGCACGCGCCGCTGCGTCGGCGCGGCGTTCGCGACGCTCGAGCTGCGCGAGGTGTTACGAGCCGTGAGCGGCCGGTTCCGCCTGCGGCCGCCGCGGGCGCAAGGCGAGCGGATGCGCCGTCGCAGCATCACCCTCGCGCCCGCACGAGGCGCGGAGATCATCGCCGACCCGCTAGCGTGAGTCGGCGCGATGACCGGCTCGTTCTGTCGCCACAACCGGCCCACCAACAAGTGCTCGATCTGCTCGCGGGAGCTCGACGACCGCCTCCGTGAGCAGGCGCCCATCAAGTACGTCACCGTGCGCAAGCCCGGGGCGACGTCCACGCCGCGTTCCCAGCGCGCTTCCGGTGGGAGCTCACGCAGTGCGTCCGCGAAGTCCAGCAGCTCCAACCGCGTCGTCACGCGCAAGCTCGCGCGCGCGGCGGATGACGGCTACCGCAACCCGCTCGTCCCGGGCCTGCGGGCCACGGCCGACGCGGAACGGCTCGCCGGCGCGCTGACGCAGGCGGCCGCGCGGCTCGAGCCGCCGGGGCCGCACCCCGCGATCGCGACCACGCCGGACCTGGACGACGCGACCTGGCTCGCGTTCCTGATCGCGCTCGCGCCCGACCTCGAGGACGTGCTCGTCGAGGCGCAGCCGACCTGGGCCGAGAAGGACCTGTCCGCGCTGCCCGCGGCCAAGCAGAAGACGGCCAACGCCTACCTCGCGTGGGTCGAGCGCGCCGGTGGGCAGCCGCAGGCGTTCACGGGCGAGGAGGTATGGACGCCGCAGCGCCGCTTCGACCGCGTGTTCGAGCGCCTGGCGCTGCCGGGCTTCGGCCGCACCGCCCGCTTCGAGCTGCTCACGACGCTGGGCGCGGCCGGCCGCTACCCGCTCGAGGCGGGCTCGCTGCACTTCATCGAGGACGACGCCGCGACGCTGGCCGCCAAGCGCGCGCTGGTCTCCGGCGACCGGATGCTGCTGGAGCGCCGCGCGAAGGCGCTGGCGGAGGCCGCGGATCTGCCGATCGCGGCGCTCGACCGCGGCCTGGCCGTCTGGGGCACGCCGGGCGAGCACGTGGACCTCACCGCGGACCCGGCCCCGGGCGTCGCCGCCGCCCTCAGTCTCCGGTAAGCGTTGGCGCTGACGCCGCTCTCAGCTCTCGCGCCGAGCGCCTCGCGCGTGCTGGAGCGGCTCGCGCCGCCCCCGGAGGCGATCGACGAGCCGCCCAAGGCACGCCCGTGGAAGCTGCTCATCCTCGCCTGCTTCGCGCTGGCGGGCCTGAGCCTGCTGCTGCCGTCCGTCCCCACCTACGACCCGTGGGCGTGGATCATCTGGGGCCGGGAGATCGCCAACGGCGACCTCGTGACCACCACCGGCCCCAGCTGGAAGCCGCTGCCGGTGATCTTCACGACGCCGTTCAGCTTCGCGGGCGACGACGGCGCGCCGCTGCTGTGGCTCGTGGTCGCGCGCGCCGGTGGCATCCTCGCCTTCGCGATGGCGTTCCGGCTGGCCGCGCGGCTCGCCGGCCCGGTCGCGGGCGTGATCGCCGCGAGCGCGCTGTTCCTCGCCGACGAGTTCATCCGCAACTTCTTCCGCGGCAACTCCGAGGGCATCCTCGTCGCGCTCTGCCTGTGGGCGGTCGAGCGCCACCTCGACGGCCGCCGGCGGGACGCGTTCTGGCTCGGCATCGGCGCGGCGCTGCTGCGGCCCGAGGTATGGCCGTTCATCGCGCTCTACGGCCTGTACCTGCTGGTCGTCGAGCGCAAGCTCTCCACCGTCCTGATCGTCGGCGGCGGCGGGCTCGGCCTCCTGATCCTGTGGTTCCTGCCCGAGTACCTGGGCTCCGGCGACTTCCTGCGGGCCGCCAACCGCGCCCGCCAGCCCAACCCGGACTCGGCCGCGTTCGCGAAGTATCCGTTCCTGGAGGTCTTCAACCGCAGCGCGTCCGTGCTGTCGGTCCCGGTCTACGTCGGCGGGACGATCGCGTTCGTCGTCGCCGCGTTCCGAAGAGACGGGCTCTACCTCGCCATGGCCGCGATCGGCACCGTGCTGATGGTGGCCGTCGCCGCGATGACCCAGGCCGGGTTCGCCGGCAACCTGCGCTACGTCGCGCTGCCCGCCGCCCTCGTGTGCGTGCTCGCCGGTGCGGGGTGGGTGTGGTTGGTCCGTGCGGCCCACGAGCGTGCGGGACGGGTTGTCGCGATCGCGCTCGCCGTCGTGGTCGCCGCGGGCTCGGCGCCGTTCATCATCGAGGACGTGCGCGAGCTCGACGAGGCCGCGTGGCGCATCGACCAGGAGGCCCAGCTCTACGGCACCGTCCCGGAGGCGATCGAGGCCGGCGGCGGCCGCGAGAAGCTGATGTCGTGTGGCACCGTGTACACCGGCGCGTTCCAGACGCAGGCGGTGGCGTGGTACATGCATCTGCACGAGATGGAGTCGGAGATCTTCGCCTTCCCGCCGGGCACGACGATCGCGCCGTCCTACTCCGCGCTGTCGAAGGACCCGCGCTTCCCGACCATCGCCAAGACCCGGAAGTGGGTCATCGGCTCCTCCTGCGCCCGCTGAGCCATGGCCACCTACGCGTCCCGCCCGCCCGCCGTCGCCGCCCTCGCGCGGCGCGTCCGCGACTTCCGGCACGCCTGGATCGCGGTCCCGATCGGGCTTGCCGGGCTGATCGCGCTGTCACTGACGCTGCGCACGTCGCAGCTCGGAATCGGCTTCTGGATCGATGAGGGCCTGTCCGTCGGGATCGCCGACCGCGCGCTGACGGACATCCCGGCCGCGCTGCGCAAGGACGGCTCACCGCCGCTGTACTACATGCTCCTGCACTTCTGGCTCGGGATCGCGGGCGACTCCGAGGAGGGCGTGCGCTCGTTCAGCCTCGCGTGCGCGCTGCTCGCGATCCCCGTCGCGTGGTGGGCGGGCCGGACCGTGTGGGACACGCACAAGGCGGGCTGGATCGCGGCCGCGCTGATGGCCTTCAACCCGTTCCTGAGCCAGTACGCGCAGGAAGCTCGGATGTACGCGATGGTCGCGCTGCTGGCGATCCCGGTCACGGTCTGCTTCCTGCGCGCCTACGCGCTGGACACCGAGCGCCGAAGGCCGTGGGTGATCGGCTTCGCGGTCTCCGAGGCGGTCGCGCTCTACACGCACAACTGGCCGATCTTCTTCGGCGCGTCGGCGGGCGTCGCGTTCCTGGTCCTGCTCGCCCTCAGCGATCGCCGCCGCGAGCTCCTCCGGGACGGCGTGCTCGGCTTCGGCGGCGCCGCCCTGCTGTATCTGCCGTGGGTCCCCACGACGCTCTACCAGGCCCAGCACACCGGCGCCCCGTGGGCCGACGCGCCCGCGTTCAGCTCGCTGCTCGGCGTCCCCGGCGTGATCCTCGGCCGGCTCCCGGAGATCGTCTTCCTGATCTGCGCCGGCGCCGGCCTGATCGCGATCTTCCGCACCCGCCCGCTGAGTGCGCACGGCCGCGCCGCGCTCGCGCTGTTGATCATCGCCGTGCTCACGCCGACGCTTGCCTGGCTGCTCTCCCAGAGCTCACCCGCCTGGGCCAACCGCTACCTCGCGGTCGCGATCCCGCCGTACCTGCTGCTCGCCACCGGCGGCTTCACCTACGCGCGCCGGCTCGGCGTCTTCGGCCTCGTGCTGGTCGTGATCATGTGGGCGCAGGACACGGCGCCGGTGGAGAAGAGCAACGTGCGCGCCGTCGCGCACACGATCGGCCCGAGCCTGGCACCCGGCGACCTCGTCATCTCCACCCAGCCCGAGACGATCCCGCTGCTGAACTACTACCTGCCGGACGGGCTGCGCTACGCGACGCTGACCGGCGAAGAGACCGACTTCGGCGTCTGGGACTGGCGCGACGGCGTCGAGCGGCTGGAGCGCACGAGCGCCGAGGAGAACCTCGCGCCGCTGATCGCCTCGCTGGAGCCGGGCACGCGCGTCGTGCTGGTCGAGCCGATCGTGTGGACGCTCAACCGCTGGCGCGCGCCGTGGACGAAGCTGATCCGGATCCGCTCGAAGGAATGGGCGCAGGCGCTCTCCAACGACCCCACGGTCCCGATCACGTCGATCCAGCCGACGAACTTCACGCCGCCGCGGCCGAATCCGGTGCGGGCGACGGTGATGGTGAAGACGCGCTAGGCCGGCTCACGCAGCACGATTCCGGCGGCCACCGATCACCGCCTGGAGCCACGTGGCGACCGGTCATGGGCCTCCGGCCCACTTCCGGTCACCCCGCGGCCCCAGATCGGCGCCGGTGACCACCGGCGATCGCACGTGCGTGCCCTCGCCGGCCACGGGCAACGTGAACGCGAACTGCGCGCCGTGCTCGGAGTCTTCGAGGACGAGCGTGCCGTTCATGCGCTCGGTCAGCTCGCGGCCGATCGCCAGCCCGAGTCCGAACCCGCTCACCTCGCTGGTCGCCTTGCCGCGGTGGAAGCGCTCGAAGATGTGCTCGCGCTCCTCGGGCGGGACGCCCGGGCCGCGGTCGGCGACGCGCACGATGACCGTGTCGAAGCGGTGGTGGGTGGAGATCAGGATGGGTTCGCCGGCCGGCGCGTAGCGCAGCGCGTTGTCGATCAGGATGCGGACGACGCGCGCGCAGGCCGCCGGGTCGCCGATGCCCCAGCAGGGCCCCGGCGCCTCCACGTCGAGCGCGGTGGCGCGCTCGGACGCGTGCAGCTCGAACTCGGCCGCGACCGCGCGCGCGATCTCGCCCAGCTCGACCGGCTCCGAGCGCAGCTGCACGGCCGCGTCGAGGCGCGACAGGTCCAGCAGCTCGGACGCCAGCACCGACAGCCGCCGCAGCTCGACCCGCGCGCTCGCCACCTGCTCGCGCGCGTCCTCGAGGTCCACGCCGCCCTGCAGGTCCTCGTCGAGCAGCTCCATCGTGCCCGAGAGCATCGTCAGCGGCGTGCGCAGCTCGTGCGAGGCGGTGGAGACGAACGAGCGCCGCGCCGCCTCCTGACGGCGCAGCTCCTCCTGCATCCGGCCGATGGCGCGCGCCAGGTCGCCCACCTCGTCGCGGCCGCGGTCCACCGGCGCGGGCGCCTCCGGGCCCTCCTGCGTGATCCGCAGCGCGGACCGCTGCAGGCGGCCGAGACGGCGGGTGAGCGTGCTCGAGAGCGCGAGCCCCAGGCCGATCGCCACCGCGAGCCCGACGCCCGCGGCCGCCAGGAGCCGGTTGCGCACGAGCGAGGCCGTGCTGGTCGCCTCGGCCAGCGTCCGCTGCGCGACCACGACGCCGATGATCTCGGAGTTGTCGTAGACGGGCATCGCGAACGTGGCCACGTCGTCGCGCAGCCGCAGCTGCGAGACCCCGACGCGGCGCGCCTCCAGCGCGACCGTCATCGGTTCGCGCAGCGAGGTCCGGCCGCCGGTGTCGAACAGGAAGGCGGGTGACTTCGGCGGGTCGTCCGTGTTGGTGAACGAACCGTCGGTGACGAACACGCGCGCGCCGCCCGTCCGGTCACGCAGCTCATAGGCGATCGTGATCAGCTCGCTCTCGCGCCGGTCACGGGCCGCCGCGCCCACATCGACGCGCGGAGCCCTGGGGTCCCGCTTCGCCCGCTCCGCCGCGTCCCGGACATCCTTCGGCGCGCCCAGCTTGAGCTTGTCGCGGAACTCCGCGCGCAGGTCCTCGGTCGTGTCCTCCAGCTGCTGGGTGCCCTGCTCGCGCAGCTGCGACTGCAGCGGGGAGAGCGTGATCGCGGCCGCGACCACCAGCGTCACCGCACTCGTGGCCACGAAGGCGAGCAGCAGCCGCCCTCGGAGCCCGGCGAGTGCGCTGCGGATCATGCCTCTCGGAAGCGGTAACCCTGGCCCGGCACGGTCAGGATGAGGCTCGGCTCCTCCGGCCGGGCCTCGAGCTTCTCGCGCAGGTGGCGGATGTGGACGTCGATCGCGCGCGGATCGCGGTACGCGGAGTCGCCCCAGATCGCGCGCAGCAGCTCCTGGCGGTTGAACGCGTAGCCCGGGCGGCTCATCAGGCACCCGAGCAGCTCGAACTCGCTGAAGGTGAGCCGGACCGGGTTGTCGTCGACGGTCACGCGCCGCAGGTCGCGGTCGAGCGTGACCGGGCCGACGCGCACGTTGCCCTCGACGACGCGGCCCTGCGCGCGCCGCAGCACGGCGCGGATGCGCGAGCGCAGCTCGGCCAGGCCGAAGGGCTTGGTCACGTAGTCGTCGGCGCCGGCTTCCAGGCCTTGGACGGCGTCGGCCTCGCTGTCAAGCGCGGTCAACATGATGATTGGCACCACGTCGCGCCGGGAACGCAAGGTGCGAGCGACGTCGTAACCGGTCGGGCCCGCGCCGAGCGCGACGTCGAGCAGAACCACGTCATAGGCACGTTCGGACGCGGCGTCGAGGGCGGTCTCCCCGTCGCCGACGGCGGTCACGCGGTGGCCCTCGCGCTCGAACGAGCGCGTGAGCATCTCCCGCAGCGGGCGGTCGTCGTCGACCAGCAGGATGTCCAAAGCGCTGCTCGGCTGCACGGCCCGAGAGGTTAGAGCCTGGGCTTAAGGCCTGTTAGCGGCCTTTAGCAAGGCCCGTGAAATCGCGTTGGCGTGGGCATGGTGGGAGCCATGTCCACCGTTGACATCACGCCGGCCGACGCTCCGCGTCGTCCCCGGCCCGAGAAGCCGGTCGCTGTCCTCGGCGGCGGCCCCGCCGGCCTCACGGCCGGATATCTCCTCGCGAAGGAGGGGCGTCCCGTCATCGTGTTCGAGGCGGAGGACATGGTCGGCGGCATCGCCAAGACCGAGGTCCGTGACGGGTACCGCTTCGACCTGGGCGGCCATCGCTTCTTCACCAAGGTCAAGGAGGTCGACGACCTCTGGCACGAGGTGATGAAGGAGGAGTTCCTCAAGCGCCCGCGCCAGTCGCGCATCTACTGGCGCGGCAAGTTCCTCGACTACCCGCTGAACGGCCAGGACGTCATCAAGAAGCTCGGGCCGTTCGAGCTCGCGATGTGTCTGGGTTCCTACATGATCGCGGCGCTCAAGCCGAAGGGTCGTGAGGACAACCTCGAGCAGTGGGTCTCCAACCGCTTCGGCAAGCGGCTCTACAACCACTTCTTCAAGTCCTACACCGAGAAGGTGTGGGGCGTGCCGGCGAACGAGATCCGCGCGGAGTGGGCGGCCCAGCGCATCAAGGGCCTGTCCTTCTTCTCGGCCGCCAAGGCCGCGTTCTTCGGCAACAAGGACAACATCAAGTCGCTCATCAACGAGTTCCACTACCCGCGCTTCGGCCCGGGCCAGATGTGGGAGACGATGGCCGACGAGATCATCGCCAACGGCGGCGAGGTCCGGATGAACACGCCGGTCACCGCGCTCGAGATCCGTGACGGCAAGGTCGTCGCGATCGAGGCCGGGGGCGAGCGCATCGAGCCGTCCGAGGTCATCTCGTCGCTGCCGCTGCGCGCGACCGTCGGCATGGCCGGCGCCGCCGCGACCGGCGCGGTCCAGAGCGCCGCGCAGGGCCTGCGCTACCGCGATTTCCTGACCGTCGCGCTCGTGATCGACGGCGATGACCTGTTCCCGGACAACTGGATCTACATCCACGAGCCCGGTGTCGAGGTCGGCCGCATCCAGAACTTCCGCTCCTGGTCGCCGTGGATGGTCCCGGACCAGTCCAAGGCGTCGATCGGCATGGAGTACTTCTGCTTCAAGGGCGACAAGCTCTGGGAGGCCTCCGACGAGGACCTCGTCGAGATGGCCAAGCGCGAGATCGAGCAGCTGGGCCTGGCCAAGGCCGAGAAGGTCGAGCGCGGCTTCGTCACGCGCGTCCCGAAGGCCTACCCGATGTACGACGCCGACTACGGCGAGCGCGTCGAGGTCATCAAGAACTGGCTCGAGGGCATCGGCAACCTCCAGCAGGTCGGCCGCAACGGCCTGCACCGCTACAACAACTCGGATCACTCGATGCTGACCGCGATGCGCGCGGTGGACAACATCATCGCCGGCACGAACCACGACCTGTGGGCGATCAACGCCGAGTCCGCGTACCACGAGGAGCAGCAGGAGCCCTCGCAGCCGTACAAGCGCGTTCCTACGACGCAGTACGAGCGCGAGCCGCTGGTCGAGTCCTCCAAGGAAGAGGCCGCGGCCTAGTCGCTCGAGGCCAGGGCCGCCGCATGGCGGCCCGGCTCGCGGTACATCGCCTCGGCCGGGCGCATGGCCGCCATCGCCTTCATGGCCCCGCAGCGCCCGCTCCTCCTCCGGCTGGGCGCGCACGTCCTCGAGGTAGCCGTCGTGCAGCACGCCCGCGATGCGCTCGAACGGTGAGTGGCTGACCGCGACCTCGCGGCGCGGCGCTGCGGCGCCGCCATGGGCACCCACCCCCCGATTCGACGCGGCGGTACGGGACGCGGGCTACGAGATCGTCATCGCGGGCGGTCGGATTCAGACCGTCTAGACGCATGTCCGATTGGCCCCTTCTCAGTGCGGTGCCATTCTGAATCCCACGCTTTGGAGGGCGTTCGGACGACAAGCTGCAACCTCACGGAGGGGGAGCGGACGGATTCGCAGAATGACGGCCGTGTCACACGACACGGCCGTTTTTCGTTAAGGATGCGCGCATGTCCATCGCTGATCTCGCCGCGTCCGACGCCGAGCGCCAGAAGCACATCGTCGACGTGTTGGTCGACGCGTTCGCGGACCTGATCGAGCGCGACCCACGCGCCTTCCGCGGCAAGTTCCGCAAGATGGCCGCGGATCCGTTCGCGTTCTACCGCGGCAGCGCGCCGCTGTTCTACTCCGACATGGCGCGGCTCGACGATCCGTGGGTCGACGAGGCCACCTCGCGCGTGTGGATCCAGGGCGACCTGCACGCCGAGAACTACGGCACCTACATGGACTCGGCGGGCGTGCTCGTGTTCGACGTCAACGACTTCGACGAGGCCTACATCGGCCACTACACGTGGGATCTGCAGCGGATGGCGGCGTCGCTGGCGCTGCTCGGGTTCCGCAAGGCGCTCAGCGACACCTCGATCTCCCGCCTGGTCGAGACCTACGCGCGCGCCTACGCCGAGACCGTGCAGCTGTTCGCCACCAGCGAGGTCGACCGCGACTTCCGCCTGACGCTCGACAACACCGATGGCCCGCTGCTGTCGGTGCTGCAGGTCGCGCGGGCCGAGACGCGTGTGCAGCTGCTCAACGCGCTGACCGTGTTCGAGGGGGCCGACCGGCGGCTCGCGTCCGGGGCGGGCGCGCGCGAGCTCGAAGACGCCGAGCGCGAGGCCGTGCTCGCCGCCTACGAGACGTACCTGGACACGATCCCGGAGGCCAAGCGCCAGCAGTCGATCTCGTACGCGGTCAAGGACGTCAAGGGCCGCGCCGGCGTCGGGATCGGCTCGGCCGGGCTGAAGGTCTACACGCTGCTCGTCGAAGGCCGCACGCAGGCGCTCGAGAACGACGTGATCCTGTCGATGAAGCAGGCGGGGACGCCCGCGGTCAGCCGCGTCGTGACCGACGAGAAGATCCGCGCCTACTTCGAGCACGAGGGGCATCGGACGGCGGTCTCCCAGCAGGCGCTGCAGGCCCACGCCGACCCGTGGGTGGGCTGGTGCGAGCTCGACGGCGTCGGCCAGATCATCAAGGAGGTCTCGCCCTACGAGGCCGACCTGGACTGGGACATGGTCACCGAGATCGACGAGATGCGGGCGCTCGTCCACGACCTGGGCCGCGCCACCGCGAAGGTGCACTGCGTGTCCGACGCCGGCTCCGAGCACCCGCTGGTGGACGTCAACGTCGAGGCCAAGATCACCGACGTCATCGGCGGGCGCCACGACGAGTTCGCCCGCGACCTCGCGCGCTTCGGCGCCGAGTACGGCGCGCTCACGCGCGAGGACCACCGGCGCTTCGTCGACGCCTTCCGCAACGGGATGATCCCGGGCGTGGAAGCCGACTAACCGGCGCGCACGGTCTGCCGGACGTCGGCTCCGGGGCCGCGGACCAGCACCGAGATCCGCTTCGCTGTCCCGTAGGCGCGGCGCAGCTTCACCACACGGCCCGGCCCGGGCTGCAGGCGCACGGTCACGCGCCGGAAGCTCGGCGCGCTGATCGTGACCCGGCACGGCTTGTCCGTGCGCAGCGCGATCGAGAGGTAGCGCCGCTTGGCCAGCTGGCGCTGGCCGCTGATGCGCATGGAGACCGTGCACGGGCGGGTGTCGGCGGTGCGCGGGACCGGCGTCGGCGCCGGCGTCGCGGCGGCGGGCTGGACCAGCGGGGACGCGGTCGGCGTCTCGACCGGCTCCTCCGCGGGGGTCTCCGTCGGCACCTCGGTCGGCGTGGGCGTGGGCTCCTCGGGCTCTCCGGGTTCGTCCGCGCACGGCGTCGACTCGCCGTCCGTCAACCGCGACACTGCGCCTTCGAGGCTCACGACGAGCAGCCGCCCGCAGCCGTCCTCGCCGAACGACGACGGCGAGGACACGGGCACGTCGAGCTCCCGGGCGGTGGTCGGATCGGCCAGGTCCACCGCACGCAGCTTCGACTTGCACAGGTCCCCGTAGACGTAGTCGCCGTGCAGGGTCGGCAGCCCGGGGTCGCGGACGACGTAGCCGCCCGTGATCGAGCAGAAGCCGTCGGTCTGCGGGTGCTCGACGGCCGGCATCGCGCTGCCGGTCGCGCAGCCGGCGTCCGGCCGCGGGCCGGTCTGCGAGCCCTCGAAGCACGGCCACCCGTAGTCGGCTGCGAGCCCGACGTTGATCTCCTCGACGGCCTCCTGGCCGACGTCGGCGATGACGATCCGCCCGTCGGGGGCGAACGAGAAGCGCCACGGGTTGCGCAGGCCGCGGCTGACGATCTCGGTCGTGCCCGTCGCCACGTCGATGCGCAGCATCTTGCCCAGGCGCGACGTCAGATCCTGCGCCTGCCGTTCTTCATCGTCTCTACCGCCGCCGTCGCCCGTGCCCGCGTACAGCCGGCCGTCAGGGCCGAACTGCAGCTGCCCGCCGTTGTGGTTGGAGCGCGGGTGCGGGATCGTCACCAGCACGCGCTCGGAGGCGGGATCGGCGCCCGTGTACTCGCGGACCTCGATGTCGCCCGCCCCAGCCGCGGTCACGTAGGCGTAGAACTTGCCGGTCAGCGCGTGGTCGGGCGGGAACGCCAGCGACAGCAGCCCGCGCTCGCCGCCGGCGAGCACTCGCGGGACGGTCATGAACGTCGTCGCCGCGCCGTCGCGGATGACGGCGATCCCCCCGCCCCGCTCGGCGACGAACACGCGCTGCTTGTCGCCCGCCGGCGCGCCGGCCCAGACCGGCGAGTCGAACGCCCCGAGCGGGACGAGCGACGGAGCGGCGCTCGCGGGCGTGGCGAGGGCGGCGAAGGCCGCCGCAGTGGCGAGGAGGCGCCTCATCCGCGAATCCGAACGGTACGAGACTGCGTGCGGGTGTTGCCGGCCGCGTCCACCGCCGAGACCCACAACGCGACGCGCAGCGACTGGTTGCGCCGCAGCGCCGCGCGCACCTTTCGCAGCCCGCGCGAGGTGAGCCGCACGCGCGCGACGCTGCGCTTGCCGGCCGCGACGTCCACGGTGGTCGAGCGGAACTGCGCGACGCCCTTGATCGACGCCCGCACGCGCACGCGGCACGTCTCGTTCGTGCGCAGCGAGAGCGAGAAGCGCTTCAGCCGTCGCACACTGCGGGTGCCGCTCGCGCTCGCCCGGATCGTGCACGCGCGCGTGTCGGGCGTGACGGCGGGCGGCGCCGGAGGCGCGGGCGGGACGGGCGGCGCCGGGCACGCCGAAGGGGCGCCGTCGACGAGCCGGTAGACCGGCCCGCTCAAGGACACGACGAACAGCCGCCCGCACATGTCCTCGCCGAACGAGCTCAGTTGCGGGACCTCGAGGCCGACCGGCGCGTCGGAGGCTGGGTTCGTGATGTCGAAGGAGCGCAGCTCCGGGCTGACGAAGTCGCCGTAGAGGTAGCGGCCGACCAGCGTCGGCAGGCCCGGATCGCGCACGACGTAGCCGCCGGTGATGGAGCGGAACGCGCTGGTGTTGCGGTCCTGCTCGAGCGCGGGAGCGGCCGACCCGGTGTCGCAGCGCGGATCGCTCGTCCCGGTCGTCAGGGTGCCCTCGCGGCACGGCCAGCCGTAGTTGGCCGCGAGGCCGACGTTGACCTCCTCACGGGCGGCGTTGCCGACGTCGGCGATCACGATCTGCCCCGTCGCGCGGTCGAACGAGAACCGCCACGGGTTGCGCAGCCCGGACGCGGCGATGGCCGGCGTGCCGGAGTTGACGTCGAGCTTGATGATCTTGCCGAGCAGCGAAGCCGGGTCCTGCGCGGCGAGCGGCGTGTTGCCTCCGTCGCCGGTCGCGACCCACAGCAGCCCGTCCGGCCCGAACTGCAGCTGGCCGCCGTTGTGGTTGGTGGCGCCGGCGGGGCGCGGGATGCTGAGCAGCACGCGGGCACTCGCGGGATCGGCGGCGTCCGCGCTCGCCCGCCGGTACTCGCGGACCTGGAAGTCGCCCCCGCCCGCCACGGTCAGGAACACGAAGAAGCGGCCCGAGGTGGCGTAGTCGGGCGCGAACGCCATCGAGAGCAGCCCCTGCTCGGAGCCGTCGGCGACCTCCGCCGACACGTCGAGGAACGTCGCCGCGCCGACTTTCACGCGCCCTGCCTTCTCGACCACGAACACCCGGTCAGGGTCGCCGGGCGCACCCGTCGCGTAGACCGGTTGCGCGAAGTCCCCGACCTTGAGCAGCGACGGCGCGGCCTCAGCCGAGGCCGGTGCCGCGCACAGCGCAGCGATCAGTGATCCGCGACATACCCGCCGTCGGGTTCGAGCGGCAAGCCCTGCGCCTTCCATTCCAGCACGCCTCCGGTCATGTTGAACGCCTCGTAGCCCGCGCGCTCGAAGGCGTTCGCGGCCATGGCCGAGCGTCCCCCTACCCGGCAATAGAAGACGACAGGCGTCTCACGATGGATCGTGTCGGCCTGGGCGGCCACCTGACCGAGTTCGAGGTGCCGTGCGCCCGGGATGCGGCCCGCGTCCCACTCGTAGTCCTCGCGGACGTCGATCAGCTGCACCTTGCCCTCACGGACGAGCTCCGCGACCTGCCTCGGCTCGATGTCCATCGCCCGGACGGTAGCGTCCGCGGCTATGGAGTGGGTCAATTGGTCGGGCTCGCAGCGCTGCACCCCCGCGCGCTTCGTGGCGCCCCGCACGCGTGTGGAGCTCGCGCGGGCGATCGTCGAAGGCCCGGCGCCCGTGCGCGTCGCGGGCGCGGGGCACTCGTTCAGCGCCGGCGTGGTCACCGAGGGCACGCTCATCAGCCTCGACCATCTCGCGCGGGTGCTCGACGCCGACGCGGCCACGGGGCTCGTGCGCGTGGAGGCGGGCATCCGCCTGCACCAGCTCTCGCAGGAGTTGCACGCGCGCGGCCTGGCGATGCCGAACCTCGGCGACATCGACGCGCAGTCGTTGGCGGGCGCGATCACGACCGGCACGCACGGCACCGGCCTGGCTCACGCGAACCTCGCCGCGCAGGTGGAGTCGGTCGAGTTGATCTGCGCCGACGGCCGTGAGCGCACGATCGCCGATGGCGATCTGCTGCGCGCCACGCGCGTGAGCCTCGGCGCGCTCGGCGTGATCGTGGCCCTGACGATCCGCTGCGTGCCGGCCTTCAGGCTGCGCATCGTCGATCATCCCGAGCCGCTCGCCGCCGTGTTGGAGGGGCTGCACGAGCGCGCGGCGGCGCACGACCACTTCGAGTTCTGGTCGTTCCCGCACGCGGAGGCGGCGCTCGTCCGCACCCTCGACGAGACCGACGAGAGCCCGCACGGGCCCGGGCGCGCACGCGCGTACGCGAGCGACGTGCTGATGGACAACCACGCGTTTCGCGCCGTCAGCGAGGTCGCCAAGCGCTTCCCGAGCCAGATTCCGCGCCTGAACCGCTTCATGTCCGCGGCGGCCTCCCAGCGCGAGCGCGTCGACTGGTCCTACCGCATCTTCGCCTCGCAGCGGCTCGTGCGCTTCGAGGAGATGGAGTACGCGCTGCCGCGCGAGCACGCGCTCGACGCGCTGCGCGCGGCCCGGGCGGCGCTCGAGCGCCATCCGGTGAGCTTCCCGATCGAGCTGCGCTTCAGCGCCGGCGACGACGCGCTGCTCTCGCCCGCGCACGCGCGCGAGTCCGTGTTCGTCGCCGTTCACGTGTTCCGCTCGATGGCGTACGAGCCGGCGTTCCGTGACGTCGAGGCGGCCCTGGGCGAGCTCGGCGGGCGCCCGCACTGGGGCAAGCGCACCTTCCTGGGGGCCACCGAGCTCGCCCCGCGCTACCCGGAGTGGGACACGTTCCGGCGGTTCCGGCGCGAGCTCGACCCGGAGGGCCGCTTCGCCAACGCGTGGCTGAAGAACGTGCTGGGATAGCGCGATGAAGTCCTTCAACGTCCACGAGGCGACGTTCCAGTACGACGACGAGGAGCCGGAGGGCTACAGGTCCGGCTACCACCGCTTCGGGCCCGAGCTCGACGGGTCGCGCCTCGGCGCGACCGTGTACGAGATCCCGCCCGGCCAGGCCGTGTGCCCGTACCACTGGGAGACCGAGGAGGAGTGGCTGCTGGTCCTCGCCGGTGAGATCACCGTCCGCCACCCCGACGGCGTGGAGGTGCTCAAGCCGGGGGACGTCGTCGCGTTCGCCGACGACGAGAGCGGCGCCCACAAGACCTCCAACGAGGGCAGCGAGGTCGCGCGGCTGATGATGTGGTCGACCAAGGACCGCGCGGGGTACTGCATCTATCCCGACTCGGACAAGGTCTTCCTGTTCCGTGAGGGCGGCAAGGGCCGCCGCCATCGGCTCGGTCCGGAGCTCGACTACTACGACGGAGAGCTCGGTTAGAGGAAGGTCTTGCCCTCGCCGCGGTAGGTCGGGACCGTGTCGACGAGCTCGCCGCCCTGCACGAGGTGCACGACGTCGAAGCGTTCGCACAGCTCGCCGGCCTTCGCGTGGCGGAACCACACCTGGTCGCCGACGCGCAGCCCGGCGGCGGCGCTCCCGAGCAGCGGTGTCTGGACCTCGCCCGCGGCTTCCAGCGCGTCGAGCTTGAGGCCGTGCGGGAGCACGGGGCGCGGCAGCCGGTCCCGGCCGGGCGCGCCCGAGGCGACGTAGCCGCCGCCGAGCGCGGTCGCCAGCTTCGGCGAGGGCTTGCGCACCACCGGCAGCACGAAGAACGCGGCGGGCGCGGGGCGGAACGCGCGGTAGGTGTCGAACAGCGTCGGGCCGAACAGCCCCGACCCGGCGGCCACCTCGGTCACGGCCGGCTCGGCCGCGGTGCGCTCGACCGAGCCCGTCCCACCGCCGTTGACGAACCGCAGCGGCGCGACCGAGCGCACCGCGTCGACGATCTCGGCGCGCCGGCGCGCGAGCTCCCGCGCACTCAGCCCTTGCACGATCGGCAGCGCCAGCCGCATCAGCGGCCGCCCCGGCGGCTTGTCGCCGACGCCCGCGATCTGTCCCTCGTAGGCCATCAGCCCGTCGAGCTCGAGGTACTCGCGTGCCACCACCTCGCGCGCGAACGCGCCCACCTGCACCGGATCGTGCAGCGGCGAGCGCTTGGCGCCGAGCGTCATAAGACCGCCGAGCGGACGCCAGCCGGCGTCCACGTCGATGCACACCTTCACCCGGCCCGCGGGCTCGGCGGCCGCGATCAGGTCCAGGTGCTCGGCGCAGTCCACCATCACCGTCACGCGCTCGCGCGCGGGGCCGCGCACCAGCTCGCGCAGGGCGGCGCGGTCCACCGTGGGATAGCCCACCACCAGGTCGTCCCATCCGTGGGACGCGAGCCACAGCGCCTCCGGCAGCGTGAAGGCCAGCACACCGGCGAAGCCCGCATTCAGCGCACGCTCTTGCAGAGCGCGCACACGCAGGGACTTCGACGCGAGCCGCAGCGGAACGCCGCGCGCGCGACGCTTCAGATCGGCGGCGTTGAAATCGAAGGCGTCGAGGTCGATGACCGCAAACGGCGCATCCAAGCCAAATGTGGCGGATATGAGCGTGCTTTGGATTGGTCTCTGGAGCAAGTTCATCCGAATCGGGGACGCTATCCGCTGCGAGATGAGCTAGAGTGCCGCGCGGAACACGGGACATAACGCCGAACCCGGCGACGGCTCAGGTCGTGCTGGGGCGGGGGAACCAAGGTTTGGGGCAGGGGTCACTGCCCCGGGGGCGAATCGCCGTACTATGCGGCGTAGCGCGACGCTTTCCGCGCGAGCCCGACAGCTAACCCCGTAGGCGATCAGAAAGAGGAGATCGTCTTGTCACGCTGTCGCACGCTTTGCGTGGGCTTGCTCATAGCTGTATTCGGGTTACCGGTTGCGACCGCCGACGCGCGGCGCATCACGTTCGGTGAGCGGGATCTCCGTCAGGGAATGAAGGGCACCGACGTCCGGGTCCTGCAGGGCTTCCTCACGAAGGCCGGCATCAAGACCGCGGTCGACGGCCGCTACGGGCCGAAGACGACGTCGAACGTCCGTCGCTGGGAGCGCAGGGCCAACCTGCCGATCGACGGGCGCATGCCGAAGACCGAAGCCGCGACGCTGCGCATGCAGGTCGAGCAGGGCGTCGCCGGCACGCAATCCGTCCCCGCCCCCGCACCGACTGCGAACGCCACACTGGGGGCCGACGGGAAGGCGATCGCGCCGGTGGGCGCGCCGCCTGAGGTGGTCGCGGTCATCGCGGCCGCCAATGAGATCGTGGGCAAGCCGTACAAGTACGGCGGCGGCCACGGGGACTGGGAAGACTCGGGCTACGACTGCTCGGGCTCCGAGTCCTACGCCCTCCACGGCGCCGACCTGGTCAGTCGGCCGTTGAACTCGAGCGAGTTCATGTCGTGGGGAGAGCCGGGCGAGGGGCAGTGGATCACCAGCTACGCGCACGGTGGTCACTCCTTCCTCGTGGTCGCCGGCCTGCGATTCGACACGGGCTACAACGACTCTTCGAGCTCGGGCCCGAAGTGGTCGACGAAGATGCGCCCGACGGACGGCTTCACCGTCCGCCATCCGCAGGGCCTCTAGTAGTACTCGCGATCCCGCGTCACCGGGCGTTCCTCGACGACCGTCCGGTGACGCGCGCGCCATCCGCCCAGGAAGAACAGGGTGATGATCAGCCCGATGATCCCGATGACCATCAGGATGATCCCGACGGTCGAAATCTCGATGCCCGAGACGTCGGCGTCGATGGCGAAGTAGAGGATCGCGCCGACGGCGATCAGAAAGAGTGAGGATCCGATTCCCATGTCGGGTCATGGATCCCCGCGGCCACGGCGCGCCAAACTAGGTGGCCATGCCGCCGACAACTGACGTTGACACCTACGCGCTGACCCAGGACCAGCTGGAGTTCCGGGACATGATCCGCCAGATCGTGCGTGAGCGGGTCGCTCCGCGCGCGGCGGAGATCGACGCGAAGGCCGAGTACCCGTGGGACATCCGCAAGCTGTTCGCCGAGCAGGACCTGCTCGGGCTCCCGTTCGACGAGGAGTACGGCGGGACGGGCACGGGCGCGCTGATGCTCAGCGTCGCGATCGAGGAGGTCGCGAAGGCGTGCGCCTCCTCCGCGCTGATCCTGATGCTGCAGGACCTCGGCACGCTGCCGATCAAGCTCTTCGGCTCCGACGAGCTCAAGCAGCGCTTCCTCCCGAAGTGCGCGTCGGGTGAGTGGTCGCCGGCGTTCGCGCTGTCCGAGCCCGAGGCCGGCTCTGACCCGGGCGGGATGATCACCCGCGCGGTCAAGGACGGCGACGAGTGGGTCATCAACGGCTCCAAGAACTGGATCTCGAACCTGGGGATCGCCGACTTCTACATCGTCTTCGCCAAGACGGACCCGAGCGCGGGTCGCTCGCGCGGCATCAGCGCCTTCGTCGTGGAGGCCGACCGCTCCGGGTTCTCCGTCGGCAAGCTCGAGCACAAGCTCGGCATCAAGGGCTCGCCGACCGGCCAGCCGATCTTCGACGACGTCCGCGTGCCCGCCGCGAACCTGATCGGCACGGAGAACAAGGGCATGAACGTCGCGCTCGGCACGCTCGACCACTCGCGGCTCGGGGTCGCCGCGCAGGCCGTCGGCATCGCCCAGGGCGCGACCGACCACGCCGTCGCCTACGCCAACGAGCGCAAGCAGTTCGGCCAGGCGATCGCGGAGTTCCAGGGCATCCAGTTCAAGCTCGCCGACATGGAGACGCGCACGGCGGCCGCGCGCGAGCTGCTGTATCGCGCCAGCTCGAAGATCGATCGTCACGAGGCGGACGCTGGCAAGTACTCCGCGATGGCCAAGCTGTTCGCGTCGGACACGGCGATGGCCGTCACCGTCGAAGCCGTGCAGGTGCTGGGCGGATACGGGTACGTGAACGAGTATCCGGTCGAGCGCTACATGCGCGACGCCAAGATCACGCAGATCTACGAGGGCACGAACGAGATCCAGCGTCTCGTGATCGCGCGCACCCTCAGGTAGCCTCAGAGCATGCTCTCACGTTGGCCTGCCGGGCGACGGCTCGCTCTCTCCCTCGTCCTGTGCCTCGCGCTCGCGCTGTCGTTCGCGGCGTTGACGCAGGGGCTGTCGCAGCAGGGCTGGCTGCGTGCGCTGGAGGTGATCGCGCTCGTGATCAGCGCGGGCGCGCTCGCCGCGATCGTCATCGGGCTGATCGTCTCGCGGCTGGCCAACTACCAGGACCCGGAGAGCGAGGCCGAGTTCGAGCGGATCGTGATCCGGTCCGAGCGGCTCGCGCGCGAGAACCTCGCGGCCGAGCCCGACGAGGGCGAGTTCATGGAGCTGGACCCGTTCAACCCCGTGGACTTCGAGACGCTGGTCCAGGAGGCGCTGGACGACCTCCCGGACCTGCTGATCAAGGCGCTCGAGCGGGTGCCGGTCGTGATCTCCGACAAGGGCCGTAAGGCGCGCGCGTACGGGCTCTACCAGGGCGACACGGTCGCGCGCGACAACTACCACGACCGCATCATCATCTTCCGGGACACACTGCTGCGCGACTTCGGGCACGACCCGGACCTGCTGCGCGACCAGGTGACGCGCACGGTGCGCCACGAGCTGGCCCACCACCTCGGCGCTGACGAGCTCGGAGTTCGTGAGTTGGGTCTCTAGCTAGCGGTACGATGGACGTCGAACATGCACTTCGACGAGCCTGAACTCGAGGCGGTTTCCCTGGCGGTGATGATGGCCGCGCTCAGCGACCCGGTGCGGGTCGCGATCGTGCGCGAGCTGGCCTGCCGGGGCGAGGCCACGTGCGGCGCGTTCGACGTCGGCGTGTCGAAGGCGACCCGGTCGCATCACTTCAAGGTGCTGCGCGAGGCAGGGCTCACGCGCACGCGGGCCGAGGGCACGCACCGCCACGTGACGCTGCGCCGTGAAGAGGTCGACGCGCGCTTCCCCGGGCTGCTGGGCGCCGTGCTCGCCGCTGCCGACCGCGAGTCCGCGGTCCCCGCCTAGAAGGCCCCTGAAGAACACCGGCACATCTCCTGCGGCACATCCGCGGCGCCTCGCGCCACCCACGACGTTCACGTGCCAGAGGCACGCATCACTCGTCGCGGGCGGCCCGAGGCATCCCCGGCTGCACCACATGAGGCGCACCGCACGTTCTTCAGCGACCTTCTAGCGCTGCCAGAACGCGTGGTCCTGCTCGCCCAGCGGCGTGCTGGGCGGCGCGCTCTCCCAGTACTCGGAGCCGAGCGCGTTCCAGTCGGCTTCCGCGCGCACGTCGCCGAGCGTCGTGAACACGAGGCTCTCCATGCGGCGGATGAGCAGCGCCTGCGGGGGAATCGTCTGGCGGCGCATCTGCGCGAAGTACGGCGAGCGCGGTGACGAGCCCTCCTCGATCAGCGCGGCCACGTCGGCCGAGGTGAGCCGGCGCCGGCCGGGATCCAGGTACCAGGAGGCCGCCATCCGCAGCTGGCCGAGCAGCGCCTCGGCCTCGAACTCGTCGGGCTTGGGCAGGTAGCCGAGCCGGGCGAGATCCGCTTTGACGGCCCGGGCGTCGTTGCGCATGATGGCCTGCGCGAGCTCGCGCTCGCCCTGCAGATAGTCGGCGTCGACGACGCGCATCAGACCGAAGTCGAGGAAGCCGACGCGGCCGTCCTCGAGGTAGAGGTAGTTGCCCGGGTGCGGGTCGCCGGCCGCGCGGCGCAGGTGCGTGAGGGTGCCGAAGAAGAAGCGGAAGACGATCTCGCCGAAGCGGTCGCGCTCGGTGTCCGGCAGCGTCTTGACGACGTCGAAGCGGCGGCCGCGCATGAGCTCGGTGACGAGCACCCGGCGGTGGCTGAGCTGCGTGTCCACGGGCGGGATGAACACGAACGGGTGGCCGCGCCAGCCGCGCTCCATCGCGCGGTGGTGCTGGGCCTCCACCTCGTAGTCGAGCTCCTCGCCGATGCGCTCGCGCAGCTCGCCCGCGAGCGCCTTGACGTCGAGCCCGGGGGCGAGGCGGCGGACCAGCGGGAACAGCATCTGGAGGTTGCGCAGGTCGGTCTCGACGGCCTCCGCGATCCCGGGGTACTGGACCTTGACCGCGACCTCGCGGCCGTCCTTGGTGATGGCGCGGTGCACCTGGCCGATCGAGGCCGCGGCGAACGCCTCGCGCTCGAACTCGCTGAACGCGCTCGCGGCCGGCGTGCCGAGCTCCTCCTTGAGCAGCTTCTCGATCGCCTTGAACGGCAACGGCGGGACGTCGTCGCGCAGGGTCGCGAGCGTGTTCTTGAACTCCTCGCGCTCGGACTCGGGGATCGCGGTGAACTCGACGGTCGAGAGCACCTGCCCGATCTTCATCGCCGCCCCGCGCATCTGGCCGAGCTGCTTGACGAGCTCGTTGGCGGTCGCGGCGGCGCGTTCGCCGGTGGCCGCGTCCGCCGCCTCCTCGCTGCGCAGGGCGTTGGCCGCGCGCGTGCCGGCCCAGCGCAGGCCCTGGCCGGCGACCAGGCCGCCGAAGCGGCGTGTGCGGGCGATGCGGGAGGTGGGCGGCTGCTCGGACATGGGTGCTCAGGAGGGTACGCAAGCCGACCTGCGTACAGACCACCTTGACAAGGGAGACTATCGCGATATATCTTTGACGCATCGGAACACATCGAAGAAGGGAATGAGAACCCATGTACGCAGCATCTGCTTCCGACTGGTGCGGTCCTCGGGGCCGCCATCACCACCACCGCCATTCCCGAGGAGGGCGCGGGCTGGAGGAGCTCCTCCAGTTCATGGCCAGCGGTGGCCGCGGCGGCCCGCCCTGGGCCGATCCCCGCATGTTCAAGGCGCTGTTCTACGGCGGCCCGGGTGGCCCGGGCGGTCACCGCGGCGGTCCCCATCGGCGCGGCGGACGTGCCCGTCGCGGCGACGTGCGCGCGGCGCTCCTGCTCCTGATCGAGGGCGGGCCGCAGAACGGCTACCAGCTGATCCAGGAGATCGAGCGGCGCACGGACGGCCTGTGGAAGCCGAGCCCCGGCTCGGTCTACCCGGCCCTCCAGCAGCTCGAGGACGAGGGCCTGGTCCGCGCCGTCGAGTTCGAGGGCAAGCGCGCCTTCGAGCTCACCGACGAGGGCCGGTCGTACGTCGAGACCAACCGCGAGGAGCTCGGCGACCCGTTCGCCGCCGCGACGGGCGACGTCGACGAGAACGTCATGGACCTGAGGGGCCTGATGTTCCAGGTCGGCGCCGCCGCCATGCAGGTTGTCGCCGCCGGCCACACCGAAGAGGCCAAGAAGATCCTGGCCGAGACCCGCCGGCAGCTCTACAAGATCCTCGCCGAGGACGAGCCCATCGAGGGCGAAGCCGACGAGCAGCGCTAGCTGAGTGCGGCGCACTCCCCCGGCCGGCCCGCGCATGTCCCCCGCGGGCCGGCCGGCGCCGCGCGGCTAACGTGCTCGGCGTGCGCGTCGACCCTGAAGTTCAAGCGGCGCTCGCGGCCGGACAGCCGGTCGTGGCGCTGGAGAGCACGATCATCGCCCACGGCCTTCCGCGGCCGGACAACCTGCGCGTCGCGCGGGAGATCGAGGCCACGGTGCGCGAGCACGGGGCCGTGCCCGCGACGATCGCGATCCTCGCCGGCGAGGTCCGCATCGGGCTCGACGAAGACGCGCTGGAGGCGCTCGCCTACTCCGGCGAAGTCGCCAAGTGCGGCGTGCGCGACCTGCCCGCCGTGCTCGCGCGCGGGGAGGACGGGGCGACGACCGTCGCGGCCACCTCGCATCTCGCCGACCGGGCCGGCATCCGCGTGTTCGCCACGGGCGGGCTCGGCGGCGTGCACCGCGGCGCGGTCGAGACGTTCGACGAGTCCGCGGACCTCGGCACGCTCGCCCGCACCGGCATCTGCGTCGTGTGCGCGGGCGTGAAGTCGATTCTCGACATCCGCGCGACGCTGGAGCGGCTGGAGACGCTCAACGTCACGGTGCTCGGCTATCGCACGGACACCTTCCCGGCCTTCTACCTCGCGTCGAGCGGCGTGCCGATCACCTGGCGCGTCGAGTCGCCGGAGGAGGCGGCGTCCGTGCTGCGCGCGCGGGACGAGGTGGGCGCGCCCGGCGGCGTCGTGGTCGCGAACCCGCTCGACGAGCCGATGGACGCCGAGCTCCACGACCGCGTGCTGGCCGAGGGCCTGGAGGCCGCGGCCGCCGAGGGGATCTCCGGCCGCGACGTGACGCCGTTCCTGCTCGAGCGCTTCCACTCGCAGACGGAGGGCGAGAGCCTGCGCGCGAACGTGCGCCTGGTGCTGCGCAACGCGGCGCTGGCCGCGCAGATCGCGGCGGCGCTGTGACGAAGGTCCTGGTCCTCGGGGACGTGAACGTGGACATCGTCGCGGTGCAGGAGACGTCGCTGGCGGTCGACAGCGACACGCCGGCCAGCATCTCGCTGCGCGGCGGCGGTGGCGGCGCCAACGTGGCCGCGTGGCTGGCGAGGCTGGGCGTCGAGACGACGCTGATCGGCCGCGTGGGGGCCGACCCGCTGGCCGAGGTCGCGCTCAGCGGGCTCGACGGCGTGCGGCTGGAGGTCGTACGCGACCCGGTCCGCGTCACCGGCACCTGCATCGTGCTCGTCGCGCCCGGCGGCGAGCGGACGATGCTCCCGGACCCGGGCGCCAACGACGCGCTCGCGGCCGAGGACCTCCCGCCGCTCGAGGGCGACATCCTGCACGTGTCCGGCTACGCGCTGATGCGACCGGGCTCCCGGCTGGCCGCGATGACCGCGATCGAGCGCGCCCGGGAGGCCGGCATGCGCATCAGCATCGACCCGGCGTCCGCCGCGCCGCTCGCCAACGACCCGATCTTCCTGCAGCGGGTCGCCCCGGTCGACCTGCTGCTCCCCAACGCGGACGAGGCCGAGGTGCTCGGCCCGCAGATCGATGCGCCCGAGGTCGTGACCAAACGCGGCGCGGGCGGCGCGACCTGGACCGACGGGGCGCAGACGGTGACGGGCCCGGCGGTCCCGGTGGACGACGTCGTCGACACCACGGGCGCCGGCGACGCGTTCGCGGCCGGCTTTCTGTCCGCGTGGCTCGGCGGGGACGTCACGGCTGCGCTGGCGGCGGGCGCCCGATGCGCGGCCGACGCGATCGCCCGCGTAGGATCGCGGCCGGCATGACCCGGATCCTGTTCGTCTGCATGGGCAACATCTGCCGCTCGCCCACGGCGGAGGGCGTGATGCGCTCGCTCGTGCGCGAGGCCGGGCTCGAGGACGAGATCGTCATCGACAGCGCGGGGACGGGTGGCTGGCACGCCGGCGACCCGCCGGACCGGCGCGCCACCGCGGCCGCCCGGGCGCGCGGGATCACGCTGGAGGGCGCCGCGCGCCAGCTCACGGTCGACGACTTCGACGACTTCGACCTCCTGCTCGCCATGGACCGTGAGAACCTCGCGGGCATCCGCGCCGTCGCGCCGTCGCAGGAGGCGGCCGCGAAGGCGCGGCTGCTGCGCGAGTTCGACCCTGCGAGCGCGGGCGCCCCCGACCTCGACGTCCCCGATCCCTACTACGGCGGCCCGCAGGGCTTCGAGACCGTGCTCGACCAGGTCGAGGCCGCGTGCCGGGGCCTGCTCGATGCGATCCGCGATTGAGGCCGCGACGGGCCGCACGGTCCGCTCGCTCACGCCCGTCCGCGGCGGCGACATCAACGTCGCCTACAAAGTCCAGTTCGGCGACGAGTCGTTCGGCTTCGTCAAGACCCGTGCCGGCGTCCAGCCCGGTGAGTACGTCGCCGAGGCCGCCGGGCTGCGCTGGCTCGCCGAGCCGGGCGCCCTGCGCGTTCCTAAGGTCCTCGGCGTCTCCGACGAGGTGCTCGTGCTCGACTGGGTCGACGAGGGCACGCGCGGCGACGGGGCCGCGTTCGGCGCGGGTTTGGCGGCCGTCCACGCGGCGGGCGCGGACGACTGGGGCACGACGCCGCCGGAGGTGAGAGGCGACGCCGCGCCGTCGCCGGGCCGCATCGCGGGGCGTCCGCCGCTGCGCATCGGGCCGCTGCGCGTGCCCAACGATCCGTGTCCGGACTGGCCCACGTTCTACGCCGAGCGGCGCCTGCGGCCGCTGCTCGCGCGCGCCGGCCTGTCCGCGCGCGGCCTCCGCGCGGTCGAGTCCGTCTGCGACCGGATCGCGGAGCTCGCGGGCCCGCCGGAGCCGCCCGCGCGTCTGCACGGCGACCTCTGGAGCGGGAACGTGCACTGGGATCGGCGCGGGCGGGCCTGGCTGATCGACCCGGCCGCGCACGGCGGGCACCGCGAAGTCGACCTGGCGATGCTCACCCTCTTCGGCGACCCTGGCCGGCAGTTCTTCGCCGCGTACGAGGATCGGCACCCGTTGGCGCCCGGCTGGCAGGAGCGTGTGCCGCTCTACCAGCTGTTCCCGCTGCTCGTGCACGCCGCGCTGTTCGGCGGCGGCTACGCGGCCTCAGTGGAGCGCGCCGCGAGCGCCTACGTCTGAGTCGCGCGCCACGAGCGAGGCGTACCGGCCGCCGAGTGCGAGCAGCTCCTCGTGGGCGCCGCGCTCGGCGACCCGGCCACGGTCGAGCACGACGATCTGGTCGGCGTCGCGCACCGTGGAGAGGCGGTGCGCGATGACGATGGTCGTCCGGCCCTCGGCGAGGGACTCGAGCGCCTCCCCGACGGCGCGCTCGGTCTGCACGTCGAGGGCCGACGTGGCCTCGTCGAGCACGAGCACGGGCGGGTTGCGCAGGATCGTGCGGGCGATCGCGATGCGCTGCTTCTCGCCGCCGGAGAAGCGGAAGCCGCGCTCGCCGACGACCGTCTCGTAGCCCTCGGGCAGGGCGGCGATCGTGTCGTGGATCTGCGCCGCGCGGGCCGCCGCCTCGATCTCCTCGTCGCTCGCGGACGGCTTGGCGAAGCGCAGGTTCTCGCGCACCGACGCGTGGAACAGGTAGGTCTCCTGGGAGACGACGCCGACGGCGTCTGCGAGCGCCTCGAAGCTCAGCTCGCGCAGGTCGGTCCCGTCGATCGTGACCGCGCCGCGCTCGGGGTCGTACAGCCGCGCCGCGAGGTAGCCGAGCGACGTCTTGCCCGCGCCGGTCTCGCCGACCAGCGCGGTGCGCGTGCCGGCCGGGACCGTGAGGTCGACGTCCTGCAGCGTCCACTCGTCGCCGTAGCGGAACCAGAGGTGCTCGAAGCGGACCTCGCCCTTGACGTCGCCGAGCGTCTTCGTGCCGGGCTCGATGTCCACGTGCAGGTCCAGGTACTCGAAGACGCGCTCGAACAGCGCGGTGGACGTCTGGATGTCCACGGCCACGCTCAGCAGCGACTGGACGGGGAAGAACAGCCGCGTCTGCAGCGTCGTGAAGGCGACGATCGTGCCGATCGAGGCCGCGCCCGGCGCGAGCCCCGCGAACAGGTAGACGAGCGCGGGCATCACGGCGAAGCTGGTCTGGATCGCGCTCATCATCCAGCGCCCGGCCATGCGCGACTTGACCTCGAGGTCGGCCAGGTTCTCGGACTCGCGGTCGAAGCGCGACGCGAGCTCCTCGCCGCGTCCCATCGTCTTGCCGAGCAGGACGCCGCTCACGGAGAGCGACTCCTGCACGAGGGCGGAGATGTCGGCCATCGCGCCCTGCTTGACGGTCGTGATCTTGCGCCGCTCGTTGCCGACCCGGCGCGCGAGGTAGACGAAGAACGGCAGCAGCGCGAGGCTGAACAGCGCCAGGCGCCAGTCGAGCAGGAACATCGCGACCACGGACGCGATGACCGTCGTCACGTTGCCGACGATCGACGCCGCGGTGCTCGTGACCACGGACTGCACGCCGCCGATGTCGTTGGCGATCCGGGACTGGATCTCGCCCGTGCGGGTCTTGGTGAAGAACGCGAGCGAGAGGCGCTGCAGGTGGCGGTAGACCTGCGTGCGCAGGTCGTGCATCACGCGCTGGCCGACGACGTTCGTCAGCCACGTCTGCCCGACGCCCAGGATCGCGGTGACGACGGCGATCGCGATCATCCCGCCGACGAGCACGCCGAGCAGGCCGTCGCGGTTCTCGGGGATCGCGACGTCGAGGATGTCGCGCAGCAGGAACGGGGTCACCATCCCCAGCGCCGCGCTGAACGCGATCAGCGCCAGGACGGTGAACAGCCGGCCGCGATAGGGCCGGAAGAGCTTGATGATCCGGCGGTTGAGCCCGGGCATCCGGGGCCCCTCCGGCGGGGGGAGGGGTTGGCGGCGGCGCCCTCCCACGGGTTCGCCGCCGCCTTCTCCATAGCGCCGGAAGGCTGCCGTCACACAGCCACCGTATTCGGCGCAGGCTCCAGGGCCAGCTCGAGCACCTCGTCGATGCTCACGACCGGGTGGAAGCTCATCGCCTCGCGGACGTCCTTCGGGACGTCGTCGAGGTCACCGCGGTTGCGCTCGGGGAGGATCACGGTCGTCAGGCCCGCGGCGTGCGCGGCCAGGACCTTCTGCTTGAGGCCGCCGATCGGGAGCACGCGGCCCTGCAGGGTGACCTCGCCGGTCATGCCCACGGTGTGCTTGACGGGGCGCCCGGAGAGCAGGCTCGCCAGCGCCGTGACCATCGTCACGCCGGCGGACGGGCCGTCCTTCGGGATCGCGCCCGCGGGCACGTGCACGTGGAACTCGCGGTTCTCGAACGCGTCCTCGGGGATGTGCAGCTCGTCGGCGTGGCCGCGGACGTAGGAGAGCGCGATCCGCGCCGACTCCTTCATCACGTCGCCCAGCTGGCCGGTGAGCACGAGGCCGTCCTTGCCCTTCATGGCCGTGGCCTCGATGAACAGGACGTCGCCTCCGATCCCGGTCACCGCGAGGCCCGTGGCCACGCCCGGGACGGCCGTGCGCAGCGCCGCCTCCTGCCAGACCTTCTGGCGGCCGAGCGCGTCGCGGATCAGCGGCTCGCTGATCGCCACGGGCGCCTCCACCTTCCCGGACGCGATCTGCGTCGCGGTCTTGCGCAGGATGGTGCCGAGCTCGCGCTCGAGGTTGCGGACGCCGGCCTCACGCGTGTACTCCATGACGACCTGCGTCAGGAGCTCGTCGGTGATCGAGACCTCCTCCTCGAGCAGGCCGTTGCGCTCGCGCTGGCGCGGCCACAGGTAGCCGCGGGCGATGGCGGTCTTCTCAGCCACGGTGTAGCCGTCGAAGCGGATGACCTCCATACGGTCCAGGAGCGGTCCGGGGATCGATTCCGCGACGTTCGCGGTGGCGATGAACATGACCTGCGAGAGGTCGAGCTCCACGTCCAGGTAGTGGTCGCGGAAGCTGTGGTTCTGCGCCGGGTCGAGCACCTCGAGCAGGGCCGCGCTCGGGTCGCCGCGCCAGTCGGCGCCGACCTTGTCGACCTCGTCGAGCATGATCACCGGGTTCATGGTCCCCGCGTCGCGCAGCGCGCGCACCAGGCGGCCCGGGAGCGCGCCGATGTACGTGCGGCGGTGGCCGCGGATCTCGGCCTCGTCGCGGACGCCGCCGAGGCTCATGCGCACGAACTCGCGGCCGGTCGCGCGGGCGATCGACTCGCCGATCGAGGTCTTGCCGGTGCCGGGCGGGCCGATCAGCGTGAGGATGGCGCCGGAGCGCTTGTCCTCCTTGATGCCGCGCTCCTCGCGCAGCTTCTTGACCGCCAGGTACTCCGTGATGCGGTCCTTGACGTCCTCGAGCCCCGCGTGGTCGGCGTCGAGCACCTCGCGCGCGGCCTCGGGGTCGAGCTTCTCGTCGGAGGTCTTGCTCCACGGCACCGCGATCAGCCAGTCGAGGTACGTGCGGATCATCGACGCCTCGCCGGACTGCTCGCCCATGCGCTCCAGGCGCGCGAGCTCCTTCTCGGCCTGCTCCTTGACGGAGTCGGGCATGCCGGCTTCGGCGATCTTGCGGCGGTACTCCTCGGCGACCGAGGCGCCGTCCTCACCCAGCTCGCGCTGGATGGACTCCATCTGCTTGCGCAGCACGTACTCGCGCTGCTGCTTGTCCGCGCCGGACTGCACGTCCTCGCGGATCTTCTTGCGCAACTGGAGATCGACCAGGCGCTCGCGCTGGAGGTCGACCACGAGCTGGAGGCGCTCGGTCACGTCGAGCGTCTCGAGGGCCTTGAGCTTGTCCTCGAAGGAGACGTCGGGCGCGTAGCCGATGGTGTCGGCGAGCGGGCCGGGATCGCCGATGGCCCGCAGGAACTCGGCGATGCGCGCGTCGGCGCCGCGCAGCTCGAGGATCTCCTCGATGATCGCGCGGTACTCGCGCTCGAGGTTGCGCGTCGCGCCGTCGACCGGCACGTCGTCGTAGTGCTCTTCGACCTCGACCATGAGGCGGCCGAGCGAATCGGTGTGGGCGGCGCCGGCGACGCCGCGACCCACGCCGGAGAGGGAGACGGCGCGGCCGCCACCCGGAAGTCGGACGTGATCGGTGACCTCGGCGATGGTGCCGACCTTCGCGAACTCGCCCTCGTGGCGCGGAACGAGCAGCACGCGCTCCTCGTCGCCCACGCGGACGGGAAGCGTCACATCCATGGTGGGGAAGACCACCGTGTCGTCCAGCGGGACGAGCAGGAGCGATGTCATGGCGTGTGGCTTCACTTTCTGTAGCAACTTACCTTGGGTAGGTGACTGCAAGAGTACCAGGCTCACACGGGGGCCACAACAAGATCTCAGTCCGGCAAGCTCAAATCTAGCGAGCCAAGTACTGGGTTGCGTCGACACCGAAATCGAGAGACACTGCTCGGCCCGCAGGGGGGAGAACTTTTCGATGGAGGGCCTATGCAGGGCATGATTCGCCGGACTTGCGTGCTGCCGCTGATGCTTGCGGCGTGCCTGTGTGGGATGAGCGATGTAGCGGGAGCCGCGGACCCGCCGGGCACGTACGTCGTCTCAATGTGCTCGACGGAGAGAGGACCGGTCCCGCTGAGCGGTTGGCGCAAGTCGCGGAACGCCGACTGGATGTTCGCGGACACATGCGGGACGGCTGGTGGTTCATTTGGCCTCACCGCCGACGGGATGCGGCTCGGCGGTCTACCGTTCGTCGTGTCGTGGCTGTGGGACGCACCTGAGGACTTGACCGTCGCGGCGCTGCGCTCGTACGGGTTCGTCGCGGGCAGCGGCTTCTGGGGCGGGTGGCGGGTTGATGGGCATCTCAAGGGTTTCGGTCCCGTGGTGTGGATCAACCCCCGCTAACGGGTTCCAATGGAGAGAGCTGACGAACCTCAACGGGTCTCATCTCGGCTTCGAATTGAGATGTGGGGAGGAAACCGAGGGCGAGTGCCACCCCGAAACAACGACCACAGCGGCTGTCGAGCGGCTCGACGTGGTGCTTCGAGACGTGTGGATGCCGACGGTGACACGCTCGGATCTCTCGACGATTGGTCCGACCCGGCCGCTTTCCGGGAGCTTGAGCGTGTCGGCCGACTTTGTCGACCGTGGAGGCGGAGTTCAGGGTGCAGAACTGCTGGTCGACGGCGTGGTCCATCGGCGCGTCGACGTGGGTGACCTCGCCTGCGTGAAGCCTCACGTCGCGCCGGTTCCATGTCCCACCACGGGTCGTGTCATGGTCCCCGTCGATACGCGAGCATTCGCGGACGGTGCGCATAACCTCGAGCTCCGGCTCGTCGACGTCGCCGGGAACCGAACCAGCGTCGGGCCGGTTGCAGTTGTTACCAAGAACCACCAGTCCACGGAGCGTCGTACCGTCCCGGGACGGGTGTCCTTGCGCAAGGCAACCCTACAAGTCGTCTACGGAGCAAGAGCTCACCTCGAAGGCAGTGTGGACGGCCTTGACGACGCTCCTCTCCCGGATGCTGCCGTCGAAGTCGCATGGCGCGTCAACGCAGACGGGACGACGTTCACCCAGCTCGAAACGGCAGTCACTGACTCCTCAGGACGCTTCTCGGTTCCGGTGGGACCCGGGCCGTCTCGCGTCTACCGGATCCGGTACGGGGCCTCCGAGGCGATCGCCGAGGTCAACGTGCGTGCGCCCTTGAGGCTGCGCGCGACGCCGTCGAAGACGCGCAACGGGCGATCCGTCAAGTTCCGCGGCTCCATCCCCGGGGCGACGGCGCCTGGTGTGCGCGTCGAGCTACAGGCGCGTGCGGGACGCAAGTGGGTGCCGTTCCGCACCGCCGCCTTGCGGCGAGGCCGGTTCGCCGCGAGCTACCGCTTCACCAACACCAGTGTGAGAACCCGCTACCGGTTCCGCGCGGTCGTGCGGGCCGATCCCGACCTCCCGTATGCCCCGGGGACCTCAAAGATCGTCGAGGTGCTCGTACGGCCTTAACGAGGTGGCATGCGGAGGGCACCGTCGATGCGGATGACCTCGCCGTTGAGCATCTGGTTCTCGACGATGTGCAGCGCGAGCGCGGCGTACTCGTCCGGGCGGCCGAGCCGCGAGGGGAACGGGACGCCCGCTTCGAGCGCGAGGCGCGCCTCCTCCGGCAGTCCGGCGAGCAGCGGGGTGTCGAACAGGCCCGGGGCGATCGCGCACACGCGGATGCCGCTCTGCGCGAGGTCGCGGGCGGCGGGGAGGGTGAGGCCGACGATCCCGCCCTTGGAGGCCGAGTAGGCGGTCTGGCCGATCTGGCCGTCGTAGGCGGCGATCGAGGCCGTGCTGATGTGGACGCCGCGCTCGCCCCGCTCGTCGGGCTCGTTGGCCAGCATCGTGTTGGCGGCGAGCCGGAGCACGTTGAAGGTGCCGATCAGGTTCACGCGGATCACGCGCTCGAACGCGTCCAGCGCGTGCGCGCCCTTGCGGCCCGCGACCTTCTCGGCGTGGCCGATGCCGGCGCAGACGACGCTGATGCGCAGGCCGTCGGGGATCGCGGCCTCGACCTGGGCGGCGTCGGTCACGTCGGCGCGCACGAATCGCGCGCCCAGTTCGTCGGCGAGCGCCTGGCCGACGTCCGCGTTCAGATCGGCGATGGTGACGTTCGCGCCCCTGGCGTGCAGCGCGCGGGCGGTCGCGGCGCCCAGGCCCGACGCCCCGCCCGCGACGAGTGCGTTCACTCCCTCTATGTCCATCCGCTGGACGCTAGCCCAGGCGGGCGGTGCGGCCGGGCGCCGAGCGTGACGAGAGCACTTCGTTGCCCTCGAACTTCGCGACCAGGCGGACGCGGCTCGAGACGCGCGTGCGGAAGCGCACCGTCACGGCGTAGTCGCATGTGCGGGTGAGGGGAGTGCGGGTCGTTGAGACGGTCTTCGAGCCGCGCTTGGCCGAGATGACGACGCGGCCGGTGCAGCCCTGGGACGGCGCGACCACGCCGGGGCGCCGCAGCGAGCCCGTGGCGCGGAAGGAGTACGGCGCGCGCCGGTCGCGGCTCGGGCGCAGCGAGAGGCTGAGTGCCGCCGGGGTGAACCGCCGCACGGTCACCGGCCGCACGACGCTCGTCGTCTGGCCGGCCGTGTCGACGGCGATCGCGATCAGCGTGTTGCGACCGACGTCCCCGCCGCGCGGCTGGAACGCGCACTCGAACGGAGCCGCGAAGTCCTCACAGATGAGCCGGTCGTCGTCGAGGAACTGCACCTTCGCCAGTCCCCGGTCGTCGGACGCGTCCACGCGCAGCGTCGTGGCCCGGTTCGGGTTCAGCGCGGCGGCGGTCTCCGGCGCCGACCACGTGACGCCCGGCGCGCGGTCGTCGAACGGCCCGCCGGGCGAGGCCTGCACGGAGACGTTCTCGCACCCGGGCGCGACGAGGTCGAGCGTGTCGGCGAGCACGGTGTCGACGCCGCCGGCGCAGATCACGGTGTCGGGCGAGCTGTCGCGGGCGTTGATGGTGTCGTCGGACGCGCCACCCTCGAGGACGTCGGGGCCTTCGTTCCCGACGAGCACGCCCCGGCCGGCAGTGACCTCGAGATGGTTCGCGCGACCGTCGCCGGTGATCGCGACGACGCCGTTGTTGCGAGCGGAGCCTTCGACATTCTCGACGTCGACACCGATCAGATCGTTCTCGTTCGGCTCACCGTCATTCGCCTGGGCGTCCAGCGTGAAGGTCGGGACGTCGCGAAGGCCATAGGTCACGGAGTCGATGCCTTCGCCGCCGCTGACCCCGTCCGTGCCGGTGTTCGGCGCGAGCGCGTCATTGCCGTCGCCGCCACGCAACACGTCGTTGCCCGGCCCAGAATCGATCTCGTCGTCGCCGAGGCCACCGTCGACGGTGTCGTTGCCGAAGCCCGTGTCGATGGCGTCGCTGCCCTCGCCGCCGGTCACCGTCATTGGCACGAGGACGTTCAGTCCCACGGGGCTGTCGGTGGTCGCCGTGACGCGGTCGCTCCGGTCACCGAGCTCAAAGGCCAGCCGCACGATCGAGAAACACGTGATCTCGGTGTCCGTCGACGGCGAGCACGCGGAGTTCGTGACCAACGCGTCGTCGTCCTGTGGGCCACGCCTGATCGTGACCGACGACCCGGACTGGGTGATCGTCACGTTGCTCACCGTCCCGGCCTGCGCCACGTAACGGAGCTCGCCGCCCGTCACGGTGAGCGTCGCCGCGTGCGCGGCCGAAGGGGCCGCGAGCGAAAGCAGCATCAACACCAGTACCCGCCGCACCATCGACCTCCGAATTTAGCGAGCGAACGCGTAACGCAGGAACAGTTCGTCCTCGCTGCGCAGGATCCAACGCAGTGAGAACCGGGCGAGATCCGGCAGCCGGCCGCCGCTGACGATCGACAGCTCGGCCTCGTCACCGGTGATCACCGGCGTCAACGTGAGGAACAGCTCGTCGACCAGCTGGTCGACGAGCAGGGACCGAAACAGCGTCGGGCCGCCCTCGCTGAGCAGCGCGCGGACGCCCCGTGCGCGCAGGTCCGCGAGCGCGCGGGCGGGCGTGCATTCGTCCAGCCGGACGACCTCGACCGGCGCGGCGATCCCCGCCGGCGGTTCGCCCGCGTCGGCCGGGCCGTAGACGATCACGGGCTGGTCGGCGGCCGCGAACAGCCCCGCTTCCCACGGGATGTCGAAGCGGCGGGAGAGCAGGACGGCCGGGGGCGAGGTCGGCCGCCGCTTGGGCCCGACGAGCCGCCCGTAGCCCTCGGCGCGCACGGTGCCCGGGCCGATCAGCACGGCGTCGGCGGCGGCGCGCAACGAGAGCAGCATCTCGAGGTCGGCCGGGCCGCCGAGCGGCTTCGTGGACCCGTCCAGCGCGGCGCGCCCGTCCAGCGTCCCGACGAAGTTGAAGAACACGTGCGGCCGCTCGGAGCGCGCGAGCGACCCGAGGTCCGCCGCGGCCAGCCACGAGGACGCCTCCCGCGGCGCGCCCGCCGCGTCAAGCCGCTGGAACACAGCAGCCTTCGATGTGGTCGTCGACCAGCCCGCACGCCTGCATCAGCGCGTAGGCGGTGGTCGGCCCGACGAACTTGAAGCCGCGCCGCTTGAGCTCCTTCGCCATCGCCGTGGACTCGTCGGTCAGGGCGGGAACGGAGGCGCGATCGGTCGGCCGGGGCCGAGCGGGAGGCGCGAACGACCACAGCAGCTCGCCCAGGTCGACGGTCAGCGCGGCGCGCGCGTTGACGATCGCCGCCTCGATCTTCGCGCGGTTGCGGACGATGCCCGCGTCGGCCATCAGCCGCGCCACGTCCTCATCGCCGAACTCAGCCACCACCGCCGGATCGAACCCGGCGAACGCCGCGCGGAAACTCTCGCGCTTGCGCAGGATCGTGATCCAGGACAGCCCGGACTGGAACGCCTCCAGGCACAGCTTCTCGTACAGCGCGCGGCTGTCCCGCACGGGCCGGCCCCACTCGTCGTCGTGGTAGGCGACGTACTCCGGCGAGGACGCGCCCCACCAGCAGCGCAGCCGCCCGTCAGGCCCTTCAGCGAGCGCATCGTTCACGCGGCGGCAGGCTATAGCCTCCGGCGCATGGCCTCCCCTCGCGATGACATGCCGCCGGACCGCAACCTCGCGCTCGAGCTCGTGCGCGTCACCGAGGCCGCCGCGCTGCAGGCCGCGCGCTTCGTCGGGATGGGCGACAAGGAGGCGGCCGACCAGGCGGCCGTGGACGGCATGCACGCCGTCCTGCACACGATCCACATGGACGGGATCGTGGTGATCGGCGAGGGGGAGAAGGACGAGGCGCCGATGCTCGCCAACGGCGAGGTCGTCGGCGACGGCACGCCGCCGCACGTGGACATCGCGGTCGACCCGCTCGACGGCACGCGCCTGACCGCCCAGGGCCGCCCGAACGCGGTGTCGGTGATCGCGCTGTCCGAGCGCGGGACGATGTTCGATCCCGGCCCCGTCTTCTACATGGAGAAGATGGCCGGCCGCGACGAGATCGTGGACCTGCTCGACCTCGACCGCCCGCTCGGCAAGACGGTCGAGCTCGTGGCCGAGCGCCGGGGCGTGGAGGTGCGCGACGTGATGGTCGTCGTGCTCGACCGCCCGCGCCACGAGGAGGGCATCCAGGCCATCCGCGAGGCGGGCGCGCGCGTGCGCCTGATCACCGACGGCGATGTCGCCGGAGCGCTGCTCGCGGCCGACCCGAACCGGCCCGTCGACCTGCTGTGGGGCATCGGCGGCACGCCCGAGGGCGTGATCACCGCGGCCGCACTGAAGTGCTACGGCGGCGGCATGATCGGCCGCCTGTGGCCGAACAGTGACGAAGAGCGCAGTAAGGCCGAAACGGCGGGGTACGACGTCACCAAGGTGATGACCCACGACGACCTCGTCAAGGGCGAGAACTGCTTCTTCTCGGCCACCGGCGTGACGGATGGCGACGTGCTGCGCGGCGTGCACTACGAGGGCGCGCGCGGCGCGACCACGGAGTCGCTGGTGATGCGCTCGCGCTCGGGCACGGTGCGGCGGATCGCCTCCCGCCACGACCGCGACAAGCTGCGCGCCCTGACGGGCTACCGCTACGGGTGATCGACGACCGCATCGAAGCCGCGATCGCGGCGCGCCTGGGGCGCTTGCCCGCGCGCGTACAGCGGCGGTTGTCGGGCAAGCCGCCCGTCGTCATCGACGGCCAGCGGCTCGAGGCCGACGTGCAGCTCATGCTGTCGCTGCGCCCGATCCTCGGCGAGCCGGTCTATGACGAGCGGCTGAGCGTCGAGAAGGCGCGCCGGCTCACCCGCGAGGAGGCGGCGACCGCGGGCGGGCCGCGCAAGGTCCCGGTCGCGGCGGTCGAGGAGCTGCGCGTGGCCGGGCTGCCGGCGCGCCGGTACGTGAACGCCGAGCCCGGTGAGAAGCCGACGCTGCTGTACCTGCACGGCGGAGGCTTCGTGGTCGGCGACCTCGACACGCACGACCAGCCGTGCCGCGTGCTCTGCCGCCACGCGGGCGTGGACGTGCTCAGCGTCGAGTACCGCAAGGCGCCCGAGCACCCGTTCCCGGCCTACGTCGACGACGCGCGGCGCGCGTACGAGTGGGCGGCGGAGCGCCACGACCGGCTCGCGGTGGGCGGCGACAGCGCGGGCGGCAACCTCGCCGCGACGCTGGCGATCGAGTACGACCCCGAGCTCGCGCTGCTCATCTACCCGGTGGTGGACGTCACGCGCGAGCGCGAGTCCCGGCGCCTGTTCGGCAAGGGCTTCTTCCTCACCGACGAACTGATGACCTGGTACGCGGGTCACTTCCTGCCCGAGGGCGCCGATCCGGCGAACCCGCTGCACTCGCCGATCCTGTCGCCGCGGCTGCACGAGTCCAGCCGTGCGCTGGTCATCACCGCCGGCTTCGACCCGCTGCGCGACGAAGGCGAGGCCTACGCGGACGCGCTGCGGGCCGCGGGCGTGGACGTGCTCGCCCACCGCTTCCGCGGGCTCTTCCACGGCTTCATCAACTCCATCGGCGCCAGCCCTTCTTCGCACGCCGCGCTCGTCGAGACAGCAGGTATGACGAGAGCCCTCCTACAAGCAGCGTGAGCACCGCGACGCCCTGCCACGGGGTGTCGCCGACGTTGGTCGGCTTGGAGTCGGCGTAGGAGCCGACGACGGACTCCTCGAGCTCCAGCCTGGCGAGCGAGCGCAGAAAGCCGTGCGTGACGAGCACGTGGATGCGCGACTGGGTGTTGACGTAGACCCAGCGCGCGACCCAGGTGGCGATCGACGGGTAAAAGTTCGCGATCTCGACCTCGACGTGGATGCGCGCGTAGCCCGGCCGGTCGGACTCGATGCGGCGGACGTCGATCTCCAGGTAGCCCTCGTTGCGCTGCGCGACGAGCAGCCCGTCCTGGATCTGCCACTGCACGATCCCGCGCCCGTCGGCGATCTCGTATTCGGGCGCCTGGAACCGCAGCAGCACGAACGGGCGCCCGATGACGACGACCAGCCGTTCGGACTCGGTGTAGGTGACGCGGATGATCCCGAGCGTCACCCGGCTCAGGTACTTCCAGTAGGTGCGGGCGAGCCGCTCGAGGTTGATCGGCTTCCACAGCGCGAGCAGCTCGTCCTCGGGCATCTCGACGTTCGCCGCCTGGATCGAGCGGACCGCGCCCGTCTCGTCCATCACGGTGTGCTCTTCGGGGTCGGCGATGACCGCGTTCGCGATCCGCCGCTCGTCCTGGCGGTTGAGCAGCTTCATCGCTTCAGCGCTACACGTACCGCGTCCTCGAAGCCGAGCGGGTCGTCGTTGATTCCGGGCGGCGGCGCCTGCTCGACGACCATCTCGGCGCCAAGTCCGTCCACGAGCGGTTTGACGAGCCCTGTCTCGACCGGGGTGACAAGGGCGACCCAGTAGGACGACAGACGGGGCGTGAGCACGGGGACGCGGATGACGAGCGGGGGTCTGCGCCCCATCAGCGGGGCGGCGCGGCGCATCATCTCACGATAGGTCAACACGTCGGCGCCGCCGAGCTGGACCTCCTCGGGAGGGTCCTCCGTGTGCGCCAGGTCGGCGAGCGCGGAGATCACGTCCTGCAGGGCGACCGGCTGCGTCTTGGTGTCCAGCCACTTCGGGACGATCATCACCGGCAGGCGCTTGACGAGGTGCTCGAGGATGTCGTAGGACGCGCTGCCGGGGCCGATGATCATCGCCGCGCGCACGTACACGACCTTGTGCCCCAGGCGTGCCCGCAGCAGCTTCGCAACCTCGTGGCGCGAGCGCAGGTGCTCGGAGTTCTCCGAGCCCAGCCCGCCGAGGTAGATCACGCGCTCGACGCCCGCGGACGCCGCCGCCTCGGCGAAGTTGACGGCCGCCTCGCGGTCCTTGGCCGCGAAGTTGCCGCCCTTGCCGCCCATCGAGTGCACGAGGTAGTACGCGACGTCCACGCCCTCGAGCGCCTCCGGCAGGCCCTGGCCCGACAGCACGTCGCCCTTGCGCGCGTCGCCCTTGCCCGCGCCGCGGCGGCTGAGCGTGCGCACTTGCTCACCGCGTTGAAGGAGTTCGTCGACAAGCTGTGAACCGACGTACCCGGTGGCTCCAGTGACAAGGATCATCGGGCAACGAGCTACCCGGCTGGTCCATGGAGAATCCGTATCGGGCGCGCGTCCGTAGCTTGTCGGGGAATGACCTCTTGAAGAAGCTCGCGATCAAGGACGTGGCGGAACAGACCGGCGTGGCCGCCGGGACCATCCGCATGTGGGAGCAACGCTACGGCTTTCCGGAGCCAGGCCGGACCGCGTCCGGGTACCGCGTGTACTCCGAGGACGACGTCGCCGCCATCAAGCGCGTCATCGCCTTCCGCGACCGCGGCCTGTCCGTCCCGGCTGCTCTGGAGCGCGTCCGCTCCCTGGAGGGCACCACCGACTCCCCGTCGATCTTCGGCGCGCTGATCGCCGCCGATCACCCGGTTCGCCCGCAGCGCCTGAGCAAGCGCACGCTCGTCGCGCTCTCGCGGTCGATCGAGGAGGAGACGATCGCCCGCGCCGCCGGCCCGGTCGTGATCGGCTCCTTCCAGGACGAGCACAACTACCGCGCGGTCGAGCATCGCTATCGCCGCATCGCGCGCGTCGCCGACGCCGTGGGCGTGTTCGCCACCTTCGACGACGTCCGGCTGGGCCAGGAGGACGAGCCCGTCGAGATCCCCGTCGGTCACGCCGACGCCCTCGGCCACGAGTGGGCGGTGGTGGTCGACGCGCCAGGCTTCTCCGCCGCGCTGGTCGCGTGGGAGACGCCCGACCAGGAGGCGCGCATCTTCGAGGCGATCTGGACCATGGACCCGGTGGTCGTGCGCCGCGCGGCCCAGGTCGGCGGGCAACTCGCTTCCCGGCGGGTGCCGGAGTGGTCAGCGCGGGTCCTGGGGTTGCTGGCGGATCGGCCGCTGGCCGTGGAGACGCCGACGCCGGCGTTGACGGCGCTGACGAACCGGATGCTCACGCACCTCGATCAGCGCTGAGCACGTCGACAACCCCCCGCGCACAGGGCGCGATCGAGCTGGCCCGCGCTCGGGCGCGCCGGCGCCAGCCGGCCTGACCAGCCCAAGAGCGCGCACGCCGCCGCGGGTCAAGCAATCCCCGACCACCGCAGCGTGCATTCCGGCGCCGGGGCATGAATTGCTTGACGCGTGGCCAGCGGGTGTGCTCGCCGAACCCGGCAACGCCCGCCACGCGCGCCCGAGCTGCACTTCTAGCGCGGGCGCGGCAACCGGTCGAGCGTCCGCTTCAAGACCTTCCCGCCCACGACGAAGCCGATCTGCGCCAACTCGCCCGTGGCACGGATCGCCGTGGTCACGAGCTCGGTGCCCTTGGGCGCGCCGAGCGGCTCGGGCGGAGGATGGACCGCGTGGCGCGGCTCGAGCTCCGGCGCCGCGGCCCGCACGGCGCGCGGCTTCGCGGCACGCGCGCGGCGCCGCTCCGAGCCCGTGTGACGCGGCCCGCCGAGCCGATCCGGGCGCGAATGGGGCAGCGCACCGAGGACGCCGTTCTCGTTCGCTCGGGCCTTCGCCTTCGCTTTCGTGGTCCTGTCCGGCATCGACGCACCGAGTGTACGCGTGGACACGGCGTCAGTGCGGACTATCATTCGCAGCAGTCCCACACCCCCGCCTTACGCGCAGCGCAGCGCAGGCCGGAAATGCGACCGGCGACAACTGCGGGTGGAAGTCGGCAAAAGCAGCGCCTAGACTCAGCCGCAACGGCAGCGCCGGGGAGGTGTTCTACCCCTGTAGCCGCCGCGAGGCACATCATCCAGAAAGGCCGGCTCTCCCAGGAGCCTCGCTAGAACGGGACCTCCATGTCAGTTGTGGATCTGCAGGAACTCGAAGAAGTCAAGGGACTGATCCTCAAGGGCCAGCAGGTAGGCGTCCTGACGTTCGCCGAGATTACGTCCGCGGTCTCCGAGATGGACCTGGACGAGTCGGACGTCGAGGAGCTGCACGCCTTCCTTGAGAAGTCAGAGATCGAGCTCGTCGAAGAGATCGATCCCGCCCTTGCCGCCGGACAGGAGGACCGCGCTCCTGACAAGCGCGGCCGGCGCAAGTCGAAGACGACGATCGACTTGAAGCCGGACATGACCACCGACTCCCTTCAGCTGTTCCTGAAGGACATCGGCAAGGTCCGCCTGCTCACGGCGCAGGAAGAGGTCGACCTCGCCCGCCGGATCGAGCGCGGCGATCTCGACGCCAAGCAGAAGATGGTCGAGTCCAACCTGCGGCTCGTCGTCTCCATCGCGAAGAACTACCGCAACCAAGGCCTGCCGTTCCTGGACCTGATCCAGGAGGGGACGCTCGGTCTCGTTCGCGCGGCGGAGAAGTTCGACTACCGCAAGGGCTTCAAGTTCTCGACCTACGCCACGTGGTGGATCCGCCAGGCGATCGCCCGCGCGCTGGCCGACAAGGCGCGCACGATCCGCATCCCGGTCCACGTGGTGGAGAAGCTGAACAAGATCGGCCGCGCCGAGCGCAAGCTCGTGACGGAGCTCGGCCGTGAACCCACCCCGGAGGAGATCGCCGAAGTCACCGGCATCGATCCCGAGGAAGTCGATTCGATCAAGCGCTCCGCCCAGGCGCCGGTCTCGCTCGAGAAGCCGGTCGGCGACGAGGAGGAGTCCGAGTTCGGCCAGTTCATTGCCGACGAGCGTGCGGAGTCCCCGTACGAGCGCGCGGCGGAGATCCTCACCAAGGAAGCCCTGCGTGAGGCGCTGGAGAACCTGTCCTACCGCGAGCGGCGCGTGCTCGAGCTGCGGTACGGCCTCGGCGGGGAGCACCCGCGCACGCTCGACGAGGTCGGGCGCACGTTCAACGTGACGCGCGAGCGCATCCGCCAGATCGAGAATCAGTCGCTGAAGAAGCTGCAGAGCCTCGCCGAGGCGCAAAAGCTTCGCGACGTCGCGTAAACGAAATCGGGGCAGCCCCACCGCCCCACCCCGATCATCCGACCTATTCGGTGGTGAACGGGGCGTAGCAGTCGTAGGTCGCGTGACGGAAGATCCTTCCGTCACGCACCTGCGTGAACGTGGCGATGTGCGCCGTGAGCTCCTGCCCGTTCGCGGCCAACGTCCCGCGCCAGGTCACGCGGGCGGCGATCGTGTCGCCGGCCTCGACCACCTCGTGCACGTCGTAGCTCTGGCGCGCCAGTAGGCCTTTGCCGCGCGCGAACGCCTCACGCGCCGCCGTGACGTCGCGCTCGCTCCCGTTGCGGTTGATCGCGTTCGGCATCTCGGAGATCCGCGCCTCGGGGTGCAGCACGCGCGCCAGCGCGTCCTCGTCGAACGTCTCGGCCGCCGCAAAGAAGTCGTCGAGTATCATGCGATCATGGTTACACAACTAGGGTTACATGACAACGATCTCGTGCTCTGGGTGCAGCTGCTGGCCGAGACGCTCAACGCCGAGCTGCTCGCGACGTTGCAGGCTGACCATCCCGACCTGCGCTACGCCCACGGCTTCCTGTTCCAGCAGCTCGTCGAGCGCCCGCGCGCCGTCGGCGAGGTGGCCGAGAACCTCGGCGTCACCTCTCAGGCGATCTCCAAGGCGGTCCGGGAGCTCGCGGCGCTCGGCTACGTCGAACGCACGCCGAGCCCGGATGACGCCCGTGTGCGGCTGCTCGCCCTCAGCGAGCGCGGACGCGCCGCCGTCGAGGCGAGCCGCGCCGCCCGCCGCAGCGTCAACGCCGAGCTCGCCGCCGCGCTCGGCGAGGATCGAGTGCGGGAGGCCGCCACAACGTTGCAAGCCGCCCTTGAATCAAGGAACGCGATGCAAGCGGTCACGTCCAGACGGGTACGCAGTGCTCAAGGCCTTCTCGGGGAGGGCCGATGAAACCCCACGTATGGCTTTCGATCTCGACCACGCGCTGCGCTATCTCATCGCGGCTGAAGGATCGGACCTCCACCTCAAGGTCCCCTCGTACCCGCTGATCCGCCTGCACGGCCACCTGGAGCCGATCGCGGGCACGGAGCGCCTCTACCCCGAGGACACGCGCCAGGCCCTCGCGCAGATGCTGCTCGATCCCGAGAAGGTCGCGGAGTTCGAGGCCGAGAACGAGGTCGACTTCTCCTACTCGGTCGAAGGGCTCGGCCGGTTCCGCGTCAACGCCTTCCTGCAGCGCGGCAGCGTGTCGATCGTGATGCGCGCGATCCCGGTCGTGATCAAGTCCGTCGACGAGCTCGGGCTCCCTGAGGCGGTCACGACGCTGGCCAACCAGGAGCGCGGGATCATCCTGCTCACCGGCACGACGGGCTCCGGCAAGTCGACGACGCTCGCGGCGATGATCGACCACATGAACCGGACGATGAAGAAGCACATCGTCACGATCGAGGACCCGATCGAGTTCCTGCACCGCGACCGCAACTGCATCATCAACCAGCGTGAGGTCGGGCAGGACACGGCGTCGTTCAAGCGCGCCCTGCGGCGCGTGCTGCGCCAGGACCCGGACGTGATCCTGGTCGGCGAGATGCGCGACGAGGAGACGGTCCACACCGCGCTGTCCGCGGCGGAGACCGGCCACCTCGTGCTCAGCACGCTGCACACGGTCGACGCGCCGGAGACGGTCAACCGCATCATCGACTTCTTCCCGCCCCATCAGCAGCAGCAGGCGCGCGCGATGATCGCCGGCACGCTGAAGGGCATCGTCTCCCAGCGCCTCGTGCGCACCGTCGACGGCCAGGGCCGCGTCGCGTGCTGCGAGATCATGGTCATGACCGGCCGCGTCCACGACATGATCCTGGACCCGAAGCTCACGGGTCAGCTCCCCGAGGTCGTCGCCGAGGGCGGCTACTACGGGATGCAGACCTTCGACCAGCACCTGCTCAAGCACCTGCGCGCCGGCCGGATCACCTACCAGGAGGCCATGCAGTCGGCCACCTCGCCGCACGACTTCAAGCTGATGGTCGCGGCCGAGGGTCCGCTGTCGGAGCACATCGTCGCGCAGCCCGCGTCCGAGCCGGAACCGGCCCCGGTCGCGGTGCCCGCGTCGGCGTCGCCGTCCGCGCCGCCGCCGCCGAGCGCACCTCCGCCTGGCGTCCGTTACTGAGTACGGCTACCCGCCACTCGCACGGGCGCAGGTCGCTTAGGCTTGCGCCCATGCAGACCACGCTCGGGCAGTTCAATGAGACGCAATCGCAGGACGCCTTCGCGCTTCAGAACTCGAAGCTCCTGAAAGTTCGCCTTGAAGCGGTCACCATTCAGGCCAAGCTCGGCTCGATGGTCGCCTACCAGGGTGATGTCACGTTCGAGCACGCCGGCTCGGGTGGCCTCGGGCGCATGCTCAAGAAGGCCGTCACCGGCGAAGGCGTGCAGCTGATGAAGGTCACGGGCCGGGGCGAGGTGTTCCTGGCCGATCAGGCGCAGGACATCCACCTGATCTACCTCGAGAACGACATGATCACGGTCAACGGCCCGAACCTGCTCGCGTTCGACACCGGGATCGACTGGGACATCCGCCGCGTCGAGGGCGCGGGCTCGATGATGGGCGGTCAGGGCATGTACAACCTCGCCCTGCACGGGACGGGCTGGGTCGCGATCCTCTCCGACGGCCCGCCGGTGCTGCTCAACGTCGCAGCTGCGCCGACGTTCGCCGACGCGCAGGCCGCGATCACGTGGTCCAGCGGCGTCCAGACCGGCATCCGCACCGACTTCAAGATGAAGAACCTGATCGGCCGCGGCTCGGGCGAGACGTTCCAGATGGCGTTCTCCGGCCAGGGCTGGGTGCTCGTGCAGCCGTCGGAGGGCCAGGTGCAGGGCGTGGCGCAGCAGCAGGGCCAGCAGGGCGGCCTGGGCGGCCTCCTGAACTCCTGACCCCGGGGTTCCGTCGCATGTAGGAACCCAGAAGACACTTCACCGACTGGTCACGTGTGGCGCGCGGGCGTCCGTTTGGATCGCCCGCGTGCTGAAACGGACTCTCACACTCGCCGCGGCGCTCGCGCTGCTGGCGCCGCCGCTGGCGGTCGCCGCAGACCAAGTCGCGCTGATCGACAAGACCGAGCCGGTCGGACCGGGCATCACGCTCCGTCATTTGAAGACGGTCGATGCCTCGGGTTGGTTCGACCACCAGATCCTCACCGTCGACCTCTCCAACCCGGTGGTGAAGTCGGACTCGCTCACCGCTGGGCCGAAGATCACCGACACCGGGCCGCTGACGACGGCCGCGAACCGCGTCGGGGCGGTCGCCGGCGTCAACGCCGACTTCTTCGACATCGGCAACTCCGGGGCGCCGCACGGCGGCCAGATCCTCGGCGGGACGCTGCTCAAGACGGCCGACATCGCCCGCCCGTGGCACCACGCCGGCGTCAGCAAGGACGGCATCGGCCGCCTGGTCGACATGACGCTCGAGGCCAGCGCGTCGCTGAAGGGCACGCCGTACACGGTGCAGACGCTCAACGCGTCCAACCACCTCGGCGTCCCCGCCGACTCGATGCACGCCTACACGAGCGCGTGGGGCACGTACTCGCGCGGCCGCGGCTTCGCCGGCGTCTCGAACGTCGCCGAGGTCCTGGTGGAGGACAACAAGGTCGTCTCGGTCGCCACCGCTCCCGGCGCGGGTGAGATCCCCGAGGGCGCGTTCGTGCTGATCGGGCGCGACGCGGCCGCCGACGCGATCAAGGCGCTCGCGCCCGGCGACGCCGTCACGCTGACGTACGGCCTCAAGGACGAAGTCGCCCGCAACCTGCAGTTCGCGGTCGGCGGCAGCGCGCCGCTGGTGCTCAACGGCGCGGTCATCCCGGGCCCGAACCCGAACGACATCGCCCCGCGCACGGCGATCGGCTTCAAGGACGGCGGCAAGACGATGCTGCTGGTCACCGCCGACGGCCGCCAGTCGCCGGTACTCGGCGTGGACCTCAACCGTCTCGCCCGCACGTTCGTCGAGCTGGGAGCCGACACCGCGCTCAACCTCGACGGCGGCGGCTCGACCACGATGGTCGCCCGTGCGCTCGGCGACGAGGGCGTCACCGTCCGCAACTCGCCCTCGGACGGCTTCGAGCGCCACGATCCGAACGGCGTCGGCGTCTTCGTCACGCCCGGCAACGGCGCCGTGGACGAGCTGATCGTCACCCCGGAGGAGCCGCGCGTGTTCCCAGGCCTGCGCCGCACGCTGAAGGTCAAGGCCGTCGACAACCACGACACGCCCGTCGCCGCCGGCGACGTGAGCTGGACCGGCGCGACCAACGGCGTCGTCACCGCGCCCGCCGACGCGACCGGCACGGTTTCCGCGACGGCGACCTCCGGCACGGTCTCCGAGACCAAGGACATCCGCGTCCTGGGCACGCTGGACACGCTGGAGCTGTCCTCGGCCCGCATGTCGTTCGCCGAGGCCGGCGCGTCCTTCGCGCGCACGCTGCGCGTCCAGGGCCGCGACCGTGAGGGCTTCACGGCGCCGATCGAGCTCGCCGACCTCGACCTCGGCTATGACGACACGCTGCTCGAGATCGAGCAGGCCGGCGACCTGCTGCGCGTCACGCCGCTCAAGCCGGGCGCGACGATGCTGGTGGTCAAGGTCGCGGGCAAGGAAGTCAAGCTCCCGATCACGGTCGGCGTCGTCACGCAGACCGTCCACACCTTCGACCGCCCGAACGAGCCGTCTTTCTGGACGCCCAACGGCACCGCGCCGGCCACGCAGCAGCTGTCGATGCAGGACGGTCGCCTGAAGCTGACGTACGAGGGTCGCCGCAACATGGGCATCACGATCCGTCTGGACCTCACGCCGGGTCGCATCCCGCTCCCGGGTCAGCCGCTGCGCATGCGGCTGCGCCTGTGGTCCGAGCACGACATCTCCCTTTCCTACCTCGGCTACTTCGACCGTGACGGCGGCGCCAACGGCCCGCTCGGGTCACCGATCAAGAAGGGCTGGAACGACCTGGTCTGGACGTTCCCGGCCACGACGAAGTTCCCAGTGCGAATCAACTCGTTCCAGGTCATCGAGACCAACGTGGCCGCGCAGAAGAACGGCTCGGTCATCTTCGACAGGATCGAGATCGACTCGTCGGCCGAGATCGAGAGCCCGCCGGTCGCGCCGCTGCGCGAGGACCCGCTGGTCTCGGTCGACGGCTCGGCCGACGGCGACTGGTCGTTCGCGACGCTGTCGGACATCCAGTTCACGGCCGCCCAGCCCGACCTGGCCAAGACCGGCATCGCCGCGCTCAACCGCATCCGCAAGTCCGACGCGGAGCTGGTCGTCCTCAACGGCGACATCACGGACCTCGGCGGCGTCGACGACCTCAAGCTCGCGCGTCAGACGCTCGAGACGGGCGGCTGCGACCTGGTCAAGGCCGGCGGCTCCGAGGACACCGATCCGAATACGATCCCGTGCTACTACGTTCCGGGCAACCACGAGTCCTACACGGCTTCGGGCCAGGGCACGCTGGACAACTGGATCGCGGAGTTCGGTGCCCCGCACCGCTTCTTCGACCACAAGGGCACGCGCTTCATCCTGCTCAACTCGGCGTACGGCAATTTCCGCTCGTCGGGGTTCGCGCAGCTGCCGATGCTCCAGCAGGCGCTCGACACCGCGGTCGCCGATGACGCGGTCGACAACGTGATGGTGTTCGCGCACCACCCGACGAACGACCCGGGTGACCTGGACGCTTCTCAGCTCACCGATCGCACCGAGGTGCAGCTGATCGAGAAGCTGCTGACGGACTTCCGCGAGGAGTCCGACAAGGGCGTCGCGATGGTCGGCTCGCACGCGCAGATCGCGCACGTCGAGCGCCAGCAAGGTGTGGCCTACATCGTGCACCCGTCGTCCGGCAAGGCGCCGTACGGCACGCCGGATCGCGGCGGCTTCACGGGTTGGATGCGCTGGAGCGTAGACCGGGACGCGCCGGCGTCCGAGCAGTGGCTGACGGCTGACGTGCGGGCGTTCGCGCAGTCGGCGACGATCGTCGCGCCGGACGCCGTCGAGGTCGGCGACTCGGCGCAGATCGAGGGTTCGATCGTGCAGCCATCGGGTGTGTTGCCGGGTTCGCGCGTGGTGCCGCTGCGGTACCCGATGTCGGTCCGCTGGGGCGGGTCGGAGAATCTGGCGATCGGTACTGACGAGGCGGCGGCGAAGGCCGCGGGCAAGGCGGCGATCTTCGATCCGGCGACGCGCAGGTTCACGGCGCTCAAGTCGGGTGAGGTGACGCTGTCGGTCGAGGTGGACTCGATGCGCGAGTACACGGGCACCGAGTCGATGGCGCCGATCACGACCTCGCGCGTGATCAAGACCCAGGTCACCTCGGTCGACGAGGACGCGCCGATCGGCGGCTCGGTCCCGGCGACGCTCGCGCTGACGATGGGTCCGGCGGTCGACTTCGGCGCGTTCACGCCGGGTGTCACCAAGACCTACGAGCGGACCACGACGGCGACCGTGATCTCCACGGCCGGCGACGCGGCGCTGTCGGTCTCGAACCCGGGGCACCTGACCAACGGCGCGTTCAAGCTGGCGCAACCGCTGCAGGTCTCCGGGCTCCCGAAGACCTACTCCGGCCCGGTCACCAACGACGTGGCGACGGTCGGCTTCAAGCAGGAGATCAACGAGCGCGATCCGCTGCGCACCGGCGCCTACGCGACCACGCTGACGTTCACGCTGTCCACGACGCAGCCGTAACCCGGTGCTGGGGCCGCCGTCTCGCGAGACGGCGGCCTCGCCCACTTCAGTTCGTGAAGCTTTGGGCTAGACTGGGAGACGCATGCCTGACCCCAGTTGTCCCGTCTGTCGCACCGCCGAGATCGTCTGCGGGAAGTGGACGCTGCTGATCGTGCGCGATCTGTCCGAGGGCCGGTCACGCTTCTGCGAGCTCGAGCGCTCGCTCGGCGGGATCTCGCCGCGGACCCTCTCGCTGCGCCTGCGCGCGCTGGAAGAGGAGGGCATCGTGCACCGGACGACCTACCCCGAGGTCCCGCCGCGCGTCGAGTACGCGCTGACGGAGAAGGGTCGCGCGCTCGTGCCGATCATCGACTCCATGCGGGTCTACGGCAGCGAGTGGCTGGGCGCGGAAGGCTCGTGCGCTGAGGCGCCCGAGGCGCCTGAAGTCGTCGCCGCATAATTCCGTCCGGGGCGTTTGCTGCAATAGCGCGTTCGCCCTGGAGGAGCGCGTGAGCGTGCGACGAAACGCTGCGCCATGCACAACCGGGCGCTGCGTGACTCACTTGCGGCCTTCGTCCAGGAGGCGGCCTGGCAGCTTGCGGAAGAGGTGTCGGGAGGGGCGGAGATCCCGTTCGAGCTCGACGCCACGCCGACGCGCAGCGCTCCGCTGTACTGCTACCGGCCGCTGACCGGGCAATTCATCGGCCAGCGGGCCGGGATGCTGACGCGGCTGCCGAGCTATCTGCCGGCGACCAAGGGGCTGGCGGCGCTGCCCGACCTGCCCGCCTACCTGGCCAAGCGCGGCCGGCGGGCGCCCGCGCACGAGCTGGCCGACGCGGCGCTGCAGGCCTTTCTCGGCGCGGTCTGGGAGGACGTGACCGACTTCGTCTTCGACGAGCCGCGCTTCGACGCCGCCTACGCCGAGCTGGAGGAGATCGCCTACGACGGCTGCGCGCTCAGCGTCGTGATCACGCCGGTCGAAGGGCTCGTGATCGAGTCCGACGAGGTCGCACTCGGAAACGGGCTGACCCTCGCGCGCGCGACGACGCTCACCGACGCGCCGCACGGCCTGCCCGAGGACCCGCACGCCACCGTGGCCGTGCTGGCGCTCGAGTCCAAGGACGGGCGGGCGCTCGAGCAGGCGGGCCGGCGGCTGCGGCGCCTGCAGACCGCGCTGCGCCTGTGGGACGACGCCGAGCCGGCGCTCGGCCCGACCGCGCACGCGCGCACGGACGGCGCATCCTGGATGACGATCCCGCTCGCGACCGGCATCCGGCGCCCGAGCGGCGACTGCCTGCTCGGCGAGGACGAGGAGGACCCGCTGCGCGCATTCTGCGGGCTGGTCTCGCGCCGCACGCCGCGGGCCGGCGAACTGGCCTGGGCGCTGCGCCGCTTCGAGCTCGGTTGCGAGCGCGGCAGTGCCGTCGAGGCGCTCACGGACTGGCTGCTGGCCGCCCGCGCGCTGCTCGCCAATCGCGGCGCCGAAGGCTACGAAGGTGTCGCCGAGCGCCTGGCGGCGATCTGCGCCGAAGCGCCGGACCGGCCCGCGCTGGAGGCCCGCGTGCGCGAGGCGGTCTCGCTCGAGCGCGCCGCCGTGGTGGGGTTCGTCAAGCCGTCGCCGGAGGTGGAGGCGCTCGTCTGCGAGCTCGGCGGCTGCCTGCGCGCGGTGCTGCGCGACGTGCTCTGCGGCCATCTGGACCCGCAGCTGCGCAAGGTGGCCGACGAGCTGCGCACCCCGTCAGTCGAAGAGGTGCGCGCGGACGGCCGCCAGGCCGTCTAGGTCGTGCACGTCCTCGTCGAGCTCGGGGACGATCAGCGTCGGCGGGTCGCGCAGCTCGGCCTGCAGGATCGCCACGTTGGCGGCATCGCGGGAGGCCAGCGCGCCCAGCTGCTGCGCCGCGGCCTGGACGCGCTCGGCCAGCGCGGGCCCGAGCAGGTCGGTCACGTCGTCCGGTAGGCCGTCGTCGGGCGGCTGGTGAACGCGATTGACGATCAGCCCGCCGAACGGCATTCCCGCCTCGCGCAGCTTGCGGTGGAAGAAGATCGCCTCCTCGACCGGGTCGTGGCGCGGCGCGGTCACGATCAGGAACGTCGTCGCGGGGTCCTTGAGCAGCGCGCCGACGCGCCGCGCGCGCTCGGTGAAGCCGTCGATCATCCCGCCGAGTGAGCGGAAGAAGCCGCTCAGGTCCTGCAGCAGGTCGACGCCCGTGACCCTGCGCATGACGCCGAACATGATCCCGGTGCCGCGGCCGAACAGGCCCGCAGGCTTGAGGAACATCCGGATCGCGCGGCCCTGGAAGAAGCGCGTCAGCCGGCCGGGCGCGTCGAGGAAGTCCAGCGCGTTGCGCGCGGGCGGCGTGTCCAACACGAGCACGTCGAACGCGCCCGACTGATCGAGCTCGTAGAGCTTCGCGATCGCCGTGAACTCCTGGGAGCCGGCCACCGCGCTCGAGAGCTGCTGGTAGATGCGGTTGCCGTAGACCTCGTCGCGGGTGCGCTCGTCGGGCGCGAGCCGCTCGATCAGCTCGTCGAACGTGCGCTTGGCGTCGAGCATCATCGCCCACAGCTCACCCTCGACCTCCGCCTCGATCCGGTGCGGCTCGTTGCCGAGCGTGTCGAGCCCGAGCGCGGTCGCCAGCCGCTTGGCCGGATCGATGGTCACCACGGCGACCTTCAGGCCCTTCTCGGCGAGCCCGAGCCCGACCGCCGCGGCGGCCGTCGTCTTGCCCACGCCCCCCGAGCCGGCGCAGATGACCATGCGCTTGCCCTCGAGCAGCGGCTCGAGGGAGGTCAGCATAAAGACTTCAGATCAGGCCCTCACGCACCGCGAACGCGACCGCTTGCGAGCGCGAGCGGGCGTTCAACTTCGTCACGACGTCGTGCAGGACGTTCTTCACGGTGCGTTCGGAATAGCAGAGCGTCTGGGCCACCTCGCGCGTCGGATGTCCGTCTGCGATCAGCGCCAGCACCTGCTGCTCGCGGTCGGTCAGCTTGGCCGCGACGGGCCGGGCGGCGGCCGCCTCGGCGTTGGACTGGTGGTTGGCGAGCAGGTGCTCGAGCAGGTCCGGCGTGACCACGCCCGTGCCGTTCGCGGCGGCCTTGACGGCGCTCGCCAGCGTGTCCGGCGTGAGCTCCTCCTTGCGCAGATAGCCGACTGCACCGGCCTGCAGCGCGCCGACGACCGCTTCCTGGCCGCCGTCGGAGGAGCACACGATCACGCGCGCGCCGGTCGCCTCGCGGACGGCCGGCAGGAAATCGCTGCCGCCGGGGAGCTTGGGATCGAGCAGGACGATGTCGGACTCGAAGAGCGCCGGGTGCTCCCAGGCGTCGCGGACGGACTCCGCGCCGGCGACCGACTCGACGTCTTCGAGCAGGTCAAGACACGCCACCAGCCCCCGCCGGTAGATCGTATGAGTGTCGAGGACGAAGAGTTTCACCCTTGTGGGTGGTTGCCCGCGGTCAAATCCATGGCGATACTACGACCGGTGCCTCAATACGGTCAAACAGGGGATTGCAGGGATGCCTGAGGTCATGAAGACGGTCGGTCGCTACGAGATCCTCCGCGAGGTGGGTCGCGGCGGCATGGCCATGGTGTACCTCGCGCGGCAGACCGACCTGGACCGCTTCGTCGCGCTCAAGGAGCTGGGCGCCTTCCACGCGTCCGATCCGTCGTTCGCCCAGCGCTTCCTGCGCGAGTCCCGTGTGGCCGGCTCGCTGTCGCATCCCAATGTTGTGACGGTTCACGACTACTTCGAGCACGAGGGCACACCGTACATCGCGATGGAGTACGTCGAGCGCGGTTCGCTGCGCCCGTATGTCGGCCGCCTGACGATGGCGCAGATCGGCGGGGTGCTCGAAGGCCTGCTCGCCGGCCTGACGCACGCCGAGGCGAACGAGATCGTCCACCGCGACCTCAAGCCCGAGAACCTCATGGTCACGGCCGACGGGCGCGTGAAGATCGCGGACTTCGGCATCGCCAAGGCGACCACGAAGATGCAGACGGGCGCGTTCCTGACCGCGACCGGCACCACGGTCGGCACGCCCACGTACATGGCGCCCGAGCAGGCCATGGCCCAGGACATCGGGCCCTGGACCGACCTGTACTCGGTCGGCTGCATGGCCTTCGAGCTGTTCACGGGCAACGTCCCGTTCCACGACTCGGACGCGCCGATGGCGATCCTGCTCCGCCACGTCAACGAGCCGATCCCGCCCGTGAAGTCGATCCGGCCGGAGGTCGACCAGCGCATCTCGGACTGGATCGAGCGCCTGCTGGTCAAGGAGCCCGACGGCCGCACGCAGAACGCGCAGGACGCGTGGGACGACTTCGAGGAGATCCTGCTCGGGCTGCTCGGGCCGCGCTGGCGCCGTGAGGCGCGCCTGGTCGAGCGCCGCACGGACACCGGCGGCGGCGCCAAGCCGCTGACGCCCGCGCCGTTCCAGGGCACGAGCGTCAACGGCGCCGAGGCCTCCGAGGAGTTCAAGTCCTTCGCCTGGGGCGCCCCGGCGGACACCGGCGGCTCGCCCCCGCCGATGTGGACGCCGCCGCCGTCGGCGGCCACGCCCGCGATCCCGGAGCCGGTCGTCGGCCCGCCGACGCCGATGCCCTCCCAGGCCATCCCCGCGCCGACCCCGGTCGACGAGGAGCCCACCGGCACCACCGGCTTCGTGACCTTCAGCGCGCCCGCTCCTGCGCCGCCGAGCGACGTCCTGCTGCCGCAGCCCGACGCGCCGAAGCCGGACGAGAGCTTCGAGACCTACATCGCGCCGCCGCCGTCGAGACCGCCGACGAACCAGCCCGCGACGCCGCCGGCGCCGCCCGCGCCTACGCCGTCCAACCTGGCCGGCGCGACGCCCTCCGCGCCCAGCAAGGCCGACGCCACGCCGCCGGCCCCGGCCGCGCCCGCCAAGGCCGCTTCCGGCAACGGCGCGCCGCCGGTCACACCCACGCCGCGCAAGGACGAAAAGCCCGCCGGGCGCAAGGCCGCCGGCGCCGCCGCCCTCGCGGGCAGTGCCGCCGCCGGCGCGGCCGCCGCGCAGGGCAAGACGGTCGAGCCGCTGCCCGCGGGCGTGGCCGACACGATGATGCCGTCCAAGGCGACGCCGCCTCCGGCGCCGCCGAAGCCGCCGCGCGAGCGGTCCGGCGACGGCAGGCGCCCGAGCTGGGTGCTGCCGGCCGCGATCGTCGGCGGTGTCGCCGTCATCGGCGTGGGCGCTGCGCTCGCGCTCGGCGGTGGCGGGGACGACCCCGATCCGGCCGCGGCCAAGGGGACGGCGACGCCGGCCCCGACCGAGGTCGCCACGCTCCCGGCGTCCGCGAACGGCATCGGCCTGTCCGTGCCCGCCGGCTGGTCCGACGGCCCTGCGGCCGAGATCCCCGGCTTCGACGAGAACGCCGTGACGATGGGCGGCGGCAACGGCGGCACGATCGTCTTCGGCTACGCGGACGAGACGGCCGCGAACCCGACGCTGCTGGCCGACGGCCTGCGCGGCGACACGACGCCGACCATGGAGACCGCGGAGATCAGCGACGGCCTGCAGGCCGCCAAGTACGCACAGCTGCCGATCGGCTCCCAGAAGGGCGACGTGTACGCGGTCCCGACCGACAAGGGCGTCGCCACGCTCGTCTGCGTCGCGAAGGGCGACACCTGCGACACGATCGGGGCCTCGCTGAAGATCACCGAGGGCAACGCCTTCCCGGTCGGCCCCAACGACGAGTACAAGACGAGCGTCGAGAAGATCCTCGGCCGCCTCGACAAGTCCGAGAAGTCCGCGGCGCGTGACCTCAACAACGCCAACCGCCGCACCACGCAGGCCGCTGCCGCGAGCGAGCTCGGCAGCGCGTACCTCACGGCGGCCACGAAGCTCGGCAAGCTCGACGTGAGCCCGGCCGACGCCGCCGGCAACGCCGAGCTGGCCAAGTCCTTCAAGACCGTCGGCAACGCCTTCAAGAAGGCCGCCTCGGAGGGCCGCGACAAGGACCGCAACGGCTTCAGGCGCCAGGGCGCCGCGGCCGCCGCCGGCAGCAAGGACATCGACGCCGCCTTCCGCACCATCGGCGAGGCGGGCTACGAGTTCGACTCGTCCGCCGTCGAGCGCGCCGCCGACGTGCCGAAGCTGCCGACGCTCAAGAAGGACCCGAAGAAGAAGCAGCCGTCATCGGGGGGCACGCCCGGCGCGGGCGCCTCCAACTCCGGCGGGTCCGACGCGACGACGCCGCAGAACGGCGGCACGACCCCCGTCCAGCCCGTCACGCCCAGCCCGGGCGGGACCGGCGGCGGCACGGGGGGCGGCACCGGCGGCGGCACCGGCGGGTCCGGCGGCAGCAAGACCGGCGGCGGTGGCAACAAGACCGGCGGCGGCGGTGGCGGCGGCGACGAAGGCCTCTCCGGCGGCGGCGAGGGCTGATCGAGGCTGAGGACCGCCGGTGGCTGCAGGCAGTCACCGGCGGGCAAGTCGGCCGCGTCGAGCGGCTGACGACTCGCCCGCGAAGACGGTCGAGGGACGCGCGCGCCTCGAGGTCTACGCCAGGAGCTTGCGCGCCTCTTCCAGCCGCAGCTGGTAGCGGTAGCGGTACTGCTCGGCCGGCCGCTCGGTGTCGGCGATCCACTCGCCCCACTTCGCCGGGTCCTTGCCGAAGTCGGCGTTGCCGCCCGCGATCGCCTTGCGCTTGACCGCGAGCGCCGTGTCGATGAACCACTTGGCCTGGAGCTCGGGCTTGGTGGCGAACCCCTTGTAGGCGCCCTGGTCCCAGATGCCGACGCGCATCTGGAAGAAGCCGACCGAGTCCGCGTCGCCGTAGTTGAGGTTCTTGACCCCGGACTCGACGAGCGCCGCCATGACCGGCAGCTCGGGCGGGAGCCCGGCGGCCTCGGCCTGCTTGGCGAGCCACTTCGCGAGCTCCTCCTGCGACGCGTCGTCGCCCGGGTAGTCGCTGGCGGCGCTGCCGGGATCGATCGACGCCGCCGCGACGCCGGGCTGCGCGGCCGCCGGAGCCTCGACCGGGGGCGTGGGCGCGATAGGTGCGCCCGGCGCGGGCGCGACGGCGGGCGGCGGGGCCGCGGCCGGCGGC
>NZ_JAPCID010000023.1 GCF_027587175.1 Solirubrobacter deserti
CCCGCACGCCCCCCAGGCCGGCCGGCGAGGCCGCCGCGTGACGCCCGGCGGCGCACCGCGGTGGGGGGGGCGGGCGTGCCGGCGGCGCCGCCGAGCGCGGCCGACGGGCGGCCGACGAGCCCGGCGAGGGCGCGCACGCCGCGAGCCGGCAGCCCGGGCTTCGGCGTGTGGGCGTTCTCGCGCAGCGCGGCGACCGGCGCGATCTTCGTCGCGCGCCGCGCCGGCAGCATGGCGGCCAGCGTCGTGGCGAGCGTGCCGACGAGGATCGAGACGACGATCGTGCGCGTGGCGACGACCATCCCGGCCGTGGGGAGCTCGGCGCCGACGGCGGCGAAGAGCGCGTTCAGCGCTTCCGCCAGCACGATGCCGACACCGATGCCGACCGCGGACGCGAGCAGGCCGACCGTCAGCGCCTCCAGCAGCACAGCGGTGCGGACCTGGCGGCGGGACGCGCCGACCATCCGCAGCAGCCCGAACTCCTTCGTGCGCTGGGCGACGGTGATGGAGAGCGAGTTGAAGATCGTGAACGAGCCGACGAGCACGGCGACCGCCGCGAACGCCAGCAGGATCGCGCGCACGATGTCCACCAGCGTCGTGAGCGAGTCGAAGTAGAAGCGGTCATCCTCGGCCGCGGTCCGGACTTCCGTGTTCGGACCGGCCGCGCCGGCGATGTCGGCGCGGCGGCCGGCGACGAGGATGCGGTCGTAGCCGTCCTTGGCGAACAGCGTCCGTGCTGCCTCCAGGTCGAAGACGGCGGCGCTCGCCTTGCCCAGCGACTTGACGGTCGCGAAGTTGGCGATGCCGGTGAGCGTGAACGTCTGCGCCTCGCCGCGGGCGGAGACCTCGATCCGGTCACCCACCGCGTAGTCCTGCGCCTCGGCGGTGGCGCGGTCGATCACGACCTCGCCCGGGCCCTGTGCCCAGCGGCCGTCGTGCAGGCGGAACGGCGTGAGCTGCTCGGCGCCCGGGGTCTTGGCGTCGAAGCCGACGCCGAAGTACGGGCCGGTGCCGACCGGCTTGCCGTCTTTGCCCATCACCTGGGCGGTGTCGGTGATGTCGCCGACGGCGGCGGTCACGCCGGGCGCCTGGCGCACCTTGTCGAGGGTGGCCGCGGGGATGGTGGGCGCCTGCGCGCGGATCTCGGAGGTCGAGGAGCCCTTGAACGCGGTCTTCGTGACCACCACGGCGTCCGTGCCGTCGTAGGCGGCGTGCGTGAGGTTCTCCGCCGCGCCGGACATCGTGTCCGTGAGGGTGTAGGCCGCGCACACGAACGCGACGCCGACGACGATGGCGAGCGTCGTCAGGGCGGTGCGGACCGGCCGCGCCGCCAGGCCCTTCCAGGTGACCTTGATCATGCGCGCGCGGCGTCGCGCATGGCGGCGAGGATCGCGTCCTGGCTCGGGCCGGCGAGGTCCGCGACGACGCGGCCGTCGGCCATCAGCAGGACGCGGTCGGCGGACGCCGCGGCGCGCGCGTCGTGCGTGACCATGACGGTCGTCTGGCCGTCCTCGTCCACCGCGGCGCGCAGCAGCGCGAGCACGTCGGCGCCGGACGCGGAGTCCAGGTTGCCCGTCGGCTCGTCGGCGAACAGGACGGTCGGGGAGCAGATCAGCGCGCGCGCGACGGCGACGCGCTGCTGCTGGCCGCCGGACAGCTGCGCCGGCTTGTGGTCGCGGCGCTCGGTGAGACCCATGCGGTCGAGCAGGCGCTCGACGGCGCCCGCCTCCGGCTTGCGGCCCGCGATCGCGAGCGGCAGCGTGATGTTCTCCTCGGCGGAGAGCGTCGGGAGCAGGTTGAACGACTGGAAGACGAAGCCGATGTGCTTGCGGCGCAGGCGGGTGAGGTCGCGGTCGGACATGCGCGTGATGTCCTCGCCCGCGATGTGGACGCTGCCCGCGTCCGGCGTGTCGAGGCCGGCCAGCAGGTGCATGAGCGTGGACTTGCCGGAGCCGGACGGGCCCATCACGGCGGTGAATTGGCCCTTGGGCACTTCGAGCGAGACGCCGCGCAGCGCATGCACGGCGGAGCCGCCTTCACCGTACGTGCGGGTGAGGGCGGTCGCGGACACCGCGACGTGGTCGGTCTCGGGGAGGTCGAAGGGGACGGAGGCGAGAGCGGTCATCTGGGGCTTCCTTGCGTTAGACGGTCGCGGCCGCCTCGCGCGTGAGCCGCGGGCGACGACTCGGCCTGCGGCCTCGCGTCGCTGGGAGATCCGCCCAGAGGGCGGACTCCCGGGCCTCGTCCACGAGGCGTTGAAGGGTCTGATCGAGGGCGCCCGCGTTGAGCAGGGCGGTGGTCGCCTCGGCGAGGAGGCGACCGGCGAGGCCACGGGTGGGCCGCACGGACACGGAGGCGTGCACTTCAGAGCCGACGGCGTGGGGAGCGAGCGTGCCGTCAGGGAATCCCTCGGAAAGGGTTGTCCCGACGATCCGGTAGTCGACGTCGAAGCCGACGGGGCCGCGCGCGGTGAGCGCGAAGCCGTGGACGTCGGCGCTGTGGACCAGCACGTCGAAGCCGACGCGCCGCCCCGCCAGCCGGCCGGACACGCGCACGGTGCGACCGGCGGTGAGCCGGCGGTCGTCCTCGACGTCGAACGGCACGGGCGCCCAGCGAGCGGCGGCGTCCGGGTCGGTCAGGACGTCGAGCACGGCCGCGGGCTGAGCCTGGGCGGTCGCGGTGGCGGTCCACGTCTTCATGGACCGAACTCTTCCGGGTCGCACGGCGCGCGTCGTCGGCCCGGGAGACGATTGTGGGTGCGCGTCCGGATGACGTCAGGTCATCCATAAGGAGTACGCCGGGATCGTCCGCGCTTACGAGGACATACGGGTATCCGCACGTCAGAATCCGGCCGGTGACCGCCCGCCACCGCCTTCCCGCGCTGATCGGGCTCGCACTCGTCGCCGAGTTCCAGCTCGAGCTCGCGCTGCTGGTGCCGGCGGGCACGCCGTACCGCGCGCTCGCGTCGCTGATCCTGGTGGCGATGGCGGTCGCGCTCGTCGCCGGGCGCTGGTTCCCGCTCACCGGCGCGCTGACGATCTTCGCCGGCGCGGCGCTGCTGCCGCTGCTCTCGGAGACCTACTACCACGAGCTGCTGATCGCCTACGCGTCCCCGTTCGTGGGCGCGTACTGGCTGGGGCTGCGCGCGACCCGGTGGGAGCTGGCGGTCGGCATCCCGCTCACCGCCGCGCTGTGCCTGATCGCGACCACCCCGTACGACAACGACGCGGCGATCTCGAGCGGGTTCTTCACCGCCGTGATCTCGGTCGCCGCCCCGGTGCTCATCGGCCGGCTGCTGCGCTCGCGGGCGGCGCTCAACCGCGCGCTGCGTGAGAAGGCGCGCCAGCTCGAGCGCCACCGCGAGGACGCCGCCGGGCGCGCCGTGGTCGACGAGCGCGCGCGGATCGCGGGCGAGCTGCACGACGTCGTCGCGCACGCGCTGTCGGCGATGACCGTGCAGGCGACGGGCGCCCGCCGGCTCACGCTGACGCGGCCGGATTCCGCCCGTGAGGCGTTCGCCGCGATCGAGACCACGGGCCGCGAAGCCCTGGACGAGCTGCGCCGCCTGCTCGGCGTGCTGCGCAACGAGGACGCCGGCGTGTCCCTGGCGCCGCAGCCGTCGCTGCGGCACCTGCGCTCGCTGGCGCGCCGGACGACCGCGGCCGGCCTGCCCGTCGCGCTGCGCGTGGAGGGCGACGCGCGCGAGATCTCCGCCGGGCTGGACGTCACCGCCTACCGCGTGATCCAGGAGGCCCTGTCCGCGGCGCGCGAGCAGGGCGGCGCCGGCCGCGCCGACGTCCGCGTCGTCCACCGCGGCGACCTGCTCGAGCTCGAGATCCGCGACGACGGCGCCTCGGTCGGCGCGCGCCCCCTGACGGGCGTGCGCGAGCGCGTCCTGCTCCACGGCGGCCGCTTCTCCGCCGGCGCTCGCCGCACGGGCGGCCACACCGTCCGCGCGACGCTTGCCGTCGACGGCCGCAGCGTCAACCCACGCGAAGAAGCCGGCCCCGATTGCCCGGTCGACCGCCTCCTTAAAGGGGTCAGACCCCTTTATCTTCGCCGCCCGGGCAAAATGCCCGCGAACGAGCCGGTTTCGTCCGTCTCCGGCCCCGCTCCCACGGCCCGCCCGAACCTAAAGGGGTCAGACCCCTTTAGGTTGCTTTATGCGCGGCGATGGGTGGCGCGGCTGCGGCGGCCGACCAGCGTGGATCGGCTCGTGGCCGCGCTGTTCGCGGTCGCGGCGGTGGTCGAGGTGCTCGTCTCGCCCGACCGGACCGGGCCGGTCGCGGCCAACGTCGCGGTCGCGCTCGGGTACGCGAGCGCGTTGCTGTGGCGGCGGCGGTCACCGCTGCCGGCGCTCGGCATCGCGCTCGGCGCCGGGTTGCTGATGGACTTCGCGCTGACGCCGATCCTGAACCTGTTCGTGCCGTTCGCGATCGTGCTGGTGAGCGCGTACGCGACCGGCGCGCACCGGGACGGGCTCGCGAGCTACGCCGGGCTCGCGCTGACCGTCGCGGGGTTGGAGGCGGTGCAGGCGGCGATGGGTCCGCGGGTCGCCGCCGACTTCTTCTTCGCGGGGCTGATCGGCGCGGTCGCGTGGGGCGCCGGGCGGATGATCCGTTCGCGCATGCGGCTCGCGGCCGAGCTGCACGAGGCCACCGTGCGGCTGGCCGAGGCGGGCGAGGACGAGCGGCGGCTCGCGGCCGTCGACGAGCGGCGCCGGATCGCGCGCGAGATGCACGACGTGGTCGCGCACTCGATCAGCGTCATGGTCGTCCAGGCCGGCGGCGCGCGGCGCATCCTGGAACGTGACGCGGGGCGCGCCGTTGAGGCCGCGACCCGGATCGAGCGCACCGGCCGCGAGGCGCTGGGCGAGATGCGCCACCTGCTCGGCATGCTCTCCGACGGCGCCGACCGCGCCGCGCTCGCCCCGCAGCCGACCCTCGCGGAGATCGGCGAGCTCGTCGCCCGCGCCCGCGCCGCCGGCCTGCCCGCCGCGCTCGACGTGCGCGGGGAACGTCGCCCTCTGTCGGCAGGATTGGACCTTGCCGCGTACCGGATCGTCCAGGAAGGACTCACGAACGCCATGAAGCACGCACCCGGCGCCGTCACGACCGTCACGGTCTCGTGGGCGCCGCACGACCTCGCGCTGGAGATCCGCAACGCGGCCGGCGCCGCCGCGACCAAGAGTGGCGGGCACGGCCTGACGGGCATGGCCGAACGCGTGCGCATCTACGGCGGCGAGCTGCAGGCCGGCCCGGCCGAAGACGGCTGGTGCGTGAGCGCGCGCCTGCCGCTCGCAGGCGACGCTGGCCTGGCGGCTCCCGTCGCTGCGAGTACTCGCCCAAGAGGCTCGCACTCGCGCTCTGGGACGGTTCCGGCATGAGCGTCCGGCTGCTGATCGCCGACGACCAGGCGCTCGTCCGCGCGGGCTTCCGCATGATCCTCGACGCCGAGGACGACCTCGAGGTCGTCGGCGAGGCCACGGACGGGCTCGACGCGGTCGAGCAGGCCAAGCGCCTGAAGCCCGATGTCGTGCTGATGGACATCCGCATGCCCGAGCTGGACGGCATCGAGGCCACGCGCCGCCTTCTGGCCGCCGCGGGCGAGCACCCCGTCCGGGTCCTGATGCTCACCACCTTCGACCTCAACGAGTACGTCTACGAGGCGCTGCGCGCCGGCGCGTCCGGCTTCCTGCTCAAGGACGTCCCGCCCGAGCAGCTCGCAGCGGGCATCCGCGTCGTCGCGCAGGGCGAGGCGCTGCTGGCGCCGAGCATCACGCGCCGGCTGATCTCCGAGTTCGCAGCCGCCGCCCCCGTCCGCCCGACGCCGCCCAAGGGCCTAAACGAGCTGACCGCGCGCGAGCTGGAAGTCTTCCGCTGCGTCGCGCGCGGCCTGTCCAACGCCGAGATCGCCGCCGAGCTGATCGTGTCCGAGACGACCGTGAAGACCCACGTCGCCCGGCTGCTGATGAAGCTCGGCCTACGCGACCGCGTCCAGGCGGTCGTCCTCGCTTACGAGTCGGGCATCGCTGTCCCCGGTAAGGGCTAGCCACACGATGTCGCCCCCGGCCAGCTCGAGCTGAGCGGCCTCGTAGCGCGTCAGCTGGGCGAACACCGGCTTGCCGTCGGACAGCTCGAGGTCCACGCGCACCTCGAACCCCAGGTGCGAGACACGCATCACCTGGGCTTCGCGCGTGCCGGCGTCAGGCTGCGTGCGGAGCGCGATGTCGTGCGGCCGGACGAGCGTGCCGTCGACCTTCGCCACCGGGCCGAGGAAGCCCATCACGAACGGGTTCGCCGGCCGGTCGTAGAGCTCACGCGGGCCGCCGACCTGCTCGATGTGGGCGTTGTCCATGACCGCGATGTTGTCCGCGATCGACAGCGCCTCCTCCTGGTCGTGGGTGACGAGCAGCGTCGTCACGTGGACCTCGTCGTGCAGGCGGCGCAGCCACTCGCGCAGTTCCGTGCGCACCTTCGCGTCCAGCGCGCCGAACGGCTCGTCCAGCAGCAGCACCTTCGGCTCGACCGCCAGCGCGCGAGCGAGCGCCATCCGCTGGCGCTGGCCACCGGACAGCTGCGACGGGTAGCGCTTGGCGAACCCGCCCAGCCCGACGATGTTGAGCAGCTCGTCGACCCGCGCGTCGATCTTGTCCTTCGGCGTCTTGCGGATCTTGAGCCCGAAGCCGACGTTGTCGCGCACGGTCATGTGCTTGAACGCGGCGTAGTGCTGGAAGACGAAGCCGATCCCGCGCTTCTGGGGCGGCACGTTGGTGACGTCGTCGCCGTGGATGACGACCGAGCCGGCGTCGGCCCACTCGAGCCCGCCGATGATCCGCAGCAGCGTCGACTTGCCCGACCCGGACGGGCCGAGCAGCGCGGTCAGCGAGCCGTCTGGGACCTCCAGCGACACGTCGTCGAGGGCGGTGAAGTCGCCGAAGTGCTTGGACACGTTCGAGACGGTGATCATGCCTCCCGCCTCCTTTCGAGCAGGGCCATGAGGACGAGGGTCACGAGCGCGAGCCCCATCAGGACGGTGGACGCGGCGTAGGCGCCGAAGGTGTTGTGGTCGTCGATGTAGCGGGCGTGGACGAGCAGCGTGAGCGTCTGCGACTCGCCGGCCACGCCGCCGGCGACGACGGTCAGCGCCCCGAACTCGCCGAGCGAGCGGGCGACGGTGAGGACGACGCCGTAGAAGACGCCGACTTTGATCGCGGGCAGCGTGATGCGCCAGAACGTCTGCCAGCGCGAGGCGCCGAGCGTCGAGGCGGCCTCCTCCTGCTCGGTGCCGATCTCCCGCAGCACGGGCTCGACCTCCCGCACCACGAACGGCAGCGTCACGAACACGGTCGCGAGCACCATGCCGGGCAGCGAGAAGATCACCGGCAGCGCGCCGCCGAGCCAGCCGTCGTTGCCCCAGAACAGGATCAGGGCGACGCCGACGATCACGGGTGAGACCGCGAACGGGAGGTCCACGACCGCCTGCAGGATGCCCTTGCCGGGGAAGTTGCCGCGGGCGAGCGCGAGCGCCGTCACGAGCCCGAACACGACGTTGAGCGGCACGACGATGGCGACGATCGTCAGCGACAGGCTGATGGCCGAGATCGCCGCCGGGGTCGTGACGGACTGAAAGAACGCGACGAGGCCGTCCTCGAACGTGCGGTAGAGGATCATCGCCAGCGGGACGAGCACGAGCACGCCGAGGTAGCCGAGGGCGGCGGTGCGGAGCGCGATGCGGGTGCTCATGCGACGCCCTTGCGCTTCGTGAACCAGCGGATCGCGAACAGCACCACGAACGAGATCGCCAGCAGCGTCACCGACACCGCCGCGGCGCTCGCCGGCCGGTCCGTCTCGATCTGCTTGGCGATGTACTGCGAGGCGACCTCGGTGTCGCGCGGGATGCCGCCGCCGATCAGCACGACCGAGCCGAACTCGCCGATGGCTCGCGCGAACGCCAGCCCGGCGCCGCCCAGCAGCGCCGGGTACAGCGCGGGCAGGATGATCGAGCGGAACGTCGTCCACCCGCTCGCGCCCAGGGACGCGGCGGCCTGCTCGGCCTCGCGGTCGACCTCCATCAGCACGGGCTGCACGGAGCGCACGACGAACGGCAGCGTCACGAACGCCAGCGCGACGATCACGGCGGGCTTGGTGGCGTACAGATGGATGCCGACCGGGCTGCGCGGCCCGTACAGCGACAGCAGCACGATCGAGGCGACGATCGTCGGCAGCGCGAACGGCAGGTCGATGATCGCGTTGACCAGCGACTTGCCGCGGAACTCGTCACGGACCAGGACCCACGCGATCAACGTGCCCGTGACGACGTTGATCAGCGCCACCAGCGCCGAGATCGCGGTGGTGAGCAGCAATGCGTAACGCGCCGACGGCGCCGTGATCGCGTCCCAGAACTCCGCCGGCCCGGCCTCCAGCGACTTGGTGAAGACGGCCGCCAGCGGCAGCAGGACGATCAGGCTCAGCCACAGCGACGCGACGCCGAGCCCGATCGGGCCGACGCCGCCGCCGAGGTTGCGCCGGGTCCGGGCAGGCGGTTTGGGGACCGCGAGCGACGCCATCGCGACCTAGCCCGTCGCCTCGTCGTAGATCTTGGCCACGGAACCGGTCTCCGGCTCGAACAGCTCGTCGTTGACCTTGCCCCAGCCGCCCAGGTCGTCGATCGTCCACAGCTTCTCGGGCGGCGGGAAGTCGGACGCGAACTGCTGCGCGACGTCCGGGTCGACCGGGCGGAAGCCGGCCTCGGCCCACGCCGTCTGGCCTTCCTTGGTGTAGAGGAAGTCCACGAACGCCTGCGCCTTCTCCTTGTTCTTGGAGTCCTTGAGGACGGCGACGGGGTTGTCGATCCGGAACGTGACGGGCGGGTTGGTGTGCTCGACGTCCTCGCCGTTGCGCTCGGCGAACAGCGCCTCGTTCTCGTAGGAGAGCAGCACGTCGCCCGTGCCCTGCAGGAACGTCTCGGTCGCCTCGCGCCCGGACTTGGGCTGCACCTTGACGTGCTCGCCGATCAGCTTCTCCAGGTAGGCGAGGCCCGCTTCCGGGTTCTGGCCGCCGCCTGACTTCTCGGCGTAGGGCGCCAGCAGATTCCACTTCGCAGAGCCGGACGAGAACGGGTTCGGCGTGACGACCTCGATGCCCGGCTTGAGCAGGTCGTCCCAGGTCTTGATGTTCTCGGGGTTGCCCTTGCGGGTCACGATCGTGACGACCGAGCCGAACGGGACGCCCTTGTACTCGTTCTGGTTCCAGGTCTCCTCGACCTGGCCGGACTCGACGAGCCGCGTGATGTCCGGCTCGACGGAGAAGTTGACCACGTCCGTCTCCAGCCCCGACTCGACCTTGCGCGACTGATCGCCGGACGCGCCATAGGACTGGCTGAACGTCACGCCCTTGCCCTCGGGCGTCGCGTTGAAGGCGGGGATCACCTTGTCGAAGCCGACCTTCGGGACAGCGTAGGCGACGAGCGAGAGCTTCGACGAGCCGCCGCCGCTCGCGGCCGCGGCGTTGCTTTCGGAACCGCCGCCGACCTCATCGCTGGCGCCGCCACAGGCCGCCACGACCAGCGCGAGCAGGGCGGCGACAAGGGCTGTGATCTTCACTGAAAACGAGCTCCTTCGAAATGGACCGAAGTCGACAGGGATTCGAGAGAATACAGAACCACACAAACCCGATCGGCTTTTTACACGGCTACTCTCACGAGCCGGAGTTCGAACTCGGAGGGTCTGAAGTGCGAAAGCTCGCGTTGGTGGTCGTCGCGGCGTTGACGATCGCGGCCTGTGGCGGCGAAGAGGAATCGGGTGGCACCGCCGGTGGCGGCGGTGGCGAGAAGAAGACGGCGATCTACGTCTCGACGAACCCACTGGGCACGAATCAGTTCTTGAACCTGATCGCCGACGGCGCCAAGGCCGGCGGTGAGCAGTGCGGGGTGGAGGTCAAGGTCGTGCAGTCCAACGACCCGAACCAGCTCGCGACGAACCTGCGCGCCGCCGCGCAGGCCAAGCCCGATCTGATCATCGCCAACTCGTTCGACTCCGTGCAGACGATCGAGCAGCTGGCCAAGCAGAACGCCGACCAGAAGTGGGCACTCGTGGACGCCACGATCGAGAACACGCCCAACCTGCGCGGGATCCTGTTCAAGGAGAACGAGGGCATGTACCTGATCGGCGCCGCTTATGCCCTTCTCGCGAAGGACGGCGCGGGCGACTTCCCGGCCTCCAAGTCGGTCGGGTTCGTCGGCGCGATCGACAACGCGCTCGTACGCCGCTGGTACGCGGGCATGGAGCAGGGCGTCAAGGACACGGCGCCCGAGCTCGAGGTCCTGCAGGGCTGGGGCAACAGCTACACCGACCCGGCGACCAGCAAGGAGCTCGCGCTCAGCCAGGCCCAGAAGGGCGCCAAGTACATCGCCGCCGTCGCCGCCGCGGGCAACTCGGGCGTCTTCGAGGCCGCGGCCGAACGCGACTTCTACACCAGCGGCGTGGACGTCGACGAGCGCCCGAAGGACCCGGACCACATCATCCTGTCGATGGTCAAGCGCTCCGACCAGGCCGTCCAGCAGGCCGTCTGCGACGTCGGCAAGGACACCTTCAAGGGCGGCGACGTGGCGCTCGGCGTCAAGGACAACGCGGTCGGCCCCGACTTCCTGACGCTGCCCGAGCTCGAGATCCCCTCGCGCCTGCCGCAGGACGTGCAGGACGAGCTGAAGGCGCTCAAGGACCGGATCGTCTCGGGCGAGATCACCGTCAAGCAGTGATCGCCCTCGAGGGCATCGTCAAGCGCTTCGGCGCGCTCACCGCGCTCGACGGGGTCGACCTGACCGTCGAGCGCGGGACCGTCCACGCCGTCGTGGGCGAGAACGGCGCGGGCAAGACGACCCTCATGGGCGTGCTGGGCGGGATCGTCGCCGCCGACGCGGGCACGGTGTCCCTGGACGGCGAGCCGGTGCGGATCGCGTCGGTGGAGGACGCGTACGCGCACGGCATCGGCATGGTCCACCAGCACTTCCGGCTGTTCCGGCGGCTGACCGTCGCCGAGAACGTCGTGATGGGGCGCGAGCCGCGCCGGCGCGGCGGCTACGACCATGCCGCCGCCGAGGCACTGGTGGACGAGCTCGGGCGCGCGCACGGGCTGCGCGTGGACCCGCGCGCCCGCGTCGGCGAGCTGTCGGTCGGCGACCAGCAGCGCGTGGAGCTGCTGCGCGCGCTGCACCGCGCCGCGGACGTGCTGATCCTCGACGAGCCGACGGCCGTGCTCACCCCGCAGGAGGCCGAAGGGCTGTTCGGCGTGATGCGCGAGCTCGCCGGGCAGGGTCGGACCGTGCTGTTCATCAGCCACAAGCTGCGCGAGGTGCTGACGGTCTCCGACACCGTGACCGTGCTGCGGCGCGGAAGCGTGACCGGCGTGCGCCGCGCTTCCGAGACCGACGAGCGCGAGCTGGCGGGCCTGATGGTCGGGCGGGCGATCGAGTCGGCCTATCAGGCGCCGGACACGCCGGCGGGCGAGCCCGTGCTGCGCCTGGAGGCCCTGACGGCGCGCGGGCTCAAGCCGCTCGACCTGGAGGTGAGCGCGGGCGAGATCGTCGGCGTCGCGGGCGTGGCCGGCAACGGGCAGACCGAGCTCGCCGAGGCGATCGCGGGGCTGCGGCCGCGCGAGGGCGGGACGCTGACGATCGCCGGCCGCGCGCTGAGCGACGCGACCGTCGCGCAGCGGCGGGAGGCGGGCCTCGCCCACATTCCCGAGGACCGCTACGCGCGCGGCCTGGCCCGCGAGGCGACGATCGCCGAGAACCTGCTGATGGGCACGCACCGGCGGCGCTTCCGCCTGGACCGGCGCGCCATGAACGCGCGTGCCCGCGAGCTGGTGGAGGCGTTCGACGTGCGCGCCGGCGACGTCGGGGACCGCGCCGCGACGCTGTCCGGCGGCAACGCCCAGAAGCTCGTGATCGCGCGCGAGCTGGCGGGCGAGCCCGCGGTCGTGCTCGCGTGCCAGCCGACGCGCGGCGTGGACATCGGCGCGGCGGAGTTCGTGCACGCGCAGCTGCGCGCCGCGCGCGACCGCGGCGCGGGCGTGCTGCTGATCAGCGCCGACCTCGACGAGCTGCTCGCGCTCGCCGACCGCATCGTCGTGCTCTACGAGGGCGCGCTGGTCGGCGAGTCGCGCGACGAGGCCGAGCTCGGCCTGCTGATGGCCGGTGCGCATGCGTGACCGCGGCTTCGCCGTCGGCGAGGCGCTGCTGGCGGTGGCGATCGCGCTCGCGGTCGGCGCGCTGTTCGTGCTGATCGCCGACGATTCGCCCGCGACGGCCTACGAGGCGCTGTGGACGAGCTCGGTCGGCTCCACCAACGCGCTCGCGCAGTCGATGACGACCGCGATCCCGATCATCGTCGTCGGACTCGGGATGGGGCTCGCGTTCCGGGTCGGGTTGTTCAACCTCGGCGGCGAAGGGCAGATGATCCTCGGCGCGCTGACGACCGCCGTGGTCGGCCATGCGCTCGCTTCGCTGCCGGGGGCGATCACGTTCGTGCTCGCGGTGGTGTCCGGCTGTCTGGCGGGCGCGGCGTGGGCGGTCCTGCCCGCGTTGTGGGAGGTGTTCCTACGCGTGCCGCTCGTGGTCACGACGCTGCTGCTCAACTACGTCGGCGCGCTGCTGGCGACCTACCTCGCGGCGTACCCGCTGCGCGACGAGAGCGGCGGCTCGACGCTGGCGCAGACGGCCGAGATCCCGAGCGCGCTGCAGCTGCCGATCATCGTCCCCAACACGCCGCTGCACGCCGGGCTGTTCGCCGCGGTCCTGGCACCGCTGGGCGTGCTGTGGCTGCTGCAGCGGACCTCGCTCGGTTACGCCATGCGCATGACCGGCCTCAACCGCGACTTCGCCGAGACCGGCGGCGTGCCCATGAAGCGCACGATCGTGACCACGATGGCGCTGTCGGGAGCGCTGTGCGGGCTCGCGGGCGCGCTGCTGGTGATGGGGCAGACCTACCGCTACCTCGACGACTCGATCGTCTCGCCGCAGACCGCGTGGAGCGGCCTCGCGGCGTCGATGCTGGCCGGCTTCCATCCGCTGTTCACGTTCGTGTCCGGGTTCTTCCTCGCTGCCCTGCAGACTGGCGGCAGCGGCCTGCAGCTGGCGACGAACGTGCCGCTGCAGCTGGTCAACGTCATCCAGGCCGTGATCATCGCGATGGTCGCTGTGCGGCTGTGGCTCGGCCGGAGGGTGCTGCGGCGATGAGCGACTTCTTCTCGATCTTCGACTTCGCGCTGATCCTCTCCGCGCTGCGGCTGACGAGCCCGATCCTGCTCGCCGCGCTCGGCGGGCTGCTCACCGACCGCGCCGGGATCTTCAACATCGGCCTCGAGGGCCAGATGCTCGTCGGCGCCTTCCTCGGCTTCGCCGGCCTGTACTGGACGGGCAGCGCCTGGCTGGGCCTGCTGCTGGGCGTTGCCGGCGCGACCGCCCTGTCGCTGCTGTTCGGGCTGTGGGTGATCCGCCTCAAGGGCGATCCGATCATCGTCGGCCTGGCCGTGAACCTGTTCGCGATCGGCCTCACCGCCTATCTGACGCTCCCGGTGTTCGGCGTGCAGGGCTCCTACGACGACCCCGCGCTCGAAGGCCTCCCGCGGCTGTTCGGCTTCTCGCCGCTCGTGTACCTCGGCGCGCTGCTCGTCCCGGCGCTGTGGTGGCTGCTGTTCAAGCACCCGTTCGGCGTGCGGCTGCGCGCGGTCGGCGAGGACGCCGAGGCCGCCTCCGAGGCCGCGGTGCACCCCGACCGGATCAAGTTCCTGGCCTGCGGGCTGTGCGGCGTGCTGTGCGGGCTCGCGGGCGCCCAGCTCGCGCTCTCGCTCGTCACTCAGTGGGTGCAGGGCATGACCGCGGGCCGCGGCTTCATCGCCCTGGTGGCGATCATGCTCGCCCGCTCGCACCCCGTCGGCGCGGCCGCGGCGGCACTGCTGTTCGGCCTGGCGTACGCGATGGCCGTGCGCCTGCAGGGCATCGGCATCCCGCCGCAGTTCGTGTCGATGCTGCCCTACGTCCTGACCATCGCCGTGCTCGTGCTGCTCGCGCGCCGGCTCCGTAACCGCCCGGTGACCACATGAGACGAGTGATCCTGGACATGGACGTCGGCATCGACGACGCCATCGCCATCCTCTACCTCGCCGCCCGCGAGGACGCCGAGATCGTCGCGCTCGGTGCGGTGCACGGCAACTGCACGGCCCACGACGCGGCGCGCAACGCACTGATCGTGTTCGAGACGCTCGGGCTGGACGTGCCGGTGGCTCTCGGCGCCGTGAAGCCGCTCGAGCAGGAGCTGAGCGTCGCTTCGTTCGTGCACGGCGCGGACGGGATGGGCGACGCCGGCTTCCCCGACCCGAAGGGCGCGGTCACGGGTGAGCACGCCGCCGACCAGCTGATCCGGCTCTCGCTCGAACACCCGGGCGAGCTCGACCTGCTCGCGGTGGGTCCGTTGACGAACCTCGGCGTGGCGCTGCGGAAGGACCCTGAGGTATTGGCGCGTCTGCGCTCGGTCGTGATCATGGGCGGCTCCGGCGCCTACCCGCCGGCCGGCACGCTGCGCGAGGTCGACGCCAACATCGACCACGACGCCGCCGCGGCCGCACTCGTGTTCGCCGCACCCCGGAATGAGCTCGTCATGGTTGGCGTCAACGTGACGTCGCCCGCGATCCTCGACGAGGAGGCCGCCGCCGCGCTCGCCGCCTCCGACACGCCGGCGGCCCGGCTGGCCTCGGCGATCCTCCCGTTCTACCTGGGCTTCTACCAGCACAAATGGGGCCGCCGGGTGTGCTCGATGCACGACCCGCTTGCGGCGGGCATCCTCGTCGACCCGACCTACGCGACGGCCTGGCGCCAGGGTCCGGTCAACGTCGTCAGCGACGGCTTCATGGCGCGCGCCTGGCTGATGGAGCGCGAAGACGGCGGCCCGGTGTCGCTGCCCGTCACCGAGGCACCGCCGACGCGGGTCGTCGACAGTGCCGACTGGCAGCGCTTCGGCGACGAGCTGGTGACACGGCTCACACAGGCCTGAGTCGCGTTCGACGGGTCGTATAACGGAATACGACACCCGGTCCTAATAACTCTAAATCCGATCCGGGATTAGGAGTTTCTATTGTGAGCCGCCGATGCTTGAGATCAGCGGCTTGCGCAAGGTCTTCCCGAACGGTGTCGTCGCCCTGGACGGCGTCGATCTTTCCGTACCGGCGGGCGAGATCGTCGGCGTCATCGGGCGCAGCGGCACGGGCAAGAGCACGCTCATCCGCTGCGTGAACCGGCTCGAGGAGCCGACCGCCGGCACGATCACGCTCGACGGCGCGGACATCACGCGCATGGGTGGCGCCGAGCTGCGGGCGACGCGCCGGCGGATCGGGATGATCTTCCAGCAGTTCAACCTGCTCACCTCGCGGACAGCCGCCGAGAACGTCGCGTTGCCGCTGGAGATCGCGGGCGTGGGGCGCGCCGAGCGAGGCCGCCGCGCGCACGAGCTGCTCGAGCTCGTCGGCCTCGGCGACCGCGGCGGCTCGTACCCGTCGCAGCTGTCCGGCGGCCAGAAGCAGCGCGTCGGGATCGCCCGCGCGCTCGCGTCCGAGCCGTCGCTGCTGCTGTCGGACGAGGCCACGTCCGCGCTGGACGCCGAGACCACGACCTCCGTGCTGGACCTGCTGCGGCGCATCAACGCCGAGCTCGGCTTGACGGTCCTGCTGATCACGCACGAGATGGACGTCGTGCGCGCGGCGTGCGACCGGGTCGCGCTGCTCGACGCAGGGCGGGTCGTGGAGGAAGGTCCGCTCGGCGAGGTCGTCGCGCGGCCCGGCTCCCGGCTCGCCTCCGGCCTGCTGCCGTCGCTCGGCCGGGTCGAGGTCGGCGGGCACGAGCACGCCGAGGAGGTCGTCCTGTTCGAGGACGCCGAGGAGCGGCTCGCGGCGGCGATCGCCGACGGCGCCCGGATCGAGGCCCGCTCCACCGAGCGGATCGGCGAGCGGCGCGTCACCCGCGCGCTGGTCGTGACCCCGAAGGAGGTCGCGGTATGAACGACGGCTGGAGCGAATGGGCCCCGCTGCTGTGGACGGCCACGCGCGAGACGCTCGTGATGGTCGGCGTGGCGATGCTCGTCACGATCCCGTTCGGGCTGCTGTTGGGCGTGCTGCTGCTGCTCACCGATCGCGGCGGGCAACTGGAGTCGCGCGTCGCCAATCGGGTCCTCGGCGCGATCGTCAACGTCGGGCGCTCGGTCCCCTTCATCATCCTGCTGGTCGCCGTGATCCCGCTCACGCGGGCGCTCGTCGGCACCACCATCGGCACCACGGCGGCGATCGTGCCGCTCGCACTGGCGACGATCCCGTTCTTCGCGAGGATCGTCGAGACGGCGCTGCGTGAGGTGCCGAACGGCCTCGTCGAGGCCGCGCTGGCCTCGGGCGCGCGGCGCCGCGAGGTCGTGTCCAAGGTCCTGGTGCCGGAGGCGCTCCCCTCACTCGTCTCGGGCGTGACCATCACCACGATCGGCGTCATCGGCTACTCCGCCATGGCCGGCGCCGTCGGTGGCGGAGGCCTCGGCGACGTGGCCATCCGCTACGGCTACCAGCGCTACGAGACGGAGGTCACGATCGCGACCGTCGTCGTGCTCGTGCTGCTGGTGCAGCTTCTGCAGTTCGCCGGCGACCGCGTGTCCCGGCGCCTCTCTCACTCCTGAAAGGTCCCCCCATGCGACGCATCGCTCTTGCCCTGGCCGCCGCCACCCTCGCCCTGGGTGCGGCCGCCTGCGGCGGCGAGGAGGAGACCGGCAGCGCCGCCGCGGCCGACAAGCCGCTCGTCGTCGGCGCCTCCCCCGTCCCCCACGCCGAGATCCTCAACTTCATCAAGGACAACCTCGCCGAGAAGAACGGCCTCGAGCTCGAGGTGAAGGAGTTCACGGACTACGTGCTCCCGAACACCGCGCTCGTCGACGGCCAGCTGGACGCCAACTACTTCCAGACGCCCGCCTACCTGGCCGACCAGGAGAAGGCACGCAACTTCAAGGCGACATCGATCGTCGGCGTGCATATCGAGCCGCTCGGCCTGTACTCGCGCGAGATCGAGGACGTCGCGTCGGTGCCGAACGGCGCGCAGGTCGCGATCCCGAACGACGCCACCAACGAGGCCCGCGCGCTGCGCCTGCTCGCCGCGAACAACCTGATCACGCTCAAGCCGGAAGCCACCGAGACGGCGACGATCCGCGACATCCAGGACAACCCGAAGAAGCTCGAGTTCGCCGAGGTCGAGGCCGCCCAGACGCCGCGTTCGCTCGACGACGCCGACCTCGCCGTGATCAACGGCAACTACGCGCTCGAAGCCGACCTCACCCCGAGCGAGGACGCCCTCGCGCTCGAGCAGGCGCAGAACAACCCGAACGCCAACCTCCTCGTCACGCTGCCGGAGGAGCGCAACGATCCGCGCGTGAAGAAGCTCGCGCAGTTGCTCACCTCGCCCGAGGTCAAGCAGTTCATCGACCAGCAGTACAAGGGCGCGGTGCTCCCCGCCTTCTAGCCTGATGACCGTGAGACGTGCCGCGTTCGACCCCACCGCCTTCCAATGGGCCGGCGTCACCGCCCGCGCCTACAAGGACGAGCCCGGCAGCGCCCGGGGCATGGCCTGGCAGGGCCTCTCGCGTCACACGCTGGTGCGGTCCGAGGAGGCGGGCGTGACGTTCGAAGTGCGCTACTTCGAGATCGCGCCCGGTGGGTTCTCGAGCCTGGAGAAGCACGAGCACGTCCACGTCGTCTTCACCGCCCGCGGGCGGGGCCAGGCGCTGATCGGCGACCAGGTGGTGGACCTCGACCACCTCGACCTGGTCGAGGTCCCGCCGTGGACGCCGCACCGCTGGATCAACGCGGGCGACGAGCCGTTCGGCTTCATCTGCACCGTCGAGGGCACGCGCGACAAGCCGCAGCCCGTCTCCGACGAGGAGTGGGAAGCGCTCCTCGCCGACCCGCGCACGGCGCCCTTCGCACACTAGGCTGCCGCCCGTGCGGCGGCTCGTCCTCCTTCTCGCGCTCGTCCTCGCCGCGTGCGGTGGCGGCGAGCCGGGCGACGAGGAGGTCCTCCGCGAAGTCGAGCGCAGCTACGCGCAGGAGACACCGCCGCTGCCGGGGGACGCGGCCACCGAGGCGCCGGTCGATCAGCGGTCGGTCGAGGCGTTCGTGCGCGACTACCAGCGGCTGGCTTCTTCGCTGACGAGCCCGCCGCGGGCGCCGCACGGCGGATCGAGACCGCCTACGAGCGCGAGTGGGAGGAGCCGGCCAAGGTCGCGACGCGCTACGACGAGCTCGAGCTGCTCGCGTACGACCGTGAACGAGTGTGGTTCTCCGACATCGAGCGCGACGTCCTCGAGGGCAACGACGTCTACGTGAGCGCGTTCGCGGAATGGGCGCGGATCTCGCGCGGCGCGTTCGAGCCGCGCAACGTGCGCGAGCGCTGGCGCGGCGAACGGGCGACGATCAGCTTCGAGCTCGACGGCACCGCGCACTCGGTCCGCGCCGCTCCGCAGGGCGACTTCCTCGACCTCTGCGTGCTCGACGGCATCAACCGGCTGATCGACGGCCGGCGCTTCGAGGTCCACCGCGCCGACGGGGCGCTCGGCCAGGTCGCGTTCGTCGTCGCGCTCACGGCGCGCGAGAAGCGCGCGCTCGAGCGGCGCGACTGGGCGTTCGCCACGCCCGCCCAGCTGCGTCAGACGTTCGGCTACGGCCAGACCACCGAGGGCGGCGCCCCGGCCCCCTGCTAGAAGCGCACGCTGTACTTGGCGGGCTGCGGGTCGTGCAGGCGGCCGGCGAGCGCGTCGGGCAGCTGGTCGAGGGTGATCTCCGGGCCCACCAGGTCGGCCCACGGGTACTCGCCCGCGGCCAGCACTTCCAGCGCCCGCGCGAGGTAGCGGGGCGCGTGGTGGTAAGTGCCCAGCAGCGTGACCTCCTCGTAGTGCACGCGCGCGGTGGGGACGGTGAACGTCGTGCCGCGCGCGCAGCCGCCGAACAGGTTCACCGTGCCGCCGGGCGCGGCCATCGCAACGGCGAGCTCCCACGCCTCGGGGCGCCCGACGGCCTCCAGCACGAGGTCGGCGTCGCCGCCCTGCTCGATGTCCTGCGGCCCGCGCGTGGCGATCACGGTCTTGGCGGCGCCGAAGCGCGTGGCCAGCTCCAGCCGTTCCGGGTGCGGGTCGAGCACCGTCGGCCTGGCGCCCGCGCTCGCCGCCAGCGCGCACAGCATCAGGCCGAGCGAGCCGCCGCCGAGGATCGTGACCCGCTCGGGCACCTCGACGACGTCCAGCGCGTGGACCGCGCAGGCCAGCGGCTCGGCGATCGGCGCCAGCGCGAGCGGCACGCCGTCCGGGATCGGGTGCAGGTTCTTCGCGACCAGCCGCGCCGGCAGCAGCACCTTCTCCGCGAACCCGCCGAGCACGTACAGCAGGTCCTCGCACAGCGACTCGCGTCCGCGCCGGCACTGGCGGCACTCGCCGCACGGGGCGGAGTTGCCGCAGAAGACGACGTCGCCGACCTGCACCGTGTCGACGCCTTCGCCGACGGCCTCGATCGTGCCCGCGAACTCGTGGCCGAGCCGCGCCGGGAACGGGCCCAGCGACGGATGCCCGCGCAGCAGCGACTTGACGTCGGTGTGGCAGGACGCCGCCGCGCCGACTTGCAGCACCGCCTCGCCCGGACCCGCGACGGGATCGGCGACCTCCTCGACGCGCAGGTCGCCCGGCGCATGGACCAGCGCGGCCCTCATGCGGCGGTCACGACGACCTTGATGCCCTCGCGGCTGCGCGCCGCGGCCAGCGCCGCCTCGGTCTCCTCCAGCGGGAACCGGTGCGTGATCAGCTTGTCGGCGGAGATCTTGCCGTCGGCGATCAGCTGCAGCGCGGCCCGCGTGTCGCGCGGCCCGGCCGAGTAGGACGCCTGGATCTCCAGCTCGCGGAAGAAGAGGTCGTCGACGCCGAAGTCACGCCGCTCCCCAGGGCCGCTGGGCGCGAACAGCTGGATGATCCCGCCGCGGTCAGCGCTCGCCACCGCCAGCTCCCACGCGGCCGCGGCGCCCGTCGCCAGCATGACGACCGTGGGCGAGCCGACCGCCCCGTGCACCGGCTCCACGCCGTGCGCGCCCAACTCGGTGGCCAGCGCGCGCCGGTCCTCGCGCGGCTCGGCCACCGTCACCTCCGCGCCACGCGCGAGCGCCGCCTGGGCGATCAGCAGACCCATCTGCCCGCCGCCGACCACGAGCAGCCGGGTGTCCGAGTCGACCCGCGCTCGGTCCAGCCCGCGCACGCAGCAGGCGAGCGGCTCGATCAGCGTCGCCGCCTCGTCTGAGACATGGTCCGGCAGCGGCAGCAGATCGAGGGACGCGTTCAGCGCCGGCACGAGGATCAGCTCGCTGAACCCGCCGGGCTCGATCCGCGTCGCCTTGAACGTGTCGCACAGCGTCTCGTGCCCGCGGCGGCAGAACTCGCACTCGCCGCACGGCACGTGGTGGTGCACGAACACGCGCGTGCCCGGCTGCGGCAGCTCCTCGCCCCGCGCGTCGACCACCACGCCGACGGGCTCGTGGCCGAGCACGAGCGGCGCGCGCGGGTCCTGGTACCACTGCATGAGGTCTGAGCCGCAGATGCCGCACGCGCGCATCGCGACGAGCACCTCGCCCGGTCCGGGCCGCGGCACCTCGCGCTCCTCGAGCCGCACCTCGCCCTGCCCGTAGTAGACGGCCGCCCTCACGCCACGACCCCCGCGATCGCCGGGCCGAACGGCGCGCGGAGCACGCCCGCGTCGGTGATCAGGCCGGTGATCAATGAGGACGGCGTCACGTCGAAGGCGGGATTCCACACGCGCGTGCTCTCTTGCAACCCGGCGATCGAGCGGACCTCGGACCCGTCGCGCTCCTCGATCTCGATCACGGCGCCGTGCGGCGTCGCGGGATCCAGGGTGGAGCGCGGCGCGGCAACGTAGAACGGCACCTCGTGGTGGCGCGCCGCGATCGCGAGCGCGTACGTCCCGATCTTGTTCGCGGTGTCGCCGTTGGCCGCGATCCGGTCGGCGCCGACGATCACGGCGTCGATCTGCCCGCTCGCCAGCAGCGCCGGCGCGGCGCCGTCCGGGAGCACGGTCACGGGGATGCCGGCGTCGTCGAGCTCCCACGCGGTCAGCCGCGCGCCCTGCAGCAGCGGGCGCGTCTCGCACGCGAACACCTCCACGGGCTCGCCCGCCTGCTGCTTGGCGTAGACGACGCCAAGCGCCGTTCCCCAGCCCGCGGTCGCGAGCCGGCCCGTGTTGCAGACCGTGAGGATCCGCGAGGCGTCCGACAACTCCGCACGCCCGAACTCGCCGATGGCTTCGCAGGCGGCGATGTCCTCGTGCAGGATCGCGAGCGCCTCGGCCTCGCGGTCCGGCGCCGCGAGCACGCGCTGCACCGCCCAGCGCAGGTTGACCGCCGTCGGCCGCGCGGACGCGATCCGCTCGATCGCCGCGTCGTCGTCCCCCGCCAGGAGCACGCCGAGCGCGCCCGTCACGCCGATCGCCGGCGCCCCGCGCACGGCCAGCCGCTGGATCGCCTCCACCACCTCGTCTGCCGTCTGGAGCCGGATCACCCGCTCCTGCGCGGGCAACAACGTCTGGTCGATGATCTCGATCGCGTCCCCGGTCCAGCCCACCGCGGTCCGCACAGCCATCATCCTCGTGCCACCTCCTCGCGCGCGATGGCGCTCACTTCCCCGGCCGTCTCCGGCCGATCCAGCAGGAGCCGCTTGACCGTCTCGATCACGGCGCGCCCGGCGACCGCGCGCGGCTCGACATCCAACGTCTCGAGGTCCGGCACGTGCGCGAGCCCGACGATCCGGCGCGCGGCCTCGGTGGCCGCGAACGCCGCCGCGTCGCGCTGCGTCTGCGCCAGCCAGCGCTCCAGGAACGGCTCGTTGAACACGCGCGGGTCGACGACCCCCGGCCACAGCGCGCGGAACTCCGCCTCGAACGCGTCCCACAGCTGCTCGAACAGCGTCGCCGCCCAGGCGCCGTGCTCCTCGCGGCCGAGCACCGCGTCGCGCGCCATCGTGACGATGAAATTCGACCACGGCAGCGCGAGGTCGAACGCGATCGGCCCGTAGAACGCGAACTCGGAGTCGAAGGCGCGCGTGGACCCGTCCTTGACCATCACGGAGCCGGTGTGGAGGTCGCCGTGCAGCAGCGCCTCGGCGCGGGTCATGAACGCGTACTTGAGCTCGCCCGCGGCGGCCTTGAGCTCGGGCGTCTGCAACGAGGCGGCCGCGTCCGCGAGCTCGTCCTGGAACCAGTTGCGGTCGGCGCCGCTGAACGGCTCGGTGAGCACGAGATCCTCGGTGATCTCGCACAGGTCCGGGTTGATCGCAGCGGCCGTGAGCCACTTGAGCTCCTTGGCCTCGACCCCGAACAGCGACGTGTGGAACGCGACCCGCGCGACGTAGCGGCCGACGTCGCCCGCCGCGCTGTCGTGACGCTCACCGTCGGTCAGCGCGCCGCGCCACACGCGGTGGTCGGTCAGGTCCTCCATCGCGAGGATGTAGCGCTCGGCGTCGAAGCCGTAGAAGGCGGGCAGGTACTCGGCCGCGAAGCGCCCGTGCACCGCGTAGGCGCGCGCCTCGGCGACGGCGCGCTCGGGCGTGAACGGCCACGACGGACCGACCAGGCGCACGTACGGCAGCGCCTGCTTGAGCACGATCCCGCGGCCGCCGCCGTCCTGGCAGACGAAGACGAGGTTGAGGTTGCCGTCACCGACCTCGGTGACGTCGAGGCTCGACGTGTCGACGCGGTCCGCCAGCTCGGGGCGCGCGTCGATGTACGCCGCGACCTTCTCCGGCTCGAGCAGCTCGTACGTAGTCGACCGGTGGGGCTGCCGCCCCCCCGAGACCCCCCCGCTCACCGCAGCTTCCTGACGCCGAAGGTGAGCAGCAGCGCGACCATGAGGACGACCCCCTTGACGAAGTCCTGCGTGTAGTACGGGAAGTTCTTGATCGTGAGCCCGTTGAGCATGATCCCGAGGAACACTGCCCCGATCGTGGTGCCGAGGATGTTCGGGCGGTTGACCGCGAGGACGGCATACCCGACAAGGGCCGCGGCGACCGCGTCGAGCAGGAACGGGCTGCCCGCGCCGACGTCGCCCTCGCCGATCCGCGCGGCGAGGATGATGCCGCCGAGCGAGGCCAGCACGCCGCTGATGATGTAGGCGATCATCCGCACCCGGTCGACCCGGATGCCCGCCAGCCGTGCGGCCTCGAGGTTGCCGCCGACGGCGTAGAACTGCCGGCCCCAGCGCGTGCGCTCCATCACGACCCAGAGCACGATCGCCACGACGGCGAAGATGATGATCGGGAACGGGATCTCGCCGAACAGGCGCCCGCGGCCCAGGTACAGGAAGGCGTCGGTGAAGACGCCGGTGTACTCGGTGCCGTCCAGGACGAGGCCGGTCGAGATCGACTGGCCCTCGGACGGCAGCAGTTGCACGCCCTGGAGCACGAACAGCATGCCGAGCGTGGCCAGCAGGTCGGGCACTCGCAGCCGCACGATCAGCGCGCCGTTGAGCGCGCCGATCAGCAGGCCGCCGAGCAGCGCGACGGGCACGACGGCGATCGTCGGCCACGCGAACATCACCAGGCAGATCGCGCACAGCATCACGGTGAAGCCGGCGTTGGCGCCGATCGAGAGGTCGAAGCCGCCGACCACCATCGAGATCGTCACGCCCAGCCCGATGATCCCGACGATCGAGATGGACTGGAGGATGGAAACGATGTTGTTGAACGAGCGGAACGAAGGTTCTGTCACCGCGAAATAGACCGTCACACCGGCAAACAAGGCCAGCAGCCCATAACGCAAGATGAGTCGCTCGACGCCGGGGGCGGCGCCGACCTCGATCGGTCGCGCGGGCTGCTCTTGGGTGCTCATGCGTTCATCGCCAACGTCAGGGCCTCACGGCTCGCGTCGGCCGCGAGCACGTCCTGCACGACCGAGCCGTGCGAGAGGACCACGATACGATCGGCCACCTCGAGCACCTCGTCGACGTCCGCGCTGGCGACGACGATCGCCGCGCCCGCCGACAGCTCGCGCACCTTGGCCGCGATGTCGCGGCGGGCGCCGAGGTCGACACCGCGGAACGGCTCGTCGAGGGCCAGCACCCGCGCGGGCTTGAGCAGCCAGCGGCCGACGACGACCTTCTGCTGGTTGCCGCCCGACAGCGACTCGATCGGCGCCTCCGGGCCGGCCGTACGCACGCGCAGGTCGCGGATGAGGTCGATCACGCGGCGGCGCTCGTTGCCGGCCTGCGTGAAGAAGCGCCGGACGAGCGCGAGCGTCGCGTTGCCGCGTACGCTCCAGCCCGGGATCAGCGCCTGCGCGGCGCGGTCTTCGGGCACGAGGTGCACCCCGTGGCCGATCGCCTCGGCGGGGTGCTGCGGGCGGATCGGCCGGCCGTCGAGCGTGATCGTGCCCTCGGGCAGCGGGCTCAGGCCGAACAGCGCGCCCAGCAGCTCGGACTTGCCGGCGCCGATCAGCCCGGTGAGGCCGAGCACCTCGCCCTCTTTGAGGTCCAGGTCGAACGGCTCGCTGTGCGCGAACAGCCGCGCACCCTCGATCCGGACGATCGCCTCGCCGGCGACGTGCCCGGAGGGCCGCTGGATCTCCTCGGCCAGCTCGCCGAGCATCGCGTTCACGACGTCCTCGCGCGTGAAGGGCTTGGCGAACGTCGCCACCAGCTGGCCGTCGCGCATCACCGCGACCCGGTCGGCCAGCGCGTCGACCTCGCCGAGCCGGTGCGAGACGTACAGGATCGCGACGCCCTGCTCACGGAGCTTGCGGACGACGTCGAACAGCCGCTCGGCCTCGGCGGTGGAGAGCGCGGACGTCGGCTCGTCGAGGATCAGCAGGCGCGGTTGCTGGGCGAGCGAGCGCGCGACCGCGATCAGCTGGCGTTCGGAGACGCCCAGCCGTGTGACGTCGTCGAGTAGCGTGGCGTCGCTCAGGTGCAGGCCGAGGCCCTCGGCCACCGCGCGGGCGCGCGGCAGCAGTCGGCGCGGCGAGGCCCACGCGCCGTCCTCCCCGCTCGCGAGCCGGTCCAGCGTGAGGTTCTCGGCGGTGCTCAGTCCGGGGATCGTCCACTCCGATGCGTGTTGGTGCACGGTCTCCACACCCGCGCGGCGGGCGTCGAGCGGCGAGTGGAAGCGGGTGGGCTCACCGTCGACGAGCACTTCGCCCGTGTCGGGCGCGAGCGCGCCCGACAGGATCTTGTTCAGCGTCGACTTGCCCGCCCCGTTGGCGCCGACGACGGCGAGCACCTCGCCCGCCGCCGGCTCCAGGCTCACCCCGCGCAGCGCCTGCGTGGAGCCGAACGACTTCGCGACTTCACGCAGCGCAACGGTCATCTAGGACTTGGGAATCCAGTCGGCCGTGGCCGTGTCCTGCGTGTTGAGCTCGGGCAGCTTGGCGCGCAGATCCTCGAGCGTCTTGACCGAGTTCTCCCTGAGGAAGTCCTGTGTGATCAGCGACGGCGGGACGAGCACGTCGGTGTCGATCGGGTCGCCGTTGAGCTTGAGCGCGGCGGCGCGCACCGCGACGCGGCCGACGTTGGCCGGGTCGGTGGCGATCGTCGCCACCCACGGGCTGCCCTCCTTGGTCATCACGCCGATGTCCGGTGTGGAGATGTCGGCGCCGTAGACCTTCACGTCGGTCTTGTTGGCGGCCTCGAGCGCGTTCACGACGCCCTTGGCGAACTCGTCGTAGGGCGCGAGTACGGCCTTGAGCTCCGGGTTGGCGGTGATGACCGCGTTCGCCTGCTCCTGCGTGTCGTTGGCCGTGGAATCGGAGACCTCGCCGAACTGGGCGACCTCCTTGATGGCGGAGTTCGCCTTCTTGACCTCGTCCCAGCCGCGGTTGCGGCGGTCCAGCGGCGCGAAGCCCGGCACGTACACGTAGCCGACCTCGCCCTCGCCGCCGATGCCCTTGACGAGCTCCTCGCCGATGCGCGTGCCCGCTTCCTCGTCGGACTGCTGGATCTCGACGACCTCGGGGTTGTCGTTCTCGACGTCGAACACGACGACCGGGATGCCGGCTTTGACGGCGTCGTCGATCAGCGGGTTGACGGTGGTCGCGAGGCCGTGGTCGACGATGATCGCGTCCGGCTTGGAGTCGATCGCGCGCTGCAGGTCGGTCGCGTGCTGGTCGTTGTTGTTGCGCGCGTCGGAGATGCGCAGGTCGATGTTGAGCGCCTTCGCCTGCTCCTCGGCGCCCAGCAGCCACTGCTGGAAGAAGTCGCCCGACGCGAGCTGGCGCACGAGCGCGACCTCCACGCCCGCCTGGAACTTCTCGGGCAGCTGGGCGGCCTGCTCGGTGGCGGCCGGCGTGGCCGTGCCCTCGTCGGACGCCGTCGACGACGTGTTGTCGCCGCAGCCGGCGAGCATGAGCACCGCGGCGAGCGCGACGAGGGATTTACGCATTGCGGTTGGGACCTCCGAGAAAAAGGCGAGAAAGCCGATCAGGTTTAGCGCGCCAGTCTATCTTGTGGTCCAAGCCTCAGGGTCGTCAGCGAGCGCGTTGACGTTGTCGGGGAGCGCGCCGGCGGCGAGATCGGCGAGGCTGACGTGCTCGACGACGTCGCGCAGGTTCTTGCGCAGCGCGATCCACACGCGCTGCAGCGGTTCGGCCGGGCCCTGGTAGGTGACGGACTCGGGGCGCTCCCCGCGCACGGCCGCGAGCGGGCCGTCGACGGCGCGGATGATGTCGGCGACGCTGATCTCGTCCGCGGGCTTGTTGAGCCGGTGCCCGCCCTCCGCGCCGCGCTGGCTCTGCACCAGCCCGGCGTGCCGCAGGTCGGACAGGATGTTCTCGAGGAAGCGCTGCGGGATGCCCTGAGCGGTCGCGATCGTCTCGGCGCGCACGAGCGAGCCGGTGTTCTGGGCGGCGGCGAGTTCGGCGGCGGCGCGGACCGCGTAATCGGCCTTGGCGGAGACCTTCACGCGCGCATTGTGACGAGAACCCGCGCGCCGCCGAGCGGCGAGTCCTCGATCCGGGCCTCCCCGCCGTGCAGTTGCGCCTGCTGAGCGACGATCGCGAGGCCGAGCCCGGAGCCGCCCGCGCCGGCGTGCACGAAGCGCTCGAAGACGCGCTCGCGCCGGTCGGGTGGGATGCCGGGGCCGTCGTCGTCGACCGCGATGTGATGCGCGCCGAGCTCGATCCGCACGGTGCTGGCGCCGTGCCGCGCCGCATTTTCGAGCAGGTTGTCGAGGATCGCGCGGATGCCCGTCGCGTCGCCGGTGACCGTCAGCTCGTGCGCCTCGCCGAACGCGAAGTCCACCTCCGGGTGGCGCCGGCGGGCGTCGGCGAGCGCGGCGTCGGCGACATCCCCGACATCGACGGGCTCGCGCGCGACCGCACCGGCGTCGCCGCGAGCGAGCGCCTGCAGCCCGTCGAGCAGCGCCGCGAGCCGCGCGACGTCGCGCTCGAGCTCCGCGAGGACCTTGTCGTCCGGGCCATGTCTGAGCGCGGCCAGGTTCGCCCGCACGCTCGTCAGCGGGGTGCGCAGCTCGTGGCCGGCGTCCGCCGTGAACCGCTCGGTCGCGGCGACCGACTCCTCCAGCCGGGCGAGCATCGCGTTGAGCGCGTGCGCGACCTCGCCGACCTCGGCCGGGCCGGACTCGTCCACCCGCGCGCGCGTCGTCGTGATGCCCGCCGCCTGCTCGCGCAGCGACGAGAGCGGCCGCAGCGAGCGCGCTGCCACCAGCCGCACCGCGATCGCCGTCACCACCAAGCCGAGCAGCGCGGCGAGCGCGATCGTGTTCTGCAGGTCGTCGATGCGGTCCTCGACGACCTGCAGCGGCCGCGCGACGATCAACCGCCCGCGGCGCAGCACGCGCCAGCGGGAGCCGTCCGCGGCGGTGAGCGTCCGCAGGCCGGTGCGCGGCACCGGAAGCTCCGGCGCGCGGCCGTTGTCGTAGCTCACCCGGCCCTGCGTCAGCAGCCGCACGGAGGCGTCGCCCGCGAGCCGGTCGAGCTGCCCGGTGCGGTCGCGGCGCGCGGGCACGACCATTCGGTTCACGGTCGCGCGCAGCTCGCGGTCGAACGTCGCGCGCTCGCGCCGGCCGACCTCCGCCATCAGCAGCACGCCGACCACGACGAACACGACGGCCGCCGTGATCGTCACCAGCAGCGCGACGCGCCCCGCGAGCGACTTCACCGCAGCACGAACCCCACGCCGCGGACCGTGTGGATCACGCGCGGCTCGCCGAGCTTGCGGCGCAGGTAGCCGACGAAGACGTCGACCACGTTGCCGTCGGCCTCCCAGTCATACCCCCACACCTGCTCGAGCAGTTGCGTGCGCGTGAGGACCATCCCCGGGTGGCGCAGGAACGCCTCGAGCAGGTCGAACTCACGCCGGGTGAGGTCGAGCTCGACGCCGCCACGGGCCGCGATCCGGCGCGCCGGGTCCAGGCGCACGTCAGCCGCCACGAGCACGTCGCCGGTCGCGGCCGGCGCGCCGCGGCGCAGCAGCGCGTGCAGGCGCGCGACCAGCTCCTCCATCGCGAACGGCTTGACCAGATAGTCGTCCGCGCCCGCCTGCAGGCCGGCGACCCGGTCGGCGACCTCGTCGCGCGCGCTCAGGATGCAGATCGGCGTGTCCAACCCCCGGGCGCGCAGCCGGGTCGCCACCTCGCGCCCGTCGAGGTCGGGCAGGACGACGTCGAGCACGATCGCCGCCGGCGGCTCATCCATGGCCGCGGCCAGCGCGCCGGCGCCGTCCGCGGCCGTGCGCACGGCGAAGCCCTCGAGGCGTAACGCGCGCTCGAGGGCCGTTCGAATCGCCGGCTCGTCGTCGACGACGAGGATCAGCGGACGCGCAGGAACGGAACCCAGAGCTTGTCCTCGCGCTTGGCGGCCTGCTCGGCCGTGAGCCATCCGTCCTGGACCAGCGCGTCGAGGCGCTGCTTGACGAGCGCACGCACCGCGTCGCTGAGCTGCTTGGGCTCGACCTTCAGCGCCGCGGCGACCGTGTTCGTCCACACCTCCCGCTTGTTCCCCTTCTCGGCCGCCTTGACGTCCTTGCGGGACGCTTTGAGCGCCGCCTGCACGTCCTCGGCGGGTTTGTCCAGCTGCTCACCGAGCTTGTTCGCGAGCACCTGGTTGAAGGCGCCGGCCTTCTTCTCCTTGGACGGGGCGGCGGTGGCCGTGGCGACCAGTCCGGCTCCGGCGACGGCGACGATGGCGGCGACGATCCAGTTCTTCATGGCCACCAGCTTCAACCCCGTTCTTGTGGAAACGCTGTGGTTTCAGGCGTTCCAACGCAGCAGGACGGGCGTCTCGCGCTCGTAGCCGAGCTCGCAGATCGCGGCGGTGTCGAGCTTGAGCGACCCGCCGTGTCCCGGCGGCAAGCCGATCCAGCGGGCGCCGAACACGCGCAGGATGTGGCCGTGGGCGAACAGCGCGACGTCGCCGCCCGCCTCGCGGGCGCGCGCCAGCACGCGGTCCGCCCGCGCGCCGGCGTCCGCCAGCGTCTCGCCGCCCGGTGAGCCGTCCGCCCACAGCGTCCAGCCCGGCCGGTCGACGCGGATCTCCTTCGTGGTCAGCCCCTCGTAGTCGCCGTAGGCGATCTCGACGAGGCCGTCCTCGGTCTCGGGCTCGAAGCCCGCGAGCCGCGCCGTGTCCTGCGCGCGCTGGCGGGGCGAGGCGAGCACGAGCGCGAACTCGCGGCCCGCGAGCCGGTCGCGCACGCCCACCGCCGCCTCCCGTCCGCGCTGGGTGAGCGGGACGTCGGTGGTCGACGTGTGCTTGCCCGACGCGCTCCACTCGGTCTCGCCGTGGCGCACCAGCACGATCCTCATTCGACGTAGCTCCTCGCTGCGGCGATCACCGCGTCCACATGGCGCTGCAGCGGCGCCGGGCCGGCCCGCAGCTCGACGACGAACGCCGTCCCGTCCTTGATCAGGTGGTTCTGCCAGCCGATCGCCGTGCCGTGGTAGTTCGGCAGCGACTTCAAGGGAAGGCCGGTGCGGCGCGCGTAGTCGCGCTGGACCCCCGCGTCCACCCCGCGCGCCCGCACGGTGATCCCCATGTGCTGGTGGTAGTAGACGCCGAGCTGCGGGCGCACGCGCCGGACCAGCCGCATCAGCGCCTTGGTCTCCGGCTCCGAGCCCGCCTTCGGCCCGGGGTAGTAGGTGCCGCGCGCGCCGGGTGCCCAGCGGTACGGGAAGTTGCGGTTGAGGTCGACGCCGCGGGCGTTCTGGCGCGTGTTCGCGGCGCGCCCGTCCGGGTTGCCGGTGCGGACCAGCCAGAACTGCACGCCGGCCACGCGCTCGCGCCGGAGCGCCGTGACGATCGCCTCCCCGGCCGGCTCGTTGCCGTGCACGTCGCCGACCACGAGCACCTTCACGGGCGCGTCCTCGTCCCCCACGCGCGTGGCGCGGATCTCCCGGCCTTCGGCCGAGTGGCCGATCACCAACGTCGCGAGCGCAGCGGCGAGCACGCCGTTCTTTGTACCGTCTGCGGCCGTGGCCAGGGTGGTGATCGTCGGCGCGGGGACCTTCGGAGCGTCGCTGGCCTGGCATCTGGCGGGCGGCGGGGACGACGTCGTGCTGATCGACCAGTTCGAGCCGGGCGACCCGCGCGCGACCTCCGGCGGCGAGACGCGGCTGATCCGCTGCGCCCACGGCCCGGACGCGGACTACGCGGCGATGGCGCGCCGTGCGCGCACGCTGTGGCGCGAGCTCGAAGCCGAGACGGGCACCGACCTGCTGACCGAGTGCGGCGTCTCGTGGTTCGCGCACCGCGACGACGGCTGGGAGGCCGCGTCGGCACAGACCCTGCACGCCCTGGACATCCCCGCCGAACGCCAGGACGTCGCCGACGCCGCGCGCCGGTTCCCGTCCTTGAACGGCGCCGACCTGACCTGGGTGCTGCACGAGCCGGAGGCGGGCGTGCTGCGCGCGGCCCACGCCGTCCGCGCGCTCGCCCAGGCGGCGACGGAGCGCGGCGCGCGCATCGTCCACGGCCGCGCGGCGCCCGACGGCGACCGCGTCGTCCTCGAGGGCGACGTCTACGAGGCCGACCGCGTCGTGTGGAGCTGCGGCGGTTGGCTCGCCACGCTCTTCCCGGCGGTCGTGCAACTGCGCGTCACGCTCCAGCAGCTGTTCTTCTACGACGGCGGGCCGGGCTGGGAGCGCGCGCCGGCCTGGATCGACTACGACCGCGCCGTCTACGGCACCGGCGACCTGCACGACCTGGGCGTCAAGTGCGCCTGGGACGAGGAAGGCCCGCCGCTGGACCCCGACGCGCCGCTGCCGGACGCGACGCCGCAGACGGAGGCGCTGATGCGCGGATACGTCGCCGAGCGCTTCCCCGCGCTCGCCGCCGCGCCGCTGAAGGGCACCAGGACGTGCCGCTACGAGCTCACCGCCGACTCCGAGTTCCTGGCCGCCGAGCACGACGGCGTCTGGCTCGTCGGGGGCGGCTCCGGCCACGGCTTCAAGCACGGCCCGGCGCTGGCCGAGCGCGTGATCGCCGCCTGGGACGGCGGCGAGCCGTTGCCCGCGCGCTTCGGCCTGCACCGGCGTGAGCGCGGCACCTCCCTGCGGACGGCCGGCTCGAACCTCTAACGTCAGTCGCCGATGCCGGCCCTGATCTTCGACCTCGACGGCACGCTCGTCGACACCGTCTACGCCCACGTGTTTGCGTGGCAGAAGGCGCTGCACGAGAACGGGATGGCCGTCGACGGCTGGCGCATCCACCGCAAGATCGGGATGAGCGGCGGGCTCTTCACCCGCGCGGTCGGCCGGGAGATCGGCCACGAGCTCACCGACGAGGAGGCCGAGCAGCTGCAGGTCACCCACGACCGCATCTTCCGCGAGCTGCTTCCGCTGGAGGAGCGCCGCCCGCTGCCAGGCGCCAAGGACCTGCTGGCGGAGCTGCGCGAGCGCGAGATCGTGCACGGGATCGCCACCTCGGGCCGGCGGCCGAGCATCGACGCCTCGCTGGAGGCGCTCGGCATCCCGGACGCGACGGTCGTCGTCGAGCGTGGCGACGTCGCGCGGGCCAAGCCGGAGCCGGACCTGTTCCTCGAGTGCGCACGGCGCCTGGAGGCCGACGCCGAGGAGTGCTACGTGGTCGGCGACGCCGTCTGGGACCTTCTGGCCGCGCGCCGGGCGCGGATGCTCAGCATCGGCCTGCTCTCCGGTGGCTACGGCGCGGACGAGCTGCTCGGCGCGGGCGCCTTCCGCGTCTACCGCGACGCGGCCGAGCTCCACGCGTCTCTGGACGAGCTCGGCGTGTGATGACGCCGAAGGCGGTCGTCGAGCGCTGGCTCGAGTTGTTCAACGCCGGCGACGCCGACGGGCTCGCCGCCCTCTACCGCGAGGACGCCGTCAACCACCAGGTCGCCGAGGACCCGGTCGAGGGCCGGGCGGCGATCCACGCGATGTTCGAGCGCGAGTTCGCGGCCGCCGAGATGGTCTGCATCCCCGAGGTCATCCACGAGGCCGGCGACGTCGCGATCCTCGAGTGGCGCGACCCGCTCGGGCTGCGCGGCTGCGGCTTCTTCACCGTCCGCGACGGCCTGATCGCGTTCCAGCGCGGCTACTGGGACAAGCTGTCGTTCCTGAAGCTCTACGGTTGAGCCAGCAGCGCGCCGAGGGCGCGCGCGTCGTCGAACAGCGTCGACTTCAGCGTCTGGTTGTACATCGCCGCGGCCGGGTGGTAGAGCGGGAAGAGCCGCCCGTTGACCAGCGTGCCGTGCACCTCGCCGATCTTCGCCGCGGGCGCGAAGTGTTTGAGCGCGTGGCGGCCGAGCGGGACGATGAAGCGCGGCCGGATGAGCTCGATCTCGCGCTCGAGCACGGGCATCCAGTGCGCGATCTCCGGCGCCTTGGGGTCGCGGTTCTTGGGCGGGCGCGCCTTGACCACGTTCGTGATCCACACGTCGGAACGCTGCAACCCCGCCTCCGCGAGCAGCTCGTCGAGCAGCTTGCCGGCGCGACCCACGAACGGGCGCCCGAGCTCGTCCTCGGTCGCGCCGGGTGCCTCGCCCACGAACACGACGGCGGCCTCGGGGTTGCCCTCGCCGGGGACGGTCCGCGTGGCCGTCTCGCACGGCTCGTAGCCGCAGCCGGCGTGCGCGACGATCTCGTCGCGCAGGCCCGCTAGTCCACCAGCCGGCGCTGGACGGCCCAACGGGAGAGCTCGTGGCGGGAGGACAGCTGCAGCTTGCGCAGGACGGCGGACACGTGCGCCTCGACCGTCTTGGTGGAGATGTTCAGCCGCGCGGCGATCTCCTTGTACAGGTAGCCGCGGGCGATGTGGCGCAGGACCTCGCGCTCGCGCGCGGTCAGCTGCTCGAGCTCGGGGTCGTTGACCTCGACCGGTCCCGCCACGGAGGCGAACGCGTCCAGCACGAACCCCGCGAGCCGCGGCGAGAAGACGGCGTCGCCGTCGGCGATCCGCCGCACGGCGTCCGCGAGCTCCTCGCCGGAGATCGTCTTGGTGACGTAGCCGCGCGCGCCCGCCCGGATGATCGCGATCACATCCTCGGGCGCGTCGGACACGCTGAGCGCGAGAAACCGCTGCGCCGGCCGCTTCTCGGCCACCTGGCGCAGTACCTCCAGCCCGCCGCCGCCCGGCATGTGCACGTCCAGCAGGACGACGTCCGGTTCCAGGCGCACGACGCACTCGACCGCCTCCTCGACGGAAGACGCGTCCCCGATCACGTCCACGAGCCCGTCCAGCTCGGCGCGCACGCCCGCGCGGAACAGCGAGTGGTCGTCGACGATGACGACGCTCGCCTTCACGGTTCGATCACCAGCTCGACTTCGGTTCCGTGGCCGGGGGTCGAGTGCACCGTCGCCCGGCCGCCATGGCGCTCCATGCGACCGACAATAGAGTCACGGACGCCGCGCCGGTCGTGCGAAACGCTCTCGACGTCGAAACCGGGACCGCGATCGCGCACGAACACTTCGACGCGCCCGTCGGCGACCTCGGCGTAGAGCGAGATCGGCTCCGGCCCGGCGAACTTGGACGCGTTCACGAGCGCCTCGCGCGCGGCCGCGACCAGCGCGGCGGCGGGCTCTTCGAGCGGCGCGTCGCCCACGGTCACGACCTCGATCGGCACGTGATGGTCGGCCTCGACTTCCTCCGCCGCAGCTTCAAGCGCACCGGCCAGTGAGTTCTGGTCGTTCCGCGTGCCGTTCAGCCACGCCCGCAGCTCGCGCTCCTGCCGGCGCGCGAGCGCGGCGACCTCGCGCGGGTCGTCCGCGCGCTTCTGCACGAGCGCGAGCGTCTGCAGCACCGAGTCGTGCAGGTGCGCGGCCACCTCGGCACGCTCCTGCGAGCGGATACGCGCCGCGCGCTCGTCGTTGAGCCCGCGCACGAGCCGGATCCACCACGGCGCGAGGATGATCGTGAAGGCCACGAGCATCACCAGCACGGGCAGGACGACGTCCCGCGCCGGCGCCAGCGCGTCGTTGACATACAGGAAGATCAGCGCGCCGCCGACCACCAATGCCGCGCCCGCGGTCGCCCGGTTGACGGTCTGGCGCGGGAGCCGCGCGCGCGAGGTGACCCGCTCGGGCGCCGTCTGCGACTGCCGCCAGATCAGCGCGCCGCCGGCCGCCGCGATCACCAGCGGCCACAGGAACTGGTCGCTCACGAACCAGAAGCCCCACGCCCGCAGCAGCAGCAGGCCGGAGGCCACCAGGCAGCCCATCCCGGCCGCGACGAGCCAGGTGTCGCTGCGGGTCAGCAGCCGCTGCACGGCCGGCTTCTCCGGGCCTTCGGCGGGGATCAGCACCCAGCCGAGCGCGTACAGCGGGATCGCCACGCCGCCGAGCGCGACCGCGGCGATGAAGCCGATCCGGATCAGGATCGGGTCGATCCCGACGCGGTTGGCGAAGCCGGAGCAGACGCCGCCGAGGTACCCGTGCGACGGATCGCGGCGGACGGGGAGCGGAGCGGCGTCGCTCATGAGAGGCCCGCCGTGATGAGGACGACGCCGATCGCCGCCAGGACCGCCGGCGCCGCGTACTCGAAGCGCAGGTCGATCGAGCCGAGCCGGTCCAGCAACAGCAGCGTGCCGAGCGCGATCGTCGCGAGCCCCGCGACGATGAGCGTGCGATCGACACGACCGCGCCTCATGCGCAGGCGTCGCGGTTTCGGTCGACCTGCAGGTGGCCCACGCCGATGTCGGCCTTGATCACGAGCTGCTTGCGCGCCTCGCGGATGGCGATGTCCGGGCCTTCCTTGAAACGGTTCGGGATGTCGGCCGCGCCGACGCCGATGTCGCCGTCGATCGACGCGCAGACGTCGTTGGGCACGAGCACGCGGGCCTCTCCGATCCCGACGTTCACCTTCACCTCGGTGCTGCCGGCGGGGACGTTCAGGTCGCGCAGGTCCAGCTCCATCCGGCCGACGCCGACGCGGTACTCGGGGCGCAGGTCCGCCACCGCCAGCGGCGCGTGGCGCCGCTCGCCCACGCCGCCTTCGAGATCGAGGTCGGCGGCGGAGACGACGGCGAGCGGGAGCACCAGCACGATGACGGGGAGGATGAGCCATCGCGGCCCGCCGAGCAGGCCGGCGGTGACCAGGCCAAGGCCGGCGACCATCGAGACGATGGCCACCGCGACGCCGCCGCCGAGCGCGACGACGAACCCGATGCCGACCGCGGCGGCGACCGCGGCCACGAGGCCGAGCATCGCCAGCACGCCCTTCGCGGCCAGCCGGGCGGGGTCATTGCGGATCTCCTGGCCGATCGCGCGATACCCGGCCACCGCCAGCAGCGTGAAGACGGCGATGCCGAACAGCCCGGGGCCGAGGATGAACCCTGGAGGCGACATCGTCGTCAGCCCGGCGACGGCGAGGCTGGCGATGATGACCAGGGAAGCCGCCCGCGGCTTGTCCGCCATCCAGGCCGGCCGGCCGTTGTCGGACGCCAGGAACGCCGCCAGCGCGAGGTAGGCGACGATGCCGATCCCGCCGAACACCACCGACACGCCGAACGCGACCCGGAACAGCATCGGGTCCACGCCGAAGTAGCGGCCCAGGCCGCCCGCCACGCCCCACACGTGCTTGTCGGAAGTCGAGAGGGTGAGTTGGCGAACGGGGGCGTCGGGTTCCATGGCGCACAGGCTGCCGCCGGCGGGCCGATCCCGCCATTGGGGATCACCCTAGGGAACCCCGAGACGATCCCTAGGCGAGATGCACGACTTTGGTACGCGTCACGGCCGCGAGGAGCTCGGGCTCGGCGCCCGGGCGGGGCGTGCAGAAGACGGCGTCGACGCTGACCGTGCGGGCCGGGAGCTCCCGCCAGGCGCGCTGGGCGTTCGCGTGCAGCGGCGTCAGGACCGAGGCGATCCCCATCCGGTCGTCGACGAGGAGGGCCTCGCCGAACGAGTCGACGGTGCGGACCGTCACGACCGGGCCGCGCGTCTCGCCGCAGATCACGAGCGCATTGGCGGGCGCGTCGGTCAGGACCGTGGGCGGATAGAAGTAGCCGGGCCCGTACAGGGGCTCGCCGCCCGCCAGCAGCTCCGCGCCCTCGTAGACGGCGTCCTGGACCTGGCGGTGCACCCACAACCGCTGTTCCTCGTCGATCAGCGGGCCGAGCTCGGTGCCCGGCGCCAGGCCCGGCCCGCTCCGCAGCGCCCGCGCGTGCGCGACCAGCGCGTCGAGGAACGGCTCGGCCACGGAGCGGTGCACGTTCACGCGCTCAACCGACCCGCACGACTGGCCCGCGCCCGCGTACGCGCTGGCGGCGACCTGCTCGGCCGCCCACTCGGGGTCGGTGCCGGCGTCGATCACGACCAGGTGGCTGCCCGCGGCCTCCTCGCCCGGCCGGATCACGAGGTCCACGCCGGGATGCGTGCTCAAGGGACGGGCGGCGCGGTCGTCTCCGTGCAGCAACTGCAGCGCTTCACCGAGGTCGAGCAGCTCCACCACCCGCTGGGCGGCCAGCGGCGCCTTCTCCGACGGCTTGAGCACGACGGCGTTGCCGCTCACCAGCGCCGCCGCGAGCGCGCTGCAGGAGGCGGCCAGCGGGTCCGCCCACGGCATCAGGATCGCGACCACGCCGCGCGGTTCGCGCACGATCAGCCCGCCGCGCGGGCCGGCCGCGCTGTCGAGCGGCCCGAGCTCCGCGTACGCCTCGATCGCGGCGATCCCGCGCTCGACCCCGCCGAGGGAAGCGGCCAAGGGCGCGCCCGTCTCGCGCGTCTGCAGCTCGGCGAGCTCGCGCGCGTGCTCGCGCAGGCGCCGCGCCGCGGCCTTGAGCAGCGACCCGCGTGCCTCCGGCGTGCTGCGCGCCCACGCGCCCGCAGCCGAGCGCGCGGCGAGCACCGCGTCGTGCGCCTCCGGTGCGGCGCACGCCGGCACGTGGCCGATCGCCTCACCCGTGGCCGGATCGATCACCGCGAGCTCCGGCACACGGTGGAAGACGCCTACGTCGAGCATGCCCATAACCCCTTGCGGGACGCGTACCCGCGCGCCGACGACTCGAACACTTGTCGGGTCCGGGAGTTGACGACCAGTTCCGCCCTTCAGGTTCGTTGCTGCAGTGACGAAGACTCCGGACAGGAGACCACGTGTCATGACCAACGAACGCACACAGGCCTACGGGCGCGTTGTACAGACACTCACCGAGCTGGGGCCCACGAAGCTCCTCGCCGGTGAGCAGGCTCGCATCCGCGACGCCGCCGACAACCTCATCTTCGCCGCGTCGCTCGACGAGGCCCGTGACTCGCTGCGCGACATGGGCGCGCTGGCCGAGCACCTGCTCAAGAGTGGCCGCTGGCTGGAGGAGCGCGTCGACACGCTGATCGCCGACATCCTCGCCTGCGGGCCGAGCGCGGTACCGCTCGCCGCGGCCTAACCAGCTTCCTGAGCCGACAGCGGTTCGGCGACGTCCTCGAGCGACTGCTGCTCGGCGTCGACGCCGAACACGATCTCGATGATCGCGGCGAAGGCCATCAGCCCCGCCGCGATCCAGTAGCCGACGGCGACGCCCGCGGGGTCGTCGCCGCCGAGCAGCCGGCCGAACAGCAGCGGCCCGACCGCGCCGCCGATGCCGGTGGAGATCGCGTAGAACAGCGCGATCGCCATCGCGCGGATCTCGAGCGGGAACGTCTCGCTGACGGTCAGGTAGCCCGCCGACGCGGCGGCGCTGGCGAAGAAGAACGCGCCGCACAGCAGCGCGATGTAGCCCCAGGTGCCGAGCGCGTCGCCGGCGAGCAGCGCCGCGAGCGCCGCCAGCCCGAGCGCCGCCACGAAGTAGGTGCCGGAGATCATCGGCCGCCGCCCGACCGTGTCGAACAGGCGGCCGAGGATCAGCACGCCGAGGAAGTTCGCGATCCCGAACGGGATCAGGTAGAGGCCGGCCACGCTGGAGTCGACGTCGAAGACGCCCGTCAGCACGAGCGAGAACGTGAAGATGACGGCGTTGTAGACGAACGCCTGCGTGGCGAGCAGCGTGAAGCCGAGCAGCGAGCGGCGCGGATAGTCGCGGAACAGCACGCGCGCGATCTCGACGAAGTTCGTCGATCGGCGTTGGACGATCTCCAGCTCGTCGTCGGCGCCGACCGGTTCCAGCGATTTCCAGGTCTTGCGCTCGATCTCGCGTTCGATCCCGTCGACCAGCTGCTCGGCCTCGTCGTTGCGGCCGTGGATCATCAGCCAGCGCGGTGATTCCGGCACGTGCCGGCGCACGAGCATGATCCCGATCGCGAGTACCGCGCCGAGAAAGAACGCGAGCCGCCAGCCGAGGTCGGCGCCGAACAGGTCCTTGTCGAGCAGCAGGCCGGAGAGCGCCGCGCCGAAGGCCGCGCCCAGCCAGTAGGAGCCGTTGATGATCAGCCCGACCCGACCGCGGTACTTGGCCGGGATCAGCTCGTCGATGGCGGAGTTGATCGCCGCGTACTCGCCGCCGATGCCGAGGCCGGTCAGGAAGCGGAAGAACCAGAACGAGTACGCGCTCCAGGTGAAGCCGGTGAGCACGGTCGCGAGCAGGTACAGGCCGAGCGACGCGATGAACAGCTTCTTGCGGCCCAGCCGGTCGGTCAGATAGCCGAAGCCGAGCGCGCCGACCGCCGCGCCCGCGATGTAGAAGGTGCCGCCGACCGCCACCTGGTACTCGCTGATGCCGAGCGCGTCCTGCTCGGACAGCCGGCTCGCGATCGCGCCCACGATGGTGACCTCGAGCCCGTCGAGGATCCACACCGTCCCCAACCCGAGCACGACGAGCCAATGCCACGGGCTCCACGGCAGGCGGTCCATGCGGGCGGGAATGCGGGTCTTCACGGTCTCAGGCACGCCGCGCAACTACCCGTACCATCGAATCGGTGATCGACGAGCTCATCCGCACGCGCCGGACGCACAAGGCGTACGGCCCCGACCCCGTCCCGCGCGAGACCCTGCTCGAGCTGTTCGAACTGGCGCGCTGGGCGCCCAATCACCACGTCACGAACCCCTGGCGGTTTCGCGTGATCGGCCCGCGGGCGCTGGCCACGCTCAAGGCGGCGGCCGAGGCGCACAAGCCCGGCTCGGCGAGCAAGCTCGACCGCGCGCCGACGCTCGTCGCCGTGAGCGTCAAGCAGACAGGACAGGCCGAGCAGGACCACGAGGACCTGCTCGCGACCGCGGTCGCCGCGTACATCGTGCTGCTCGGCGCGCACGCGCGCGGGCTCGCCGCCTACTGGCGCACGGTGCCGGTGCTGGACGCGCTCGGCCTCCCCGACGACGAGACGCCGATCGGCCTGCTCTACCTCGGCACGCCGCGCCAGGAGCAGCGCGTGCCCGAGCGCGCGCCGGTCGAGGAGATCGCGTTCTTCCTCGATTGACGGGGTAAGAGAGCGCTCAATGGCCGCGCGCTCGATCTGGAACGGCACGCTCACGTTCGGGCTCGTCAACGTGCCCGTGAAGGTGTTCACGGCGCAGGAGTCCAAGAGCATCCACTTCCACCAGGTCCACCTCAAGGACGAGGCGCGGATCGAGCACCGCAAGGTCTGCCCCAAGGAGGACAAGGAGGTCCCGAGCGACGAGATCGTCAAGGGCTACGAGCTCTCCGACGGCGGGATCGTCGTGCTCACCAAGGAGGAGATCGCGGCCGCCGGGGGCGAGAACGCGAAGCTGATCGACGTCGAGCGCTTCGTACCCGGTGAGCAGATCGACCCGATCTTCTACGAGAAGACCTACTACCTCGGCGCGGGTGACAAGGGCGAGGACGCGTTCCGGCTGCTGCGCAAGGCGCTCGAGGAGACGGGCAAGGTCGCGATCGGCCGCTGGGTCTTCCACGACCGCGAGCGGCTCGTCGCCGTCCGCCCGCACGACGGCGTGCTCGCGATGGAGGTCATGAACTTCCACGACGAGGTCGTCGAGCCGGGCGATCTCGACCTGCCGAGCCCGCAGAAGAACCCGACCGACCGCGAGCTCCAGATGGCGGGCAAGCTGGTCGACAGCCTGCAGGCGAAGTTCGAGCCGCACAAGTACAAGGACACCCACCGCGAGGCCGTCCTGCAGGTGATCGAGCGCAAGCGCAGCGGCGAGGAGATCGAGGTCGAAGAGCCCGAGCCGCAGGAGGAGACCGACGACCTCATGAAGGCGCTGGAGGCCAGCCTTGGCTAGGGCGCTGTGGACCGGTTCGCTCTCGTTCGGGCTCGTCAACGTGCCCGTCCAGCTCGTCAGCGCCGTGCGCGACCTCGATCTGCACTTCCGCCAGATCCACGAGAAAGACGACACGCCGATCGAGACGCACCGCGTCTGCTCGAAGGAGGGCAAGGAGGTCCCCTACGAGGAGATCGGCAACGAGTACGACGGCGTCGTGGTCACCGACGACGAGCTGAGCGCCGCCGACCCGGTGAAGACGCGCACGATCGACATCGAGTCGTTCGTCAAGCTCGACGAGATCGACCCGATCTACTACGACCACCCGTACTACCTCGTCCCCGCCGGCGAGACCGACGGCACCATCCGCGCCTACCGGCTGCTCGCGGGCGTGATGGAGCGCAGCGAGCGCGTGGCGCTCGGCCGCTTCGTCATGCGCACGAAGGAGTACCTGGTCGCGATCCGCGTGCGCGAGAAGGCGCTCACGCTCTCCACGCTGCGCTTCGCCGACGAGGTTCGCGACACCGACGGCGTCCCAGGCTCCGGCGGCCGCACCAAGCCCAAGGAGGTCAAGGAGGCTGTCAAGCTGATCGAGGCGCTCTCCGGCGACTGGGACCCCTCCGAGTACGAGGACGAGTACCGCAAGCGGCTGCAGGCGATCGTCCGCAAGAAGCGCAAGGGCGGCGACATCAAGCTCCCGGAGACCGACCCCGAGCGCATGGAGCCGGTGCCGGACCTGATGGCGGCGCTGGAGAAGTCCCTGGCGCTACACGGGTAGGGCGTCCGCCACGGGGCGCTCGCCCGAGAGCACCCAGTGCCGGCCGGACCGCAGCAGGCGCCCGTCCTGGGCGAGCCGGGTCAGCGCGCCCGAGACCGAAGGCCGGCGCGCGCCCGCGAGGTGGCTGAGGACCTCGTGCGTGAGCGGCAGCTCGAGGTGGATGCCGTCGGGATGGACCTTGCCGTAGCGGTCGGCGAGCTCCCAGAACAGCATCCACAGGCGGACGTCCAGCTTGGGCTGCTGGGCGATCGCCATCGAGGTGACCAGCCGCACGGCCCGTGACATCGCGCGGCCCGCGAGCTCGGCGCCGAGCTGCGGCCAGTGCGCGGCGCGGTGCATCCAGCGCGTGTCCAGCACGGCGATCCGCGTCGGCGCCACGACGCGCCACGTCCACTCGGCGTCGAGCGTCGTCTCCGAGTCGGCCTGCCACGGGCGCAGCAGGTCGCCCGGGCCGAGCAGCTCCGCCGCGTGGCGGCCGCCGACGCCGACGCGTCGCAGCAGCAAGCCGTCGACGACGAGCATGCCGTAGCCGCCGCGGGCACGCTCGATCGTCTCGGGTTCGGCCTCGCGCCACGGGCCCGTGCCGTAGCGCAGGATCGTGGCCCCGGTGGCCTGGCGGGCCTGTGGGCGTTGGTCGGCCGGGACCAGCTCCGCCAGCCCCGCATCCACGTCGAGCACGCTCACCTGGTCGTTCACAGAACACCGGTGATAGCAGGACACATCGCCACAATGCCCGCCGTGCCCAATCCCCGTCTCGGCTACCTGCTGACCGTCCTGTCGGCCACCTGCTCGGCCCTGAACGGCTCGCTCTCGCGGTATCTGCTCGACGAGGGGATGTCTCCCGCGCGGCTCTCGGAGTTCCGCTCGGCCGTGTCCGCGCTGCTGCTGGTCGCCGCGCTCGCCGCCTTTTCCCCCGGCCGGCTGAGGATCGCCCGCCGCGACGTCCCGCAGCTCGCGTGGCTGGGCATCGCCGGCATCGCGCTCGTCCACGCGACCTACTACGCGGCGATCGCCCGGATGGACATCGGCGTGGCGCTCGTCATCCAGTACCTCGCGCCGGCGATGCTGCTGATCTGGGCGGCCGTGGTGCACCGCGTCCACGCGCCCAGGAGCCTGTGGGCGGCGGTCGCGCTGTCGGTCGCGGGCTGCGCACTCGTGGTCGACGCGCCCTCGGGCGCCGGCAACCTCGACGGCGTCGGGGTCGTCTTCGCGCTGTTGGCCGCGGTCACGCTCGCGATCTACCTCACCGCCTCGCAGAAGGCCGGCGAGCGCTACGACGCGTTCACCACGCTCACGTACGGCTTCGGCTTCGCGACCGTGTTCTGGCTCGTGGTGGCGCCCGTCTGGTCGTTCCCGTGGGAGCTGCTGGGCTCGCTCGAGAACCTGGCGGTCGCGCTCGGCGTGGCCACGATCGGCACGCTGATCCCGTTCCTGCTCCTGGTCACGGCGTTGCGGCACCTGCCGGCGGCGAAGGTCGCGGTGGTGGCGACGCTCGAGCCGGTCCTGGCTTCCGTGTTCGCCTGGTTTCTGCTCGACCAGTCGCTGTCGGCGGTCCAGATCGCGGGCGGCGTCGTGGTGCTCGCGGCCGTCACCTGGGTACGGCGCACTCCATGGACGTCCTCATCGCCGGCGGACACGGGCAGATCGCCCGCCGGCTCATCCGAATCCTCGCCCGCAACGGTCACACCGCCCGCGGGCTGATCCGCAACCCCGACCACGTCGCCGACCTCGAGGCCGACGGCGGCCACCCGGTCCTGTGCGACCTCGAGCACGACGACCTGCGCCCGCACATCGGCGGCGCGGAGGCGATCGTCTTCGCGGCCGGCGCCGGCCCCGGCAGTGGCCCGGAGCGCAAGCAGACCGTCGACCTCGGCGCGGCGGTGAAGTGCATCGAGGCCGCCCAGGCGCTCGGCGTCGACCGCTTCGTGATCGTGTCCTCGATCGGCACGCAGGATGCCGAGCACGCCGGACCGATGCGCGCCTACCTGGAGGCCAAGGCCGCCGCCGACGACGCACTGCGCACGAGCGGACTGAGCTGGACGATCGTCAAGCCGGGCATGCTCACCGACGAGCCGGGCAGCGGCACCGTGGACATCGCGACCGCGTTCGGGCGCCGGGACGCCGTCTCCCGCGACAACGTCGCGCTCGTCCTCTACCACGTCCTGCTGGCTGACAACACGATCCGGACGGAGTTCGAGCTCTTCGACGGGCCGACGCCGGCCGACGTCGCGGTGCAATCGCTACAGCGCGGCGACGGCCCGGTTACCGTCTTGTAAATGCGTTCGCCCATCGCCGGAATCGTCGCCGCGGCGTTCCTCTGCTTTGCAGGGACCCCCGCTTCCCAAGCGGCCGTTGACAAGGGGCCCGCCGGGCTCGCCTTCTACACGCCGCCGGAGACGCTGCCCAAGGGCACGCACGGCACGCCGATCTGGGTGCGCGGCCTCACCGGCAAGGCCAAGCTGACGAGCGCGAAGAGCAACCGGCTGCTGCTCTACCTGGGCCAGCAGACGAGCGGGCACGACACCGCGATCTCCGGGACGGTGCACGTCCCGAAGGGCAAGGCGCCCAGGGGTGGCTGGCCCATCGTCACGTGGGCGCACGGCACGATCGGGATCGCGGACGCGTGCGCGCCCTCGCGCGTCGGCATGCCCGCGCAGTACGACCACAAGCTGCTCAACACGTGGCTGAAGGCCGGCTACGCCGTCGTGCGCACGGACTACGAGGGCCTCGGCACGCCCACCACGCACCCGTACCTGATCGGCGTCTCGGAGGGCCGCGCCGTCCTGGACATGGTCCGCGGCGCGCGCAAGCTGGACCGCAGCCTGGGCAAGCGGGTCGTGATCGCCGGCCACTCGCAGGGCGGCCACGCGGCGCTGTGGGCCGGCGCGCTGGCCGGCCGCTGGACGCCCGAGCTCGACGTGCGCGGGACGCTCGCGCTCGCACCCGCCAGCCACCTCGGCGAGCAGGCCGCGCTGCTCGGCGCGCTCACGGCGCCCGGCCCCCTCACGGGCCTCGCGGCGATGATCGTGCGCGGCGTCGACGTCGACCGGCCCGCGCTCAACGCCGCCTCGCTGCTGTCCGACCGCGCCCGCGTGCTGTTCCCGCAGGTGGACGAGGTCTGCCTCAGCGACCTGACGGAGGGCGACTCGTTCGGCGGGCTCGCGCCGTCCGAGCTGCTGCGGCCGGACGGCAACCTCGCCCCGGTGATCGGGGCCCTGAACGAGAACGACCCGGAGACGCTGAAGATCCGCTCCGGCCCGGTGCAGATCGAGCAGGGCACGACGGACACGACCGTGCTGCCGCTGTTCACCAACCAGCTCGTGCCCAAGCTCAAGGCCGGCGGGGCGAACGTGACCTACAAGACCTACACCGGCGTCGATCATGCGGGCGCGGTGCTGAACAGCCGGGCCGCGGCGGACGCGACGAAGTTCGTGCGTTCGCGCCTCAGCAGGTGAGGTCGGATGATCGGGGTGGGGCGGAGGGGATGTCCCTACTTCAAATGCCAGCGGCCTTGCTGACGGCCTTGATGTAGCCGACCGCGGTGGCGGGGCGGTCTTCCGGCTCCTTCTCGAGGGCCCGGTTGATCGCCTTGCCGACCGCGGCCTCCTGGCCGGGGATCTCCGGCGGCGCCTCCTGCAGGTGCGCGAACAGCACGCGCATCGACGGGCGCCCGCCGAACGGCGGCGTGCCCGTGAGGCACTCGTGGATGACGCAGCCGACCGCGTAGATGTCGGTCGCGGCGCTGACGTCCTCCCCGCGGATCTGCTCCGGGGCCATGTAGTCGAGCGAGCCGAGCGCCTGCCCGGGGCGGGTGAGGTTGGACGCCTGCGAGTCCTTGGCCAGCCCGAAGTCCGTCACGTAAGCGCGGTCGCCGTCCAGCAGGATGTTCGCGGGCTTGATGTCCCGGTGGACGAGGCCGGACGCGTGCAGCGCGTCGATGCCCTCGGCGGGACCGGTCAGCAGCCGGATCGTCGTCTCCAGGTCCAGGGTCCCCGCAGCGGCGATCCGCTCCTGCAGCGACCCGCCCGGGATCAGCTCCTGCACGAGGTAGGGCAGCCCGCCCGACTCGCCGGCGTCCAGGACGGGCACAACGTGGGGATGGGAGATCTTCTGGGCGGCGGCGACCTCGCGCTGGAAGCGCCGGACGAAGACCTCGTCCTGGGAGAGCTCGGTGGTGACGACCTTCACCGCGACGGGCTTCCCGCCGTCGGCGACCCCTTCAAAGACGATGCCCATACGGCCGCGCCCGATGGTCCGCGTGATCCGGTAAGGACCGACGGAGTCGCCCGGCCTGGGCTCGAGTGCGATCTCAGGCATACGAGCGCCGCAAGTCTATCGGCTCGACGGCGGGTCCAGCACCGCCACCCGACTTCCGGTCAGCCGTCACTTGCGGTCAGCCCGCGGAGCCGGGACACTAGGCGTCGATCTCGCTATGGACAAGCCAAGGCTCGGTGACTACAGGATCGAGGGGATCGTCGGGGTGGGGCGCATGGGCGTCGTTTATCTTGCGATCGACCGCATCACGGGACGCGCTGTCGCGTTGAAGGTGCTGCGTGAGGATGTCGCCGCCGATCCCGTCTACCGCGCGCGCTTCCGGCGCGAGGGTGAACTGCTGGCCCAGCTCGAGCACCCGCACATCATCCCGATCCACGGGATGGGCGAGGTGGAAGGCGAGCTCTACATCGCCAGCCGGCTCGTCTCGAGCACGCTGCGCAACCTCATCCTGGCCGGTCCACTCTCGATCGATGTGGCGATGAAGGTCCTGGTCTCCGTCGCGAGCGCGCTGGACGCGGCGCACGCCGCGGGCGTCGTCCACCGCGACGTCAAGCCCGCCAACGTCCTGCTCGACCCGGGTCCCGAGGTCTTCCTCGGCGACTTCGGCCTCGCGCGCGACAACGATGGCAGCCAGTTGACCGCCCCGGGGCAGGTCCTCGGCACCATCGACTACATGGCGCCCGAGCTGCTGGACGGCGAGCGCGTCGGCGCCGCGACCGACATCTACGGGCTCGCCTGTCTCGCCTGCGAGACGCTGACCGGTACCGTCCCCTACGTGCGCGAAACTGACGCCGCCACCATGTACGCCCACATCGTCGAGCCGCCGCCCAGCGTCAGCGAGCGCCGTCCGGAGCTGCCGCGCACGCTCGACGCCGTGCTCGCCGCGGGCATGGCCAAGGACCCGGAGGACCGCCCGGCGTCGGCGGGCACCCTCGTCATCGACATGCTCGGCGCGCTCGGGCGCCCGGCCCCGGCGTGTCTGGCCGCATAAGGAAGTGATGCACTGACGCGGCCGGATCAGCAGGCAACAGCCGTCGGGGGGGAAGCGCTAAACGGGCGCTATGAGATCGTGGCACCCATCTCCAGTGGGGCGATGGGTGCGGTTTACCGTGCCACGGACCGGGAGACCGGGGCCGACGTCGCCGTCAAGCGCCTGCTGGACGTCCGCCACGCCGCCCGCTTCGAGATCGAGGCGCGGCTGCTGGCGAGCCTGAGCCACCCGCGCGTGGTCAAGGTGCTCGACCACTCCAGCGACGACCAGGGCCTGTACATCGTCATGGATCTCGTCCACGGCGTGGACCTGGGCGCGATCCTCAAGCGCAGCGGCAACCCGGGCCTGTCGTACGGCGACGCGATCGAGTACGTGCGCCACGGCTGCGAGGCGCTGTCCTACGTGCACTCGCAGCAGATCGTCCACCGCGACGTCAAGCCGCAGAACATGATCCACGGCGAGGACGGCGTCGTCCTGGTCGACTTCGGCGTGGCGCGCGCGCTGGGCGGCGACGAGGATCAGGGCACGATCGCGGTCGGCACCCCGCGCTACATGGCGCCCGAGGTGTTCGCGGGCGGCACCGTCAGCGCGGCGTCGGACATCTTCAGCCTGGCGGCGACCCTGTGGACGCTGCTGATCGGCACGCCGCCGCGCTACGGCGACGTGCTCAAGCTCGACAAGCTCGCGCCGGGCCTGCCGCCCGAGCTACACACCGCACTGTCGGGCGGGCTCGAGATGCTGCCCGAGCAGCGGATCCCGTCGGCGGGCGCGTTCGCGGAGGCGATCGGCGTGCCGCTTACGGGCGACCGGGGCCACTCGCTGGCCCAGTCGCTCGGCCGGCCGACGACGCGCCGCAAGGTCATGGAGGCGATCGTCCGCACCGCCGCCGGCATGTTCGAGGCCGCCGCGTGCTCGATCGCGCTCACCGACCCGTCGAACGGCGAGCTGGTCTACGAGGCGGCGTGGGGGGCGGGCGCGAGCGAGGTCGTCGGCATGCGGCTCCCGCCGGGGGTCGGCATCGCGGGCGCGGTCGTGGCGAGCGGGGACGGCGTGTTCGTGCCCGAGTGCCGCAAGGACCCGCGCTTCGCCCGCCAGGTCGCGGCCGGCACGGGCTACGTGCCGTACACGATGGTCGTCGCGCCGCTCGTGCGCGAGGGCAAGACGATCGGCGTCCTCTCCGTGCTGGACCGCCGCGACGGCGGCCCGTACCTGCGCGAGGACCTCGGCAAGGTCGCGCTGTTCGCCGACCTCGCCGTCGTCGCGCTCGACCTGGACACGTTCCCGCTCAGCAGCTCGGGCGGCCGCACCCTATTGGCGTGAGGCGCAGCCCTTCCGCCCCACCCCGATCATCCGACCTAACGTGACTTGATCGACGCGGCGATCTCCTTCGCCGCGTCCAGCCGCTCGCCCCGGGTGGCGTTGACGGTGATCGCGATCCCGCCCCAGGCGGGATCGTTGAGCAGGAGGTCCGAGCAGTTGCGGTTCTCGCACTCGGGCGTGCCGAAGTTCTTGACGGTCGCCAGCTCGGATTCCTCCGCCTGCGTCTCCAACGGCTTGCGCTCCCCCGTCTCGAACGTCCCCGGGTTCGCCTGCTCGTTGGGCGTGTGGAAGATCCGGATGACGGTCTGCCCGTCGGTGAGCACGTGCACCCGAAGGTCGCCGCCGCCGGACCGGTCGAGCTCGAACGAGCGCGGGGCGCGGCCCTCCCAGCCCGGGCCGGTGATGCGCCGGAACGCATCCGCCGTGGGCTCCGCGCTGGCCTCGGCGGTGGCCGTCGGCGTCGGCTTGGGCCGGGCCGGCTCCTCTTCGTCGCGTGTCAGCAGCAGCACCGCCGCCACGATCAGCAGCACGAGGAGCAACAGCAGCAACAGCAGCAACAGCAGGATGATCAGCTTCTTCTTGTTGCGCGGCGGCTTGGGGCCGATGTGGCGGCCGCACGACGGGCAGAAGTCCGCGCCCTTCTCGACCTCTGCGAAGCAGTGCGGGCACTGCTCCATCTGCGGCGGCAGCACGGCGGTCGGCGCCTGGTCGCGCGCCTCCGGGCGCAGCTTGTCGGCGAAGCGCGTCGGGACGTCGAAGCTGCTGTCGTAGCGCTTGACGCGCACGTTGCGCGGCACGTCCGTGTCGATCCAGAGCGTGACGGCGTCGGCCTGGACGTCGACTTCCGCCACGCCGCCCGGCCGCTTGCGCGGGACGAACTGGACCTGGACCTCCGTCCGGCCCCAGACGATCACGGCCCGGTCCTGCAGCACGAGCGCCGCGCCGGGCTCCCACTTGCCGAGCCACAGCTCCAGCGGGACGAACATCTCGCCGCTGTCGTAGCGGCCGACATGCGAGGCGAGGTCGGGCGCGAAGTACTCGAGCGCCTCGTCCACGTCCTGCGCGAAGCGCGGATCGGCGACCGCCGCACGCGTCCGATCGGCCGTCTCGTAGAGCGTCTGCGTCTGGTCTTGGCCCGTGGTCATGGCGGTGAGGGCGCAGCCTACCTGGACGCACGGTACTTGCCGCGGAAGTCCAACGGCGGTTAGCGTTGCACCACATTGAGTCTTGACACGCATTACGACGCGATCGTCGTCGGCTCGGGGTTCGGCGGGTCGGTGACGGCCTTCCGGCTGGCCGAGGCCGGCAAGCGCGTCCTGATCCTCGAACGCGGCCGCCCGTACCCGCCCGGCTCGTTCACCCGCAGCCCATACCGCGCGCGCGAGAGCTTCTGGGATCCGCCGCGCGGGCTGGTCGGCATGTACCACTACTGGTCCTTTCGAGGGATCGACGCGCTGGTCTCGGCCGGGCTCGGCGGCGGCTCGCTGATCTACGCCAACGTCTTCATCCGCAAGGACGAGCGCTGGTTCGTGCAGGAGGACCTGGACCGCGGCGGCTACGAGTACTGGCCTGTCAACCGCGGCGACCTCGACCCGCACTACGACCGGGTCGAGCACATGGTCGGGCTGCAGGAGTTCCCGGTCGACCACGAGCCGTACGCGTCGACGCCGAAGACGATCGCGTTCAAAGAGGCGGCGACCGAGCTCGGGCTGCGCCACTTCCACCCCAAGCTGGCGGTGACGTTCGCCAACGAGGGGCGCGACCCGGTGCCGGGCGAGGCGATCGTGGAGAAGATCCCGAACCTGCACGGCCGCACGCGCACCACCTGCCAGATGTCGGGCGAGTGCGATGTCGGGTGCAACTTCGGCTCCAAGAACACCCTCGACTACAACTACCTCACGCACGCCGCCCACCACGGGGCGGAGATCCGCACTTTGGCCGATGTGCGCCGCTTCGAGCCGCGTGAGAATGGCGGCTATGTGGTGCATTACGCGGACCTCGACGCCGGCGCGCCCGAGGCGCCGCCGACGGTGCGGGTGACCTGCGACCACCTGATCCTGAGCGCCGGCACGCTGGGTACGACGAACCTGCTGTTGCGCAACCGCGCCGTCCTGCCCGGGCTCTCGAGCCGGATCGGCACGCGCTTCTGCGGAAACGGGGACCTGTTGACGCTGATCCTCAACACGAGCCGCGTCACGGACGGCAAGCGCGAGTCACGGATCGTCGACCCGGGCTACGGGCCGGTCATCACGACGACCGCGCACATCCCGGGCGCCGAGGACGGCGGCACGGGCCGTGGCTTCTACCTGCAGGACGCCGGCTACCCGCAGCACCTCGCGTGGATCCTCCACATCCTCAGCGCGCCGGTGCAGCTGTGGCGCTGGCGCGCGGGCGCGACGCACCTGGTCAAGAACTGGCTCAAGGGCTCGCCCGACACCGACGTCACCGCCCACATCGCCGACCTGATGCTGCCCAGTGAGCTGTCCGCGGGCGGGCTCCCGCTGCTGAGCATGGGCCGCGACATCCCGGACGGGCGCATGTACCTCAAGAACGGCCGCCTGGACCTGGACTGGAACCGGCGCGCCTCCGAGGAGTACTTCGCGCGCGTGCGCGGCGTCTCGCGGGACATGGCGCGCGTGCTCGGCGGGCGCTTCGCCGACAATCCGCTCTGGTTCCTGCGGCGCGTGATCACGGTGCACCCGCTGGGCGGCGCGCCGATGGGACGCACCCGCGAGGAGGGCGTGGTCGACGCGTACGGGAACGTCTTCGGGCATCCTGGATTGCACATCGCGGACGGCTCCGTCATGCCCGGCCCCACCGGCCCCAACCCCAGCTTCACGATCGCGGCGCTGGCAGACCGCTTCGCCGACCAGATCATCGATCCCGACAGACGCGTCGCGGAGGCGGCGGCCAGATGAGCTCAAGCGTGCGCTTCACCGAGGAGATGCTCGGTCACATCACCTTCGGCGAGACCGACTTCGCCCGCGGAGCCCGGCCGGACGGCGAAGGCGCGGCCGCCTTCATGTTCCACCTCACGATCGAGGTGGCCGACGTGAATCACTTCGGGAACGATCCCCTGAGAGCCGCGGACGCTCGTGGCTGGGTGCATTGCGATGCACTGGGCGGCCAACTTCCCGTCGTCAACGGTTGGTTCAACCTGTTCGTCGACCAGGACGGGAAGCCGGGCGTCAAGCACATGCTCTATCGGCTGTGGTTCTACGACGGCGTCGGGCACCCGCTGACGATGATCGGGCACAAGGTGGTCGCGAACGACGGCGGCTTCGACCTGTGGAAGGACACCACCACGCTCTTCACCCGCGTCCTGCGCGGGCACGTGCCCGAGGGCGCCGACGAGAGCGCGGAGATCGTCGGGTCCGGGATCATCATCATCCGGATGCGTGACTTCGCCAAGCAGCTCACCACGTTCCGCGCCTCGGGCCCCGGCCTCGGCGCCCAGCTCGGTGCGCTCGTGAAGTTCGGCGTCATCTTCGTCCAGCAGCTGGCTCAGGTGTACCTACGCAGGGGGTCTCGCAAGCGTGTCGCCGCGCAAGGCTAAGCGCCTCAAGGCCGCCGAGGCGGCCAGAACCAAGTCCAGCGGCCGGACCCACGTCCTCGGCATCCTCGCCGGCGGCGCGGTGATCACGGTCTTCGGCGCGGAGCTGACCCGCGTCTGGCGGCTCGGGACGCTTCCGCGCTCGCGCCAGATCACGTCCGAGGACGACCGCCGCTCCAGGCCGGTCGAGGCCGTGATGACGCTGCGCGAGGGCTACGCCGTCTCGCGCACGCGCGAGAACGCCCTGTTCAACATGCTCGCGTCCTTCACCGTCGCGTTCGGCATCACGCGCGCGATCACGTGGACGATCCGCGAGAAGGGCGGCTTCGGCCCGATCAAGGACGTCGTGGTCGGCGACACGCACATCCACCATTTCCTACCGGGCGGCATCCTGGCGCTGGCCGCCGGCGGCGTCGCGATCGGCACCAAGGGTGAGCACCTGGACAAGTACCTCGCGTTCCCGTTCGGCGTCGGCGTGGCGCTGGTCCTCGACGAGTCCGCGCTGCTGCTCGAGCTCGACGACGTCTACTGGACCGAGGAGGGCGTGCTGAGCATCCAGATCGCGTTCGCCGCGATCGCGCTGCTGTCCGCGCTCGCCTACCTGATCCGGATGATCCGGCACTCGGAGGCGCAGGACACCGAGTCCGACTGGGAGCTCGCGGCCAAGGCCTGGGACGACCTCCAGATGAGCTCTGGAGGCGTCCCGGGAATCGGACTTTGAAGGCAGGACATCCGCTCCGCCCCACCCCGATCATCCGACCTTAAGTCACCCGTCTGACGCGTCGACGAGGCGCGGGCCGTAGGCCGGCGGGGCGATCAGGAAGGCGACGCCGAAGCCGGCCATGATGCCGACCATCAGGGCGCCCACCCACAGGGTGGGGTCCCAGCCGATGCCCTTGTCGAGGGCCAGGATCCCGTAGTAGGAGATCCACAGCACGGCGGCGGCGATCGGGCCCGCCGTGCGGATGCCGCCGAGCGTGAGCCGGTCCTTGCCCGACCGGCTTTGTACGACGTCGATCGCCAGGCCCGCGAGCACGAGCGGGATGACCAGGACCCAGTCGCGGTACTCGGTCATGATGCTCGCGAGCAGGCCGTATCCGGTGAACACCAGCGTCATGGCGCCGAACGGGACACGCCACCGGCGCAGCATCAGCAGCGCCGGGCCGAGCAGGATCAGCGTCGTGATGATCATCGACGCGATGCCGTGTGAGGCCGCGTAGTAGTAGAACGGCCACTGGTCGTCGCCGTAGCCGGTCAGGCCGGCGTTCAGCGAGACGGTCTGGTCGTCGAAGTCGTCCTTGAACTGCGCCTGGTAGTCGGCGACGAAGTCGCTGGTCGGCGTGACGTTGGTCATGAACGCCGACAGGTACATCGTGATGAAGCCCGAGACGCCGATGAACAGCGTCGCGGAGATCAGCACGGGCAGGAAGCCCTTGAGGTCGGGCGTGATGTCGGCCTTGGCCCACATCGAGCGGATGCCGGTGGAGCTCACGAGCAGGCCGCCGAAGAACAGCAGCAGGTGCGGCGGGGAGTAGATCGCGTCCACGCCGACCTCGAAGCCGTAGGCGGCGTGCCAGATGAAGTCGGTCGGGCCGCCGAGGGCGAGCGTGAGCAGGCCGAGGATGGCGACGCCGTAGCCGACAGGGATCGCCTTCAGGTCCGGGATCAGCGACTTGCGGGGGTCAGCGCCGGCCGCGAGCTGGTACTTGGTCACGAGCAGGCCGATCCAGACGCCGATCGCGGTCATGCCGGCGTACAGGAACAGATGCGGGAGCGACCAGAAGGACTCCTGGCCGGTCTCGTTGTTGTGGCCGCGCCCGTCGAAGAACATGGCGATGATCGGCCAGACGGTGAGGGAGGCCGTGATGAGGTCCTCCTTGTAGGTGGTGACGGGGCGCTCACCTCGCGCCGCCGCGGGGGCGCTGCGCGCCATCTGGGTCAGACCCGACATCCCTTTTCCTTTCTCAGACGACCGCGGTCGCGGTCCGCTCCTCGTCAGCCAACTGGTCCGACTCGAAGTCGGCGTCCGGCAGATACTTCTCCAACCACTTGGGCACCCACCAGTTCCAGTCGCCCATCAGCTCCATCGTCGCCGGCACCAGGACGAGCCGGACGAGCGTCGCGTCCAGCGCGATCGCCACCGCCAGCCCGAGCCCGATCTCCTTCACCTGCGGGACGCCGGTGGTGGCGAAGATGCCGAAGACGACGACCATGATCACGGCCGCGCTGGTGATCACCTTCGCGCTGCCCTGCAGGCCTTCGGCGACGGCGCGGCGGTTGTCGCCCGTCGCCAGGTAGCGCTCGCGGATGCGCGAGAGCAGGAACACCTCGTAGTCCATGCTCAGCCCGAACACGATCGCGAGCAGCAGCGGCGGCGTGACGACGTTGACGTAGCCGCGCGCTTCGTACCCGGTCCAGTCGAACCAGCCGTACTGGAAGAACATGACGAGCACGCCATAGGCGGCCGCGACCGTCAGCAGGTTCATCAGCACGGCCTTCAGCGGCAGGATGACGCTGCGCAGGACCAGCAGCAGCACGAGGTAGCTGCAGATCATCACGAACAGGAAGATCTTCCACAGGTTCGCGGCGACGAGGTCGTTGAAGTCCTCCTGCTGGCCGGTGTAGCCGCCGATCTGGACGCTGCCCACGGTGCTCGGGCCGCCCTCGGCGCGCAGGCGGTCCAGCAGCGCCGTGGTCGACGGCGCCTCCGGGTCCTCGCGCGGCACGACCTTGTAGAGGACGGCGCGGTTGTCGGAGGAGAGGATCGGCCCCTCGACGCGGGTCACGCCTTCCGTGCCTTTGAGCTGCTCCGCGTAGGCGAGCAGCGCGTCCTCCCTGCCGGTGAGCTCGGAGCGGCTGTCGACGACGACCAGCAGCGGCGCGGACTCGCCCGCCGGGATCTGCTGCGCGGCGAGCTCGAAGCCGACGCGTGTCTCGTGCCCCTCGGGGAACTGGCGCAGCGCGCCGTTGCCGAAGTCGAGTGAGAGCGCGGGGATGGCGAGCGCGAGCAGGATCGCCGCGGCGCCGACCGCGCTCAGCGTGCTGCGCTTCATCACCGCCGCGGTCCAGCGCCGCCAGAACTGGCGGGACGGCCGCTGCCCGAACAACAAGCCGGTGACGCTGACGATCTTCCCGCGGCCTTCCACGCGCGGGCCCGCCCACGCGATCAGCGCGGGCAGCAGCGTGACGGCGGCGAGGACCGACAGCGCGACGACCGTGATCGCGCCGATCGCGAGCGAGCGCATCGCGGTCGAGTCGAGCAGGAACAGCCCGGCGAGGCTGACGATCACGGTGACGCCGGAGAAGACGACGGTCGCGCCGGAGGTGCGCATGGCGATGTCGAGCGCCTGCGCCTGATCGTGGCCCGCCGCGACCTCCTCGCGGTAGCGGCTGAGCACGAACAGGCTGTAGTCCACGGCCACGCCGATGCCCAGCATCGACGTGATGTTGGTGACGAACACCGACATCGTGAGCGCGAGGCTGAGCAGGTAGATGATCGCGCCGGTCACGACCACGGCGGCGACGGCGAGCGCGGCTGGGAGCAGCGCGGCGAGCACGGTGCCGAAGACCGCGAGCAGGACGATCAGGATCGCGGGGAAGCCGGTCAGCTCCGCGTGCTCGAGGTCCTCCTGCTGGAGCTGCTGCATGCCGGCCCACAGCGCCTGCTGGCCGACGACGTAGTGCTGGACGCCGTCTTCGACCTCGTCCACCTTCAGCTCGGCGCGCAGGTCCTTGGCGGCCTGCAGGATGTCGTCGGCGACGCCGTCGACCACGAGCGGGAGGACGATCACGTCCCGCGTGGCGGCGGCCTGCTTGGCCGTGGCCGCCACCTGGGGGTCGACTTCGGCGTGTTCGATCGGCTTGGCGACCGCGACGACGCGGTCGACGGCGGCGGCCAGGTCGCCTTCGCCCTTGTCCTCGAGCACGATGCCGAGGCCTTCGCCCTGCTCGTGGTGGAAGCGGCTGAGCGCTCGGTCGACCTCCGAGGAGCCGGAACCGGGGACGTCGAAGCCGCCGCTCGTGAGGTTGCTCGTCTGCTGCGCCATCAGCGGCACCGCCGCGACCACCAGCACCAGCCATCCCAGCGCGACGAGCTTCCGGCGTGTCCGCACGAACGCTGAGAGTCGGTTCATGGCGGTCTGCAACAGAGCGCGAGCATAACCGCGCCCGATACCGGTGCGCTAGCCGTTCGACGAGATGTGCCGCGCGACGAGCGTGGCCGCGGCGGGCGCTCCCCGGACGAAGCCGAAGAACGGGCCGAAGTCCGCGGTCGCGGTGAAGCCGGGCAGGTAGAGACCGGGCCGCGCGACGGACTGCATGTGCTCGTCCAGCCCGGGCGTCGCGAGCGGCGGCAGGTACGGGACGCGGGCGAGATCGGCCTGGTAGCCCGTCGCGAGCACGATTCGGTCAGGGCGCAGACGTGTGTCATCACTTAGGCGGACCTCGCCATTGAGTGCGACGACGTCCGCTTCGGCGTGCACGTGCACGGCCTGGATGCGCGGCGCGAGCCAGGGTTCGAGCGTGAGCCGGCCGACCTCCCAGAAACGCCGCGCGATCGCCGCCTGCTCGGTCGCGGGCAGCCGGCGCCAGTAGCCCGGGACGTCGAGCGTCGCTTGCACGTGCTCGTTCACGAAGTCCCAGCTGGTCGGGGCAAAGCGCGGCTGCGGGTGGCGGTGCACGACGTCCACCCGGGCCGCGCTGTGCTCGAGCAGCAGCGCCGCGGTCTCGTAGGCGGACTGGCGGCCGCCGACGATCAGGTACTCGGCGCCCGCCGCGTCGCCGAAGTCGACGTAGTCGCAGGTGTGGACCTCGTCCGTCGCCCACTCGGGGCGGTGCTGGAAGTACGCGACGCCCGGTGCGGCGACGACGATCCCGTCTGGCAGCTCGGTGATCTCCTCCGCGATAGGCTCGATGCCGGCCTGGTCCTGGAACCACTGCGCGTAGTCGAGGAACAGCCCGACCGGGATCGGGTCCGGCGGGTCGGGGCAGAACGCGCGGAACGTCAGCTCGCCCGCCGGGTCCATGTGCCAGTCGGGCCCGCTGCGCAGCAGCATCCCGTCCGGCATGTGGTCGCGCCAGAACCCCATCGGCTTGCCGTAGACGGTCGCTGAGATCCCGCGGTCGCGCAGCGCCTTCGCCGTCGCCAACCCGTACGGGCCTGCACCGATGACAACGACCTCGCTCACCTAAAGCAACCTAAAGGGGTCAGACCCGTTAATGTTTCTTTAGGTACGCAGGAGGATGGCTTCGCCCTGGCCGCCGCCGCCGCACAGGGTCGCGACGCCGAGCCCTCCTCCGCGCCGGCGCAGCTCGTACGCGAGCGTGAGGATGAGGCGTAGGCCCGAGCCCGCGAGCGGATGGCCGAGGGCGACCGCGCCGCCGTTCACGTTCACCGTGTCCAGGTCGAGCTCGAGCGCGTCGGCGGAGGCGAGCACGACGCCCGCGAACGCCTCGTTGATCTCCCACAGCGCGATGTCCGCCGGCGCGAGCCCGAAGCGCGCGAGCAGCTTCGTGCTCGCTTCGGCCGGGCGCAGGTGCAGCGTCGAGTCCGGGCCCGCGACGACCGCGCGGCCGACGACCTCGGCCAGGAACTCCGGCGCGCGGTCGGCGGTGGTGATCACGGCCGCCGCGGCGCCGTCGGACACCTGCGAAGCGTTGCCCGCCGTGATCGTGCCGTCCGGCGTGAACGCGGGCTTGAGCGCCGCGAGCGCCTCATAGCTCGTCTCGCGCACGCCCTCGTCGCGCTCGAGCTCGGCGAGCGGCGCGATCTCCTCCGCGAGCCGCTCACGCCCGGCCAGCGCCTTGGCGTGCGAAGCCTCCGCGAACCGGTCCTGCGCCTCGCGCGTGACGCCGAGCCGCGCGTTCTCGGCGTCGGACATGCCGCCCATGCCCTCGTCCGCGATCGAGCAGTAGAGCCCGTCGTGGACCATCACGTCGACCATCGCCGCGTCGCCCATCTTCACCTGCGGCCGCATCCGCACCGCGTGCGGTGCGCGGGTCATCGAGTCCAAGCCACCCGCCAGCACGGTCGTCGCCTCGCCCGAGCGCAGCATCGACGCCGCCAGCGCCACCGCGCTCATCGACGCCAGGCACACGTCGTTGAGGGTGATGCCGGGCACGGTCCGCTCCACGCCGCCCAGCAGCGCCGCCCGGCGCCCCGGGTTCTGCCCGTTCGCGGCCTGCAGCACGTTCCCGACCGCGACGTAGTCCGGCTTCAGGTCCGTGCGGGCGAGCGCCGCCCGCACGGCGTGCGCCCCGAGCTCCACCGCGTCCACCTTCGCGAGTGCACCGTTGAACTTTCCGATCGGCGTACGCGCTCCCGCCGCAATCACCACGCGCTCCATCACCGCGGATATGGTCGCAGCATGAAGCGGCTCCTGATCCTGACCTGGCTGATGCTGTTCTCCCGCCGCGAGCCCGTCTCGCGCACCCCGGCGGAGGTGGGCCTGGACTTCGAGCCCGTCTCGTTCCCGGCCACCGACGGCGTGGACATCAAGGGCTGGTTCGTGCCGGCGAAGGGCGAGGGACCCAAGCCCGCGATCGTGTTCGTGCACGGCTGGATGTGGAACCGGCTGGGCAACGTGGCGGGCAAGGCGCCGATCGACGACCGCGACGTGGACTTCCTGCCCGCCACCAAGGCCCTCGTGGACGCGGGCTACAGCGTGCTGATGTACGACATCCGCGGCCACGGGGAGAGCGCGCGGGGCCGGAGCCTGCTGTCGTTCGGGCCGGTCGAGAAGCGCGACTTCGTCGGCGCGGTCAACTACCTGCGCACCCGCGCCGACGTCGACGGCGAGCGGATCGGCTCGATCGGCATCTCCATGGGCGGGACGATCGCGCTCTACGGCGCACCCGAGTGCCAGCCGGTCAAGGCCGTGCTCGCCGTGCAGCCGGCCAAGGTGACGACCTTCAACTACAACTTCGCGCTCGACCAGTGGGGCCCGCTCGGTCCGGCGATCGTCGCCCCGATCGAGCTCATCTACCGGATCGCGCGCACGCCGCCGCCGAGCGTGCAGGACCCGGGCGAGCCGGCCAAGCGGCTGGACGGGACCGTCGTCAGGTACGTGCAGGGCACGGGCGACCGCTGGGGCACGATGGTCGACGTGCTGCGGTTCGCGGAGGGCACGCCGACCCTCGACGGGCCGGTCGTGCACTACCCCTCCAGCGGCCGCTACGACGGCTACCGCTACGTGTCCGCGGAGACCGACGACATCGTCGACTTCTTCCGGCGCAACCTCTGAAGAAGTCCACGATAAGTGGCTTAGGATGATCTAGATAATGCTGTGCGGACGTTTACCCGTCACTCCAAATACAGCATTATCTCGATTACGATAATCTTCCTAATGTCGTGCTTGAGCCGTTTGACTTTCCAGCTATCGAACGGTTCGTCAACCGCGAGACAGACTTAGCGCGCCTGGAAGAGTGGTGGAACGGCGACGATCCGAATGCGCTTGCACTCTTCGGTCGCCGTCGGGTCGGTAAGTCGTGGTTGTTTCGCCGCCTGGCGCATGGCAAGCCGGCGATCGTGTTGGTCGCAGAGCGGCGTGACACCCGTCCGCAGCTTCAGCGCCTGGCTGAACGCCTGTCTCCGGCGCTCGGATTCCGGCCGGACATCCCGGACCTGTCGTCCTTGTTCGAGGTGCTCTACCGGCTGGCCGCCGATGAGCGGCGCTTGGTCGTCATCGACGAGTTTCCATGGTTGCTCCCGAGCGGCGGCGCGGCGCAGCGGGAAGCGCTGACGAGCATCCAGGCGGTGATGGAGGAACGCGATGCCTCGCAGTTGCGGCTGGTGTTGTGTGGCTCCTACATCGGGCAGATGGAAAGCCTGCTTTCGGAGAGCAGCCCCCTGCGAGGCCGGTTGACGCCGCTGCGAATCCGGCCGCTGCGGTTCGACGGCGCCCGCCGGTTCATGCCTGACGCGCTCGACGTTCGCGAGCAGGTGGAACGGTACGCCGTTGCGGGCGGAATGGCGATGTACCTGGACGAACTCGCTCGCGGCGAGTCACTGGCCGCGCAGGTCCAGCGAGCGGTGCTCTCGGATCGCGGGAAGCTGTTCGACGACCCGCGCGAAGTGCTGGAAGAGGAACTGCGTGCCCCGGGTGTCTACTTCTCCCTGCTGGAGGAGCTCGCGTTCCGGCGCCGCTCGCTCGGTGAACTCGCGGCCGCGCTCAATCGCGACAGTGGGACACTGGGCCCTTACCTGAACCGGTTGAGCGAAATGGAGATCATCCGTGGCATATCCCAAGTCGTCGGCGGCAGCGAACGCGACCGACGCTGGGAGTGCCAGGATCCGTTCCTGCGGTTCTGGTTCAGATTCGTGTTCGGCATGCAGGACGACCTGGGCGCCGGACTCGAGCCGGCGGACTATTGGGACGGCGCGATCGCGCCAGAGCTCGCCGACCATGCCGCGCCGGTGTTCGAGGACCTCTGCCGCGAGTGGGTGCGCAAGACGCACGGCCGCGTCGCCCCGCGAGTCGGCTCCTGGTGGGGACCAGCTCGGCATGACCTGCGCCGTACCCACGAGCGAGAAACCGACGAGATCGACATCGTCGGCGTCGCACGCAACCAGGTCACGCTCATCGGCGAGTGCAAATGGACGGCCAAGCCGCTCGACGGCGGCGTGCTCCGCGACCTGGACGACTACAAGCTCCCTGCACTGCGTCAGTCGAAGGCCAAGGTCGCCAAGCAGCCGCGGATCCTGCTGTTCTCGCGCAGCGGCTTTGAGCGCAGGCTCGTGGAGGATGCCGCCGAGCGGGGCGACGTCGAGCTCGTCGACGCCACCCAGGTCTGCGAGGACCTCGCGAGCGACTAGGCGCCGGGTTTAGGCATCTGCGAGCGCAGCATCGCGTCGAAGGCCGCGTCGGGCAGGACCTTGCGCGTGGCCATGAACATGTGCGCGGACGGCGCGACGCGGTAGCGCGCCTTCGGCTTGTCGGTCGAGAGCGCCTTGAGCACCGTCTCCCCCACGGCCTCGGCGCTGCACGCCAGCATGCCGAGCGCGCCGGTGGTGTAGCTGGAGGTGACCTCGGCCACGCCGTCGTTGAAGCTCGCGTACGGCCCGTCCTCCTGCACGCGCCGGCCGACCGCGGTCTTGCCCAGCGGCGTCTTGACGAAGCCCGGCTCGATCAGCACGGTCTTGATCCCGAACGGCCGCGTCTCGTAGCGCAGCGCGTCGCTGATCGCCTCCAGCGCGTGCTTGGTGCCGCAGTAGTAGCCCGTGCCCGGCCAGGTGAACTTCCCGTTCATCGAGCCGACGGTGATGATGTGGCCGCGGCGGCGCTCACGCATCTGCGGGAGCACGAGCTGCGCGAGCCGCACCGGCCCGAAGACGTTGGTCTCGAACAGCGCCCGCACGCGGTCCATCGGCACCGACTCGATCGCGCCGACCTCCTGGATGCCCGCGTTGTTGACGAGCGCGTCGATGCCCTCGCTCACGGCCTCCACGGCGGCGACCATCGAGTCCTCGCTGGTGACGTCGAGCGCCAGCGTCTTGCAGCCCTTGGCCTCCAGGTCGGCGATCGACTCGGTCCGGCGCGCCGTCGCGTACACGTTGTAGCCCTTGGCGGCGAGCACTTCGGCGGTCGCCCGCCCGATGCCCGAGGAGCATCCGGTGATCAGCACGGTCTGGCTCATGCGGCAGTCACAACCTCTTCCTGCTTCGTCGGTGCGGACTCGAAGTCCATGTCGGGGAGCCGGCGATCCAGCCACTTGGGGATCCACCAGTTCAAGTCGCCCATCAGCTGCATCGTCGTCGGGACCAGCACGAGCCGCACGATCGTCGCGTCGAGCGCGATCGCCACCGCCAGCCCGACGCCGATCTCCTTGACCTGCGGCACACCCGTGCCGGCGAAGATCGCGAACACCGCGACCATGATCAGCGCCGCGCTCGAGATCGTCTTCGCGCTCGCCGCCAGGCCCTGGGAGACCGCCTGCTGCGTGTCGCCGGTCGCGTGGAAGCGCTCCTTGATGCGCGAGAGCATGAACACCTCGTAGTCCATGCTCAGCCCGAACACGACCGCGAGCAGCAGCGCGGGCGTGATCGCCTGCACGTAGCCGAGCGACTCGAAGCCGGTGACGGAGTCGAACCAGCCCCACTGGAAGACCATCACGAGCACGCCGTACGCCGCCGCGACCGAGAGCGCGTTCATCAGCACGGCCTTGATCGGCAGCACGACGCTGCGCAGCACCACGAGCAGCACGAGGAAGCTCAGCACCACCACGAACAGCGCCACCTTCCACAGCGAGCCGGAGATCACCGCCGTGTCGTCCTGGTTCTGCGCGGTGGCGCCGCCGATGTGCATGGGCACCGGCGGGTTCAGCGCCCGCAGCCGGTCGACGAGCGCGACCGTCGCGTCGCTCTCCGGCGACTCCTGTGGCGTGACGACGACCAGCGTCTTGGTCCCGTCGCGCGAGCGCTGCGGCGGGGAGACCTGCGCCACGCCGGGCAGCGACTGGATGTCCGAGCGCACGTAGTCGTCGACCTGGTTGCCCTCGAACACGAGCTGCACCGGGCCGAGCGAGCCCGGCCCGTACTGCACCGCCGCGATGTCGAACCCGACCCGGGTCTCGAAGTCCTCCGGGAACATGGCGATCGCCGCGGTGTTGGTCTTCATCACCAACGCCGGCGAGGCGATCAGCAGCATCACCGCGGTGGCGGCGAGCGCGAACGGCAGCGGGCGGCGCATCAGCAGCGCCGTCCAGCGCTCCCAGAAGCCCGGGCCGGGCTTCGGCTCGCGCTTGACCCGCAGCCGCCCGATCAGCCTGCCCGGCCGCGCGACGCGGTGCCCGAGCGCCGCGATGAGCGCCGGCAGCAGCGTGATCGCGGCCATCACGGCGATGCCGACGACGACGATCGCGCCCACGGCCATCGACTGCACGACCTTCGCGTCGATCAGGAACAGCCCGGCCAGCGCGACGATGACGGTCACGCCGGAGAACGCGACCGCCATGCCCGAGGTGCGCAGCGCGACCTCCCGCGCCTCGGACGGCTCGAGCCCGTTCCCGAGCTCCTCCCGGTAGCGGGCGAGAATGAACAGCGAGTAGTCCACCGCCACGCCGATGCCGAGCATCGAGGCCATGTTGGTCACGAACGTCGACATCCCGTAGACCTGCGAGAGGAAGAAGACGATCGCGCCGGTCACGACCACCGACGCGATGCCGAGCGCCAGCGGCAGCGCCGCCGCGGCCAGCGAACCGAACACGAACAGCAGGATCAGCAACACGATCGGCAGGCCGACGATCTCCGCCTGCTCGAGGTCCTCCTTGGACAGCTCCTGGATGCCCGCCCACAGCGCGCTCTGCCCGAGCAGGAAGACGGCGAGGTCATCGCCCTCCTCGCCGGTGTGCAGGTTCTCGCGCATCGTGGCGGCGGCGTCGACGGCCTCGTCGCGGTCGCCCTCGACCACGAGCGGCATGACCACCACGGGTTCGGTGGACGCGCGCGCGGCGGCGGCCGCCTCGGGGTTCAGGCGCACCGCCTCGACGTCCTCGAAGCCCTCCCGCTCGACGCGATCGACCGCCGCGGCGAGCTTGGCCGGATCGCGGTCCCGGTTGTCGAAGAGCACCGACAGCGACTCGGCCGACGTGCCCTCGAACTCGCTCCCGAGCGCGTCCGCGACGAGCTGCGAGCCCGACCCCTGCGTCTCGAAGCCACCGCCCGTCAGGTTCTCCGTCTGGCGGCCCGCGAACGGCACCGACGCGACGACGATGACGAGCCAGACGATGAGGACGAGGCGACGCCGGCGAGCGACGAAGCGCTCGAGCCGGTCCATGACAGCTTGCATAGCGCACTTCTAACGGCCATGGACAGCGCTTGCAATCTGGTGCGTGGCGCGGATACAACACGCACTCTGACCGAGACACACTCCGTACGCACCTCAGACGGCACCGAGATCCGTCTCACCCGCCACCAGTTCGGGTCCAAGGGCCCACTCGTGCTGGCCCCCGGCTACGGCAACGCCGCCAGCGCGTTCGCCGTCGAGACCGTGCCCAAGAACTGGGTCCAGTACCTGGGAGAACACGGCTACGACGTGTGGCTGCTGGACTACCGGGCCAGCCCCGTGCTGGACGCCAGCCGCACGCAGTTCACCGTCGACGACATCGCCACGCGCGACTGGCCCGCCGCGGTCGACACCGTGCGCGAGAAGACCGGGCAGTCGGACGTGCAGGTTTTCGGGCACTGCGTCGGCGGCCTGTCGCTGTTCATGGCGATGGGCGCCGGGATGGAAGGGGTGCGCAGCGCCACCTTCTCCAGCCTCGCCGGCAACCCGATCCCCACGCCCGGCAACCAGCTGCGTGCCCACGCCCGGATGGCGACGCTGTTCAAGCTGCTCGGGATCAAGTTCCTCGACGTCGCCTACGACCCGAAGCGCTGGGACGGCAAGCTGATCGAGACGGTGATGAAGGCCGTGCCGTTCCGGCACGTCTACGACAACCCGATCGCGCGCCGGATCTACTTCATCTACGGCGACGTCTACGACTACGAGAACATCAACCGCCCGACGATGGAACAGGCCGTGCCCGGCTTCTTCGGCGGCGGCAACCTGACGTTCTTCGAGCACATCTCGCTGATGATCCGGGCCAGCGAGGCGCGCGACGCGCACGGCCAGGACACCTACTGGCGCAACCTCGAGAACTTCAAAGTCCCGATCCACTTCATCACGGGCGAGCACAACAAGATGTTCGTCCCGCGCGGGCTGCAGCGCTCCTACGACGGGCTGCGCAAGGCCCACGGGCCGAAGCTGTACTCGCATCACGTGATCAAGGACTACGCGCACCTGGATCTGTGGCTGGGCGAGAACGCCGAGCGCGACGTGTGGCCGACCGCCCTTGCCGAGCTGGAGAAGCGCAACTAGATGAGCCGTCGTGGTCTGGAGGACTTCTTCTCCTACCCCTTTGCCCAGGCGATCCAGGACCGCCGGACCCGGCGCGTCGCGCAGGGCACTTCGCTGCCGCACGGCGCGCAGCCGTACCAGTCCAGCAACGCGCCCTCGCCGCTGGCGCCGCTGGAGGAGGCGATCCTGATCGCCTCCACGAGCGTGACGGGCGCGGTCATGCACGACGGGCCGACGCAGAAGGTCGACGGCTCGCCCGAGCTCGGCACGATGTTCCTCGAGGTGGCCGGGCGCGCCGCTTCGAGCGCCGACAACGCGCAGGCCACGTCGTTCTTCATGACCAACGACGAGGGCGTGTGGCTGATCGAGCGCCCGCGCGGCGCCGCGGCCGTGGAGCTGTTCTCGCAGATCCCCCCGCGCTGGGAGGACCGCACCGAGGACGACTGGCTGTCGTTCGCCAAGGCGGTCAAGCGCAAGGTCTACGACGGGCGCTTCGCGTTCCCGGACAAGCAGTGGCCGTACTTCCTCGGCTGGAACGGGCAGATGACCAACGCGCCCGGCACGACGCAGTTCCTGCCCGTCGTGGACAACACGCGCCAGTACATCAACGTGCTGCTGATCCTCCTGAGCGAGCCGAAGGGCAAGGCGCCGCTGTTCATCGACGACTGGCAGCCGTTCCGGCCCAAGGGCGCCATGGAGTGGGCGGCGTGGGCGGCCTCCAAGCTCGGGCTGGTGGACCCGATTCCCTACCAGCCGATCGGCGGGCTCAAGCAGGCGCGCGGCGGCTACTCGTCGCTGGACGTGCCGGCGCCGCTCGGGTCGATCACGACGGTGCGCACGGACTACGAGGCGCACTTTTTGTTCCAGAACCTGATGCTCACCGCCGAGGCGCTGCGCCTGGGCGCGTGGGTGCACGGCGCGCCGATGATCCCGCACGTGTGGCAGCGGGACCCGGCCAAGGGCATCCTCGGCCTCGGCTTCCGCGAGTACAGCGCGAAGACGTTCGACTCGCGCTGGAAGCGCTGGCCTCCGGTGCCGGCTTCCCAGCCCGCGTACGTGGGCATCGACGGTGTGCTCGAGGGCCTGTGTCCGCCGTACGTGAACGACATGGACGCGGCCGTCGACCAGGTGCTCGAGGAGAAGTTCGGTCCCGACGGGACGTACACGAACGCGGACGTGTTCGCACAGTCCTACAAGGACAAGGAGACCGCGCAGGCGTACCTGAAGGCCGCCGGCCACCCGCCGCACGAGGCAATCGAGTACACGAAGCAGATCTGCCGCTACCTGGTGGAGACCTACGGGCGCTTCCCGGCCCACACGGACCCGTTCCACCTCCCCGGCATCTGGCTCCAGTGCTCGCACCTGGAGATCGAGTACTACGAGCAGTTCGCCAACCCGCGGCACGTGCGGCGGCAGGCCGAGGGTCGGGAGATCTGGGACCGCTAGATGGGCAACGTCCACGGCCGGATGACCGGCCTGACGCTCTTCACGCCCATCCGCCCGCAGTGGGTGTGGTTCCTGCGGATCGGGCTGCCGGTCACCCGGTACCTGCCGTTCATGGCGCGCCACATCCTGCAGTTCAACTTCATCAAGTTCGTGCGCTGGACGATCGTGCCAGGCCTCGAGGGCGAGCACCTGAACTACCAGTACCTGTACTTCGAGAGCAATTTCGACGGGCCCTGGCAGCACTACATCGACGCCTTCGCGTACGTGATCCCGCTCGACATCCGCGTCACCTGGGGGCGCGGCCCGGGCTTCCCGGCGCCGCCGCCCGCCGAGCCGCTGAAGGCCTGGATCGCGAAGAACTCGATGGAGGGCGGCACGTACTACTGCGCGCACGCGGACGACTCCACGCGCATGGTCTCGGGCGCGCTGGCCGTGCGCGACCGCTTCGCCGAGCTCGATCCCGATCTGCCGCCCGAGCAGTTCAAGGCCGCATGGGAGCGCTTCCTGAGCGATGCTCAGGCGCATCTCTGAGAGCGGCCACCGCGTCGGGAGCGCGTACGCGCTGACGACGTTCGCGCGCGTGCAGGACGGGCGCGCCGACGAGCTCGAGGCCTACCTGGGCGCGCTGCCGGTCGGCCCGGACAGCCCGTTCGCGCGCATCGACACGCTCCACATCGCCCGCGTGCAGCTGTTTCGCGCGCTCGTGCACCAGGGGCCCGATCAGACCAAGCGCGACGAGTTGCAGCACACGCACCTCGTCTTCACGAGCACGATCGACGGTGACCTCGAGCCGTACGTGGAGGCGTTGCGCAAGCGCGTGCCGGAGTGCGACCAGTGGTGGGGCCGCTGCGTCGGCTACCCCGGCCGCACGCAGGCGGGCGCGTTCCTGGGGTGGGTGCGCTCGATCCAGGCCCGGCCCGGGCTCTTCCGGAGCGCGCTGCCGAACGCGACCGTGCACGAGGTGCGCCACGCCCTGGCGCTGCGTGAGCGGGTGATCGACTTCGCCGTCGAGGCGCAGGGCCTGTCCGCCGCCGAGCTGCACGAGCGCTTCAAGGGCGAATTCCGGCCCGGAGGGCTCGATTCGCTGGAAGAACCCGCCCGGGGGGCTCCTTCTTCCGCCGCTGCGAGAGCTCGGCGCTGATGCTCGGCCGCCCGCCCAACGTCCCGCGCCGCAAGCCACGACGCGCGGACATCGACCTCGGCGACATCCAGGGCAACGTCCTGCGCGGCTACACGCATCCCGCGGCCGCGTACCTGTTCCTGCGGATCGTCGACGTCGACGCGGCGCGCGCGCTGATGCGGCGGATGCTGCCGCAGGTGATGACCGCCGAACCGTGGCGCGACGGCGTGCCCGAGACGGCGATGAACGTCGCGTTCACGTTCTCGGGGTTGTCCGCGCTCGGACTTTCGCCGAACCTGCTCGAGTCGTTCCCGGAGGCGTTCCGGGAGGGGATGGCGGCGCGCGCCGAGCGGCTCGGCGACCGCGGCCCGAGCGCGCCCAGCGAGTGGGAGGACGGGCTGGGCACGGGTGGCGCGCACGTGCTCGTGACGGTCTACGCAGTCGACTGGGAGCACCTGACCGCGGCCGTGCGGTCGGTGATCGGCGAGGACGAGCGCCAGCAGGCCGTGACGCTCGTGCACCTGCAGCGCGCGGAGGCGCTGCCCGGCGGCAAGGACCACTTCGGCTTCTTCGACGGCATCGCGCAGCCCGCGGTGCGCGGCGCGGGCGTCGAGCCGCGGCCCGGCGACGGCCAGCCCGACGGCGCCGGCGGCTGGCGCGAGCTCGCCACGGGCGAGATCCTCCTCGGCTACGAGGACGAGGACGGCACGCTGCCCGCCGCGCCGCTCGCCCCCTTCGAGCGCAACGGCACGTTCGTCGTCTACCGCAAGCTGGCCATGGACACCGCCGCCTTCCGGCGCTTCGTCGACGCCCAGAGCTACCCGGGCGGCCCGCGCCAGCTCGCCGCCAAGATCGTCGGCCGCTGGCCCGACGGCACGCCGCTGGCGCTCTCCCCCGGCTCGCCCGACGCCGCGATCGCCTCCGACCCCGCCCGGCTGAACAACTTCGGCTACGCCGACGACCCGGACGGCTTCAAGTGCCCGCTCGGCGCGCACATCCGCCGCGCCAACCCGCGCGACTCGGCCGGCTTCTTCGACGGCCGCCTGTCCAACCGCCACCGGCTCGTGCGCCGCGGTCGCGCCTACGGCAAGCCACTCCCACCCGGCGCGACGGAGGACGACGGCACCGACCGCGGCCTCGTGTTCGTCTGCTTCCAGGCCGACATCTGGCGCCAGTTCGAGACGGTCCAGGCGCTCTGGATCGACGACGGCGACCCGTTCGGCCTCGGCCGCGACAAGGACTTCCTCGTCGGCGAGCCGCACGGGACCGAAGGCAAGATGACGATCCAGGGCCACCCGCCGCACTTCCTCAAGCCGCAGCCCCGCTTCGTGACCCTGCGCGGCGGCGAGTACCTGTTCCAGCCTTCGATGAGCGCGCTACGCCACCTCAGCGGGGCTGGCTGACGCTCATGTCAACCGACGCCGGGCGCGGGGGCGTAGTCGCCCAGGAAGTCCGGGCCGATGATCTCCTGGCGGACCGCTTCGCGCCCGATGTAGCAGCGCCATTCGCGCCCGTCCGAGCGCAGGCTGCGGCACCCGCCGTTGACGTGCTTGGTCGCGTCGACCGTCGGCTCGACGGTGCCCTTGAGGTCCGCGATCTCGCTCTGGAACTCGCCCTCGATCGTGCAGTGGTACTCGACGCCTTCCCGGACGACCTCGCACTGCGGGCTGGTGCCGACGAGGAACTTGGTGCCGCGGGGCAGCGACTGCTCGACGTCCTCGGTGGAGAGCAGGCCGCCGGCGAGCGCCGCGCCCGGCGCCAGCAGCGCCGCGCACGCCGCGCCGGTGAGAACGCGCCGGCGGCGTCGGCGGCCGCGCAGGTCCTGCTGGGTCGCGCGCTCGAGGTCGTCGCCGATGGACATGAGCCGGCCGGTCATCGGGCCTCCTGCTTGGAAGACAGTCGGGTGCGCAACGCCGCCAGCCCGCGGTGCACGCGGACGCGCGCCGCGGCGGGCGTGGTGCCGAGGGACGCGGCGACTTCGTCGTAGGCCAGGTCGTCGACGACGCGCAGGCGGATCGCTTCGCGCTGGCTGGGCGGGAGCGCGTCGAGCGCCTCGTCGAGCCCGTCCAGCCAGGTCTCGTCCGGCGCCGGCGCGGGCGTCGCCACCTGCATCCCCAGCCGCTCGCGGGCGGCGTGCTCGAGCTGGCGGCGGCGCACGGACTGCAGGAGCACGTTGCGGGCGATCCCGAACAGCCAGGGCCCGGCGCTTCCGTCGCACTCGTCGCGGAAGCGCGCCCGCACGAGCCACGCCTGCGCGAACGTCTCGGCGGTCAGCTCGTGCGCGGCCTCCTCGTCGCGCGAGCGTCGCAGGTGGTAGGCGAGCACCCGATCCGAGTAGCGGTCATAGAGCTCGCGGAACGCGCCCGCGTCGCCGCGGGCGCGCGCCATCAGGACAGCGTCGCTGGTCATCTGCCACTGAGATGACCAGACGGCACGGTTTCGTTACGGCTCCCGCTGCGTCGCGTTCGCGGCGAGCTCCGGTTCCTCCGCGGCGAGCGCGGCCGACTCGCGCAGCGACCACAGCTTGACCTTCGCCTTGCGCCCGCGGACCTCGGCCTCGCCGACCTCGACCAGGTCGTCGACCGGGCGCGTGAGCGCCTGCTTGGTCGAGTCGGCGACGTAGAGCTGGTGCGGCGTTCCCTTGGTCATGCCCTCCAGGCGCGCGGCCGTGTTGGTGGTGTCGCCGAGCGCGGTGTACTCGAGCCGGCGCTCGGAGCCGACGTTGCCGGACATGACGGGCCCGGAGTTCAACCCGATCCCCATCTTGAAGCCGTCGTGCAGTCCCTGCTCGCGCAGCCAGCCGTTGAAGCCGTCCATCCGCGAGAGCATGTCCCGGGCCGCGTCCAGCGCACGGTCGGCGTGGTCTGCGGCCTTCAGGGGCGCGCCGAACACGGCCATGATGCCGTCGCCCATGTAGGCCACCAGCGTCCCGCCGTGGTCGAGGATCGCCTCGCTCATCTCGGTCAGGTACTTGTTGAGCGCCTCGATCACCCGCTCCGGCTCGAGCGTCTCGCTGAAGCTCGTGAAGCCGCGCAGGTCGCTGAACATGACCGTCGCCTCGCCGCGCACGCCGCCGAGACGGACGCCGTCGGCGTCGGCCAGCACCTGGTCCACGACGGCCTCGGGCACGAAGCGCGCGAACGCGTCGCGCGCCTGCTCGCGCTCGAGCGCGGTGGTCAACCCGTGCACGATGCCGGTGACGAGCATCGCGGCCAGGCCGGCGATGAAGGGGTAAGCGACGTGGTTGATCACGCCCTCGGACTGGAACAGCACCTGCGACCCGACCAGCAGGACCCCGATGCCCGCGGCGCCGATCGCCAGTGCGGGACCGACCCTCAGGCGCAGCCCCGCGATCGGCGCGAGCAGGCCGAGCAGCACGACCGCGAGCACGTTCAGCCACCCCGGCCCGGAGCGCAGCGGGTACCCCTCGAGCGCGGTCCGGACCGCCGCCATATGGATCTCCGGCCCGGCCATCAGCGTGTTGCCGCTGGTGGACGTGCTGTGGCGATCCTGATTGACGTTGGCCGTGGCGCCGACCATGACGATCTTGCCGCGCACGACCGATGGGTCGAAGAGGCCGTCGCGCACCTTGGCGAAGCTGATCGTGCGCCGGGTCTCCGGCGGCCCGGGGAAGTCGATCCAGTTGTCCTCCGCGGTCGGCGGCGTGACCGGGCGACCGCTCGCGAGCCGCGCCACCTCGACGCTCAACGACGGCAGGCCGTCCTTGTCGCGTGAGACGCGCCGGATCTTCGCGTCGTCGTCGGTGGGGAACCCGGAGAAGCTCATCAGCGGCCCGGGCTGTCCGCGCCGGTGCGGGTTCCCGAAGACCTCGTAGGAGCCGTCCGCGCGGACCTCGGTGGTGGCCAGCACGATCTTGCCCCGCGCCGCCTCGATCGCAGCCTCCAGCGCTGCGTCGGCCCGCTTGTCGTCGCTGCGCTCGCTGAACTGCACGTCGTAGGCGATGACCTTGGCGCCCGCGTCCAGCAGGTTGCGGATGGCGTCGGCATGGTCGTGCCGGTCGAACGGCCACGTGGGCTTGGGCGGGGCCGTGTACGTGTACTCGTCGATCGCGACGAGCACCTGCTCCTCGTCCGGGCCTTCGCTGCCGCGCACGTCGAAGCGGTAGTTGACGGTCGAGAGCTCCAGCCGCTCGAGCGCGTGCGTGGCCTGCAGGACCAGCACCAGCCCGACGATCAACGCCGCGGCCCCGAGCAGCGAGCCGGCCACCAGCCGCCGCGTGCGCGGGTTGGCGCCGCGCGGGCCGAGCCGTTCCAGCGGGCCGCCGAGCGGGACCCGCGACGGCACGTGCGCGAACGGCGTCAGGACGAGCGCCGCGGCCGCGGCGGCCAGCGGCGGGACGACCGACACGATCGTGCCGCGGTTGAACAGGACCTGTGCGACGAGGAGGAACACCGCGACCGCCAGCACGCCGGCGATGACCGCCGGCATCGTCCCGAACCAGCGGCAGACGAGCGGGACCACGAGCGCCAGCGCGAGGATCGCCAGCGCGTCCAGCCACCACCCGGACGCCTGCAACGGGAAGCCGGCCAGCGCCGTCGCCGCCGCGTTGGCGGTGGCCTCCGGGCCGGGCATGTGGTCGTCGACCGGCGTGCGGTGGAAGTCCTTCCCCGCCTGCGCCGTGGCGCCCACGACCACGAGCTTGCCGCGCACGTCGGCCGCCGGGAACGCGTTGCGTTCCACGTCGGAGAAACGCAGCTGCCGGAACGTGCCCGCGGGCCCGGCCCAGTCGACCGGACGCCGTCCGTCCGACGCGATCAGGCCGCGGAAGCTCGGCAGCGCCCGGACCGCGGCGACCGACAACGTCGGCAGGCCCTTGATGTTCATGGACATCTGGCGCAGCACGCCGTCGCCGTCGGCCGGCAGCAGCGAGGCCGACTCGGTGGCGCCGCTGTACGCGATCCCATGGCCCCCGCCGAAGATCTGCGTGGTCCCGTCGTCGGCGACCTCGGTGGTGGCGAGCACGACCCGGGGCGAGTCCGCGACCGCTTCGATCAGCGCGTTGTCGGAGTCGGGGTTGTCGCTCTCCTCCGTGAACTGGACGTCGTAGGCGAGGACGCCGGCGCCCGCCTTGGTCAGGTTGCGGATCACCCGCGCGTGGCTGCGGCGGTCGAGCGGGTAGCGGCCCGCGGCCTTCAGCGTGGCGTCGTCCATCGCGACGATCACGACGTCCTTGGACGCCTCTCGCTCGCCGCGGATCGAGAAGCGCGTGTCGACGCTCGCCCGCTCGGCCCCGCCGAGCCAGCCCGTGCCGTGGAAGACGAACCCGACCGTCGCGGCGATCAGCGCGATCGCGACCAGCGCCATGCCGCCGGGACGCCTCATGCCGCCGCCACGAGCAGCGCGACCAGGAACAGCGAGAGCACGTGGAACGACTGGTCGACCGCCGCCGCGAGCGCCAGGTTCAGACCGTCCGCGCGCTTGACGCGCACGAGGTACAGGCTCACGAGCCGGCCGTCGTCGATCATCAGGTGCGGGATGAACACGAGCGCGCCGGCGATCACCGCCCACGCCGGCTCGAGCTCGCCGCCGATCCAGATCAGCGCGGGCAGGAACGCGAGCGTGTACGTCGTGACGTGGGTGAGCAGCGCGCGCCGCGCGACCGGGTCGCTGCCGAGCCCGCCGCGTTTGTGGCGCGCCTGCCAGTCCGTCTGGAGGAGATAGTCACCCGCCATGTGGGCGACGAGGAACGCCGCGAGGACGGAGACCCAGCTCACTAGCGACGCGCCAGGTACTGCTTCCCGGCCCGGACGACCACGTTGCGCTTGCGCTTGAAGTCGCGGACGAGGACGGAGCCCTGGGTGACCCGGGTCAGCGTCCCGTCGCAGCGGTCGGTGACGAGCCACTTGGTGCCGCGCACGGTCGCCGAGCTGTACTTGCCCGACGTGCGGAACGCGCCCTTGCCCTCGCCCCACAGCTTGCGCGTCTTCTTTTTCTTCTGCGCCGCGCTCGCCCGGCCGCCGGAGCGCTTGGGGCACTTGGCGAGCGCCTCGGCGAGCGCGAGGTCGGTGATCGGCTTGGCGCCGCGCGTCTGGCCGACCTTGAACACGCCGTCGTAGAACCAGGCGAGCTGCGTCTGGTCGCCCGTGCCGGTCGTCGAGACGAGGTTCACGCGGCCCCTGGTGGCATCGATGGTCGCGCCCACCGGGATCTGCATCGCGCCCTTGAGCTCCACGAACGTCTTCGAGGGCGGGATCTTGATGAAGATGCGGCCCCGGCGGACGCTGACGTTGACCGTCTTGCCCGTGACGGGCGGCGGCAGCTGCTCGATCTCCGGCGCGGCCGCGCCGGGGTTGCCGTTGCCGCTCGGGGCGGGCGGCGTGACCGTGCCGGGGGGAGCGGGGCTCGCGAGCAGCCAGCGGACGTCGATCGTGCGCCGCTCACCCGGGGCGAGGTTGTCGAGCGCGAACTCGACCCCGACGCCGTTGTCGGGCGCCGCGGAGTCGACCGTGTTGTTGAGCCCGTCGGCCGCGAAGTTGGCGAAGACGGCCTCGAAGTCGCCCTCCTGGTAGGCGCGCCAGGGCGTGACCTCCTGGAGCCCGTACACGAGCCCGGACGTCTCCTCGCGCCCGCCGACGAACCGCGGGGGCGTAGCGGCGATCGCGCCGTTGCCGCTGTCGTTGTTGCCGACATAGAGGTCCGCGAGCGCGCCGGCGCGCAGTGAGGTCGGCGCCGTCGAGACGTTCTCGATGTCGTAGGCGATGTTCACCTGCGGCACGTTGTCGGTGTAGGAGATCGTCTCCGTCACCCGCAGGTTCGGCCCGACCGTATAGACGCTCGCCAGGAGCTTGGTCGCGCCGCCGTCGGCGAGCGTCGGGCCCGAGAGCCGCGTGCGGCCGGGCGCGGCGTCGAAGCCCGACTCGAGCGGGTAGTGGTTCGGACCTTCCTTGATCTCGAGCCCGGCGTGGCCCGGGTTCTCGTCCGGGTCATAGAAGAGCCCGGCCGCGATCCCGTCCTGGCGGATCTGGATCCCGCCGAGCCCGTCGGCGATCACGTTCAACGGCGCGCCGTCGATCTGGGCGCCCGCGCCCGCGGGCACGGCGAACACGGTCGCGCCCGCGAGAGCGGCCGCAACCAACATTCGAATGCCGCCTCGTCTGCGCAAACCACCCCGATCGTCTTTCAATGGCCCTCGGTCTGTCAAGCCCCTCTGGACGGGTGGACGGGCGTCCGTTCGGGCAGAGGCGCCGTGTCCCTACCCTGGGTCGCCGTGCGCTGCTACGTCGAGCCGAGCCCCGCGGGCGGGTACTTCGTGCGCATTCGCGGGGAGGCGGCGCCGGTGTCCCGGCACGACACCGAGGAGGAGGCGGAAGCCGCCGCGGCCGCGTACGAGCGCGGGCTCGCGCGCGAGGACACGGTCGAGCACGCGATCCTCAAGGACGAGTCGGAAGTGCTCATCCGCGCGGTCCGGCCCGACGACAAGCCGCTGTTCGTCGCCGGCTTCAGCGACCTCTCGCCGGCGTCCGTCCGGGGACGCTTCCTGGCGTCGCGGCCGGCGCTGAACGTGCAGGAGCTGGCGTTCTTCACCGAGATCGACCACGTCGACCACGAGGCCATCGGCGCCCTCGACGCCGCCTCGCGCAAGGCGGTGGGCGTGGCGCGGTACGTGCGCGACGGTGAGCGGCCCCACGTCGCGGAGGCGGCGCTGGTCGTGGCCGATGCCTGGCAGGGTCGCGGGCTCGGCGACAAGCTGCTGCGCCAGCTGCGCGACCGCGCGCTCGAGAATGGCATCCGCTGTTTCACCGCGCTGCTGTTCGCCGACAATGAGGCCATGCTCAAGCTCTTCCGCCGGCTCGGCGAGGTCACGGTCACCGGCCGTGACGGCAGCGTGATCGAGATCGCGGTGCCGCTCGGATGAGCAGCGGCTTCGGGCTCGACCATCTGCCCTACGGCGTCGTCGACGGGCACTGCGTCGTCCGCTACGAGGACCACGTACTCGACCTCAGCACGGTGCCCGGGCTCCCGCCCGTGTTCGACTACCCGACGCTCAACCCCTTCCTGGCGCTCGGCCGGCCCGTGTGGGAGGACGTGCGCGAGAAGGTCACGCGCGTGCTGGAGGCTGGCACCGTCGAGCTGCAGGCGATCTACGAGCTCGAGCTGCCGCTCGCGGTGGGCGACTACGTCGACTTCTACTCCTCGCTCGAGCACGCGACCAACGTGGGCAGGCGGTTCCGGCCGGACGACCCGCTGCCACCCGCGTGGAAGGCGCTGCCGATCGGCTACCACGGGCGCGCCGGGTCGATCGTCGTCTCCGGTAGCGACATCGTGCGCCCGCACGGGCTGCGGCCGAGCTACGGGCCGACCGAGGAGCTGGACTTCGAGCTCGAGCTGGGCTTCGTCACCGGCCCCGGCAAGCACCTCGGCTGCCCGATCCCGGCGAGCGACGTGCGCGATCACGTCTTCGGCTTCGTGCTCGTCAACGACTGGAGCGCGCGCGACCTGCAGCGCTTCGAGTACCGCCCGCTCGGGCCGCTGACGGGCAAGTCGTTCGCCACCAGCATCTCGGCCTGGGTCACGCCGCTGGCTGCGCTCGAGCCGTACCTGGTTCCGGCGCGCGAGCAGGACCCGGAGCCTGACGAGTACTTGCGCACCACCGGTGACTGGGCGCTCGACATCGACCTCGAGGTCGAGGTGAGCGGGACCGTCGTCACCCGCGGGAACGCGCGCAGCCTGTACTGGACGTTCCCCCAACAGCTCGCGCACGCGACGGTCAACGGCGCCGCCGTCCGCCCCGGCGACCTGTTCGCGTCGGGCACCATCTCCGGCCCCGAACCCGGCACCTACGGGTGCCTGCTGGAAGCGGGCGGGCCCTACCTCGACGACGGCGACACGGTGACGCTGCGCGGCCGCGCGGGCACGATCGAGCTCGGCGCCGTGCGCGGGACGATCGTCAGCGCGCGGTGATCGCCGCGACCTCGCGCGGCAGCGAGATCGGGTCGAACGGCTTCGCGATCACGCCCGCCGCGCCCAGCGCCAACAGCGTGTCGTCCTCGCCCTTGGCCGTGAGGAAGATCACCGGCACGTCGTCGCCGAGCAGCGGGCGCAGCTGCTCGAGCGTGGCCGGGCCGTCGGTGTCGGGCATCATCACGTCAAGCAGGACGACGGCCGGCCGCGCCGCCGACGCCGCCCGCACCGCTTCCGCCGCCGACCCCGCGACGGTCACGTCCCAGCCGCCGACGCGCTCGAGCGCCATCTTCGCGATCGCGCGGATGTCGGGCTCGTCGTCCACGAGCAGCAGGTAGCTCAAGCCAGCGCCTCCGCCACCGAGGCGTCCAGGTTCTCGGCGTCCACCTTCACCACCGGGAGGTCGAGCTCGACGCCGTCGAGCCCGGCGCCGGAGACGAGCACGAGCGCGAAGCCCTCCGCCTCGGCCAGCACCTCCGGGTCGTCGAACGTCTCCACGCGGCGCCCGAGCCGGCGCACGGCGCGCGCGAGCTGAGCGCGCCGCGGCGCGCGCCGGTCGTAGACGGCGACCGGCGGCTTGCCCTGCGGCAGCGGCAGCGTGATCCGGAACGTCGCGCCCGCCCCGGGCTCGCTCTCGGCCCAGATGCGGCCCGCGTGCTGCTCGATGATCGCGCGCGAGATCGGCAGCCCGAGGCCGGTGCCGCCCTTCTCGCGATGGTCGGACGCGTCGACCTGGCGGAAGCGCTCGAACACCGCTTCCAGCTGCTCGGGCGGGATGCCGCGCCCTTCGTCCATGACCGAGATCAGCACGTTGGCGCCGTGCGCCTTGACCATCGTGCGCACGGACGCGCCGGGTGGCGAGAACTTGATCGCGTTGCCGACGAGGTTCACCAGCGCCTGGACGATCCGATCGGGGTCCACGAACAGCTCCAGGTCCCCAGGCGCCTGCCACTCGAGCGCGACGCCGGCCGCGTCCGCCACGGGCTGGACGACCTGCGCCGTGGCCGCGAGCAGGTCGACGGGCGTGACGCTGCGCACCTCGAGCTCCACGCGGCCGGCGTGCAGGCGCTCGAGGTCCAGCGTCTCCTCGACCAGGCGCGTGAGCCGCTCGGTGTTCTCGCGCGCGATCCGCACCATGTCGGCGGCCTCGACCGACAGCTCGCCCGCGACGCCCGCCTCGAGCAGGCCGAGCGAGCCGCGGATGGAGGTGAGCGGCGTCTTGAGCTCGTGCCCGACGACGGACACGAGCTCGTCCTTGAGGCGCTCGACCTCCTTGCGCTCGGAGATGTCCTCGACCATCCCGATCGTCACGTCCGGCCGCCCATCGCGGTCGCGCAGGATCGAGGCCGTCAGCGCCGCCCAGAACCAGGTGCCGTCCGGCCGCACGTAGCGCTTCTCGCGCCGGTAGCGGTCGAGTTCACCGCTGAAGAGCTTGTCGACGTTGTCGCCCCCGCGGTCGGCCGGATGCGTGATCGCGGACACGGGGACCCCGCGCAGCTCGCCGGCGGGGATCTCGATCATGGCCGCGAACGCCCGGTTCGCCTCGACGATCCGGCCGCTCTCGTCGACCATCGTCATGCCGATCGCGGCCTCGTGGAAGACCGCCCGGAACCGCTGCTCGCTCTCACGCCAGCTGGCGAGTGCCTCGGAGAGGTCCTTGTGGTTGAGCTCGTCCTCCGCGATCCGGGCGATGTCGCGCAGCAGCGCGATCTCGGTCGCGCCAAGTTGACGCGGCTTGGTGTCGGCGATGCACACAGTGCCGACTCGGAAACCGGTCGCGGTCGTGATTGGTACGCCTGCGTAAAAGCGCAGGTACGGCGGACCGGTCACCACCCGCATGTGCGCGACCCGCGGATCGAGGTGGGTGTCGGGGATCACCAGCGGCTGCGGGCTCTCGATCGCGATCGAGCAGAACGACACGGCACGGTCGTCTTCGCTCCCCGTCAGCCCGATGCACGACTTAAACCACTGACGTTCCTCGTCGACGAGTGACACGAGCGCGATCGGCACGTCGAACGCCGCGGAGGCGATCCGGGTGAGACGGTCGAAGCGCTCCTCCGGGGGCGTGTCGAGAATGTTCAGCGCCTGTAGAGCGCTGAGCCGGTCAGCCTCCAAAGTCCCTGCTGCAGCCACGATCGACACGCTACCCGCCTACCATCCGTCGGGATGCAGGAGACGGACGAGCTGCAGGCCGTGATCGCGGCGATGTGGGCGAACGCGCGGCCGCGGCTGCTCGCGCGGGTGGAAGCGCTGGAGGCCGCTGTGGCCGCCGACCTGCGGGACCCCGAGCGTGAGACGGCGCTGCTGCAGGCGCACACGCTGGTCGGCACGCTGGGGACCTTCGGCCGCCCCGTGGCGTCGGACTCGGCGCGCGCGGCGGAGGTCGCCCTGGAGGCGGGTGACCGGGACGCCGTCTGCGCCGCGGTCGAGAAGCTGCGCGCGCAGATCGAAGCGGACTAGGTCCGCTTGCTGGCCACGTAGTACTGGCGCACGAACACCACGACGATCAACCCGAGGCCGAGGTAGAGCCCGTAGCGGGAGATCGCCTTCGCGATGTCCACCGCGTCCTGCCCCATCGCGTAGCCGAGCCCGATGCAGAGGCCGATCCACAGGCCTGAGCCGATCAGGTCCAGCAGCAGGAACACCCACAGCCGCATGCGCGTCCAGCCCGCGGCGGCGTAGATCAGCACGTTCGGGACGGGCTGGAAGTAGGCGATGATGATCGCCGCCCAGCCGAAGCGTTTGGTCAGCCGTTCGAGCCTTTGCGCGCGCTTCTCGGCCTTCGGGTGGTTGCCGATGAAGACGTCGATCGCGCGCTTGCCCCACCGCCGGCCGGCCCACCAGTACAGCCAGTCGAACATCATCATCCCGGGGATCGAGACGAGGATCACCAGCGGCAGCGACGCCTCGCCGATCCGCACCATCCCGCCCAGCGTCACCATCCCGGACGCCGAGCCCTTGAGCAGGACGAGGATCCACGGGTGCGCGAGCAGCGTCGGCGTCAGCGGCATCAGCGCCAGCAGGTAGAGCCCGCTGGCCATGATCGCGCCGAGCAGGAACTTGTCGGCGGGCTGCGCGCGACCCTCCCACGGGAGCGCGGGTGGCGGCGGCTCGGCCTTGCGCGGCAGTGCCGCCCCGTCCTCGCTCATCTAGGCAAAGGTACTGCGCCAGGCCTCCGGGGCGGCGTGGATCTCCAGATTCGCCGCGCCCCGCCACGCGGCGAGCCGTTCGAGCTCGCGGCGGATCGCCTTCGGGAGCCGCGCGCCGCGCGGGACCTTCGGCTCGGCGTGGACGGTGTGCGCGACGAGCGTGTCCCGCTTGCGGTCCATGGCGAGGTCCACGCGGCCGACGAGCCGGTCGCCGTCGAGGATCGGGAGCACGAAGTAGCCCCAGCGGCGCTTCGGCCTGGGCACATAGATCTCGAGCCGGTGGTGGAAGCCGAACAGCGCCTCGGTGCGCGCGCGGTCGCACAGCAGGTTGTCGAACGGGCTCAGGAGCACGGTGCGGCCCTTGAAGTCGTCATTCAGGCGCTCGACGTCCTCGGCGCAGATCCACCAGTCCTCGCCCAGCCCTTCCACCGCCAGCGGCTCGATCACGCCCTCGCGGTGCAGCTCGGCGAGCACCTCGGGCAGGTCCGGGTAGCGCCCGCGCGTGAAGTGGGCGCGGATGTGCGGCACGCGCGCGGCGCCGAGCGCCTTGATCGCCAGCGGCGCGGCCCGGCGCGTGATCTCGCGGCCCTCGATCGGCTCGCGCGGCGCCTCGGCCGGCAGGCAGCGCTCCATCAGGTCCCAGACCCGCTGCGCGCCCTCGCGGCGGGAGATGCCGACCACGCCGCGCACCCACATCATGTCCAGCATCCGCGAGACGTTGCGGCCGGTCGTCCAGCCGCCGGACTCCCACGCGACGGTCGCGCGGTCCTCGAACGCGGTCGCGCGCGACGGACCGGCCTCGGTCAGCACCTCGAGGATGTGCTCGCGCAGGCCCACCTCGCTGCCGTACCACGCGTTCACCCGCCGTTGCCACGCGCCGCCGCGGCCGTGCGGCCAATGGCGCATCTCCCACGCGTGCAGCGGCAGGTCCTCGCTGAGCACGTAGGACGCCTCGTGCGCCCAGTACTCGAACAGCGCGCGGTCCTCGTAGGCGAGCTGCTCGAACGCTCGCTCGTCGAACGCGCCGTGGCGGGAGAAGAGCACGAGCAGGTGGTTGCGGGCGACGACCGCGGTCGGGTCGAGCTGGAGGCAGCGCAGCGCGCGCACCGTCTCCAGCAGGTCCTGGGGTGTCGCCTTGCGGCGTGGGAGCGGGCCGTCGAGGCGCTGGTTGCGGATGGCGAGCCGGCGGACGGCCTGCGGTGTGGCGCGGAGCACCAGCTCAATTCTGGCGGAACAGGTAGGCGGCCGCGGCGCGTCCGACGACGATCCCCGCCGCGCACCAGGCGAACGCGATCCACAGCTCGTCGCCTACCGGGGTGCCCATCGTGAGCGCGCGCACCGAGTCGGCGATCGGCGTCACGGGCTGGTGCTCGGCGACCCACCGCAGGCCCGCGGGCATCGACTCGGCGGGCACGAACGCGCTCGACACGTAGGGCGCGAAGGCGGCGACGAACGTGATCGCGTTGGCGCCTTCGATCGTCTTGGCGAGCAGCCCGAACGCGGCCGCCATCCAGCTGATCGCGACCATCAGTGCGAGCAGCAGCGCGGCCGCGGCGAGCCAGCGCGCCGGGTCGACCTCGGGTCGGAAGCCGGCGATCAGCGCGACGGCGATCACGAGGCTGGTGGAGACGACGTTGCGCGCCACGGACGCCGTGACGTGGCCGGTCAGCACGGCGCCGGACGGAATCGGCAACGTGCGGAAGCGGTCGATCACGCCCGTGGTCATGTCGACCGCGACGGCGACCGCGGTGGACGCCGAGCCGAAGCCCGCGCACAGCACGATGATCCCCGGCACGACGTAGTCGACGTAGCGCCCGCCGGCGTCGATCGCGCCGCCGAACACGTAGACGAACATGAGCAGGATCGCGACGGGCAGCAGCACGGCGGTCAGCAGCGCGTCGATCGAGCGGACGCTGTGGCGCAGGCTGCGGCCGACGAAGGTGAGGCTGGCCGTCATCGCGTCACCGCCAGGAACACGTCGTCCAGCGACGGTTGGTGGAGCTCGATGCGTTCGGCGTCCGGGTGGGCCTCCAGCGCGCGGCGGACGTCGTCTGGACCGTTCACCGGGATGCGCTGGGAGCGGTCGGCGAAGTGCAGCTCGAGCACCTCGCTCGCGATCCGGGCCTTCAACTCGGCGGCGGTGCCCTGCTCGATCACGCGACCGCCGTCGATCACGGCGATCCGCTGCGCGAGCCGGTCGGCCTCCTCCAGGTACTGCGTCGTGAGCAGGACGGTCACGCCCTCGTCGGCGAGCGTGGTCACGGCGTCCCAGACGGCGCGTCGCGAGCGGGGGTCCAGGCCCGTGGTCGGCTCGTCGAGGAAGAGCACCTGCGGGCGCTGGACCAGGCTCATCGCCAGGTCGAGCCGGCGCCGCATGCCGCCGCTGTAGGACTCCACCCGGCGGCCGGCGGCCTCGACCAGGTCGAAGCGCTCCAGCAGGTCGTCCGCGATGCCCTTCGGCGCGCCGCGCAGCCGGGCCATCATGCGCAGGTTCTCGGCGCCGGTGAGCATGCCGTCCACCGCCGCCTCCTGGGCGGTGAGGCTGATCGCGGCGCGGACGGCGTTCGGCTCGCGGACGACGTGGTGGCCCGCGACGCGCGCCGTGCCGCCGTCGGGGGCGAGCAGGGTGGTGAGGATGCGGACGGTCGTCGTCTTGCCGGCGCCGTTCGGACCGAGCAGCGCGAACACCTCGCCGGCCTGCACCTGCAGGTCCACGCCGTCCAGGACCGTGGCGTTCCCGAAGCGCTTCCTCAGACCTTCGACCTCGATTGTGTATGGCATACACAAGAGTGTACGGCATACACTGCGGCTATGGCAAGGGGGTTGAACGTCGAGCAGATCGTCGAGGCGGCGGTCGCGATCGCGGACGAGCAGGGGCTGGCCGCGGTCTCGATGGCGACAGTCGCCAAGCGCTGCGGGTTCACGACGATGTCGCTCTACCGGCACGTCGCCAGCAAGGACGAGCTCGTGTGGCGGATGGTCGACCGGGCGGTCGGCGTCGCCCCTGAGCTCGAGTACGACGGGTGGCGCGACGGGCTGTTCCAGTGGGGCCACGCGCTGATGGACCGGCTGCGCGAGCACCCGTGGGGGATCGACATCCCGATCATCGGCTCGCTGCCGACCTTCGCGCAGCTGTCGTGGCTCAACCGCGGGCTGGAGATCCTCGACGGGCACGTCGAGCACCCGGGCGAGGCGGCCGACCTCGTCCTGCTGCTCAACGGCTACGTGTTCTGGGCGCTGCGGCTGGAGGTCTCGCTCGCGGCCGCGCCGCCGACGCCGCTCGTCCCGCCCGACTTCGACCTCGAGGCGCTGCCCTACGTGGCGCGCGCGCTGAGCGTGGGCGGGTTCGAGGACGAGAGCTCGCCCGAGGAGAACTTCGTGCTCGGGCTCAACCGGACGCTGGACGGGATCGCGGCCGCGTTGCGCTAGCCGTCGAGCCCGCGGCCGGTGCCGCCGAGCTTCCCGCGGACCTCCTCGAAGTACCGCTCGGCGTTCTCGGGCGTGACCAGCTTGGCGCCGGTATCGACGGTCGGCTTGACCTGCTCGTCATTGAGCGCCTTGATCGCCGATTCGACGCCGACCTTCGCCATGCCGTAGGGGTCCTGCGCGATCGTCGCGTACATCTTGCCCTCGAGGATGCGCTGCGTGGCTTCCAGCGCGCCGTCGAAGCCGATCAGCTTGATCTGGTCGGTCTTCTTGCGCGCGGCGATGGCCTCGATCGCGCCCAGCGCCATCTGGTCGTTGGCCGCGAACACCGCGTCGACGTCGGGGTTGGTCTGGAGGATGTCCTCCATCGCGCCGACGGCCTGCTCGCGGTCGAACTGGCCCGTCACCTCCTTGACGATCTTCGTCTTGGCGCCGGCCTTCTTGAGGCCTTCCTTGACGCCGTCGACGCGGTCGATGCCGACCTGCGAGCCCGGAATCCCGGACACGATCGCGAGCTCGCCCTCGTTCTTGAGCAGCTTGGCGATGTACTCGCCGGCCTTGACGCCGCCCTGCTTGTTCTCGGTGCCGACGTAGGCCGTCTTGGGCTTCCAGTCCTTGATGTCGGAGTCGAACAGCACGACCGGGATGCGGCGGGCGGCCTTCTCCAGCACGGGCTTGAGCAGATCGCTGTCGGAGGGCGCGATGACGAGCGCGTCGACGTCCTGGGCGAGCAGGTTCTCGACGAGGTCGATCTGCTCGACGATCTCGGTGTCGGCGCCCGCGGCCTTCGTCAGCAGCTTGGCCTTGCCCTTGGCGCCGGCCTGCGCGCCCTTCTCGGTGTTGACCCAATACTCCTGGTTGAGCGACTTGGGCACGAAGCCGATCTTCAGCTCGTCCTCGTCGGTGGGCGCGAGCTGGCCGCCGCAGCCCGTCAGCACGAGGGCGAGCGCCAGCAGCCGCTTCACCGGTCCCCGCCACCCACGATCATCGACACGAGCTTCTCCTGCGTCTGTTTCGTCGGCTGCTCCTCGCCGACGTAGCGGCCCTGGCGCAGCACGACGGCGCGGTCGGCGACCTCGATCACGTGCTCCATGTTGTGGCTGATGACGATCACCGAGACGCCCTGCTCGGCCGCCTCGCGGATGAGCTTGAGGACGTTGCCGGCTTCTCGCGCGCCGAGCGCGGACGTGGGCTCGTCGAGGATCACGATCCGCTTGCCGAACGCGATCGCCCGTGCGCAGGCGACGGCCTGACGCTGGCCGCCGGACATCAGCCCGATCTCGGCGTCGGCGCTCGGGAGGTTGACCTGGAGGCGGTCGACGATCTCCTCGGTGTCGTGCCTCATGCCGCGGTCGTCGACCCAGCGCAGCCAGCCGAAGCGCGTCTTCTCCCGCCCGGCGAAGAAGTTGCCGATGGCGCCGGTGTTGTCGAACAGGGCGAGGTCCTGGTAGACGGTCTCGATGCCGAGCTCGCGCGCGGCGTGCGGGGAGTCGATCGTGACCGGCTCGCCGTCGAGCTTGATCGTGCCGTCGTCGGGCTTGACGACGCCGGACAGGATCTTGATCAGCGTCGACTTGCCGGCGCCGTTGTCGCCCAGCAGCGCGAGCACCTCGCCCTCGTTGAGCTCGAGCGAGACGTCGCGCAGCGCGGTGGTGCCGCCGAAGCGCTTGCTGACGCTGTCGACCTCCAGGACCGCGCTCATTCGTCCTGCCCCCGGATCGTGCGGAAGCGCTCTTCGAGCCGGCGCCTGAACACGTCGAGCTCGACGGCCACCACGACGATCACCCCGATCGCGATGAGCTGCACGTAGGTGGAGACGTTGAGCAGGTTGAGGCCGTTGTTGATCACGCCGAAGATCAGCACGCCGACGATCGCGCCCCCGACCGTGCCACGGCCGCCGAAGAAGGACGCGCCGCCGATGATCACGGCGGAGATCGCGGCGAGCTCGTCCAGCTGGCCGGCGCTCGGGTAGCCCGCGTTGGTGCGGCCGGCGGTGATCACGCCCGCGAGGCCGGCGGCCAGGCCGGAGAAGATGAAGACGCTGATGATGACCCTGTCGACCGGGATGCCCAGCCGTCGCGCCGCTTCCTTGTCCGCGCCGACCAGGTAGATCCAGCGTCCCCACTGCAGCTTCGCGAGCAGCACGTAGGCGAGCAGACCGAAGACCGCGACGATGATGATCGGCACCGGGATCGGGCCGAGCTCACCGCCGCCCGCCGTCTGCACGATGCCCGGCATGCCCGGCATCGGCGCGCCGTCGGACAGCATCAGCGCGAGGCCGCGCGCCGCGTTGAGCGTGGCGAGCGTCGGGATGAACGCGTGCGGCATGCGGCCCTTGACGAGCATGATCCCGTTCAGCGCGCCGACCGCCGCGCCGGTGAGCAGCATCATCGGGATCACGAGCGGGCCGCCGAAGTCCCACCCGTACGCGAGCGCGCCCGTGACGGTGCACAGCGCGAGCACCGAGCCGACGGACAGGTCGATCCCGCCGACGAGCACCACGAACAGCTGCCCGATCGCCAGGCACGCGAGCGGCGCCACTTGCACCGCGATGTTCGAGAGGTTGTCGCCGGTCATGAAGAACGGCGACGCGAGCGTCATGATCGCGATCAGCAGGACCAGGATCAGCGCGGGCCCGAAGCGGATGACCCGCAGCGACAGGTTGAGACTGCGTTCCCCGGCGGAGGGCGAAGACGCGGCAGCGGTGGCCATGGCGACGGGTTCTGTACCCGTTGTCGCGTAGGCTGAGACCAGTGGCGCGAGTTGTCGTCGTCGGTTCGATCAACGTCGACCTCGTGGTCGTCACCGAGCGCCTGCCCGCAGCCGGCGAGACCGTGACGGGCGGGCGCTTCGGCTCCTACGGGGGCGGCAAGAGCGCGAACCAGGCCGTCGCCGCCGCTCGACTCGGCGCGGAGGTCGCGTTCGTGGGCGCGGTCGGCGACGACGCCATGGGCGAAGAGGCGACGGAGGCGCTCCGCACGGAGGGCATCGACGTGTCGCGGATGGCCCGCCTGGGGGAGCCCACCGGCGTGGCCCTGATCGTCGTCGACGCCGCCGGTGAGAACCAGATCGCGGTCGCCTCGGGCGCGAACGCCGCGCTCGACGCCGCCGCGATCGCGCCCACGTTGGACGAGCTGCTCGCTGCGGCCGACTCGCCGCCCGCCCCCACGGCCGACTCGACGCCCGCGCCCGCGGGCGTCGTCCTCCTCGGCCATGAGGTCGGCGAGGACGTGGTGATCGCGGCGGCCCGCGCCGCCGAGGCCGCGGGCTGGCCTGTCGTGCTCAACCCGGCGCCCGCGCGCGAGCTGCCCGCCGCGCCGCTCGCCGTGCTCACCCCGAACGCGAGCGAGGCCGAGCAGCTCACGGGTGAAGCCGAGCCGGAAGCCGCCGCGCGCGCGTTGTCCGAGTCCACCGGCGCGGCCGTGCTGATCACGCTCGGTGCCCGCGGCGCCCTCCTGCTCGAGCCGGGCGGCTCGCCCGAGTTGCTGCCGGCGACCAACGTCGACGTCGTCGACACCACCGGCGCGGGCGACACGGTCAACGGCGCGCTCGCCGCCGAGCTCGCCGCGGGCCGACCTCTGCGCGAGGCCGCCGAGTTCGCGCTCCGAGCGGCCGCGCTCTCGACCACGAAGCCGGGCGCCCGCGGCGGCATGCCGACGCGCGCAGAAGTGGACGCCGCGTGAGACGCGCAGCCGTGCACCGCCGCGGCTCGTGCCGGGCGCGCGCGACCCCCGTCCTCGCGGAACATCCCCCTCTTCGGGCGAAGCCCGGTTGCGCGAGACGGGGGTCGCGCGCGCCCGGCCACCACGGCGCCGGAGCCCCGCCGCTGCGAGCGAGGCTCGATCTCGGGTCGCGTGCGCCCGGCCACCACGGCGCCGGAGCCCGACCGTGAGGCGAAGAGCCATCCCGCTCCCCATCATCGCGGCCGGCGCGGGCCTGGCAGCCTGGGCGGCGTGGATCGAGCCGCGCAGGCTCGTCGTGCGCGATGTCGACCTCGCCGTGCCTCACTGGCCCGCCGCCCTGAGCGGGTTGCGGGCCGGGGTCATGTCGGACCTCCACGCGGGCGTGCCGCACGCGGGCCTCAACAAGATCGCGCGGGCCGTCGACGCGCTCAATGCGCGCGAGCCCGACATCCATCTGCTGCTCGGCGACTACCTCGACGCCAGCCAGAAGCTGCGGCGCAAGCTCGCGCCCGAGGCGGTCGCGGCCGAGCTCGCCCGGCTGAAGGCGCCGCTCGGGACGTACGCGGTGATCGGCAACCACGACTGGCACAACTCGGGCGACCGGATGTGGCGGGCGCTCGAAGCGCACGGCATCCCGGTGCTCGAGGACCGAGCCGTGAAGGTCGGCGACTTCTGGATCGCGGGACTGGGCGACATGCGCCACCGCTTGCCGAACGTCGTCCACGCGCTGCGCGAGGTGCCCGAGGACGAGCCGGTGATCGTCCTCTCGCACGACCCGGACCTGTTCCCGCGCATCCCACACCGCGTCTCGCTCACGCTGTCCGGTCACACGCACGGCGGGCAGGTCGCGATCCCGGTCATCCGGCGGCCGCTGATGCCCTCCCACTACGGGGAGCGGTACGCGCGCGGGCACATCGTCGAGCACGGCCGGCACCTGCTCGTGACCAGCGGCATCGGCACCAGCGGCCTGCCGGTCCGGTTCCTCGCGCCACCCGAGGTGCTGCACCTGACCTTGCGTAACCTGTGAGTTACGCGTAACCTACGGGTTACATGAACAGCATCGAGCGCGACATCTTCATCGCCGCCCCCGTCGAGCGGGTGTGGCAGATCGTCACCGAGCCGGAGCACATGGCCAACTGGTTCGGCGACGCCGGCGCCTCCCGCGCCGGCGACACCATCACCGTCAGCTGGGCCGAGCACGGCGACGGAGAGCTGCGGATCGTCCGCGAGGACGCGCCGCACGCCTTCGCCTTCCGCTGGGACGCGAACGACGCGGGCATCGGCGACACCCTCGTCGAGTTCACGCTTGCCACCGAGGGCGACGGCACGCGCGTGAAGGTCGTCGAGAGCGGTTGGGGCGAGCTGAACACGAGCCCGGAGCGCCAGGCCGAGCTGCGCGACGGCAACGCCAGTGGCTGGAAGCACGAGCTCGGCGACCTCGAGCGCTACGCGCAGACGATCGCCGTGTGACCGAGGACGTCTTCACCGCCCTCGCCGACCCCACGCGGCGCTCGATCCTCGACCTGCTCGCGGCCCACGGCCACGGCACGGCCACCACGCTGTCCGCCGAGCTGCCCGTGAGCCGCCCGGCGGTGATCAAGCACCTCGCTGTCCTCGACCGCGCCGGGCTCGTTGCTGCGCAGCGGCACGGCCGCGAGGTGAGGTACGTCGTCCAGCCCGAGCGCCTCCAGGAGACGGCGGCGTGGATGTCACGGCTGGCGGACCGGTGGGACGCTCGGCTGGCGGGGGTGAAGGCGCTGGCCGAGGCCGCCGAGGACGCCGACTCGCGCGGATGAAGACGACCAGCTGCGCGGCAAAGAAGAGAAAGCCCGGAATCGCGAGGATCCACAGCCCGTCGGCGGCGGTGACGACGGTGAACACCGCGGCGAGCGGCAGGATGAGCAGCGCGACGCGTCTGCGTTGACTGCCAAGCGTTCGCGGCATGCAGTGAGTTGTACCCCGGCGACCGGAACTTCCCGGGTTCAGCGTGAGCTGACAGCGCCGCACGCGAGCTGCGGTTGCGAAGATCCGTGGCCACGATGACCCACGTGACTCAGATGGCGGAGCTGTGGTTCGACCACGAGCCGCAACTCGACCTCGACGCACTCGCCGCCGCGGTCCCCGGCGCCGAGCGGATGGGCGACGCGCTCGTCCACCCGCGCTTCGCGTTCACCCTCGACGACGGTTCGAAGGGCGCGCTGGTCACCACGTTCCTGACGCCCGACGGTGAGCGCACGGACGAGAATGCGGCGACCACCGAGCAGACGTGGGACTGGGAGGACGCGGACGCTGTGCTCGCCCGTTGCACGCACAGCCTGCTCGTCGCCGAGCTGTTCGGCAGCGTGCGCCCGTACCGGGAGCGCATCGAGACCTACGTCCCCACCCTGTGCGCCGCGATCGAGCAGCTGCAGCCCGCGGCGGTGTGGCTGCCCAACAGCGAGCGCGTCGCCAACCCCGCCGCGATCCTGCACGATCGCGAGCTCATCGCCTGCCTGAACGTCCGGTTGTACGGGATCGAGGACACCGACCACAAGCTCATGGACACGCTCGGCCTGCACGCGCTCGGCCTGCCGGACCTGCAGTGCGCCTACGAGCACGACGACCCGGCCGACATCGCCCAGTTGCTGTTCGACGTCGCCGGTTACCTGCTCGACCACGGCGACGTGATCGAGGACGGCGACGACCTCGCCGAGCGCGGCTGGGTCTGCCACGACGCCGTCTCGGTGACCGAGCCCGAACGGCGCGCGCTCACCCTCACCCGGCCGTAGCGCCGCGCAGGAACGCTGCCTGGAACCCACGCAGCTCGCCGCGGGCCATGCCCGAGGCGATCGCCGGGTCCGCCTGCATGTACGCCTGCGCCGCGTCCTCATCGGGCGCCTCGAACACGCAGATGCCGGTGTTCGTCGTGCCCAACGTCGGCCCGGCGAGGATCAGCGAGCCCTCCTCCAGCCGTTGCGTGAGCAGCTTGACGTGCTCGCCCCAGACCGCCTGTTCCTCGTCCGTCATCGTGCCGGCGAAGTTCTCGCGCGGGGGATGCAGGAAGTAGATCCATTGCTCCATGGCGCGCGAGCCTATTCAGTGAGCACGACGCATCCGCGCGCGAGCAGTTCGGCGGGCGGGTCGTAGACCTGGTTCCAGCGCAGGTCGAGCTTCTCGAGGCGCGGGAGCTCGCCGATCCAGTCCGGGACGGACGTCAGGCGGTTCGCGCGCAGGTCGAGCAGGCGCAGCTCGTGGAGTCCGCGCACGGTCTCGGGGACCGCGGTGAGCGCGTTGGTGCGCAGGTGCAGCTCGCGCAGCTTCGGCAGCCGCAGCTCCGGCACCGCCGTCAGCCCGAGGTCCAGCGCGCGCAGCTCGATCAGCTCGGGGAGGTCGAGAGCCGGCAGCGCCGGCAGCGGGTTCTCGCTCACGTTCAGGTAGGTGAGCGAGGGCGGCAAGGACGGCAGCGCCGTGAGCGCGTTGTCGTGCAGGTAGAGGATCTCCAGCCGGGTCAGCGCGGACAGGTCGGGCACGGCGCGCAGCGCATTGTGGCCGAGGTCGAGCGTGCGCAGAGCGGCCAGCGAGCCGTACCACTCGGGCACGGTCTCCAGGCCGAGCTCACACGTATAGAGCCGCTCGAGCTCCGGATCCGGAGCCTCGAGCAGCCCTCTCAGGCGTCGTACAGCCCCTCCAGCGTGAAGATCCGGCGCAGGATCGCGACCGACGACGCGTACGTGGAATCCAGCCCGTAGTAGGACAGGCCGCGGGCGCCGAGCGTGCGCGCCTGCGAGTACGGCGTGTCTGAGGCGTAGTGGATGATCCCGAAGTCGATCGGGAGCTTGGAGAAGTTCACCGCCTCGCCGGTCGGGTAGCGGTCGGCGTCCGCGATCTCGTAGACCGCGTTGCAGAACGGGCCGGCCTCCATCTCGACCACGGTGTACGCCTCGCGGTAGTAGAAGTCGAGGTAGTTGCGGTTCTGCAGGAAGGTCGACTTGACCGTGACCGCGCGCTGATTGTCGAGGCCGCTGCCGAAGACGAGGTAGGGCGCGATGTCGTCGAACGAGAACGCGTTGTCGAGCCAGTAGGTGGAGCCCGAGTGCTCGTCGTGGATGACGCCGCTGATCAGCACGTCGCCGACGTCCGCGTTGAGCGTCGCCGCCTTGCCCAGCACGTAGACGCCGCGCAGCGTGTCGTGCGCGGTCGTGATCTCGCGCAGGATGTTGTACGCCGCGAGCCCGAGCGGGTACTCGATGTTGACCACGACGCCCTGCGCGTGCGCGAGCTTCTCCGCGTCGACCGGGCCGAGCCGCGGGTCCAGGCCGGCCGGGTCCAGCGAGGCGAGGTCGATCACCTGGGCGGACACGCGCAGACCGGTGCGCGAGGAGATGTGCGTGATGCCGAGCTCGCGCTCGTGCTTGCGGCGGCGCTCCCACGCCGGGCCGTCCTCGGGCTGGCGCTCGTAGTACAGCCGCGCGCCGTAGTAGAGGAAGTTCTCCCACGACCCGGTGGTGCGGCTCGAGCGGAAGCGCTCGAGCTCCTCCTGCAGGTAGTCCGGCCCGTTGGCCTCCACCCAGTCGACGATCTCGTCCTCGGTCGCCCCCGCGCTCGCCGACACCAGGTTCACCAGCGAGTGCGTGTTGGACGAGACGAAGTACATCGGCTTGTCGCTCAGCGACTGGTCGGTGAACGTCGCCCGCACGGGCGCCCACCAGCGGCGCGTGAGCCGCGCGTAGCCGGACGCCGATCCGCCGAGCATCCGGATGCGCAGGCTGAGCTTGCGCTCGCGCACCTCGTCGACGAACGCCGCGAGCCCTTCCGGCCACGACTCCTCGACCCGCTCCCAGTCCTCCTCCGAGCCGCCGCAGCAGCGGGCGAGCTCGGCCGGCGTGGGCTCGTCGGAGCAGTCCGCCGCGCGCAGCAGCGCGTGCAGCTTGTTCCACTCCAGCTGGTAGGCGACCAGCGACGGGATCGCGTCGTCCAGGTCCGAGGTGGAGGCGAGCAGGACGGCGAGCGTGCCGGTGCCCGAGTCGAACCAGCGGCGCCGCCGCGCGGGGGACTCGTACGGGGTCCAGTCCTCGATCCGGCCGATCCCGGCGCGCGCGAACGCCTCGGACTCCTGCCCCATGACGATCACGTTCGCCCGCCAGATCGTGGCCGGCAGCCGCCGCAGCGAGTACAGGAACGCGCCCAGGTCGGGCTGCTCGGGGTCGTAGGCGAGCGGGTGCAGGCTCGAGTTCATCGCCGCGTGCGACGGCTCGAGCACGCGCAGGAGCGTCTCCCCCGACGACCGCAGCAGCGTCGTGTACGTGCGGTGGTAGAGCTCGACCTCGTCGGACGTCTGGCGCAGCGTGCCGTTCGGCTCAGCCGAGGGGACACGAAGACGGGGAACGGCCATGCGCCATGACGCTACCGCACCTTCGGCCAGGACCGGTCAAGCACCCGTTGCCGGTCCCCGCCGCCCGCGCTCAGCGCCGGATGGGGTAGCCCGCGCGCGCCCACGTGCCGACGCCGCCGTCGACCACGTGCAGGACCTCGCGCGCCCCGTACCGCTGCACGAGCGAAGCGCCGACCGCGGCGCGCTGCCCGCTCGCGCAGATGACCGCGACCGGCTCGTCCGCGTCCAGGTCGGACGGCAGCGCGTGGATGTCGTGGTAGGGCACGAACACCGAGTCCGGGATGTGCCCGGCCTCCCACTCGTCGCGCTCGCGGACGTCGAGGATCTGGGTGCCGTCGCGCTCGTGCAGCTCGTGCACGGTGAGCCGCTCGATCTTCGCCACCGGCAGCTTCTCCTCGCGCCAGCTCGTCATCCCGCCCGCGAGGTAGCCGGCGATCCGCTCGACGCCGACGGCGGCGGCCAGCTCGGCCGCGTGCAGCGCGTCGGCGTCGTCGCGGCCGACCAGCACGATCTCCTCGTCCGGCCCGGCGATCCACGCCAGCCGGGTCCCGAACCCGGCCTGCAGGATCGTGTTGCAGATCGCGCCCGGGATGTGCGCGTCGTCGAACTGGAGCGAGGTGCGCACGTCGATCACGGGCGCGTCGAGCGTCTGGATCTGGCGCGGGGTGAGCGGGTGCGCGTCGACGGTCCGGCGGTCCAGCGACCCGCGGTTGATCGCGACGATCGCCTTGAAGTTCGGCGGCTGCGGGCGCAGCGCGGAGGTCGCGCGCGCGACGAACTCGTCCTCGTCGCCGACGCCCAGCAGCTCGTTGTGGCGGCGCTCGAAGCCGATCGTCGTGGACACCTTGAGGTCCATCGCGGGCCCGCCGCACAGCGAGCCGCCCAGGTGGCCGGGCCAGACCTCGACGTCGTCGCCCAGTACCAGCAGCGCGGTGTGCAGCGAGCGGTAGATGTCGCGCGCGCCCTCCTCCTTCTCGACGGCGAGGTCGGGCCGCGCGATGTCGCCCACGAACAACGAGTCACCGGTCAGCACCGCCCATGGCTCAGAGCCGCGCGCAGTATCGATGAGCGCGAACGCCGTGTGCTCGGGCCGGTGCCCGGGCGTGTGCAGCGCGCGCACGCGCACCGACCCCAGCTCCAGCTCCCAGCCGTCCTGGAAGGCCTCGTGCTCGTAGTCGGGCGAAGCGAGCGCGTGGACATGGATCGTCGCGCCGGTCGCGGCCGCGAGCCGGCCGTGGCCGCTGACGTGGTCCGCGTGGTTGTGCGTCTCGAGGATGTGCTCGATCGAGACGCCGAGGTAGCGCGCGAGCCGCAGGTACTCGCCGATCTCGAGCCGCGGGTCCACGACGGCCGCGACGCCCGCGGACTCGTCGCCGACCAGGTAAGAGGCGCACCCGAGGTCCTCGTGCGCAATCTGCCGGAAGATCACGAGGCGAAATCTACTCCCACTGTGCGCGCCATCACGTTGCGTGCGCAAGCAACGGCTATCTTAGTCTGCGTGACTGAGATTTTTGACACCACTCCCACGCTGTGCGCCGTCTGCGGCGAGCGGCCGGGTACGGTGCGCATGGTGTTCGCGGCCGGCCCTCAGCGGCGGACCGCGGTGCTGTGTGAAACGTGCGCGACCGACCTGCGCGAGCGCAAGCCCGCCGACCCCGAGCGCGCGCCCAAGAGCGCCCTCGGCGAATTCGGGCGCGATCTCACCGCCGCCGCCAAGGCGGGCCGCATCGACCCGGTCATCGGTCGCGACGACGAGATCGCCCAGACGATCGAGATCCTCTCCCGCCGGCGCAAGAACAACGCCGTCCTGATCGGCGAGGCCGGCGTCGGCAAGACCGCCATCGCCGAGGGCCTGGCGCTGCGCATCCACGAGCAGACCGTCCCCGAGGTGCTGCACGGGACGCGCCTGGTCGCGCTCGACCTGTCCGGCATGGTCGCCGGCGCGCAGTTCCGCGGCCAGTTCGAGCAGCGCCTGAAGAAGGCGCTCGAGGACGCCTCCGGCGGCAACACGATCCTGTTCATCGACGAGCTGCACACCGTGCTCGGCGCCGGCAACGCCGAGGGCGGCATGGACGCGGCCAACATCCTCAAGCCGCTGCTCGCGCGCGGTGAGCTGCGCGTGATCGGCGCGACCACGCTCGCCGAGTACCGCAAGATCGAGCGCGACTCCGCCCTCGCCCGCCGCTTCTCCGCGGTGACTGTCGAGGAGCCGTCGGTCGACGACACCGTGACGATCCTGCGCGGCCTGCGCGGCGCGTACGAGAAGCACCACGCCGTCATGATCGACGACGCGGCGCTCGAGGCTGCCGCCCGGCTGAGCGATCGCTACATCACCGAGTACCACCTGCCCGACAAGGCGATCGACCTCGTCGACCAGGCCGCGGCGCGGCTGCGGCTGACGGGCGCCAAGGACCTGAGCGCCGAGATCGCGGACGCCGTCACGCGCGAGGACTACGAGCGCGCGGCCGAGCTCAAGCGCCGCCAGGGCGCCGATGGCCCCGTGGTCGTCGGCGAGACCCAGATTGCCGCGGTGGTCGCGGACCGCACCGGCATCCCGGTCGGCGAGCTCGTCGAGGGCGAGCTCGAGCGGCTCAACGACCTCGAGGACGACCTGCACGAGCGCGTGATCGGCCAGGACGCGGCCGTCGAGGTGGTGGCGGACACGATCCGCCGCGCCCGCGTCGGCCTCTCCGAGGGCGACCGTCCGCTCGGCAGCTTCCTGTTCCTCGGCCCCACCGGCGTCGGCAAGACCGAATTGGTCAAGGCCCTGGCGGAGCGGCTGTTCGCCACCGAGAAGGCGCTCGTCCGGATCGACATGAGCGAGTTCCGCGAGCCGCACACGGTCGCGCGGCTGATCGGCTCGCCTCCCGGCTACGTCGGGTACGGCGACGGCGGCCAGCTGACCGAGCCCGTGCGCCGGCGCCCGTACTCGGTGATCCTGCTCGACGAGATCGAGAAGGCGCACCCGGAGGTCTGGAACGTGCTCCTGCAGGTGATGGACGACGGCCGCCTGACCGACGGCGAGGGCCGCACGGTGGACTTCAACAACGCGGTGATCGTGATGACGTCGAACCTCGGCGCGGGGCAGGCCAAGCGCGGAATCGGCTTCACCGCGAGCGCGCCGAAGGCCGAGGCCGCGCGCATGGAGGAGGCCGCCAAGGCCGCCTTCCTACCCGAGTTCATCAACCGCATCGACGAGATCGTGACCTTCGACGCGCTGAGCGCCGAGCAGGTCGAGCGGATCGCGGCACAGATGGTCGAGCGGGTCGGCGACCGGCTCGCGACCGAGCGCGACATCAACCTCGACGTCGCCGACGCCTACGTCGCCCGGCTGGCGCAGGAGGGATTCGACGAGGCCTACGGCGCCCGCCCGCTGCAGCGCCACATCCGGCGCACGCTGGAGAAGGCGCTGACGCGCGCGATCCTCGCCGGCGAGATCGCCGACGGCGACCGCGTCCACGTCACCGAGGACGGGTCGCTGATCGTCGAGCCGGCGCACGCCTTCACGACGGCCTAAGGGCACCTAGGAGGTCTGACCCCTTAGGTTGCGGGCATGACCGACTTTCCGCTGCCGGGCGCGGCGACCCCCGTGGTCGTCGCGCCCGCGCCCGGTCGTGGCCCGCAGTTCTGGACCGGCGCGCCGTCCGCCGTGCTCGACGGCGACACGATCGTCCTCGGCTACCGCGTGCGCAACGGGCCGGACACCACGGACGAGACCGTGATCGCGGTCTCCCACGACGGCGAGCACTACGAGACCGTGCTCGTGCTGCCGCAGCAGCACTTCGGAGCGGCGTGGACCGAGCGGCCCGCGCTGGTGCGGACCGAAGTCGGCTGGCGGCTGTGGGTGAGCTGCGCGACCCCGAACACCAAGCACTGGTACATCGCGGTCGCTGAGGCCCCGACGCTCGACGCGTTGAGCGAGGCGGAGCTCTCCGTCGCGTTCGCCGGTGACGACCACACCGCGGTCAAGGACCCGATCATCCGGCGTTCCGCGGGCGGCTGGGAGGCGTGGATCTGCTGCCACCTGCTCGACGTCCCGGGCGAGGAGGACCGCATGAACACGGCCTACGCCACCAGCACCGACGGCTGGTCGTGGACGTGGCACGGCACCGTGCTCGAGGGCCGGCCCGGCACCTGGACGGAACGCGGCGCGCGGCTGACCACGATCCTGCCGGACGGCCGCGCGGCGTACGACGCGCGCGCGTCCGCACAGGAGAACTGGTTCGAGCGCACCGGCGTGACGCGCCGCGACGGCAACCGCTTCGAAGCCTCGGGCGAGCCGCTCGCGGACGTCCGCTACCTCGAGGTGCTGCCGCTGCCGGACGGGGCGCACCGCATCTGGTACGAGGCGCGTCTGGACGACGAGTCGCACGAGCTCAGGACCGAGCTGATCCAGTAGGTCGGCCGGCGTGTCATCCCGCGTGGAGCTCGCGCGGGGCATCGAGCGCGCCGACCGTGATGGCGGCGCAGCGGCCGGCGAGCGCCTCGCGTGAGAGCCCGACGACGCCGGCGATGTCGTGGTCGCTCGTGCCCGCCAGCCGCATCGCGAGGATCGCGCGGTCGGTGCGGCTCAACGCCTCGGCCGCACGACGCTGCGCGCCCGGCGTGATCGGCGGCAACGGCCGCTCGCCCCGCACGGCCGCGAGCAGCTCGTGCGCGGGCGCGGCCTTGTCGACGAGCGCCGCCGCGCCCGCGAACGTCGCGCGCACGACGTCGACGCCGGTCGCGTGCACGACCACACGCGCCGACCGCACCGTCAGGCACGCGCGCACGTCGTCCACCACGACGACGTCGGGGTCGGCGCGATAGAGCAACGGGAGGAGCGCGCGCCGGTGCTCCGCCGCGCCGACCGGCACGACACCGGGCGCCGCGCGCAGGATCGCCTCCAGCCCCGCGCGGGTCGCGGGGTGGGCGTCGAGGATCGCGACGCGGATCATGCCGCCACCGCCGTCCGCAGCGCGGGGCGCGGTCGCCAGGTCACCACGAGGTAGCCCAGCAGGGTGATCGCCACGCCGGCCGCCACGTCGAACACGTAGTGGTTGGCGGTCGCGACCGTCGACAGCGCGACCAGCGGCGCCCAGCTCAGCGCCAGCGCCTTCAGCCAGCGCCGCCGCACGACCATCGCGACGGCCACGCTCAACGCCAGCGCGAACCCGCAGTGCAGCGACGGGACCGCCGCGATCGGGTTGTAGAACCACGTCGAGTGCCCCGCGAGCGTCACGGCGGACGTCTCGCTCACGAAGTCCGTCATGCCGACCTCGGCCAGCCGCGGCGGCGCCACGGGGAACAGCGCGTAGACCGGTAGCGAGAGCATCCAGGTGGCGATCACCGTGTTACGGAGCCGGGGGTACAGGCGCGGCGCCCACCGGTACATCGACAGCAGGACGAGCGGCAGCACGACGATCTGGGCCGCGAGATACACGTGGCTGAGCAGCGCGCCGCCGAGCGCGTCCTGCACGCCGTGCTCGAAGCCGACGCCGCCCTGCGCGCCGACGACCCACTGCGCGTTGCTCTGCGCGAGGTCCATCTGGCCGCTGGTGACGCCGCGGCCGGCGTTGTAGAGCAGATACGCGGCGCCGAAGAGCATCAGTTCGCGGACGCCGCGGCGGCGGACGAAAGAGGGAGTCATGGGATGTCGACCTCGTCGACTCGGATCGCAGTGGCGCGCTCGGCGAGGAAGTACGGGAGGAGCCCGAGCGCGTGTTCGGGACCGTCCGCCTGCACCGTCCACCAGATCGCGTGCCCGCCGAACGCACACGAGGCCAGCGCCGCGCGGTGGCGGAGCGGGCTCGCGTGTCCCCGGAAGGCGGCGAACGCCACGCCGCACTCGTGCGGCTCATGGCGGTGGTGGAGCAGGAAGCGGGGCATGGCGCACACGCTCCCGTGAAGGCACCCGTGGCTCATCGGGGCGCTGCCCTGATTCGGGACCCTGATCCGGGTCCCTAAGGGTGCGAGATCGGGGTCCTGCCCTGAAGTCGCGGCGCCCGCGCCCGAGGACGCTCCGTGCCATGGCTACCTTCCTCTACCGGCTCGGCCGCTGGGCGTATGACCACCGCCGCGCCGTGCTCGCGCTCTGGCTCGCGATCCTGATCACCGTCGGCGGCATCGCGGCCGCGTTCGGCGGCACGAAGTCCAACAAGTTCGAAGTTCCGGGCACCGAGTCCCAGCAGGCGCAGGAGCTGCTGGAGGAGCGCTACCCGGCCGCGAGCGGCTCGTTCGCGCGCGTCGTGTTCGCCGCGCCCGAGGGCCAGACGCTCTCCGGCGGCGAGAACGCCGCCGCCATGGACGCGACGCTCGGGGAGGCGAAGGGCGCCGCCGAGGTGAGCGGTGTCTCGGACCCGGTGTTGAGCAAGGACGGGACGATCGGCTACGCCGACGTCATCTATCCCACCCCGTCCTCGGAGATCTCCGACGAGGCGCGCGAGCAGCTCGCCGACGTCGCGCACACAGGTGAGGCCGCCGGGCTCCAGGTCGAGTTCTCGGGCGGGATCGCCGCCGAGGAGGCCGCGCACGGCTCCGAGTCGCTCGGCATGATCGTCGCCTTCTTCGTGCTCGCGATCACGATGGCGTCGCTGCTGGCCGCCGGCATGCCGCTGCTCACCGCCATGCTCGGCGTGTCGATCGGGCTCGCGGGCCTCACCGGCCTGTCGAGCGTGATCGACCTGAGCGAGACCGCGCCGGTGCTCGCCACGATGCTCGGGCTCGCGGTCGGTATCGACTACGCGCTGTTCATCCTCGCCCGGCACAAGCAGAACCTGGGCGACGGCATGGAACCGCGTGAGTCCGTCGCCCACGCGAGCGGCACCGCCGGCAGCGCGGTCGTGTTCGCCGGCCTGACCGTGATCATCGCGCTCGTCGGCCTGTGCGTCGTGAACATCCCGTTCCTCTCCGTGATGGGTCTGGCCGCGGCCGGCACCGTCGCCATCGCGGTCCTCGTCGCGCTCACGCTGCTGCCCGCGCTGTTGGGCTTCGCCGGCGCGCGCCTGGCCAAGCCGAACCGCTTGCTCGCCGGCCGCTCGGGACGCAAGCGCTCCCCGCTCAGCGCCCGCTGGGTGAGCTTCGTGGTGCGTCGCCCGGGTGCCGTGCTGCTCGTCGGGCTGGCGCTGCTCGGCGTCGCCGCCGTACCCGCCGCGCACATGGAGCTCGGCCTGCCGGATGGCTCCTCCGAGCCCACGAGCTCCACCGAGCGCCGCTCGTACGACCTGCTGACCGCGGGCTTCGGCCCCGGCTTCAACGGCACGCTCACCGTCGTCGTGGACGCGCCCGAGGTGGCCCGCTCCGAGCAGGAGGCCTTCGGCAAGCAGGTGGCTTCCACCCTGGAGGACTTCCCGGGCGTCGCCGCCGTCTCCCCCGCCATGCCCAACGAGGCCGGCGACCTGTGGATCGTCCAGGTCACGCCTGAGACCGGACCCGCGACCCAGGAAACTAAGGACCTCGTCACGGCCCTGCGCACCGAGGCCGAGCAGCTCCCGAAGTCCGCGCATCTGAGCGCGTACGTGACCGGCCAGACCGCGGTCAACATCGACACGGCCGACCGCCTGAACGAGGCGCTGCCGCTCTACGTCGGCGTCGTCGTGGGCCTCGCCCTGCTGCTGCTCATGGTCGTGTTCCGCAGCGTCCTGGTGCCGCTGAAGGCCGCGGCCGGGTTCCTGCTCTCGATCGCCGCCTCGCTGGGCGTGACGGTCTGGATCTTCCAGGACGGCAACCTGAACGGGCTCTTCGACGTCGCCTCGGCCGGCCCGATCGTCTCGTTCCTGCCGATCCTGCTGATCGGCATCCTGTTCGGGCTCGCGATGGACTACGAGGTGTTCCTGGTCTCGCGGATGCGCGAGCGCTTCGTCCACAGCCGCGACGCGAAGGCCGCCGTCGTCAAGGGCTACGTCGACAGCGGCCGCGTCGTCACCGCAGCGGCCACGATCATGATGGTCGTCTTCGGCGCCTACATCCTCTCGCCGGACCCGATCATCAAGTCGATCGGCCTCGCCCTGGCCTTCGGCATCCTCGCCGACGCGTTCCTGGTCCGGCTCACGCTGGTACCGGCCGTGATGGCGCTGCTCGGCCGCCGCGCGTGGTGGATGCCCAAGCGCGTCGAGCGCCTCGTCCCCGACCTCGACATCGAGGGTGAGCGCCTGGCTACAGCTCGATGAGCCCGCGCTCGAGCGCGGTCACCACCGCCGCCGTGCGATCGTCGACGCCGAGCTTGGCGTAGACGTTGAGCAGGTGCGTCTTGACGGTGGCCGCGCTCACGTGCAGGCGCTCGCCGACCTCGCGGTTGGTGCAGCCCTTCGCCACCAGCTGCAGCACCTCCCGCTCCCGGGCGGACAGCTCCTCGCCGTCGCCGCGCCAGACCCGCGCGGCGACGGCGGGGGCGAGCACGACCTCGCCGCGGGCCGCGGCCCGCACCGCGCGATGCAGCTCATCGCGCGGTGCGTCTTTGAGGAGGTAGCCGCTCGCGCCGGCCTGCATGGCGCGCGCGATGTCGCCGTCGCGGTCGTAGGTGGTGAGCACGAGCACACGCGCGGCGGGGTCGAGCTCGCGCAGCTTCGTGGTCGCGGTGACGCCGTCCATGACCGGCATCCGCAGGTCCATCAGCACCACGTCGGGGTTCGCCGACGGGTACACGGCCAGCGCGCGACGCCCGTCCTCGGCCTCGCCCGCCACGACGAACCCCGCGCCCTCGAGCACGGCCCGAAGGCCGTCGCGCACGACGGGATGGTCGTCCACGAGCAGGACCCGCACGCTCACAGCGGCACCGTGACCTGGACGCGCGTGCCCGCGCCGGGCGCGGACGTGATCTCGGCGCGGCCACCGACCGTGGCGGCGCGCTCGCGCATCGTGGTGAGGCCGAACCCGGTCCGCGGGGCGGCGGCGAGGACGCCGCGGGCGGCCGTCGCGAGCGCGCCGTGGTCGTGCGCCCGCGACCCGTGCGGGGCGGCCGCGTCGAACCCGCGGCCGTCGTCGGCCACGCACAGCGTCGCCTCGGCGGCGCCGATGTCGAGCGCGACCTCGACGTGGGTCGCGTCCGCGTGGCGGCGGACGTTCGAGAGCGCCTCGCGGGCACAGCCCAGCAGCGCCTCTTCGACGGCAGCCCCCAGGCCCGCGTCGTCGCCGCGGACCTTCACCGCAACGTCCAGCCCGTGCTCGGCGCGCAGGCGGCCGGCCAGCACCCGCAGGCCGGCGCCCAACCCGTCGCCGGCGTCGAGCAGGTCGGGGCGCAGCGCATGGACGGCGCGGCGGGCGTCGGTCAAGCCGGCGCGGGCCGCGTCGCGGCCGCGCGCGAGCCGGGCCATGCCCGAGTCGACGCGCCCGGCTTCGAGCTCCTGCTCGGCCGCCTCCAGCTGGGCGACGACGCTCACCAGCGACTGTGTGAGCGTGTCGTGGAGCTCGCGGGCGATGCGCTGGCGCTCCTCCAGGGCGCCGATCAGCCGGCCCTGCTCGTGCACCTCGGCGCGCGCGGCTTCCAACTCGGCGATCGTCTCGGCGCGCTTGCGCGAGACGCGCTCGGCGGCGTCGATCGACACGGCCAACACCAGCGCGACGCCGGTCGTCACCGCGATGCCCATGATCAGCTCGCGCCCCTGGAGATCGGCGAGCGCGAACGTGGCGGCGGCGACCGCGCCGCACCCCGGCACCGCCCACCACCCCAAGCGGAGGAACAGCTGCGGGTAGATCGCGTAGACGAGCAGGAAGTAGTGGTTCGAGCGCCCGACCAGCACGAGCATCAACGCGATCAGCCCGAGTACGTGCACGAGCCCGAGCCGGCGCAGCCACACGAACGCCGCATGCCACGCCAGGAACGCGAACGCGAGCGCCAGCGTGACCGGGTCGTGGTCGTCGAACCACGCGGCGCCCGCCGCCACGACCAGCACGCCGGCGAGCAGCCCGCCCCAGATCAGCTCCTCACGCCGCTCGGACATCAGGCGAACCCTACGACCAGCGGAACGCGCGCAGACTGATGAGCCCGCCGACCAGCAGCGCCGCCACCGGCACGAGCACCGAGGACGCGGCCGGCGGCGCGCCCGCCCACGCGTCGCGCAGGCCCTCGACCACGTAGGTCAGCGGCAGAACGTCACCGATTGTGCGCGCGGCGTCCGGCAGGTTCTCGCGCGGCATCGCCGCGCCGCTCAGGAACAGCTTCGGGAAGTAGAGCGCAGAGGCCGCCGCCTGCGCCACCCGCGTGGTCGGCGCCAGCGCACCGATCGCGCCGCCCAAGGCCGCCGCCGTCAGCGCGGCCAGGACGATCAGGGCGACCGCCCGCAGCGGCGCGTCCGGCAGCCCCGCGCCGAACACGACGATCGCCAGCCCGCACAGCAGCACCGTCCCGGCCGCGGCGACCGCCAGCTGCACGATCACGTGCGCGCCCAGCACGTTCGCCGGCCGGATCGGCGCCAGCGACAACCGCCGCAGCACGCCGCGCTCGCGCTCGTTGGCCAGCGACTCCGCGAGCCCCATCACGCCCGCCGTCGCCACCACGAACACCACCAGCCCGGCCTGCAGGACGTCGAGCCCGATCTCGCCCCCGAACTCGGCGCTCGGCCGGCCGACGTCGTCGCCGCCCGCGTTGAGCAACAGCAGCAGGACGGGCAGCAGCAGCGTGAAGCCGACCGCGGCCGGCTCGCGCACGAACAGCCGTAGCTCGGTCAGGCTCAGCGCGCGGAGAGCACGGGCCATGCTTCCCCCTCCCCCACGAACGAGAAGTACGCCGTCTCGAGCCCGCCGAACTCGTCGGTGGGCGCGCACGCGAGCACCTGCCCGCGGTTGATGATCGCGACGCGGTCGCACAGCGCCTCGGCCTCGGCGACATCGTGCGTGACGAGCACGACCGTCAGCCCTTCCGACCGCAACGCGCGCACCAGCGCCCACGCCGAGCGCCGCGCCTCCGGGTCCAGCCCCGTGGTGAGCTCGTCCAACACGACGAGCTCCGGCTCGTGCAGCAGCGCCAGCGCGAGGAAGAGCCGCTGGCGCTCGCCGCCGCTCAACTTCCCGAACGGCTGCTCGCGCACCCGCTCGAGCCCCCAGCGCGCGAGCAGCGCGCGCGGGTCCGCGGTGCGCGGGTACAGCGCGGCGAACAGCTCCAGCGCCTCCCCGACGCGCAGCCGGTCGGGCAGCGTCGCGTGCTGGAGCTGGACGCCGACGCGTGTGCACAGCTCGCGCCCCGGCTGCATCCCCAGCGTCCGGATCGTGCCCGCGTCCGGCGTACGCAGCCCGACCGCGCACTCCACGAACGTCGATTTCCCGGCCCCGTTGGGCCCGAGCAGCCCGAGCACCTCACCGCGCCGCACGGACAACGTCAACCCGTCCAGCGCGACCGTCGCGCCGTAGCGCTTGACGAGGTCGGTGGCTTCGATGGCGAGTTCCATGCCCCTAGCGTCGGGCACGCCGCCGCCCGCGACATCGCCACGACGGCTAGAGCTCACTCAGCCATATGGCTGAGCGGCCTGTAACGTCCGCTTCGTTCGTACCGGCCGGGAGGAGAGACCCGTGGTGGATCAGTGGCTGTCCGAGTTCGAAACCGCGCTGAGCAACGGCGACAGCGCAAGCGCGGCCGCGCTGTTCCATGAGGAGAGCTTCTGGCGCGACCTCGTCGCGTTCACGTGGAACCTGAAGACGGTCGAAGGGCCTGAGGAGATCGAGGCGATGCTCGACAGCACGCTCGAGCACACCCAACCCTCCAACTGGCACACGACCGAGCCGCCGGACACCGCGGACGGCGTCACGACGGCCTGGATCGCGTTCGAGACCGCCGTCGGGCGCGGGAACGGCCTGCTGCGGCTGCGCGACGGGAAGGCGTGGACGCTGCTCACCGCGCTGTACGAGCTCAAGGGCTTCGAGGAGCCCAAGGGCACGCACCGGCCCAAGGGCGTCGAGCACGGCGCGAACCCGGACCGCGTCACCTGGCTCGAGGAGCGCGCCCGGGAAGCTGAGACGCTCGGCTACTCCGAGCAGCCGGAGGTCGTGATCGTGGGCGGCGGCCAAGGGGCGATCGGGCTCGGCGCGCGCCTGCGCCAACTGGGCGTCCCGACGATCATCTGCGAGCGCAACGAGCGCCCCGGCGACTCCTGGCGCAAGCGCTACAAGTCGCTGTGCCTGCACGACCCGGTCTGGTACGACCACCTGCCCTACATCAAGTTCCCCGAGAACTGGCCGGTGTTCTCGCCCAAGGACAAGATCGGCGACTGGCTGGAGATGTACACGCGCGTCATGGAGCTCAACTACTGGGGCTCGACGACCGTGCACTCCGCGAGCTTCGACGAAGACGAGGGCCGCTGGACCGTGCAGGTCGAGCGCGAGGGCCAGGCGATCACGTTGCGCCCGCGCCAGCTCGTGCTCGCGACCGGCATGAGCTCACAGCCCAACCTCCCGGAGATCGAGGGGATGGACGTCTTCAAGGGCGACCAGCACCACTCGTCCAAGCACCCCGGCCCGGACGCCTACGCGGGCAAGCGATGCGTCGTGATCGGCTCCAACAACTCCGCGCACGACATCTGCGCGGCGCTGTGGGAGGTCGGCGCCGACGTGACGATGGTCCAGCGCTCCTCCACCCACATCGTGCGGTCGGACACGCTGATGGAGATCGGGCTCGGCGCGCTCTACTCCGAGCAGGCGCTCGCGAACGGGATCACGACCGAGAAGGCGGACATGATCTTCGCCTCGTTGCCCTACCGGATCCTGCACGAGTTCCAGATCCCGCTCTACGACCAGATGCGCGAGCGCGACAAGGACTTCTACGCGCGCCTGGAGGAGGCCGGCTTCTGGCTCGACTGGGGCGAGGACGGCTCCGGCCTGTTCATGAAGTACCTGCGCCGCGGGTCGGGCTACTACATCGACGTCGGCGCTTCCGAGCTGGTCGCCGACGGCAAGATCAAGCTCCAGCGCGGGAAGGTCGCGCGACTCACCGAGCACACCGTGGTGATGGAGGACGGCACCGAGCTGGGAGCCGACCTCGTCGTCTACGCCACGGGCTACAACTCGATGAACGGCTGGGCCGCGGAGCTGATCTCGCAGGAGGTCGCGGACAAGGTCGGCAAGGTCTGGGGCCTGGGCTCGGACACGACCAAGGACCCCGGACCGTGGGAGGGCGAGCAGCGCAACATGTGGAAGCCGACCCAGCAGGAGAACCTGTGGTTCCACGGCGGCAACCTCCACCAGTCGCGCCACTACTCGCTCTATCTCGCGCTGCAGCTAAAGGCGCGCATGGAGGGGATCGACACGCCGGTCTACGGGCTTCAGGAGGTTCATCACCTGGCGTGAGGCCAGCAGCGCGAGGCCGATGACGACGTAAGCGGCGAGCACCGCGATGTGCTCGCCCGCCGCGGCGCCGTCGAAGAAGCCCGTGCTGCGCAGCAGGCTGCCGCCCGCCCCCGGCGGGAGCAGCTGACCGAGCGCTCCGCCCGGGATCATGTCCGGGCCGGTCGCGACGCCGCTGAGCGGGTTGCCCACGAACACCATCGTCAGCGCGCCGAGCGCCGCACCCTTGTGACCCGCGAGCGCGTAGAGGCCGGCGACGAGCGATCCGATCGCGAGCACGGTCAGGCTGAGCGCCGCGGCGTTGGCGGCGAAGTCGCCTTCGACGACGCCGAGCCAGCTGTCGATGACGAGCGCGCCGGCGGTGCCCGCGAGGACCGCGCCGGCGAACAGGGCGGCGACGCGGCGTCTGGCCTTCGCCGCCAGCACGCCGGTGAGGATGCCGGCGAGCACGAGCGGGAGCACGGACGCGGCGAGCCCGTTCGCCTCGCGCGGGGCGGCGACGACGTCCTCCACCGGCTTCGTCGCGCCGTGGGTGAGCGCCTGCGCGGCCACGGGTGAAGCGGCGGTCGCGACGAGCACCTTGTCGCTGGTGAGCGCGCCGTAGATCTCGCGGTCCTCGATCGCGGCGCGCGCCTGCGCGGCGCTGGCGTAGCGGCGGAATTCGACGCCCTCGATCCGCGGGGCGGTAGGGCCGACCACGCCCACGGGCAGCTCGCGCGGGCCGACCCGCGACGCGGGCCACGCGAACAGGGTGAGGACGAGGGCGGCGATGAGGGGGACGACCAGGATCTTCTTCATGCCTGGAGCGTCCTCCGGCGCGGCCCGCCGGTCATCGGGGGCCGACCCTGGTCTCAGACCCTGAAGCCGGGTTATGCTCGGCAGCACGATGCGGGTCTCCGCCGAGCCGCTCGTCGGGCGTGGCGCCGAGCTCGCGGCGCTGGAAGACCTGCTGGGGCGGCGCGGGTTCTGCACCGTGGAGATCGTCGGCGAACCGGGGATCGGGAAGACGCGCCTGCTGGCGGAGCTCGAGGCGCGCGCGGACCGGCGCGGCGGGCTCGTGCTCAGCGGCAGCGCGTCCGAGCTCGAGCGCGACCTGCCGTTCGGCGTCTGGGTCGACGCGCTGGACGAGTACCTGCACGGACTCGAGCCGCGGCGGCTCGCAGGGCTGCCGGACGAGCTCGGCCACGTGTTCCCGGCCCTGCCAGCGGTGGGCGCCGTCGACCGCTACCGCCTGCACCGCGCGGTCGGCGCGTTGCTGGAGGAGCTCGCGCCGCTGACCCTCGTGCTCGACGACGTCCACTGGGCCGACCCCGGCTCGATCGAACTGCTCTCCGCGCTGCTGCGACGCCCGCCCGACGCGCCCGTGCTGCTCGCCGTGGCGGTGCGGCCACGCCAGATGCCCGACCGGCTCGCGGCCGCGTTGGAGCGCGGCGCGGTCACGCGGCTGGACCTCACCGGGCTGAGCCTGAGCGAGGCGCGTGAGCTCGTCGGCGAGCCCGCGGAGGCCGTGTTCGCCGCCAGCGGCGGCAACCCGCTCTACCTGCGCCAGCTCGCCCGCGCCGGTGTGGTCACGGGCGCCGGCGCGGTCGAGCTCGGCGGCGTGGAAGTGCCGCGCGCGGTCGCCGCGGCGCTCGGCTCCGAGCTGGCGCTGCTGAGCGCCGACGCCCGCTCGGCGCTCGCGGGCGCGGCGGTCGCGGGCGATCCCTTCGAGCCGGAGCTCGCGGCCGCCGCGGCAGCGCTGGAGGAAGCGCGGCTCATGACCGCGCTGGACGAGTTGCTGGCCGCCGACCTGGTGCGCGGCACCGACGTCCCCCGCCGCTTCCGCTTTCGCCACCCGCTCGTCCGCCGCGCGGTCTACGAGTCCACGCCCGCCGGCTGGCGGCTCGGCGCCCACGAACGCAACGCCGCCGCATTGGCCGCGCGCGGCGCCACCGCCGCCGAGCGCGCCCACCACGTGGAGCGCTCCGCCCGCGTCGGCGACCTTGCCGCGGTGGCGGTGCTGCGCGAGGCCGCCGACGAGATGGCGCTCCGCGCGCCTTCCTCGGCGGCGCGCCTGTACGCCGCCGCGCTGCGGTTGGCGCCGGCCGCGGGCGCCACCGCCGCGACCTCGTCGGGCGCCGCCCCCCCCGCCCCCCCCGCGCCCCCCCCCGCCCCCCCCCCAGACCCCCCGCGGGCGGGGGG
>NZ_JAPCID010000024.1 GCF_027587175.1 Solirubrobacter deserti
GCGGGCCGGGGTGGGCGAAGACGAGCCGGGCCCCGCCGCGCCGGGCGCGGCCGGAGACCCCGGCGCCGGCCCCGCGCCGCCGAGAGCCGCGGCGGGGGCCGGCGAGCTCGAGGTGGCACCGGCCATGCCGGAGGCGGACGGGAACTCGGCGCCCGCACCGGACGCGGCCGCGGCGGCCGGCGCGCTCGAGGCGGCAGCGGCCACGCCGGACGTCGCCGGCTCGGTGGCCGGGCCCGCGGCGGCGGCGAAGGTCGCCGCGGCCGACGACGAGTTCGAGACGGCAGCGGCCGACTCCGAAGCCGGCGCTGCCGCCGCGGAGCCGGGGGGCGCGGCGGGCGGCGACTCGGCCGCGCCGGACTCGCCCTGAGAGGCGGTGGCGGCGGTCAGGGACTCGGACTCCGATGCCGGCTCGATCGTCGGAGCGGAACGGTCCGGACCGGCGGCGGGCGACATCGCGTCCGGAGCGGCGGCCGGGGACTCGGACTGCGCTGCGGGGTCGATCGTCGGAGCGGGACGGTCGGGACGGGGGTTGACGAGGCGGCCGACCGAGCGGGGCGGCGGTGGAGCGGCCCGGCGCGCGGCGATCAGCTGGGCGACCGCGGCGTTGCCCGCGCTGCGTTGGAGAGCGGCGACGCGGGACGGCGTCAGCGGGCCGGGTGTCAGGGCTGAGGGCGGGGCTTCGAGAGCGACCGGCGAGGCGGACTGCGGCGCGGGCGTCGGCGGGTCGACGGTGTGCGCGGACTCGGCGCCCGGCTCGGTCCGCGTGCCCGCCACGGGTTACTCCGGTAGCTCTTCGGGCAGCGCGTCGGGGTCGGCGGCTTCGGGGCCTTCACCGGCCGTCTCGGGCGTGCTCGCCTCGGCGCTTTCCGGCCCCGATGCAGCTTCGGCGCCTTCCGGCCCTGAGGCCTCGGCCTCGGCCGGCGCCTCCTCTTCTTCGAGCTCAGCCGGCGCGGCCTGGCGCGCGAGACGCGCCACGGCGGCGTTGCCGACGGCGGACGCCCACGCCAGGGAGCCGGGCTGCACCGGCATGACCGGCTCGGGTTTGCGGGCGCGCACTCCGGTGCGCCCGTCCTGCGACACGCGCTCGTGCTCCATGGCGCGACCGTAACCGCGGGGGGAGCCACACGTCTACCCCAATTGGTGAACGCACGTATACCGCGGTCGCGCGGCGCCGGCCCGTGTCAGCCCTGGGACCTCAGCTCGCCGGAGCCGAGCGCGACGACGAGGTCAGCCAGCGGTCGACGACGTAGCCGCCGAACGGCAGCACCGCGCCGAGCAGGATCAGCGCGGTGGTCTTTGTATCCCACCCCTGATCGGGGCGCAGGTAGATGGCCATCGCGACGTAGGCGACGAACAGCGCGCCGTGCACGGGACCCATGACCGTGACCCCGGCCTCGAAGTCGGAGGTGCGCTTGAGGACGGACGCCACGAGCAGGATCAGGAAGCTGGTGGCCTCGGCGAGGGCGACGATTCGGAACGACTTGAGCGTGATCACGCCTACAGGATGACGGCGAGCACGGCGAGCGGGCCGTGGACGCCGTAGGTGACGACCGCGTCGATGTCCGCGGACTTGCTCGGGCCGGACGCGAGGGAGAACGCGGACGGCAGACCGTCGGGGAAGAAGCGCGGGAGGTCGCGCAGGACGTCGCCGGGCGTCTCGACGAGCACGTCGCGCGGCACCGCCACGACGTGCAGCGGCGGGAGCAGCGAAGCGAGCCGCGTCTCGCGCTCACTGGGCGCGAGCAGGACCGTGCCCGTCGCCGCGCACGCCGCTCGAGCGAGCGTGACGCCGGCGTCCGCGCGCTCAGCCTGGTCGAGCGGCAGCCGCTCGATGTGGTCCGGCAACGCGAGCGCGTCGGTCGTGACCACCGCCGTGCGCACCTGCGCGAGCGCCGACAACAACTCGTCGAGCGGGACGAGCCGACCGCGGATCGCGGTCAGCGCCTCGCCGAACCGCACTTCGAGCGCCCGCTCATCCGGAGGGAACCGCACACGCGGCACGGCGTCGGGCGCCGGCGCTGGCGGGTGCGCCGTGGCCGGCGGCGCGGCGTCGGCAAGCCGCGCCTCGAGCCGCGCGAGAAACGCCTTCCGGTTCAATCGAGCACCTCGCCGCGGGCCCAGCGAGTGCGGAACGTTGAGCCCTCCCGGCGGGGCAGCGTGCGGCCCTTCGCCCACTCGCGGAACGGGGGTGGGACGAGCGCCTGGGGCGGGCGCAGACCGGCCGGGGCCCCGGTGAGCGCGAACGCGCGCGGGCTCGACCAGGCGCGAGCCCACGCGCGCCACAACGCGCGCTCGGAGCCCGCGTGCTGGGCACGGCCCTCGAGCAGCAGCTCGTGCAGCGGGATCTTGACCGGGCACGCCTCCCAGCAGGCGCCGCACAGCGACGAGGCGTGCGAGAGCTCGTGGTTGCCGTCGCTCAGCAGCGGGACGATCACGGCGCCGATCGGGCCGGAGTAGACGTCGCCGTAGGCGTGGCCGCCGATCTGGCGGAAGACCGGGCAGGCGTTCAGGCAGGCGCCGCAGCGGATGCAGTTGAGCGCTTCCTGGCTCGGGCTGCCGAGAATCTTGGAGCGGCCGTTGTCGACGATCACGAGGTGCAGCTCCTCGGGCCCGTCCAGCTCGCTTTCACGCCGCGGCCCCGTCAGGCAGTTCACGTACGTCGGGAAGTTCACGCCCGAGCCGGCGCGGCCGAGCAGCGCGAGCAGCAGGTCCACCTCCGGCCAGTCGGCGACGACGCGCTCCATGCCCATCACCGCCACGTGCACCGGCGGCGCGCCCGACGTCAGCCGGCCGTTGCCCTCGTTGGTGACCATCACGAGCGTGCCGGTCGAGGCGACGGCGAGGTTGACGCCGGTGATGCCGAGGTCGGCGTCGAGGAAGCGCGGGCGGAGCGTGCGGCGGGCGAACGCGCACATCGCGTCCGGGTCCTCGCCGCCCTCGTAGCCCTCGGGCCGCAGCACGCGCACCCAGTCGGCCTGGGTCTTGTGCAGCGCGGGCCCGAGGATGTGCGCGGGCGGCTCGCCGTCGAGCTGCTGAGCCCACTCGCCGAGGTCGGTCTCGACCGCGGTCACGCCGACCTCGGCCAGCCGCGCGTTGAGCTGGATCTCCTCGGTGACCATCGACTTGGCCTTCACCGCGCGCGTCGCGCCGCGGCGCTGCGCGAGCTCGGTGATGTAGCCGGTGGCCTCATCGGCGTCGGCGGCGAAGAAGACGCGGCCGCCCGCGGCCTCGACGTTGTCGGCAAGTTGCCCGAGCAGCTCCGGCAGCCGGGTGATCGCCGCCGAGCGCAGCGAGCGCGCGGCCTCGCGCAGCTCCTCGGCGCCGGGCAGCGACTCGCGCAAACCCCGCCAGCGCCCGTCCATGTTGTCGGTGGAGCGCCGGATCGCGACCTGGAGGTGCCCGCTGCCCGCGAGCGCGGCCCGTTCGCGGTCGCGCAGGGAGGACGCGGGCGCGCCGCGCGTGCCGGCTTCGCGCACCAGGTCGGTCACGGGCGCGTTCCCTCTTCGAGGATCTCCGCCAGGTGCCGCACCGGCGTCTTGACGCCGAGCTTCTCCAGCCGCCCGCGCAGGTGCATCAGGCACGACGGATCGGCTCCGCACAGCGCGTCCGCGCCGCCGAGCGTGCGCAGCTTCTCGTCGGCCATCGCGACCGACAGCTCAGGCGAGCGAACCGCGAACGTGCCGCCGAAGCCGCAGCAGCGCTGCTCATCCCAGTCCGCCAAGGACACGCCGTCCACGCGCGCGAGCGCGGCCCGCGGCTCCCCGCGCAGCCGCAGTTCCCGCAGCATGTGGCAGGAATCGTGATAGGCGACCGAGCAACGCCGCACCCGCCCGCGCAGCTCCCCGCCGTGCTCGGCCAGGAACTCGGACAACTCGTACAGCCGCGGCGCCACGGCCGCCAGCGCCGGGTCGTCGTCGAGCAGCCCGGCGGCGAAAGTCCGGACCATCGTCGTGCACGACCCCGCGGGCGCGACGTACGCGTCCACGTCCGCCGCCGCCAGCGCCCGCAGCGTCGAGCGCAGCACCGTCGCCGCCTCCTCGCGGTAGCCCGAGTTGAACGCGGGCTGCCCGCAGCACGTCTGCCCCTCCGGGAACACCACCTCGTGCCCGGCGCGCGCCAGCACGCGCGCCGTCGCCACGCCGACCTCGGGTGCGACGAGGTCGACGAGGCAGGTGACGAAGAGGCCGACCCTCACGTGTCGATGACGACCTTGCCCACGGCTCCGTTCTCGACCGCGTCGTGCGCGGCGCCCGTCTCGGCCAGCGGGAAGCGGTGCAGCGGCAGCAGCGTCAACGCTCCGGCCTCGACCGCCTTGGACACGCCGCCGATCGCGTCGTGCAGCGCGGGTTCCGGAATCGTGTAGAGCAGCATGAACCGCAGGCTCAGGTTGGCGCTCATCGCCGCGCGGATCGGCACCTCGGCCGAGGGTTGATCGGCGGCGTAGGTCATGATCGTCGCGTACGGGTTCGCCACCTCGAGGTCCAGCGCGAGGTTCGGCCCCAGCGCGACCTCGACGATCCGATCGACCTTGCCGATCTTCTCCGCCGCGCCGTCCTGGCGGTAGTTGACGATCACGTCCGCGGCGCCCGCCAGCTCGGCCTTCTCCGGCGACGACACCGTCGTCACCACCTCGGACGCGCCGCCCCACCTGGCCAGCTCGATCGCGGCGTGCCCCACGGCGCCCGCGCCGCCGTGCACCAGCACGCGCTGCCCCTCGATCGGCCCGTCGGAGAACAGGCAGTGGTAGGCCGTCAGCGCCGGCACGCCCAGCGACGCCCCGAGCTCGAAGGATGCGTCCCCGAGCGGCACGGCCTTCTCGACCGGCACGACCGTGTACTCGGCCGCGGTCCCCCACTGGGACTGCCAGGCGGCCAGGTACACCCACACGCGCTCGCCCTTCCACGCCTTGGCGACGCCCTCACCGACAGCCTCGATCACGCCCGCGCCGTCCTGCCCGGGCACCTGGAAGTCGAAGTTCAGCGAGCCGGTCGCGCCCGCGCGGAACTTCCAGTCGGTCGGGTTCACGCCGGCGACCGCCAGCCGCACCAGGACCTCGCCCGGCCCGGGCTGCGGCGTCGGCACCTCGCCGACCTCCAACACGTCGGACCCGCCGGTCTGCGAGTAACGAGCGGCGATCATTCGTCGAAGAACGGCTCGTCGGGCCGCGCGTACTCGCGCGCCAGCTCCAGGTTCAGCTTCACGCCCAGCCCCGGCTTGTCCGGCACCTTCACCTTCCCCTGATCGATGACCGGCCCGTCGAACCCGACGGCCAGGTCGTTCCAGAACGGCACGCTCATCCCGTGCCACTCCAAGGCCAGGAAGTTCGGGATCGCCGCGCACACGTGCACGTTCGCGACCGTCCCGATCGGCGAGGCGATGCAGTGGGGCGCCATCGAGATGTAGTGCGTGTCGGCGTAGTCGGCGATCCGGCGCGTCTCCAGCAGCCCGCCCGTCTTCTGGGGATCGGGCGCGGCGATGTCCATCGCCCCGGTCTCGAACGCCTCGCGGAAGCCGTGCCGCATGTAGCCGTTCTCCCCGGTGGCGATCCGCGTAGACGTCGACTTGGTCACGCGCGCCAGCGCGGCCACGTTCTCCGGCGGCACCGGGTCCTCCAGCCACATCAGCCCGAGCGGCTCGAGCTCGTGCGCCAGCCGCTGCGCGTCCGCGACCTGGTAGCGCCAGTGACAGTCGAAGGCCACGTCCACCTCGTCCCCGACCGCGTCGATCACCGCCGCGGCCAGCTCGACCATGTACCTGACCTCGGCGCGCGACAGCGTCCCGGAGGCCGTGTCCTGCATGTACGGCGTCGGGACGTCCAGGTCGAACTTCAGCGCGCTGAAGCCGAGGTCCGCGACCACCTGGCGCGCGCGCTCCGCGTACAGCTCCGGGGTGAAGACCTCGTCCGGGACGCCCTTGGCGTACGCGCGCCCGTGCTCGGGGTTGCGGATCGCGCCGACGGCCACCGCGTCCGGCCCTTCCTGCCCCCAGCGCGCCGGCCGCTCGACCATCGTCGCGTCCATCGAGTGCAGCGCCTCACCCGCGTGGCAGTCCGCGTACATGCGCACGGTGTCACGGAACTTGCCGCCGCCGAGCAGGCGGTAGATCGGCACGCCGTAGTGCTGGCCGACCAGGTCCCACAGCGCGGCCTCGATCCCCGAGATCGCGTTGTAGGCGATGCCCGCGACCGAGCCCGCGCCGGAGCACCCCCAGCGCAGCTTGGCCCACAGGCGGTCCACGTCGCGCGCGTCCTCGCCGATCAGCAACGGGGCGAGATCGCGGATGATCCCCGTCAGCCCGGGCGCGCCGAAGCACTCCCCGATCCCGCTCAGCCCTTCACCCTCGGCATCGATGCGCACGAAGGTCCAGTCGTAGTTCGCCTCGACGACGGCGGTGTGCACCCCGGTGATCCTCATCACCGCCATCGTCTCAAACCCGTGCGGGGCGCCGCCGCAACAGCGGCGCCCCGTCAGATCTCTACGGGTTGGTGGTGCTCAGCGTGAACGTGAGCGTCTTGCTGTAGGTGCCCGTGCGCAGCGGGTCCGTCCGGCCGATGACCTGCTTGAAGGCGAGGGTCACCACGTCGTTGGACACCGGCGCGCTGTAGGCGTACAGGTTCAGCGGCGAGGCGCGGAGCGGGAAGAACCCGCCCGTGCCGGCCTGGGCCTGGAGCGGCTGCGCGAGCGCGAACGCGCCGTTGACCAGATGCCCCGGGCTCGGGCCGTTGTCGGAGATGCTGAGCATCGCGTCGCCGGCCGTCGAGGTCACGGTGGCGTCGGCGGCGGCGACGTACTCGGCGTCGACGCCGGGCTGGAACGCGCCCAGTGACGGGACCGAGCCGAGCGTGAGCGACAACGTCGCCGGCACCGTGCCGGACACCGTCCCGCCCTCGCAGGAGCCGTAGTAGCGGACCGCCGTGCGCAGCATCGGCAGCACGCCCGCGGCGTCCAGCATCGGCGCGACCAGGCCGCCCAGCGGCTGCTTGAGCGGGACGAGCACGCCCTGGCCCCACGGCACGACCTTGATGCCGTGGATCGCGAGGCGGGAGGCGATCGAGCCGGCCTGGATCGGCGTCGGGCTGATGCTCGTGCGCGGCGCCTCGTAGTCGGCCTGCGTCATGTAGTAGCCGCAGGGCGCCGGGTCCAGGATGCGCGCCGCAAGCGGCGTGTCCACGTCCGGCTGGTCGTCCGGGTTCGCGCCCACGTGCGGCACGAGCGGCCACGGGTAGGAGCCGCGCAGCACCGTGCGGTTGAGCGTCTGGCGCGTCTGGAACGCCTCCGACGCCTTGTTGAGCGCGGTGATCTGGTTGAGCTTGGCGTAGAAGTACCGGTACGCCTCCCAGTTCTCCCACAGGTGCGCGTACGCCTTGCGGTTCTCGTTGGCGCGGGTGTTGGTGCCGCCCTCGGCCGGCCGGGTCGTGCCCGGCGCGGCGCGCGCCTCGCCCAGCAGGCCGACGCTGTTCTTGAGCGCGGACGTGTTGCGCAGGATGCCCTCGTGCGAGTCGCCGCCGGTGCTGTACGGGCCCATCCACCAGCCCGACTGGGCGGCCGCGCCGTACATCCACTCGTTCACGAGCGACTTGCCCTCTTCGAAGAGCGGCTCGTAGACGTTCAGGTGGCGCGCGGTGAGGATCGGCAGGTCTTCGCTGTCGCCCTCGTGGTTGTCGACCGACACGTCGGGCGTGTAGTCGCGCATCAGCTGCGCCTGCGCCTTGGTCTCGGCCTGCTCGATCAGGGCGTGGTCGCGGTTGAGGTCCTGCCCGGTGGAGTTGCCGCGCTGGTTGAGCGCGCGGCCGTCCGGGTTGCTCGACGGCATGATCAGCACCGTGATCTTGCTCAGCATGTCCAGGATCGCCGGGTCCTGGGTGAAGGCGAGCTGGCGCGCCATGGTGAAGCAGGTCTCACGGCCGGAGGCCTCGTTGCCGTGCACGTTGCAGTTGACCCAGAACGTCGGCCGGGCCGAGATCTCCGCCGCGGTGTCGGGCGGCTTCGGATAGCCGAGGATGTACAGGTCCAGCGGGCGGTTCTGGATCGTCCGCGTGAGCTCGACGCGCCGGAAGCGGTCGCTGGCGGCGTCGAGCGCCGCCGTGAACGTCTCCTCTTCGGCCGTCGTCGTGTAGTCGTTGGCGATGTTCGGGTCCGTCGCGGTGTCGCGCTTCTCCCACGCCGTCAGCAGCTCCGCCGGGCCGGGATGGCCGAGCGTCGTGCCCTCGACCGGCGCCGAGTACGGCTTGAGCACGGCGCTGGTGCCCGTGCCGAAGCGGGCGCGCACGCGCCAGCGGAAGCTGTCGCCGAGCTTGTAGCCCGAGTCGGCGAACGCCGGCTTGTCGGGCGTGATCGTGCGCTGCGGCTGCCAGACGCCGACGACGGTGCCCGCCGTCCCCTCCGGCGTGCCGGCCGGCGCACGTTCGATCTGGTAGTCGGTCGCGCCCGCCACCGGGTTCCACTTGAGCGTGGTGAACCCGACGTCCTGCGTGACCGTCACCCCCGTCACCTGCTCCGGGTCCTGTGCGGACGCCGCAGCCGGGAACAGCAACATCGCGACGCCGAGCGCCGCGACCATACCCCTACCTCTCATTGAACCCCCCCGGGTCGACGTGCGCGGGAAGCTACTCCTCTCGCCCACGCCCGCGCGGAGGCGGGCGTGGACAATTGGTCAAGGGGGTTATGGACTGGTGGTCGAGAGCGTGAAGGTGAGCGTCTTCGTGTAGGCCCCCGTGCGCAGCGGCTCGTTCGCGCCGATCGGCTGGCGGAACGTGATCGTCGCCCGGTCGTTGGACACCGGCCCGTTCCACGCGTTGGGCGCGATCTGCACCTGCAGCGGCTGCGCCAGCCGGAACGCGCCGTTGGTGAGGTAGCCGGGCTCGCTCACGGTGAGCGAGGCGTCACCGGCGGTGCTGATGACGTTCGCGTCGGTGCTGGCGGTGTAGACCTGCTCGACGCCCGGCTGGAACGGATCGAACGTCGGCGGTCGGCCGAGCGTGAGGGAGAGCATCGCCGGCACCGTGCCGCTGACGATCGTCGAGACGGCGTCGGCGTTGGCCGGCGTGCTCGGCGCGCACGCGCGGGTGGAGACGACGTACGCGTTGCCGGGCACGCAGCGCCACAGGCTCGGGTTGGTCTCGCTCGGCGGCTTGCGCAGCTTGGTCGCCTGCTCGTAGGCGTAGGCGAACGCGAGCAGCTTGGCCTCGGTGAAGGCCGTGCCGTTGAACGCGATCCCGACCGGGTCGCGGGTCGTGGCGCTGTAGCCCGCCGGGACCACGATCTGCGGGTAGCCCGCGCGGGCGCCGAGGCCGGTCATCGTGCCGGACGGCGTGAGGATGGCCTCGAGGTTGTTCGTGGTCAGCGCGGTGTCGATCGCGGCGCGCGCGTTGGCGCGGCCGGTGTCGCGGGCGATCACGTACGCCGCGTTCTGGGCGGGGTCGGTGAGGTCCGTGGCCTGGCTGGCGAGCAGCTGCGTCTGGCCGTACTTGAGCGCGTCGTCGGGGTGCGCGTTGTTGTAGGCGATGATGTCCGCGAGCGACTTCATCGGCGCGCTCGCCGGGAGTCGCCCGAGATACGCGTTGAGGTCGCGCTTGAACTCCGGCGTGAGGATGTCCCCGGTGCTCTGCGCGCTCGGCGTGGGGATCTGGACCGTCGTCGCGCCCAGCGCCTGCACGGCCGCGACCGCGGCGACGTACTGCGCGTTCGTGTTGTTGATGACCCCGATCCGCTTGCCGGCCAGCGCCTGCGGGTCCAACGCGGCGAGGTAGTCGGGGACCGTGTCCGGCGCGGCTTCGGTGGCCGGGTCCTCGGGGTCCTTGCCGGCGATCGCGCCGAGCTCGGCCGCCGCGTCGGCGACCGAGCGGGTCATCGGCCCAGCCGTGTCCTGCGTGGCGGAGATCGGGAGGATGCCGGTGCGCGAGACGAGCCCGATCGTCGGGCGCACGCCCACGATGCCCTGCGCCGCGGACGGGCTCACGATCGAGCCGCTGGTCTCGGTGCCGATCGTTATCGCGGCCAGGCCGGCGGCGGCCGCGGCGCCGGAGCCGCTGGAGGAGCCGCTCGGCGTGATGTCCGCGTTGTACGGGTTCAGCACCTGGCCGCCGAGCGAGCTGTAGCCGCTGGGCATGCCGTTGGTGAGGAAGTTCGCGAACTCGGACAGGTTGACCTTGCCGAGCAGGACCGCGCCCGCGGCCCGCAGCTTTGCGACGACCGGCGAGTCCTTGTCCGGGATGCTGTTCTCCAGCGCGACCGAGCCCGCCGTGGTGGGCAGCCCAGCCACGTCGAGGTTGTCCTTGACCAGGACCGGGATGCCGTGCAGCGGGCCGCGGACCGCGCCCGCGGCGCGCTCGGCGTCGGCCTTCGCGGCCTCCTCCAGCGCCTTCGGGTTGATCAGCCGGACGGCGTTGATCGACGGCCCTTCGGTGTTGGTGAGCGCGATCCGCTGCAGGTAGGCCTTGGTCAGCTGGGTCGCGCTGAGGCTGCCCGCGGTCATCCGGCCCTGCAGGTCGGCGACGGTCGCGGTCTCCAGCGGGAAGTCGAGCGTCACGCCGGTCGCGATCTCACGGCCGGGCGGGCACGAGCGGGGGTTGCCGGCGTAGCAGCGCCACGCCGCGGGGTTGATCTCGCTCGGCGTCTTGCGCAGCTTGGTCGCCTGCTCGTAGGCGTAGGCGAACGCGAGCAGCTTGGCCTCGCTGAACGCGGCGCCGTTGAAGGCGATGCCGACGGGGATGCGGTTGGCGGGGTTGTAGCCCGCCGGGACGACGATCTGCGGGTAGCCCGCGCGGGCGCCGAGACCGGTCATGGTGCCCGAGGGCGTGAGGATCGCTTCGAGGTTGTTGGCCGTGAGCGCGTCGTCGATCGCGGCGCGGGCCGCGGCGCGCTGGCTGTCCCGGGCGGCGACGTACGCCTCGTTCTGTGCCGGGTCGGTGAGGTCGACCGCCTGGCTGGCGGTCAGCAGCGCCTGTCCGAACTTCAGCGCCTCGTCCGCGTGGGCCTCGTTGAAGGCGATGATGTCGGCCAGCGACTTGCGCGGCGCGCTCGCGGGCAGGCGGCCGAGGTAGGCGTTCAGGTCGCGCTTGAACTCGGCGGTGAGGACGTCGAACGGCGCGGCCGAGGTCGGCGCCGCGATCTGCACGGTGGTCGCGCCCAGCGCCTGGACGGCGGCGACCGCGGCGAGATACTGCGCGTTCGTGCTGGCGATGACGCCGATCCGCTTGCCGGCCAGCGCGTCCGGCTTGAGGCCGGCGAGGTAGTCGGTGGTGGGCGCGTTCGCGGTGACCGGGTCCTCGGGGTCGGCCCCCGCGATCGCCTGCAGCTCGACGGCCGCGTCGGCGACGGTGCGCGTCATCGGCCCGGCGGTGTCCTGCGTGGAGGAGATCGGCAGGATGCCCGCGCGGGACACGAGGCCGATCGTCGGACGCAGGCCGACGATGCCCTGCGCCGCGGACGGGCTCACGATCGAGCCGCTCGTCTCGGTGCCGATCGTGATCGCGGCGAGGCCGGCCGCGGCGGCGGAGCCCGACCCCGAGGACGAGCCGCTGGGCCCGGCGTCGAGGTCGTACGGGTTCAGGACCTGGCCGCCGAGCGAGGAGTAGCCGCTCGGCGCGCTGGTCGACATGAAGTACGCGAACTCGGACAGGTTCGTCTTGCCGAGGATCACCGCGCCGGCCTGGCGCAGCTTGGCCACGACGGTCGAGTCCCGGTCGGGGATGCTGTTCTCGAGCGCCACGCTGCCGGCCGTGGTCGGCAGGCCGGCGACGTCGAGGTTGTCCTTGACGAGCACGGGGACGCCGTGCAGCGGGCCACGGACCTTCCCCGTGGCGCGCTCGAGGTCGAGCAGGCTCGCGTCCTGGAGCGCACGCGGGTTGACGAGCCGGACGGCGTTGATCCCCGGGCCACGCGCGTTGACCGCGGCGATGCGGTCGATGTACGCGCGGGTGACCTGCACGCTCGTCAGCTCTCCCGCCGCCATCTTCGTCTGGAGCTCGGCGACCGTCACCCGCTCGAGATCCAGCGCCGACGACGGCGCCGCGAACAGCAGCAGTCCAGCTAACGCAACGACCAATGACAGCGTCTTCATGACCCTCTTCCCCCCGGTTCGAACTCGCGGATGGAACTCAACCCGGCCCGAGGGGGCGGTGTCAATACCTCATTCCGGCGCCGGGATCGCGCCGGCGCCGGTGCGAGCGGCGCGCTTCGCGGATCACGTGCTCGATCGCGATCCACCACCAGGGGCGCAGGCGCAGCGGCCAGGACCAGTCCCAGCGCAGCGGCCTGAACCGCCGCGCGCGGCGGTCGTCGGCCAGAAGTTGGCGCGTCGGTGCACTCAGCCTTCTGACTTCGAGCGCACGCACACCCTCGAAGCTCAGGGCGATCACGGTGAACGTGAGGAACGCGGCGGGCTCGGCGGCGAGCATGAGGATCGCGACGACGGCCGCGAGCGTGCTGAAGCGGCGGTAGACGAAGCTGCGGCCCGCCGGACCGGTGTGCAGGAGGTTGTGGCGCGCGATCTCGTGCCGCGGGTCCAGCCGGGCGACCGCCTCGAACTGCTCGGCCGTGCCCGCGCGCTGGTACGCGCGCAGGCGGGCGACGGCGAGGTTGTTGAGCGTGTCGGCGTCCTCGGGGTCCAGCCGGAGCGCGTGCTCGTAGGCCGGGATGGCCTCGGCGGGGCGGTCCTGCTCGAACAGGACCTCGCCGAGCGTGGAGTGCGTCGCGGCGTCGTCGGGGTCGAGCGCGACCGCGTGCCGCGCGGCGGCGACGGCGCCGGCGTGATCACCGGAGGCCTGCAGCGCGCTGGCGAGCACGATGTGGGTCGTGGCGAGCTCGGGCGCGAGCCGGGCCGCCTCGAGCGCGGCACGGCGGGCGTCGGTGGCGCGGCCGAGCTTGATCAGCGCGACGGCGCAGATGCGGTGCCCCCACTCCTGCTCCGGGCTCAGCCGCACGGCGGCGCCGGCGGCCGTCAGCGCCTGGCCGGGGTCGTCGAGCTGCAGGAACGCGAGCGCGGCCAGACAGTGCAGCTGGGGGACGTCGGGCGTGGCCGAGAACGCGCGCTGCAGGTGGGTGAGCGCCTCCTGCGGCCGCTGCAGATCCAGGAGCGCGGAGGCGCGCTCGAGCGCGGCGTCGGCGGTCACAGCAGCTTGTGACTCCGGATGTAGGCCAGCAGATCGTCGTACTGGCCGCCCTCGTTGGCGTACAGCGCGTAGTTGTGGGCGACGCCGAACCACGCCTTCGTGGATCGCGGCGCCTCCTGCGCGGCCTGTTCGAGCTGGCGCATCGTGATCGGGCGCATGGCGTTGGTGCGGATCGACTCCTGCAGCGCCTGCTCGGCGGCGGACTCGACCACGTGCACGAGGTCCGCGCCCGAGCAGCCCTCGGTGCGGCGGGCGAGCTTGGCGACGTCCACGCCCTCGATCGGCCGTTCCTCGAGCGCGTGGCGCAGGATCGCCTCGCGCGCCTTGAAGTCGGGCGGGAGCACCAGCACCGTGCGGTCCAGCCGGCCGGGACGCCGGAGCGCCGTGTCCACGTCCCACGGATGGTTGGTCGCCGCGAGCACGAACACGCCCTCGTTGTCGGCCTGCGCGCCGTCGAGCTCCGCCAGCAGCTGGTTGACGACGTTGCGAGCGCCCGAGTGACGCAGGTGGCTGCGCTTCTGGCCGAGCGCGTCCAGCTCGTCGAGGAACAGCACGCACGGCGCCGCACGGCGGGCGGCGGCGAACGCGTCGTGCAGGCGCCGCTCGGACTCGCCGAGCCACATGTCCAGCACGTCGTTGAGGCCGAGCGCGAAGAAGTTCGCGCCGAGCTCACCCGCGACCGCGCGCGCGAGGAACGTCTTGCCGCAGCCCGGCGGCCCGTAGAGGAGGAGGCCACCGCGGAGCGACTTGCCGTAGTAGGCGCGCAGCTCCGGGTTGCGCAGCGGCGCGAGAAACGCGGCGTCCAGGCGCGCCTTGACGTCCTCCAGCCCGCCGACGTCGGCGAGCGTCACGCGCGGGCGCTCGGCCTCCACCAGCCCTTCGGGCTCGAGCTCGGTGAAGCCCTCGGGGATCGCGAGCGGCTCCTCGGTGTCGTCGAGCTCTTCCGAGTCGGTTTCGGCCGCCCAACGCGGCCCGAAGCCCGGCACCGGCTCGTCGGGCGTGCGCGGCTCCTCACCGAACCCGCGCAGGATGCGCGCGTAGCTCTCCGCCCGCGTGGTGTCGCCCAGCGCCCGGGCGGCGTCGCGCGCGGCGGCGAGCGCCTCGGCGTGGTCGGGCGTCGCGGCGAGCGCGGCCTGCGCGTGCTCGAGCGCCCGCCCCGCGTCACCCGCCATCACCAGCAGGGACGCCAGATGCACCCGCAGCGCGGGATTGTGCGGGTCAGCCGCAATCGCCGCTTCGAGCGCAGCCGTCACTGACGGGTCCACAGACACGAGGTGGGGTTACCCCGAGACGTGTCCAGTGAGCCTTGCAATCGCGTCCACCACCCCCCACACTGGATCCCATGTCGTCGTGGCAGCGCCCCACTCCGGAACTCCGAGCGTCGGACGCCGAGCGCGAGCGCGTCGTGGACTTCCTCCGCGAGAGCGCCCTCGTCGGCCGGATCGACCACGACGAGCTCGAAGAGCGGATCGGGCTCGCCTACGCCGCCGTCACGCGCGGTGACCTCGAACGGCTGCTGGTCGACCTTCCGCGCGGTGCGCGCCCGCCCGCCCCGCGGCCCCGCCGCGCGCCCGCTCCGGCCAAGCGCCGCGAGCCCAGCGCCGCGATGGTGCTCGTCGGCCTGTCCGCGATCGCGATCCCGATGATCGTGCTGACCGGCGTCGTGATGGCGATCGTGGCCGTGGTGGCGCTGAGCGTGCTGAGCGCGCCGTTCGTGATCGTCGCGCTGCTCGTGGCCGCCGCCATGCGTCGCCGCCGCCCGCCCGGGCCCGGGCCCGGGTGGCGTTCCGCGCACTACGGCTAGAGCGGCACGCGCCCGAGTCCGGAGAGCACACCCGCTGGCGCCGCGTCAAGCAATTCATGCGCGGACGGCTTGCGGGCGCGCGGCGGTCGTCACGAACGGCTTGACCCGTCGCGGCGGGCGCGCTCTAGGGCTGGTTAGGCCGGCTGGCGCCGGCGCGCCCGGGCGCAGACCTGAGCGCAACCCCGTCGAGTGCTCGATTTCCCGCGCTATGCCAGAGAAATCGAGCACTCGGTGAGGTGATCCGTCAGTTGACCACCGCATAGGGGGTCAAGTGACCGATTGCCCCTCGCCAATGACCCGAGGTGAACGCGCAAGCGTTCACGCAGTCCGGGGAACCCGGCTTACTGGCACAAGAGCGCACCCGCCGCCGCAGGTCAAGCGGCTCGCCGCGAAGCGCGAGCTGCTTGACGCGCGGCCAGTGGGTGTGCTCGCCGTTACCGTTCGCGCCCAGTGCTGGCCGAACTCGAACACACGCCGCTCGATCTCCCGCCCGGGCTCGAGCTCGAATGGCTCGGCGTGGCGGGGTTCCGGCTCACCTACGAGGACGTCTCGCTCCTCGTGGACCCGTACGTCTCACGCGTCCCGCTGCGCGACCTCATCCTGCGCCGCCCCGCGCGCCCCGACGAAGCCGTGCTCGCTCGCTACGTCAAGCCTCCCGGCCCAGTGGCCGGCATCCTGATCGGCCACACGCACTGGGACCACGCGGTGGACGCGCCGGCCCTCGCGAAGCGCCACGACGCACCCATGTACGGAAGCGCCTCACTCGCCCACCTGATGGCGCTGCACGGCCTGCCGAGCGTGGTGGTCGAACCGCGAAAGCGCTACGAGCTGGGCCCGTTCACGGTGAGCTTCACGCCGAGCCGGCACTCGAAGCTCATCCTCGGCCGCAAGGTGCCGTTCGCCGGCGAGCTCACGTGCGAGGACGTGCACGCGCTGCATCCGGGCGCGTACAAGTGCGGAGCGATCTACGGCATCCGGATCGAGGTCGCGGGGATCGCGCTCTATCACCAGGGGAGCGCGGAGCTCGACGACGACCAGCTCGGCCGCGAGCCGGTCGACGTGTTCCTCGCGGGCGTCGCGGGGCGGCACGTGTCGCCGCGCTACTGGGAGCGGATCCTGCCCAAGCTCGACCCGCGGGTGCTGGTGCCGACGCACTACGACGACTTCTTCACGCCGCTCGGCCGGCCGCTGAAGCTGATCCGCAAGGCGAACCTGGAGTCGATCCCGGACGAGGTGCACGCGGTGACGCGGGACGCGACCGTCGCGGCGCTCAGGCGCGTCGACTGACGAGGTCGCGCGCCGCGGGCTCCCACTCCGGGAACTGGAACTCGAAGCCCGCCTCGAGCAGGCGGCCCGGGATCACGCGGCGGCTCTTCAAGACGAGCTCGGTCTCCGTGCGCATGAAGAACGCGCCGATCTCGAGCATCCACTTGGTCGCGGGCAGCCCCACGCGCCCGTCGCGCAGCACGCGCATGAACTCGCCGTAGGGCACCGGATTCGGCGAGGACAGGTTCACCGGGCCGGAGAACGACGGGTCCTCGACCAGCCGGCGGACCGCGCGCCCGAAGTCCAGGTCGTGCATCCAGGACACGTACTGGCGGCCGCCCGCGGCCGGGCCGCCGAGCCCGCGCCGCGCCAAGCCGTACAGCACGTCGAACACCCCGCCGCGGTCGGGGGACATCACCATCGCGGTGCGCATGAGCACGGTCCGCACCGGTGATTCGGCCGCGGCCTCCTCCCAGCGCCGCGCCACGTCGATCGAGAACCGCCAGGTGTCCGGCACGCCGTCCTCGTCCCCGCCGAGCCGGCCGGTCTCGTCCCATGCGGGCCCGTAGTTGTCGGCGTAGATCGTCGCCGTCGAGGACTGCAGGAACGCGGCGGGCGGCACCGCGCAGCGCTTCATCGCCTCCACCAGCGCCCACGTCGACTCGAGCCGGGAGCGCATGATCGCGCGCCGCTTGGCCGGCGTGTAGCGCGTGTCGATCGTGCTGCCCGCGAGGTTGATCAGCGCGTCGGCGCCCTCTAGAGCGCTCACCCACGAACCGAGCGTGCGCCCGTCCCAGCGCACCCCTTCCGACCGCGAGATCACGACCACCTCGTCGCGGGCGAACTCCCGCCGCAGCACGTGTCCGACCTGGCCGGTGCCACCGGCGAGCACGATCTTCATCGCCGCGGACCGTAGCTTGACAAAAATTCTTGTCAAGCACACAATGCGCTCATGCGGGACGTCGCCCTGATCGAAGACCCGGCCGTCGCGGCCGCCGCGCTCGACCCGATCCGCTCCCGGCTGCTCGCCGAGCTCGCCACCCCCGGGAGCGCCGCGAGCCTGGCGCAGCGGGTCGGCCTCCCGCGCCAGAAGGTCAACTACCACCTGCGCGCGCTGGAGGAGAAGGGGCTCGTCGAGGTCGCCGAGGAGCGCCGCCACGGCGGGCTCACCGAGCGCGTGCTGCAGGCCACGGCCGCGTCCTACATCGTCTCGCCGCAGGCACTCGGGAAGCGCGCGCTCGCCAGCCGCTACCTGATCGCGCTCGCCGGCCGGTTGCTGCGCGAGGTCGCCGAGCTCGACCCCCGCGAGGACACGCTCGGCCTCGACGCCGAGATCAAGTTCGCCAGCCCCGACGACCGCGCGGCGTTCGCCGCCGAGCTCACCGAGGCTGTCACCCAGCTCGCCTCCAAGTACCACCACGACGGCGGGAAGCCGCACCGGCTCGTCGTCGCCACCCACCCGATCCAGGAGCACCCGCAATGAAGCGCGAGAACCGCATCGAGGTCCCCGGCACGCCCGAGCAGGTGTGGGAGGCGATCGCGACCGGCCCGGGGATCGAGACCTGGTTCGTGCCGGCCGAGGTCGAGGGGCGTGTCGGCGGCAAGGTCCGGCTCGACATCGGCACCGGCATGGCCGACAGCGGCACGATCACCGACTGGGACCCGCCGCATCGTTTCGCCTACGACGAGCAGTGGGAGGGCGAGGTCGAGGGCAAGCTCGCGACCGAGTTCCTGGTGGAGGCGCAGTCCGGCGGGACGTGCATCGTCCGCCTCGTCTCGACCGTGACCGCGACCGGCGGCGACTGGGACGACATGCTCGACAACCTCGCCGCGGGCTGGGACGGCTACCTGCTGATCCTCAAGACCTACCTCGAGCACTTCGCCGGCCAGCCGTGCACGACGGTGATGGTGGCGCGCTTTGACCCAGTGGACCGCGCCGCCGCCTACGCCGCGCTCACGCCCCCGTGGACGGGCGAGCTGATCCACGACGGCGAGTTCGAGCAGATCGTCCGCATGAGCGAGCCGCACCGGGGCATCGGGCTCGCGATGGCGTTCGCGATGGGCGGCGCGACGATGAGCGCCGTTCACCTCTACCTCTACGGCGCGGACGCGCCCGACCTCACCGACGAGTGGCGCGAATGGCTCAACTCCCACACGATCGGGTCGCCGGAGGAGACGTCGGCGCCCAACTGAGCCAGCACGCCGGCGAGCGCCTCCCGCCGCGCCGCCCCGAACGCCAGCACGTGCGAGAGCACTCCGCCGTAGGTGAACGACTGCGGCGGCTCGCACAGCGCATCCACGAACGCGTCGTCCCAGGCGCCGCGGTCGCGGATGCGCTTGGCGATGCGGGCGAAGTCCGTCGCCGCCCGCTCGAAGCGCGGGAGCCAGTCACCCGCCCCGGCCACCGGGACCTCGCGCCCGTCGATCGCCGCCACCCACACCTCGAGCGTGTACACGAGGCGCTCGCACATCAGCGCCGCGCTCGGCTCCTCGCCCTCGAACCACACGACCACCAGCCCCGGCCGCAGCTCCCGCTGCAACTCGTCGGCGGGCAGCGAGGCCGCCGCCTGCAGCAGCTCGCGCACCCGGTCGAGGTGGTGGAGCACCATCCGCTCGGTCAGATCGCCGCCGCTCGGCGCGCCGCCCGGGATGAGCAGCCCCGCGGGCGGATGGAAGTGGATGCCGTTCGGCGCGGGCAGGTGCACCTCGCCGGCGTACGCGCTCGGCGGCGCGCCGAACGCCCGCGAGAACGCGCGCGAGAACGCCGCGACACTGCCGTAGCCCGCCAGCGACGCCGCCTCGGCCGGCGGCACCCCGGCGCGCAGCTGCCACGCCGCGCGCTCGAGCAGCAGCCGCCGTCGGAGCGCGACCGGCGACTCCCCGGTCGCCGCGGCGAGCAGCCGATCGAGGTGGTCGCGTGAGAAGTGCGCCCGCTCGGCCAGCTCGGCACCGTCGATCCCCTCGTCGAGGGACGACAACACGAGATCGATCAGGTCACGGAGGCGGTCGGGCACGTTGATCGCTTTCGACGTCTTACTGGACCGCGCGCCGAAGTGACGTCACCTTCACGCCCATGGCAACCTGGTCCGAGTTCGAGAAGGCCGCCCCGGAGCTCGCCGAGCGGGTGAAGGCGTCCTTCGACGCGCACAAGCACAAGTTCATGGCGACGCTGCGCAAGGACGGGGCTCCGCGCATCTCCGGGACGGAGGTGGAGTTCCGCGACGGCGAGCTGTGGCTCGGTTCGATGCCCGGCGCGCTGAAGGCGAAGGACCTGCTGCGCGACCCTCGCGTGGCGGTCCACAACGGGTACTCGGACACGAGCCCCGAGGGCCTCGCCGACGCGAAGCTCGCCGGCCTCGCCGTGGCGGTTCCGCACGAGCAGCACCACCTGTTTCGCTTCGACATCCGCGAGGCGTCGGTCGTGACCGTCAACGAGGAACAGACGCACCTCGTGATCGACGTGTGGACCGAGCACGGCGGCCTCAAGCAGATCAAGCGCACATGAGCGAGCGCTTGCGTCGCGTCGTCGACGCGCTCGAGATCCAGGTCGGCCAGCGCGTGCTGGAGATCGGCTGCGGCCACGGCGTCGCCGCCACCTACGTGATCGAGCGGGGCGCGCGCTACACCGCCATCGACCGCTCCGCGAAGATGGTCGCGGCGGCCCAGCGCAGAAACCCGACCGGCGAGTTCATCGTCACCGGCCTCGAGGATGCCGACCTCGGCGACCGCCGCTTCGACACGATCTTCGCGGTCCGCGTCGGCCTCTTCCACCGCGAGCCCGAACGGGCTCGGGCGCTCGCCGAGCGCTGGCTGGCGCCCGGCGGCACGCTTCACGTCGCCTACGACAGTGCTATTTCGCGTCCGGCTTCGGCCGAGCGATAACAGGCGTCGACGACCCGCGCCAGCTCGGCGGCCGCCGCGCCCTGACCGCCCTCTCCGGCGCGCACGGCATCCAGGAACTGCTCGACGACCTCGTCGTGCCCGCCGCCCGGCTCCGGGTCCAGCTGCATCACCGCGGGCACGCCGTCGACCTCCGAGAAGACGGTCAGCGTGCCGGTGCCGAGCGTCTCGTCCACGCGCAGCTCCGCGCCGCCCTCGGTGCCGTAGATCGTGATGCCGAACTGCATGTCGTCGGTGCGGTGCGTCGCCCAGCTGGTCTCCACCAGCAGCGTCCCGCCGTCGTCGAGGCGTAGGAACGCGCTGGCGAGGTCCTCGACGTCGAACTCGCCGCTCCCGCCCGTCTTGCCCGGGATCGAGGCGCCGCCGAAGCCGGCGCTGCCGAGCAGGTCGTAGGTGGAGGCGCTGACCGTCGTGACCTTCGGCTGGCCGATCAGGAACAGCGCGTAGTCGAGCAGGTGGACGCCGAGGTCGACCAAGGGCCCGCCGCCCGCCGTCTCGCGGCTGGTGAACCAGGACCCGAGCGTCGGGATGCCGCTGCGCCGCAGCCACCACGCCTTCGTGTAGTACGGCTTGCCGAGCCGTCCGGCCTCGATCAGCCGGCGCAGCGCCTGGATGTCGTTGCGCTGGCGGCGGTTGAACGCGACGTCCAGGATCCGGCCGGCCTTCTCGGCCGCCGCCACCATCGCCGCCGCCTCTTCGGGCGTGCGCGCGATCGGCTTCTCGCACAGCACGTGCAGCCCGCGTTCGAGCGCGGCGATCGCGATCGGCGTGTGCAGGAACGTGGGCACCGCGACGCTGACGACGTCCAGCGACTCGTCCTCGAGCAGCTCCTCCCACGTCGCGACGTGGCGTTCGACGCCGAGCCGCTCGGCGAGCTCGGTGCGCACGGGCTCCTCCAGCCCGGCGATCCCGGCGAGCTCGACGCCGGGCAGCTTCGCGTAGGCGTCGGCGTGCTGCTCGCCGGCCCAGCCGACGCCCACCACCCCCGCCCGCAGTGTGTTCGTGCTAGAGATTCGGCGGATGGTACGCGTCACCGTGTGGGGCGAGAACGTCCACGAGCGCAACGAGCCGGAGGTGGCCGAGCGCTATCCGGACGGCATGCACGGCGCGATCGCCGCCGGGCTCACCGAACTGCTCGGCGACGGCGTGCGCACGCGCACCGCCACGCTCGACCAACCCGAGCACGGCCTTCCGCAGGACGTCATCGATGCGACCGACGTCCTGACCTGGTGGGGTCACATCGCGCACGACCAGGTCGACGACGCGGTCGTCCGGCGCGTGCACGACGCCGTGCTCGGCGGCATGGGCCTGCTGGTCTTGCACTCGGGGCACTACTCGAAGATCCTGCAGCGCCTGGTCGGCACCACCTGCAGCCTCAAGTGGCGCAACGAGGGCGAGCGCGAGCTGGTGTGGACCGTCAACCCGGCGCACCCGATCGCGCAGGGCGTCCCGCACCCGATCGTCATCCCCGCGCAGGAGATGTACGGCGAGCACTTCGACATCCCCGAGCCCGACGAGCTCGTGTTCATCTCGTCGTTCGCCGGCGGCGAGGTCTTTCGCTCCGGCTGCTGCTTCCAGCGCGGCGCGGGCCGGATCTTCTATTTCAGCCCGGGCGACCAGGACTACCCGGTGTACTACCAGCCCGAGATCCGGCGCGTGCTCGCCAACGCGGTGCAGTGGGCCGCGCCGCGCACGCGCGGCCCGGTGCCCGAGGCGCCGAACGCGCCGCGCGACTGGTTCCTCTAGGTCACGAGCAGCGAGACGGTGATGCGCGAGCCGCCGTGCGCGGGCTCGACGCGCATCTGCCCGTCGAAGCCCCGCAGCCGGCTGTGCACTCGCACGGCCTTGCGCCGCCACTCGTCGGCGGCCATGTTCGCCGCCACGCGCACGGTCAGCCAGCAGCCGTACCGCCCGATCTCGGCCACGGCTTCGCGGTGTGCGCTCGCGCGCAACAGCGTCTCGGTGATCTCCAGCGCCGTCGGCAGCACGCCGACGCCGACGCTCTCGGAGAGCCCCGCACCCGTGCGCAGGACCGCCCCGCAGTCCAGGGCGACGAGTTGGGTGTGCTCCAGGGAATCGGTCATCGGAGTCCAAGATGTCGACGGCGCCAACGCGCGGCCACCACCCGACGGCGCGACCCGCTACGCAATTCGGCTGACCCATGCACCCCATCCAGACGATGCCGGCGCACGGGAATGGGGCGAGAGTTGCGCGTCCATGCTCCTCAAGTCCCTCTCTTTCGCGACGCTCGCTCTCGCCCTGTGCGCGGCCCCGGCGCACGCGAGCCAGGCCGTCCTCTCCCCCGACGGCCGCTTCCTCGATATCACCGAGCGCACGCCCGGTGAGGCGAACGACATCGTCGCCAGCCTGCACCGCGACGACAACGGCCGCCAGATGGTCCACCTGCTCGGCGATGTCACCGCCGGCCACGGCTGCACCCGTGATGAGCGCGGCGGTACGACCATCTGCGAGGACCCCGCGCAGCAGGTCCGCGTCTCGCTCGGCGCCGGCAACGACGAGTTCCAGGTCACCGAGAGCTTCACCGTCATCACGTTCGGCGAGGGCGCGATGGTCGTCGACCTCGGCGACGGCAACGACACGTTCCTCACGCGCGACACGAACGCGACCGTGGTCGCGCACGGCGGCGCGGGCAACGACACGTTCGAGGGTGGCGTGAACACCGACCGCTTCTTCGGCGGCCCGGGCGACGACACGCTCCACGGCGGCCAGCGCGGCACCGACGAGCTCCACGGCGAGGCCGGCAACGACACGCTGACCGGCGACTGGCCGTCTGAGCACGGCATCTTCGCCGACGTCCTCGACGGCGGCGACGGCACCGACGTGCTCAAGGACTACGTGTACTCGGGCGAGCCGAGCCTCGCCCCGCCGATCGCGATCTCGCTCGACGGGCAGGCCAACGACGGTCGCTCAGGCGAGGGCGACAACGTCGTCGCGGTCGAGCGGATCACGTCCAGCTCGGCGGGCTCGTTCACCGGCGACGCGGGCGACAACGAGTTCACCGCCCCGCAGGTCGGCGCGGCCGGCACGCTCTCGGGCCTGGCCGGCAACGACACGCTGATCGCGGGCGACGCGCATGGCGACCGCGTCGACGGCGGCGCCGGCGACGACCTGCTCGAGGGCGGCTTCGGCGACGACACGCTCGTCGGCGGCCCCGGGCGCGACACCGTCAACGGCGACCGCAAGACGCGCTGCAACGAGTACGCGTGCGACCTGTTCAACGCCGGCAACGACACGATCGACGTGCGTGACGGCGAGATCGACTCGGTCAACTGCGGCACCGGCAGCGACCGCGTGACCGCGGACGCCGCCGACGTCGTGGCCGCCGATTGCGAGGCCGTCGACCGCGCGCCGGTCAAGGGCGGCCCGCCGCCCACGACCGGCGGCACACCGCAGGCGGGTGTGAACCTGGCCGTCAAGCGCACCAGGCTCGCCAAGGCCCTGAAGTCCGGCCTCAGCGTGACCGTCAGCGGCGTCACCGGCAAGGTCAAGCTGACGGCCAAGCAGGGGCGCAAGACGGTGGCCTCGGGTTCGGCCACCGCCAAGAGCGGCAAGGCCACCATCAAGCTCAAGTTCACCAAGGCCGCGAAGAAGGCGCTCAAGCGCAAGCGCTCGGTGACCCTGAAGATCACCGGCGCGGGCGTCGCGACGACCTACCTGCTCAAGCGCTGACAACCTCCACGTAGCCCTTCCACGTGACGCGGTGGGTGCCGGCGCCGTCGGTCCAGCGATGGTCGATGTCGACCGGGAGCCGGACGACGGCGCCGCCCTGCCCGGAGAGGTCGGAAGCCGTGAACCGCGACGTCAAAGCCGCAGACGGCAACGGCTCGAAGCCGAACAGCGGATACGTGCCCTCGCACTTGGGCACGGCCGGCATCAGCGACCAGAAGATCTCGTAGTCCAGGCCGGGCCTGGTGAGGACCCCGACGAGGCCGGCGGGCTTCTCCGGGGCGGGCGTCACGTAGTCGCAGACCCACCAGTTGTGGTCGTTGTCGACCCACTGGTCGATGCGGGCCTTCATGCTCGCCTCGTAGCGGACGGATGGCAGCGTCGCGACCTGCGGCTTCGACGTGTCCAGCAGGTCCCAGTCGTACGGCTTGCCGACGAACGGGTCGCCGGTGCGGTAGCTCATCGTCCCGTCCGTCTGCCACTTGGTGGTGACGTTGTCCTCCGGGATCTGCGGGAGCTCCTCACGCGCGTGGGAGATCGTGCCGTCCAGATGCACGCCGACCAGTACGAGCCGGCGCGGGCCGGCGACGGGCGGCAGCAGGTCGATCTCCCAGCGCGCGCGGGCGCGACCGCGCCGGCCGGTGAGCGTCGCCGTGACGCCGCCCCGCCCGGCCTCGGTGCCGGTGAACGTGGTGGCCAGGCCGCTCGGCCCGTCGGCACGGCCGCGCGCGAGGTCCGACAGCGCGAGCGTGCCGGGTGCCGAGGCGGTGAACGTGACGCCGACCGCCTGGCCGACCTGCGCGCTGGCGTTCGCGGGCGCGGCGGTCAGCGTCACGCACGCGAAGTCGTCGTACCAGGCTCGCTCCGCGGCGAGCAACGCCTCACGCGCGCGCCGCTCGAGCGTGCGCTGCGCGGCCGTGGCGGCGGCGGTGCGCGCCTTGCGCTTCGCGCGCGAGCCGGTCCAGCGGCCGCGCCCGGCGACCTTGGCGGCGCGCCGCGGGTCCAGCTTCGCGCGCGTGAGCGTGAACGTCGCGCGCGGGCGCTTGGCCTTCACGGTGAGCGTGTGACCCCATGACCGCAGCCGCGCGTCGTCGCCGACCGTGCCCTCCCACCGCAGGGTCGCGTTCTTGAGCGTCACGGTGCCGCGTACCGTTCCGGAGGCGTCAGGACAGGGCGCGGCCAGCGCAGGTGCGGCGGGGACGAGGAAGAGGGCGGCGAGCGCGAGCGAGCGTCGGAGCATCCGCCCACTGTCGGTGGGTGCCCGGGGCGGGCGCATCGTCCTTTCGGTGGATGCGCCCGTCCGTTCGGTGCGGCCTCAGCAGCCGAGCGCGTCCTTGTAGGTCTCCTTGACCGTCAGCGGCTTGCCGCCCATCACGGTCCCCTCGCCGGCCACCGCGTCCACGTACTGGAACAGCACCTCGGGATAGTCCCCCTCCCGGTCCATCTCCTTCAGGATCGTCCAGCTGCGTGCCGACTGCAGCTCGATCACCGCTTCCGCCCGCTCCTTCTCACCACCGTTGAGCCACAGCTCGATCCACCCGCAGGCGACGGCGGCGACCACGCGCGCGCCGAGCTGGTAGCGGTCGCGCGGCAGGCCGCGGGTGTCGAGCTGGGAGCGGTCCAAGCCGGGCGGGAGGTTGATGTCCACCAGCATCTGGTCGATCACGGCGTCGCTGTCGTCCGGCCGGACGACGCTGGCGGGCATCGCGCCGAGCCACTCATCCACGGACACGGTGCGCAGCGCGGCCAGCGCCTCGCGCACGGCGTTCCCGCGCATCTCGATGACGTAGTCGCCCTGCCCCCAGAGCGCGGTGACGTCGTGCTCGGAGTACGCGAACAGCCGCGCGGTCGTGCCCTGCACCTCGACCGGCTCCTGCTCGGGCCCGACCTTCGCGCGATCGCGCACCCACCCGGCGAGCGTGCCGTCGCCGCGCCAGTTGAGCTCCACCTTGCGCGAGCCGTCGACGAACACCATCTCGCCCGCGCCGACCTCGAACTGGTCCGCGCGCGTGACCTTCCAGTCACCCACCAGCAGCCGCGGCACGGACTCGGCGACTTTCACCAACGGGTCCGCCCACGCCCGCTCGGTCCCGTGGTCCCCGGGCGCGAAGAACACGACCGCCGCCACCGCGGCCGCGACCAGCGCCAGCGCGGGCAGCGCCAGCCGCTTGCGCGGCGCCCGACGCCGCCGCCGGACGACCACCGGCTGCGCGGCGATGTCCTCGCGCAGCGCGTCGAACGCCGCGTCGAAGTCGAGCGGCTCGTCGCGGATCGGGTCGGCCCGCTGGATGAGGTCATCAAGGCTCATGCGACGGTCCTCTCGGGAGCGGAGCGAAAGCGAGCTGGGTCTCCCTCTTCCCAGCCGAGGGCGGTCAGCTCGGCGCGCAACCGGCGCCGCGCGCGGTGCAGCCGGCTGCGGACCGTGACGGCGAGCGTTCCCGTCATGGCCGCGATCTCGCCCGGCGAGAGCCCGTCCCAGCCCGCGAGCAGCAGCAGCTCGCGGTCGTCCTCGGACAGCTGCGCGAGCGCGCGCCGCACGACCCCGTCGGACTCGTCCACGACCGGGACGGCCGCCGCCAGCTCGCCGGCCAAGCGGTCCGCGAGCCCGCCGCGCCGGCGCTCGCCGCGCCGCTGGTTGGCGAGCACGCGCCGCGCGGTGGCGAGCAGCCACGCCCGCGCGGCCTCGCCCTCGGGCACGTCACCGAGGCGGCGCCAGGCGATGAGGAAGGTCTCGGCCACGACGTCGGCCGCGTCGGCCGGCTCGTCCACGCGCCGCAGCGCGTAGCCGAGCACCAGCCTTCGGTGAGTGTCGAAGAGCGCCCGGAAGCGGCGCTCGGCTGCTGATCGCTCCATCGACGCGGAGATGTCCGGCACGAGATGGAGCGTTGCACCGCGGGCGCCGCAACGGGTACCCGCGGCAACGCTTTCAGCGAACTATGGGGTGGTCGTGGAGAGCGTGAAGGTCAGCGTCTTGCTGTACTGACCCGTCCGCAGACCGTCGTTGGCGCCGATCGACTGCTTGAACTCGACCGGCACCGTCGCGCCGCTGACCGGCGCGTCGAACGCGGTCAGCGCCGTCGGGCTTGCGCCCAGCGGAGCGAACGCGTCGGCGCCCGCGCGGACCTGGAGCGGCTGCGCGAGGACGTGGTTGCCGTTGACGAGCTTGCCCGGCGCGGCCGTGCTCGGGTCCACGACGGTCAGCGCCGCCTGGCCGGCCGTGCTGGTGACGGTCGCGTCCGTGCGGGCCGTGTAGTCGGCGCCCACGCCCGGGATGAACGTGCCGAGCGGCGAGACGGTGGCGAGCGAGACCGACAGCGTCGGCGGCACCGCGCCCACGATGTCGTGGTTCGTCTGCGCCTTGGTCGTGATCGCGAACGTCGTGGAGGCGACGTTCGAGACGTTGCCCGTGGCGTCCGTGGCGCGGTACTCGACCGTGTGGGTGCCGGACCCGGTCACCTGGAAGGGCGCCGTGTACGCGGTCCACTCGCCGCCGTCGAGGCGGTACTCGACGGTCACCGTGCCGGGCGTCTCGTCCTGGCCCGCCAGCGCCACCGTGACCGGGCCGTCGTAGCCGCCGCTCGGGCCCGGCTGCGCCGGATCGAGCGTCGGGGTGACGGTCGGCGGGGTGACGTCCGCGTTCGTGAACGTGACCTCGACGCGGTGCGTGGCCAGCGTGTACTTGAAGTGCGCCACCTTGCCGGCCGCGACCTTCAGCGGGATGTCGGCGCCGTTGCGGACGCCGTCGGCGCCGTAGTTCTCGTCCCAGCTGCGGTTGTGCGCGACCTTGAACTCCCAGTCGCCCGCCGGGATCTTGTCCGTCGAGAACTCGTACACGCCGTCGCTGTCGGTGTCCTTCATCTCCACGGCCGCGCAGGACGGCTGCCAGTCTTCCGCGCAGCCGAGCTCGGAGTTGAAGGAGCCGGCCAGCGAGACGACGGGGCCCGCGGGCTCCTCCGGCTCGATGGCGCCGCCCTTGAGGCGGATGTTGCGGTACCAGACGGACTCACCGCCGCCGTGGTTCTGGACGCCGACGTAGCCCGTCGCGATGTTGCGCTCGGTGCTGGTGAAGTCGTTCACCAGGACGCCGTTGAGCAGCACCTTGATGTTCTGGCCCTGCTTGCGGATCTCGTACGCGTTCCACTGGCCGAGCGGCTTGAGGGCCGCCAGGACCTTCTCCCGGTCCGCACCCTTGAAGGTGTAGATCGAGCCGGTCACGCGGTCGGGCAGGTCGGACTCGTCGATCTGGATCTCGTAGCCGTTGTTGACCGCCACCCACGGGTCGTTGCCCGGGTTCGGGAAGCCGACGAACACGCCGCCGTTGTCGTCCTTGACGAGCTTCCAGTCCAGCTTGAGGCTGTAGTCGCCGAACTGCTGCGCGGAGTACCAGAGCAGGCCGAGGCCGCCCTCGCTGCGGATCGAGCAGTCCTCCTGGCGGCCGAACGAGCCGGCGCCGGCGAGGCGCCACTTGGTCAGCGACTCGAGCGTGCCGTCGAACAGGCCGGTGTAGCCCGCCTCGATCGTGCTCGGGGCGCAGATGTCCTGCTCGGCGCCGATCTTGAGCGCGTCGAAGTTGACGTTGCCGTCGGTGCCCGTCTCGAACGCGAGCTTGATCTGGTTGGCGCCCGCCTTCAGCGCCAGCTGCTTGGTGCTGAACGCCCACGACTTCCAGTCCGTGGTCGACGTCGTCGGGAACACCCAGTTGGGCTGCTTGACGCCGTTGACGTAGAGCGCCAGCGACTTGTCCTTGGTGGACGGGTTCGGGCCGTTGGCGTAGCGGATGTTCACGGGGTAGGTGCCGTCCGCCTCGACGTCGACCTGCCACGTCATGTTCGCGCCGGCGTTGAAGAAGCCGCCGACGAAGCCGGAGCCGGAGTAGCCCGAGTGCTCGGTCTGGACAGCGGCGCCGGAGGCGACCTGCGCCTCCTCGGCCTCGTAGTAGCCGGACGCGGCCGGAGCCTCGTAGCCCGGCAGCGAGTTGAGCGTGTACCACGCCTCGGTGTTCCACAGCTCCTCGTTCGCGGCGCCGCCCGTGAACGGGCGCGGGGAGCGCGCGTGCACGACGCGGCCCGGCTTGAGGCCGTCGACCTTGACCGTGACGCTTCTCTTGTCCTCGGAGACGCTGGCGTCCGTGACCAGCAGGGACTCCTCGTCGACCTTCGGGCCGCCGTACTGCGACGTCGGCACGTACCGCCACTGGTTGAACTTGTAGGCCGTCTTGACCTTGGCGGCCGACGCGTCGGAGATCGGCTGCGTGTAGGTGATGCGGAAGCCGCCCTCGACGACCTCCATCTTCTCCATGTCGAAGACGTTCTTGCCGTTCGGGGTCAGCTTCTGGAGGCCGTAGCGGAGCTTGTTGTCCTCGCCCCAGTTGCCGCCCTCGCCGGTGCCGCCGACGTAGATCGCGCCGTCCGGGCCGATCGCCGTGCGGTTCACGCCGACCTCGAGGCCGGCCGAGTGGCGGAAGACGGCGCCCTGGTACTCACCGTCGACCTTCTCGAGGAAGCCGCGCTGCAGGCCGCCGTAGGTGACGTCGCCGAACAGCATCTGGCCCTTGAACGGGCCTTCCTTGATCATCACCGGATTCGACGGCGAATTGGCGATCTCGTTCTGCGGCAGCCACAGCGCGGGCGCGGAGACCGGGTTGTTGTCGTACGGGCCTGCCGGGTTGGTGAAGTGGTTGAAGAAGCGGTCCGGCTTGATGTGGACCATCTTCGAAGAAGGCAGCCAGGCGCCCTGGTTGTCGTTGACGAAGATCTGGTCATCGGGACCGAACCCGACGCCGTTCGGCGTGCGCAGGCCGCCGGCCATCGTCGTGACCTTCCAGTCGCTGCGGCTGATCTTGATGAACGTGCCCGCGTTCTGACCGGGCTGCGGGTCGGTCGTCGCGCCACCGTTGTTGATGGCGACCGACCGCGCCACGTAGAAGTTGTCGGCGTCGTGGATCAGGCCGAAGGCGAACTCGTGGAAGTTGCCGCCGTTGGGCCACGTCGCGAGCGTCTTCTTGTCCATCAGCGCGTCGGCGTCGGCGCCGTCGGCGGACAGCTCGGTCAGCTGGCCGCGCTCGGAGACGTACCACTTGTCGCCGATGATCTGGACGCCCATCGGGTTCTTGAGGCCCGCGGCCACCCGCTCGTACGTGACGTCGCCCGGGCCCTTGGCGCCGGCCACGTTCTTGACGACGTAGACCTCGCCGGACTCCGGGTTCGGGACCCAGCCACCCGAGCTGACGTCGCCCGTGGTGGTGACGACCAGGTCGCCGTTGGGCAGGAAGTCCATGCCGGAGACCTTCGGCTGGAAGGTCGCGGGGCGAATGTCGGTCAGCGTGTAGTTCGGGTTGACCGTGTCCAGGCGCAGACCGTCGCCGGCCGTGTCCGTGGCGCCCTCGCAGTACTTGTTGCCCGGCGCGGTGACGCGCACGACGCCGGCCTCGGTGGAGAGCGCGTCCTTGGGCACGACGACGAACGAGCTGGAGCCCGGCGTCTTCCACTCGAGCTTGAGGATCTGGCCGTAGCCGGCCTCGATGTAGTCGATGCGCAGGTTGTGGAAGCCGGCCGTCAGGGTGACGGCGCCTTCCTTGGACGTGTCGCCGTGCAGGCCGTCGTGGTCGACGACGACGGTGTCGTCGAGGCGCAGGACGGAGCCGTCGTCGCTCGTCAGGCGGAACGCGTAGTCACCGGCGGTCGCGGCGTTCAGGCGCGCCAGCACCGTGGACTGGTAGCTGTCCTCGCGGCCGTCCGCGAACTGCTGGGCGGTCGACCAGTTGACGTTGTCCATCAGCTTGTCGACGTTCGGCGTCTGACCGGACTTGAGCACGCACGTCTTCTGCGGCTGCTGCGCGAGGAAGTACGTGCGCAGCGTGACGCCATTCTCGTACGTGGTCTGGGCCGCTGCCGACCCCGCGAACGCGCTCAGCGCGCCCGTGACCGCGACGGCGACAGCGCCGGCGCGACCGATCCAACTGTGGGACAAACGTCCTCCTCCTCGGTACCAAATAAAAACCTGGTAGCCAAGCTAGTGACGTTGCGTCGGCAACGAAGGTCGTTTGTCGTGCAGGCGGCTAGACCATTTGTCGAGTTTCTCGTTTAACCGCTCCAGGCCACCAGTTGTGACGGCCCAGGAGGGCCATCGCGGCGGGCAGGAGCAGCCCGCGCACGAGCGTGACGTCCAGCAGCACGGCCAGCGCCATGCCGACGCCGATCTCCCGCACTTCGCTCAGCTCGCCGAGGGCGAAGCCGGCGAACACGATTCCGATCGAGAGCGCGGCCAGCGTCACGACCGGTCCCGACGCGGTGATGCCGTGCAGCACGGCCTCCTCGTTGTCGCCCGAGCGGTCCCACTCCTCCTTGATGCGCGCGAGCAGGAACACCTCGTAGTCCATCGAGAGCCCGAAGATGAACATGAACAGCAGCAGCGGCGTGGTCAGGTCCAGCGGGCCGGGGAAGAGCAGCACGAGCGCGCCCAGCGTCGCCAGCAGCGTGAGCACGTTCATGACGATCGCCTTCAGCGGCACCAGCACGGAGCGGGTGAGCGCGAACAGCAGTAGGGCGGTCGGGAGGAAGACGACGGCGAGCGCGAGCGGGAGCCGCTGGCGCGTGGCGTCCTTGGCGTCCAGCAGCTCCGCCGCCGGACCGCCGACCAACAGCGAGTCGTCCAGCGCGCGGATGTCGCGCACGAGCTGCTGCGCGCGTTCACCGTCGTCTGAGCCGAGCGGGTCGACGGTGTAGCCCGAGACCTCGGGCGGAAGCTCGTCGAGCGGCAGCACCTCCTCGACGTTGGACAGCCGGACGAGCCGCTGCGGGAGCTCGTCACTCGGCGGGCGATCGGACAGCACGGTGATCGGCTCCACGGCGCCCTTGGAGAAGTCGCGCTCGAGCTTCTCCTGCACGCGCCGCTCCTGCGCGCTCTCCGGCAGCGAGGTGGCGTCGGCGTTCGCTGCCTCGAGCCCGAAGGCCGGGACGCTGAGCGCGATCAGGCCGGCCGCGACGACCACCGCGACGGCCGCGGGGCGGCGCAGCGCGAAGGCGGCGAGCCGCGCGAGCAGGCCGACGCTGGGCATCCGGCCGCGCGCGGGGATGCGCGTGTGCGCGACCGCCACCAGCGCGGGCACGAGCGTGAGCCCGACCAGCGTGGCGGTCGCGACGGCGAGCACGCCGCCCAGCGCCATCGCCGACAGCACAGGGTCCGAGAACACGTACAGCGCGATCAGCGCGATGCCGACGGCCAGGCCGGAGACGAGCACGGCGCGGCCCGCGGCGCCCACCGTGCGCCCCAGCAGCTCCTCCACCGGCGCGTCCGGGTCCGCGGTGCGCTGCTCCCGGAAGCGTGCGATCACGAGCAGGCTGTAGTCCACCGCGAGCCCGAGCCCGAGCAACGTGACGACGTTGACGGCGAACTCGCTCACGGCGACCACGCCCGCGAGCGCGTTGAGCGCCAGCAGCGAGCCCGCGATCGTCGCCAGCGCGGCACCGAGCGGCAGCACCCCGGCGACGAACCCGCCCAGGAAGATGATCAGCACGATCGTGAGCACGACGAGCGCGATCGTCTCGCCTCGGACCGCGTCGTCGGTGGCCTGCTCGGCGAACGTGCGCTCGGCCAGCAGCTTGCCGCCGATCAGGACCTCGGGCGCCGGGATCGTGCGCAGCTTCTCGGCGACGCGGTCAGCGGCCTCCAGCGCGGCGTCCCCCTCCAGCGCGGGGTCGAGCTCGACGACGGCGAGCGAGCTCTTTCCGTCGTCGCCCTGCAACCCGCCCGCCGTGTAGGCGTCGCGTACGTCCACGACGCCGGGCGTCTCGCGCAGCTCGTACATCACCGCGGTCGCGCGGTCGATCAGGTCGCGCGCGAAGAAGTCCTTGCCGGCGATGATCGCGACGACCAGCTCGCCCTCGGGGTCGAGCTCGTCGAGGCGCTCGGCCGCGCGCGCCGATTCACCGCGCGCGTCGTCCACGGTCTCGGTGCGGTCGTACACCCCCGCGCCGATGACGCCGCCGACCAGCGCGAGCGCCGCCCACACGGCGAGGATCGCAAACCGCCAGCGGGCCGCAGCCCTCCCCACCCGTTCGAGCACGGCGTCGATCCTAGACGCGTGTACTCCTGAGGGAGCAGTCGCGGCCACGGAAAGTGTCATCCCCGGGCCGATGTGCGATCGGCCGCGGCGAACGAGCATGCCGGACATGCTTCAGCGACTCGGACAGATCTCAGCTTCACGGCCCTGGCGGACCCTCCTGGTCCTGCTCGTCTTCATCGTGCTGGCGGGCGTCATCGGCGGCCCGGTGGCGGGCCGCATGAACGGCGGCGACGGGTTCACACCTCCGGACGCGGAGTCCTCGCAGGCCACCGCGCAGCTCGAGCGCGCCACCGGCGAGGAGACCTCGCCCGGCGTGATCCTGCTCGTCCGCGGCGACGACGCCGCGGCACAGGCGGCCGCCGGTGGGCTCGCCGCGGTCCCGGGCGTCGCGCGCGCCGAACCCGGACCGCCGTCGACGGACGGCGACAGCCGGTTGGTGATGGGCACCTTGCGCGCGGGTGTCGACGACGAGGAGGTCGCGGCCGACGCGGTCGCGGCCTTCGAGGGTCGCGACGACGTCGTCGTGGGCGGCGGCGCGGTCGCCGGCCTCCAGCTCAGCGAGACGATCTCGGCCGACCTCGGACGCGCGGAGCTGTTCGCGTTCCCGCTGCTGTTCCTGCTTTCACTGCTGTTCTTCCGCGGAAGGGCGGCCGTGCTGCCGCTGGTGGTCGGCATCACCACCGTGCTCGGGACGTTCCTCGTGCTCTCGGGCGTGAACCTCGCCTACAGCCTCAATGTGTTCGCGCTGAACCTGGTGATCGGCCTCGGCCTCGGGCTCGCGATCGACTACACGCTGTTCCTGCTGACCCGCTTCCGGGAGGAGCTGTCCAAGGGCGCCGAGCCGCGTGAGGCCGTCGCCACCACGATGCGCACCGCCGGCCGCACCGTCGTCTTCTCGGCCGCCACGGTCGCCGCGGCGCTCGGCACGCTGACGCTGTTCCCGCTCGGCTTCGCGGAGTCGATGGGGCTCGCCGGCGCCAGCGTCGCGATCGTCGCGGGGCTCGCCTCGCTGGCCGTCTCCCCCGCGCTGCTGGCGCTCTGGGGGCACAAGCTCGCCCGCAAGGAATCCGCTGCGGCCAGTGGCCGCTGGCACCGCATCGCCCACGGCGTCATGCGCCGCCCCGGTGTGATCGCGGTCGCGACCGCCGCCGTGATGCTCGTCGTCGCGCTGCCCGCCCTGAGCGTCAACTGGACGCCGGTCGGCGCGGACGCCGTCCCGACGGGCAACAGCGCCCGCACGCTGTCCGACGCGAGCGAGGCCGAGTTCGGCGGCGCCGCGACGACGCCGGTGACGATGGCCGTGACCGCGCCCGAGTCCGCCGCCGGTGAGGTCGAGACCTACGCCGCCCGCTTCGACGCGCCGGCGCGGTACCTGGGCTCGAACACGTGGGCCGTGAACGTCGAGGCCCCGGGCGACGCCGTCGGCGAGCAGGCGCGCGCACTCGTCGACGACATCCGCACGGCCGACGCGCCGTTCCCGGTGGCCGTGACCGGCCCCGCCGCCGAGTTCGTCGACCAGCAGGCCACCATCTCCGGCCGGCTCCCGCTGGCGCTCGCCGCGCTCGCCGCGCTCACGTTCGTCCTGCTGTGGCTGATGACCGGCTCGATCGTGCTGCCGCTGAAGGCGATCGTCATGAACGCGCTGACCGTCGGCGCCGCGCTCGCCCCGCTGGTGTTCCTCTACGACGGCGTGGAGCCGACCAACTTCCTGGTGTCCGCCGCGCTGATCTTCGCCCTCTCGACCGACTACGGCGTGTTCCTGCTCGGCCGCATCAAGGAGGCGCGCGACACCGGCGAGACCGAGCGTGAGGCCGTTGCGGTCGGCATCGCCCGCACGGGGCGCGTCGTCACCGCCGCGGCGATCCTGCTCGCGGTCGCGATCGGCGCGTTCTCGACGAGCGCGATCCCGTTCATCCAGCAGATTGGCATCGCGGTCGCGTTCGGCGTGTTGATCGACGCCTTCGTCGTCCGCTCGCTGCTCGTGCCGTCGCTGATGGCGCTGCTGGGCAAGTGGAACTGGTGGTCGCCGAAGCCGCTGCGCCGCCTGCACGAGCGGGTCGGCATCAGTGAAGAGGGCCGCGAGGCCGTCCCGGCCTGACACCATCCATGACCGTGAACCCGACGCTGCATCGCTGGCTGCCCGTCCTGGTCCTGCCGCCCATCCTGCTGGTGGACGGGCTGCTGACGGAGAAGCCCGAGCAGGACATCGACGCGTTCAGCGTCGTGGTCACGTACCTGGCCGTGCTGCCGCTCGTGTGGCGGCGGCAGCTCGGCTTCCGCTTCATGGGCCCGCTGCTCGCGCTCGGCGTCGCGGCGGTCATGTTCCAGTACATCCCGGCCAACACGGTCGTCGCGCTCCCGGCCTGGGGCCTGCTCGACCTCGCCCGTTTCAACGGCAAGCGCCAGACCGTGATCGCGGCGCTGGCGCTCCCGCCGCTGGTGCTGTCCACGATCGTGCCGATCGAGCACGACCTGGAGATGATCGTGTCCATCTGGCTCAAGAACACCGCGATCTGCGAGCTCGCCCTGGCGGTCGGCTATCTGATGTGGAACCGCCAGCAGGCGGCCGAGGCCGACGCGGAGCGCCGGCTGGCCGAGGAGCGCCTGCGGATCGCGCGCGAGGTCCACGATGTGGTCGCGCACGCGATGGTCGCGATCAACGTGCAGTCCGGCGTCGCGGCGCACCTGCTCGACCAGGACACCGAGCAGGCGCGCGAGGCGCTGCTGCACATCAAGCAGACCAGCGGGGACGCGTTGAACGACCTGCGCGCGACGCTGGGGGTGCTGCGCGACCCCGAGCAGGCCGCGCCCGTCGGGCCCGCCGCCGGGATCGAGGACCTCGACGCGGTCGCGAACCAGCTGCGCGCGGCGGGCGTCGAAGTCACGGTCGACGTCGACACGGTCGGCGGCGTGCCGACCCCGGTGGGCGCCGCGAGCTACCGGATCGTGCAGGAGGCGCTGACCAACGTGCTCCGCCACGCCCGCGCGACGCACGCCTCGGTGGTCGTGCGCGCCGACGACGAGCTGCTCACGATCGCGGTCGTCGACGACGGCGTCGGCGGTGGTGGGCCGGGCGGCGCGGGCGCCGGTGTGCGCGGGATGCGCGAGCGGGCCACCGCGCTCGGGGGAACGCTCGAAGCGGGCCGCATCCCGGGCGGCGGGTGGCGCGTCGCGGCGACGCTGCCGCTGTCGTCGAAGACGCGGACGGCCGCGTCGTGACCCGCGTCCTGCTCGCCGACGACCAGGCGCTCGTGCGGGCCGGCTTCCGCGCGCTGCTCGCGGCCCAGAGCGACATCGAAGTCGTGGGCGAGGCGTCCGACGGCGCCGAGGCGGTCGAGCTGGCGGGCGCCACGCGGCCCGACATCGTGCTGATGGACGTGCGCATGCCGCGCATGGACGGGCTCGAGGCGACCGGCCGCATCACCTCCGACGCCCTGCTGGCGGACACGCGGGTGCTCGTGCTGACGACGTTCGAGCTCGACGAGTACGTGTTCGGCGCGCTGCGCGCGGGCGCGTCCGGGTTCCTGCTCAAGGACATCGACCCGCCCGACCTGCTGGCCGCCGTGCGCGTGGTCGCCGGCGGCGACGCGCTGCTCGCGCCGCGCCTCACCCGCCGGCTGATCGAGGCCTTCGTGGCGCAGGCCCCGGCCGAACCGCGCCCGCGGCGGGACGACGACCTCGCCGAGCTCACCCCGCGCGAGCGCGAGGTGCTCACGCTCGTCGGCCGGGGATTGTCGAATACCGAGATCGCCGACGAGCTGATCCTCTCGCCCCTGACCGCCAAGACGCACGTCGCGCGGTTGTTCCAGAAGCTCGACGCGCGCGACCGCGCGCAGCTGGTCGTGCTGGCCTACGAGACAGGGCTCGTCGTCCCGGGAGATCGCGCGTGAACGACCAGCGGCGCTTCGAGGACTGGCTCGCCGGCATGGACGTCCTGCTCGACGAGTTCATGCACGACCTGCCCGACGAGGTGAGCGCCAAGCTGGACTACTCGCTGGAGTCGCTCGACGTGCTCGAGGCGTGGTTCCTCGAGACCTACCCGTCGATCGAAGCGCTGCGCGCCGACCCGTCCGTGGCCAACTGGGACCGCGCCACCCGCTACTACGGGCAGGTGCTGATCAAGCACGGCGGCGGGCACTGGGCGCACAACCCGCACAACGGGGGCGGCCCGCCACAACTGCTCGGGTTCGCGCCGCTCGTGCCGTTCGTCCCGATGTTCCTGGTCAGCGCCTCGACGGACCGTCGCACCGGGATCTTCCTCCGCACGATCGCGGAGAACAACCTCAGGGCGCGGCAGGAACGAGGCTAGACCGGTTCGCCCAGGCCTCGAGCGCCTCGAAGTGCTCGGGTGAGAACGCGGCGCCGACGTCGCGGCGCATGATCGCGAGCGCCTCGTCGCGGTCGAGCGCGTCGCGGTACGGACGGTCGGCGGTCAGCGCCTCGAACACGTCGGCGACCGCGAGCGTCCGCGGCATCCAGCCGAGCTCGCCGGCGGTCAGCCCGAGGTGATAGCCGCGGCCGTCGAGGCGCTCGTGGTGGGCGCCGGCGTCGCGCGCCAGGTGCCGGAACGGCGGGACGCGCTCGAGGATGCGGACGGTCAGCTCGGCGTGGCGGCGCATCTCGGCCCACTCGTCGGCGTCGAGCTTGCCCGGCTTGTCGAGCACGAGGTTGGAGACGCCGAGCTTGCCGAGGTCGTGCAGGAGCGCCGCGCGGCGCAGATCACGCAGGCAGTCGGCTTCGAGGTCCATGGTCTCGGCGACGCCGAGCGCGATGTGCGCGACGCCGGCGGAGTGGCGGCCGGTGAACGGCGACTTCGCGTCGACGACCATGGCGAACGCTTCGGCGACGCGGTCCAGGCCCTCCTCGTCGGCCATCAGCAGGTGGTCGGTGGGTTCGAAGGCCTTCACCAGCTCGACGGCGTCCCCGTGCAGCGAGGCCCAGAACGCGCGATCGTCGCGGGTGGTCAGCAGCGCGGCGACCAGGTCCGGATCGAACCAGCGGCCGGAGCGCTCAGCGGCGACGGCGAGCGCCGCGTCCACGCCCCCGCCGGTGAAGTAGACCTCGGCGATCTGGGCGAGCGCGAGGATGCGTCCCGCGAGCGGGATCTCCGTGCCGCGCAGGCCGTACGGCACGCCGCCGCCGTCCCAGTGCTCGTCGAGCGCGCGGATCGCCTCGGCAGTGCTCTCGGGCAGCTCGATCATGCGCGCGATCTCGGCGCCGCGCTCGCAGCGCACGCCGTACAGCTCGTCGGTCTTGCCGTCCTCCTGGCGCGCGATCTCCGCGAGCCGCTTCACGCGCGTGAAGATGGGTGCGCCCGGCAGCGTGCTGCGGAACGCCGACACGGCGTTCGCGCGCTTGGAGCGGTAGTCGATGCGCTTGCGCAGCTCCTTGTAGGTGCGATCGTCGGAGCCGAACAGCGTGCAGACCGCGGCCGCGTTGGCCGAGCAGCCCGCGTCCTTGAGCAGCAGCGCGTAGTAGAGGGACGACAGCTCGTCGTGGGGGACGCCCGCGATGTCGGCGATCCGCATGCCGATCGCGCACGTGCGCGCGGCGTGACCGGCCGGCTGGCCTTCGGTCACGTCGAGCGCGTACGAGAGCGCGGAGATGATCTCCGACAAGCGGACCTCCATGTCCCGGATTGTCGGCAGCGGGCCGCGACGCTGAACGTCACGGCCGCTCTATGTGAGCTTCAGCACACAACGCGTCAGCGTCGACCCAGCCGTGCTCGCCGGTGTCGGTCTTCACACGCGCGCCAGCCGCGTTCGATCGACTGCACCGCCAGCGGCTGCTGCGTCCGCAGCGAGCCGACGGCCTCGCCGCCCGGTTCGGCGAGCAGGTAGGCGTGGTCGGCGCACGTGCGCGTCCACGGCTCCGCGGCGGCTTCGCCGGGGATGACGGAGCCGCGGGTGTCGGGCACGCGGCAGAGCGTGCCGACGACGAGCGAGCCGTCGCGGTCGGCGGTGTGCCGCTCGAACACGAGCTCGGCGTCCCGGCCGACACCGACGGTGGTGCCGGGCGCGTAGCCGACACCGATGCGCGCGCCGGCCGGCGGCAGGATCCCCGCGATCCGCGTGTGCTCCGGGCAGGTGAGCGTGACGGTCTGAGGGAGCGCGTCGCCGCGCTTGAAGGTGATCACGCGCGTGACCATCGCGGTCGCGGGCGGGACGGGCGCTCCGACGGACAGCGCACCGCCGGGCAGCGCCGGGCTGGTGACCGTGACCGGCGACGGGTCACCCGCGACGAAGAGGATGGGCGCGGCGACCGTTGCACTCGCGGCGAACACGGCGATGCCGCCCGCGGTCGCCTTGCCGCCCGGGCCGAGCTTGGCCGCGAGCGCGCCGAGCAGCACGGCGAGGCCGGCGGGCGGGACGAGCGCGAGTGCGCCGCGGCGCGCCGTGCGCAGGCGATCGCGCAGCCCGCGACACGCCTTGCAGGTGACCAGGTGGCGGTAGGTCGCGGCGGACGCGCGGCGGCGCTCGTCGTGCGCGGCGAGCAGGTCGCCCTGGACGGCGAGGCAGCACGCGTCGCGCGCCTCGCGGCCCTTGATCACGTTCAGGCGGGCCCGGTGGACGAGCTGCTTGCTGGCCTGCGGCGTGACGCCGAGCTCGGCCGCGAGCTCCTCGTGCCCGAGCCCGTCGAGCTCCCGTCGCAGCAGCGCGTGCCGCTGCGCGGACGGGAGGGCGGCGATGTCGGCCAGCAGGCCGTGCACCGCGTCGCGCTGCTCGAGCACGGCGTGCGGACCGGGCGCGAGCGCCTCCGGTGCGTCCGTGTCGTCGGCGAGCGGCGCGAAGCGCACGCGGCTGAGCTCATCCAGGCAGCAGTTGCGCACGAGCCGGTGCAGCCACGAGGCCAGGTGGAGCGGCTGGTGGTCGCGCCGCAGCGCCCGGTGGGCGCGGATCAGCGCCTCCTGCACGACGTCCTCGGCGAGCTCCCGTCGCCCGCCGAGGATCTTCGCCGCGTACCGCTCCAGCCGCTTGGCGTAGCGCTGATGGACGAGCTCGAAGGCGGCGTCGTCGCCGTCGCGCAGGCGGCGGACGAGCTGCTCGTCGGTCGCACGCATGCCCCTCGGCGAGGCGAGAGGGGTCGCCCCGTGGGCGACGCCTCTCAGCGACGCGAGCCCTTTGGGCGGGTCGTCGCGTTCAGCAGCCATCGAGGCTCCGGCGCGGGATCCAGCCGGTGATCGGCGCCCCGGAGCGCACGCGCACCCACGCGCGCGTGCGGTCGCGGCGCAGCAGCGTCACGCGATCGCCGCGATAGAGCACGCCGATCGGCAGCCCGCGCGGGCTGTCGAGCACCGTGACCTCCGGTGCGCAGATGCGCTCGTGGCGCGCCGCCGTGGCGGCGTCGGCCGGGGAGGCCGA
>NZ_JAPCID010000025.1 GCF_027587175.1 Solirubrobacter deserti
CCCCGCGGGGGCGCCGCCCCCCGTCCCCCGGGGGCCGCGGGTCCGCGCGGGGCGCCCCGCCGGGGGGGCGGGGGCCGGGGAGGCCCACGCCGCCACGAGCACGCACGCCGAGGCGATGGTGAGCCTGAGCTTCACCCGCTTACCGGCGCGTCTTCTTCTTGGCCTTCTTCTTGGCGACGGCCTTCTTCTTCTTGGCCGCCTTCGGCTTGCTCGCCTGCTCGCGGCCCTCGAGGATGCGCCGCGCCTGCTCGCTGAAGGTCACGCGCTCGGCGTTCGCCCCGGCGTCGCTCATCGCGAGCAGGTGCTCGTTGCCGGCCAGCGGGAGCGTCTCGACCGACTCGACCGTCATGGTCTGCGTGTAGCTGAGGCCGTCCTGCGTGCCGGTCGTGACGCGCTGGTAGGGCGCGAGGTTCTGCGCGTCGACGATCATCGTCGTGCGCGTGCGGCCCTCGGCGGGCGCGCCGGCCGAGGTCGCGAGCGTCAGCGCCGGGCGGCCGAGGAACGTCGTCTCGCCCGTCTGGACCAGCCAGCCCTTGCTCATCATGGCCCTGATGTCGCCGCCCTCCGACGACAGGGTGCGCACGAACGTGCCGCGCGGGGAGTTGGCGCTTTCGCCCGTGAGCGTCCCGATCTCGTCGCGCACGGCGTCGAAGGCGGTGAACTTCAGCGGCTCCTGCGCGGCTTCGGCGCGCAGCGTGCCGTCGGCGGCGGTGACGACCTGGCGCGCACGGTCGGCGCTGATCCAGCGCTCGAACCGCTCCATGCGGGGGACGACGCCCTCGATCGAGTAGTTGCCCTCGAAGCTGATCGTCGTGACGCTGTGCTCGATGGTCGAGGCCTGTGCGGCGGCCGGGACGGCGAGGAGCGTGGCGGCCGCGAGGCCTGCGAGTTTCAGTCTCATATGAAGGGAGACTCCGCTGGGCGCGGAGCGTCCCGGACTATCTCGCGTGATGCTCGAGCAGCCGCGCGAGAAGGTGTGTGAGCGTCGCGCGCTCCGCGGCCCCGAGCGGGCCGAGCAGTTGGTCCTGCACGGCGTCGAGCGCTTCGTCCAGGCGGCGCAGCTGCTGGTGGCCCGCCGCGGTGAGGCTCACGATGTTGCGCCGGCGGTCACCCGGGTCCGGCGCGCGCTCGACGAAGCCGCGTTCCGACAGCTCGTTGATCGCCGCCACGACGTCGCTGCGGTCCATGGTGCAGCGCCGGCCCAGCTGCACCTGGGAGGCCGGCCCGAACTCGCCCAGCGCGGCGAGGATCCGGTAGTGGTAGCCGCGCGCGCCGGCCTCGGCGAAGCCCTCGGACGCCAACCGGTGCGCGTGCACCGCGAGCTGCGTGAGCAGCCAGCTCGGCCGTGCGCTCAACCGCTCAGGTGTCTCCGCCACGACGCACAGACTACATCGTTGGTATCACCAATGGATCGGTGTATAGTTGGCGCTGCCAATGTTGGACCCGCCAACCAAGGAGCCCCTTATGACTTCCGATCGTGTCGAGGTCGCCTCGCTGTTCACCCGCCTCTCGCGCCTGCTCGACGACAAGCGCTGGGACGACGCGGGGACGATTTACACCGAAGACGCCACGGTGCAGTCGCCGCGCGGCGGCGAGCTCCGCGGCCTCGACGCCCTCACCGCCTTCTTGAAGCAGTCGGACGTCGAGGGCGTAAACACCCAGCACGTCGACACGAACGTCGTGGTCCACGTGGACGGCGACGAGGCGACGGCCGAGGCCAACTCGCTCGTGTTCTTCTACCGCGAGGGCGAGGCGCCGCACCGCGAGAGCGGGCTGCGCCTCAGCTGGACCGCGGCGCGCACGCCCGCCGGCTGGCGAATCACCACGTCCCGGATCGTGCCCGCCTGGATCCGGGAGCGTGAGGTCATCGGCGCTGGCGCCTGAGGCCGAACACCGCCGCCCCGCCGATCAGCATGAAACCGATGAGCCCGAGGCCGGGTGCGTCGTCGGCCTGCGCGAGGTTCAGCGTCGCGACGCCGAGCCCCACGCCCAGCGCCGCAACGATCAGCCGCCGCACGCGCAGCCGCTGCCGCCACTGGACGTCCGCGGCGACGCCGCGCACCAGGCGCGAGAGCAGGCCGAGAGCGATCCGCCGCTCGCTGTGGCCCGCGTCGCGCTCGTGAGCGATCTGATCGTGCACATCGGCGTCGAGCTCGCCGATCCGGCGTTCCGCGAGCGCGCGCGGCAACCCGCGCGTGTAGAGGCGGACCCACCACGCGACAAGCCGCGCGACGCGGTCCGGCGTCATGCCGGCCTCGGGGCGATCCGGGGCGCCGGCGCCGGGGTGCGTTCGTCCCGCGCCGCCACCTCCGCGCCCTTGCCCGTGAGCTCGTACAGGCGCCGGCGCGGCCGGCCGTCGGCCGCGCTCGCGTCCTCCCAGCTCGAGGTCAGCAGCCCGAACTCCTCGAGCCGGCCGAGCGCCTTGTAGAGGGTCCCGTGGCCCGTCAGCGACCCGCCACCGCTCTCATCGCGCAGGGCGGTGGCGAGGCCGAACCCGTGGAAGCTCGGCTGTCCCGCGCGACGCAGGCGCAGCGCGGCGGTGAGGATCTCGGACTCGAGCGGGAGCAGGGTCCCGGGCTTGCGCCGTGGCATGACGCAAGAATAGGAAGATATCTTCCTATTGTCAATCCAGGAACGTGCGCACGGCCGGCAGCACCAGATCCGTACGCGCGATGCCGGAGAAGTGGGTGCTGCCGGGGAACACGGCGAGCTGGGACTCCGGCACACCCTCGAAGTCGCCGTTGACGTCGCCCCCGCGCAGGCGCAGGAAGTGCGCCGCGTGCTCGATCTTGACCATGTCGCAGTCGCCGATCGTGATCAGCGTCGGCGCCGTGATCGCGCGGATCTCGTCCTCGGTCCACCCCGGCGTGTGCTCCATGATCCCGCCGAGCTTGTCGAGCAGCGTCTGCAGATGCTCGCGGTCCGGGTGCGGCGACTTGGCCATGTAGACCTGCTCCATCGGCGTGCCGGCGATCATGTCGACCGTCATCTCCATCACGACCTCGGTGTTGCCCCCGCGGTCGCCGTCCGGCGAGAACGACGTCGAGGAGACGACGATCCTGCGCACGAGCTGCGGGTGGTGAACCGCCAGCTCGATGGTCACGGCGCCGCCGACGCTGAAGCCGAACACGTCGACCTGCTCGAGGCCCAGGTGCTTGAGCACTTCCACGACGTCGTCCGCGAGCGCGGGGATCGCCAGCGGGCGGTCGATGTCGTTCGTACGCCCGTGCGCCTGGAAGTCGATCGCGATCACGCGCCGATCCGCCGCCAGCCCCGGGATGAGCGCGGCCCACTGCTGCTCGATGTCGAACAGCCCACCGTGCAGGAGCAGCAGCGGGAAGCCGCCCTCGCCGTAGGTCTCGTAGTACACGTTCAGGTCGCCAACGGGGATGTAGCCGGTTTCGGAAGCGTTCATGTCCCCAGGACGCTAGGCGCTCGCGAAACTCATCGAAGGCGCCGGCACAGGGCCGGCGCCTCGAGTTCTCTTACGGCGACGTCGTCGACAGCGTGAACGTCAGCGTCTTGGAGTAGCTGCCGGTGCGCATCGGGTCCGTGCGCTTGATCAGCTGCTTGAAGCCGACGTCCACCGTGTCGTTGGAGACCGGCGCTGACCAGCTCGTCTTGCTGAGCTCGACGCGCAGCGGCTCGGGCAGGCTGAACGCGCCGTTGGTCAGATGGCCGGGCGCGGAGACGGCCAGCGTCGCGTCGCCCGCCGTCGAGACGACGCTAGCGGTCGTCGACGCGGTGTACTCCTGCGTCACGCCCGGCGTGAAGACCCCGAACGTGGGGGGCGTGCCGAGGCTGAGGCTCAGCGTGGCCGGCACGGTGCCGCCGACCGGCACGTCAGCCGTGGCGCCGAGGCTGAAGTGCGTCGCTCCCGAGCCCACCTCGAACACGGCGCGCCCGCCCTGCTCGCCCACGTAGCGCGGCGCGCCCGCCCCGACGCCGACGTACTTCACGCCGCCCGGGTTCGGGATCGCGACGGTCGCCTTGGTGTTGGCCGGGACGTCAACATCGAGAACGAACGTTCCGTTCACCTTCTTCCACGCCGTGCGGACCGTGCCGCGCTGCGTCCAGGCGGAACCGCTCGCGCGGTGCAGGTCGGCCCTGTCGACCGCGGGTGGCTCGATCCGGACCGTCGCCGCGCCCGGGCTCGTGACCTTGATCCCGAGCAGCGACTCGATCTGGTCGACGATGCCCCACGAGCCCCAGCCGTGCGACATCGACTCGTTGTTGGTCGGCGCGCACGGCCAGCCGTTGGCGCAGCCGGGGTTCCACTGCTCCCACATGTACGTGCCCTGCTGCGCGAGCGTCCGGGCCGGGCCGTCGGCGTTCGGGTCGGTCATGAGCTTGACCACCTGGTCGTAGCGACCCGCGTCGGTCAAGGCCTTGAGCAGCACGTGCCAGGTCATCGGGCCCTGCTTCATCCCCTGCGCGGTGATCGCGTCGGCCAGCCCCGCGACCTTGTCGGCCGGCGCGACGCCGTAGTAGATCGGGTACGTCTGGGCGTGCTGGGCCGTGTTGTCGATCTGCGGGTTGCCCGCCGCGGAGCTCAGCCCGTCCGTGTAGAGGCCGTCCGGGCGCAGCAGCTTGGCGTTGATCGCCGCGCTCAGGCTGTCAGCCCAGGCGTCGAAAGTGGCACCATCCTCGGGCTTGCCGAGCACGCGCGCCACCTTCGCGGACGCGCGCAGCGTCCCGACGGCGTGCGCGTTGTGGATCGTGCGCGCGGCGTTGTCGGCGAACGTGTAGCCGTAGCGCATCGGCGCCGGCCAGTCGATGATCCCGTACTGATAGGAGCTCGTCCCGCCCAACAGGTTGTAGACGAGCCCTTCGGCGTTGCCGGACGTGGCGATGTTCGTCTTGACGTAGGTGGCGATCGCCTTGAGGGCGTCGTAGCTGTCCGCGAGCACCGACGCGTCGCCCGACTGCTCGTAGTAACGCCACACCCAGTCCGGCATCATCAGCGTGTAGTCCGGGATGTCGCGCATGTTGTCGCCGTTCGGATAGACGGCGTTCACGCGGCCCGGCGTGCCGATGCTCGGGTACGAGCACGGCAGCTGCGCCGCGGTGCAGTAGCCGTTGGACGCCGCCTTCCACGAGTGCGTCGCGCTGTAGATGATCTCCCGGATTGCGCGCTTGGTGGCGTTACGGTCGCCCGCGGCGATCATGTTCGCGTATGAGATGTCCACCGTGTCGCCGGTGAACTGGCCCTTCTCGCGCGTCGGCGTGTCCAGGAAGACCTCCTGCGAGGAGTCGATGCCCGAGTGCTGCATGAGGTCGAAGACGGCGTCGAGCGTCTCGTTGTCGGAGTCGAACGTCGCGCGCCGCTCGTCGTGGACGGCGCTGAACTGGATCACGGCCGAGATGTCGTCGGCGGTCAGGTCCTCACCCGCGCCCGGCGGCAGGATCTGCAGGTAGCGCCACCCCCAGTACTGGAACGGTTGCGCGACCTGGGCGCCGTCCTTCTGCGTGTACCAGAAGCCGAGGTTGGAGCCCTGCGTGTCGTGTGTGCTCGTGCCGGCGCGTGAGCCCTCGACGAAGCGCGCGGTCGCATGGTCGCGCTCGAGCGGGGCGTCGAGCGTGATGCCCGTGCCGGTCGCGCCGGCGGTCCCGACCTCAGTGATCGTGCGCGTCTCCGGATCGCCCGCGCCGTAGCCGTTGGCGGCCTGGTCGACCGTGATCCGGTCGCCGGGCACGAAGTTGGAGACCGAAGCGACCTTGAGGTTGCTCTCGCCCTCGGCGGCCGGCGCCGCGAGCGTCGTGTTGTTCAGGCGGTAGCTCGTCTGGACGACGACCTGACGGCCGGCGACGCCGCTGGAGTAGGCGATGCGCGGCATCGCCGACTGGACCTTGCCGAAGTCGGCGACGATCGAGCCGTCGGCGAGCTTGGTGAGCGTCTTCGGCTTGACCGTCTCGTACTCGAGGCGGCTGATCGCCGGGTCCAGATGGCTGAACGTCTCGCGCAGAGGGTTCAGCGGCCGCGGGTGCGGGCCGATCGCGTACGCGGGCTGCCAGTTGGTGTCGTCGAAGCTTGTCGTGTCCCAGCCGGGCTGCTCGCCGCGGGCGTCGTAGCGCTCCGCGTTGTCGCCGGAGTCCCCGTTGCGCCGCGTGATCGTGGCGTTCGTGTACTCGCTGGCCTTGGAGACCTTCCAGGTGCCGTCGGTGACGAACGTCTCGCGCGTGCCGTCCTGATGGTCGACGACGGCCTTGATGATCAGCCCGCTCGGGCCGGCGTGGTCGAGCACGGCCTGCCCGCTCGCGCGTGGGGTCTTGAGCGGCGTGCTCAGGTCGATGCCCGTGCCGTTCCCGCCGGCGGTCCCGATCTTCGTGACCGTCGCGGTCTCCGCCGCCGCACCGGTGCCGACCGTGATCTGGTCGCCCACGTCGAAGACTGAGACGGACGCGACCTTCAGGTTCGTCGCGTCTGCGGGTTGCGCCGCCGCCAGCGTCGTGTTCGAGATCGGGCCGTTCGCGCGGCCCTGGCAGGTGCACGTCCAGTAGTGGTAGAGCGCGCCGAGCGCGAGCGGCTCACCGGCCTTGACCGCGTCCGTCACGTCGAACGCGTAGTACTGCGCCTCGGTCGGGTGGTTGTAGTTGTCCCCGACCCCGACCGCCTTCCCGTTCACGTGGATGCGGTAGTTGCCCATCGCCGCCGCGTACACGCGGGCGCGCGCGACTGGGCTGGCGTTGAGCGCGGGGAACGTCCTGCGCGCGAGCGTCCAGTCGTCGGTCGAATCATTGCCCGTGGTCACGCGGCGGATCCAGTTCGCGCCCGACCAGCCGTCGTCGGTAAGGCTGGTCTCGAAGGACGCGGTCGCGGGCGGCGACTCGACGCCGTCCTTGTCCCAGGTGCGGACGCTCCACCGGTACGCCTCGCCGGGGGTGAGCGCGGGCCCTTGATAGCGCACGTACGACTGGCGGTCGGACGCGGTCTTCCCGCTGTCCCACACGGCCGTACCGTCGGCCTTGCTGACCGTGATCCGGTACGCCGTCTGCACGTCGTTGCCCTTGTCGCTGGAGGGCATCCAGCCGAACTGCGGTGTCCCCTCCACGTTCAGCGGCCGCGCCTCGTCGCCAACCGTGAGCTGCGTCGGCGGGCCAGCAGCCTTCGCGACTCCGGGAACACCCAGGCACAGCGCCACCACAACGCCGCCGACGGACCAGCGTCTCATCGTCTCTCCCCTCGCCTTACTGATCGAATTCGATCGTTCGAGGGAGTCCTACCGCTATAACGCGCAAAAGTCAACGCCAACCGCACGCGCGCGGACCATCGACGCCGCGTCGCATCAGACTCGACGACCGGACAGGCGATCAGCGGTGCGCGCTGCGGAGACGGGCGCGAGCCCGCGGCTCACACGTCCTCGCGCTGCACGGGCGTGATCACGAGGCGCTCGTTCAACGCCCCCGGCGTCTGCGGCCACTGGATCACGTCCCCGCCCCACGCGGTGGTGGCGCCCGACTGGTTGATCACCAGGCCGCTCGAGACGTTCTCGATGATGCTGTAGGACCCGTCGGCCGCGACGGAGTGGAACTCCCACCGCTGGCCGAGGCCTCCGTCGCACGGCCACTGGAGCAGCCCGCCCGGGCTCTCGGACCAGATGTCCAGGCACTGCCCGCTGAGACGGTTGACGATCTCGAAGCCCTGCGTTCCCCGGTGCACGAACTGCCACTGTGAGTTCACGTGCTCCGGCGCGTACGGCCACTGGATGATCTTCGCTCCCGGCGTGCTGGACGCGCCGTTGACGTTCATCGCCTGGCCGCTGTGCACGAAGGTGAGGGTCTGCCATCCCGTCGGGAGCGGCGGCTCCGCTTCGCACGGCGTCGCCGTGCCGTCGACGATCCGGTACACGGGTCCCGCGAGTGAGACCGCCAGGATCCTCCCGCACGCGTCCTCCCCGAACGAGCTCAGCGACGACACCGACAGTCCGACGGGCGCGTCGGTCGCCGGGTTCGACAGGTCGACGGAGCGCAGCCCGGATGCGCAGAAGTCGCCGTAGAGGTAGCGCCCCCGCAACGTGGGCAGCCCCGGGTCCCGGACGACGTACCCGCCGGTGATCGCGCAGTAGCCTTGCCCGCGGGTCTTCTCCAGCGCCGGCATCTTCGTGGAAGCGCCGTTGCAGCCCGAATCGCTCAGGTGCGGCAGCGACCCCTCGAAACACGGCCAGCCGTAGTTGCCGGCCACGCCGACGTTGACTTCCTCGACGCGACTCTGGCCGACGTCGGCGATCACGATCTCCCCGCTCGGGGCGAACGAGAAGCGCCACGGGTTCCGCAGCCCGCGCCCGAGGATCTCCGGCGACCCGCCCGGCTCGAACCGGATCAGCTTGCCGAGCAGGCTGTTCGGGTTCTGCGCATGCCCGTACTGGTTGTTGCCACCACCTCCGTCGCCGGTCGCGATCCACAGCTTCCCGTCGGGCCCGACCTCGACCTGGCCGCCGTTGTGGTTCGACGCCTGCGCATGCGGGATCGACAACAAGACGCGGCCGCTCGCCGGGTCGGCGGCATCCGGGTCGGTGGCCGAGCGCCGGTACTCGCGAACCTGGACGTCACCGCCCTGGCCCGACGTGCCTGCGGCGGCCGTGGCCGTCAGATACACGTAGAACCGTCCCGACGTGGCGTAATCACGCGCGAACGCGATGGACAGCAGCCCGCGCTCCGACGCCGTCGACAAGGTGATCGACGTCAGGTCCAAGAACGGCGTCGTGCGGACGGCGCCATCGACCAGCACGCGCACGACCCCGGCCCGCTCGGTCACATAGACGCGGCGCGGATCGTCCCGCGCGCCGGTCGCGTACGTCGGCTGCGCGAACGTCCCGAGCGTCACCAGGGACGGAGCGGCCGCCGCGGGAGCGGCGAACGCGAGCAGGGCAAGAAGGACCAATCCCGTGAGTCGCCGCATGGCCGCGCACGATCGCAGACGCGGCCCTCGGCCGTCGCGCTCGAGACTGCCGCGGCCGAGGCCACGACCTAGACGTATGTCTGACTGAACGTCCGGCTAGGTACACCTGTTACCTGAGCATCGGGACGCCACTCTGGACCGCGGGAGAGCAGAAGCGACTCGCGACAGGGGATTTGCAGGTGACGGGACAGACAGGGGTCACGGACGGCCGTTGGGCCGCGGGGCCGGATATGCGCGCGGGCCAGTCCGCGCACGGACGGCCGCGGGCGCATACCTCGGCGCCCTCGGGTGCCAGTGCGCGGGTCCGCCACTCCGCCGCGACGGGCAACGGACGCGTGATCCGCGCGAAGGCGCCGCTGCGCGTCAGCTTCGCCGGCGGCGGGACCGACGTCCCGCCGTTCCCGGCCGTGGAGGGCGGGCTCGTCCTCAGCGCCACGATCAACCGCTACGCCTACGGGGCGCTTCGCCCGCGCACGGACAACCAGATCGGCGTCGAGAGCGTCGACTTCGGCATGTCCGTCAACTACGAGCACGACGACGACCTGGCCTTCGACGGCAAGCTCGATCTCGTCAAGGCCGCGATCCGCAAGCTCGGGCGCGGCGGGTACGACCTGTTCCTGCACTCGAACGCGCCCCCAGGGTCGGGCCTCGGCTCGTCCTCGGCGGTCATGGTCACGCTCATCGGCCTGCTGCGCGAGTTCCACCGTGAGCCGCTGACCGACTATGAGGTCGCGCACCTCGCCTACCAGCTCGAGCGCGAGGACCTGGGCATCAAGGGCGGCCTGCAGGACCAGTACGCGGCGGCGTTCGGCGGCTTCAACTTCATCGAGTTCGAAGGCGACCGGGTGATCGTCAACCCGCTGCGCATCTCGGCCGACGTGATGCATGAGCTCGAGCACAACATGCTGCTCTGTTACACGGGCAAGACGCGCTCCGGCGACCACATCATCGAGGACCAGACCAAGCGCTACGAAGGCGGCGAGGAACGCGCCCTCGAAGGCCTGCGCAGCGGCAAGGCGCTGGCCGTCGAGATGAAGAACGCGCTGCTCAACCGCCGCCTGAACGAGTTCGGCGACCTCCTGGGCACGGCCTGGGAGGAGAAGAAGAAGATGTCGCCGCGGATCGCCAACGACTTCATCAACGAGCTGTACGAGACGGCCCGCGACCACGGCGCGCTGGGTGGCAAGGTCACCGGCGCCGGCGGCGGGGGCTACATGCTCTTCTACTGTCCGTTCCAGCGCAAGCACCACGTCGCGAATGCCTTGATCGCCCTCGGCGGAGAAGTGACGGAGTTCGAGTTCACCCCCGAGGGCCTGACGACCTGGAGCATCCATGAGTAACGTCCTCTCCCTCGACACGATCCGCCACCGGGTCCGCGAGAGCATCGCGCTCAAGGAGGCGCTGCTCGACGAGCGCCTCGTCGGCTCCCTGGCCACCGTGGCGGACATGATCATCGCAAGCGCGCGCGAGGGCGGGAAGGTCGTGCTGTTCGGCAACGGCGGCAGCGCCGCCGACGCGACGCACCTGGCGGCCGAGTTCGTCGGGCGCTTCAAGTTCGACCGCGACCCGCTGCCCGCGCTCTCGCTGTCGGACAACGGCTCGTCGGTGACGGCGATCGGCAACGACTACGCGTACGAGCTGACCTTCGCACGCCAGCTGAAGGCGCTCGGCCGCCCGGGCGACACCGCCATCGGCATCTCGACGAGCGGCACCTCGCCGAACGTCGTCGAGGCGCTGCGGACAGCGCGCGCGATGGACATGCGGACCGTCTCGTTCACGGGCGCGCGCGGCTTCAAGATGGCCGCACTCAGCGACGTGAGCATCATGATCCCGACGCAGGACACGGCGCGCGTGCAGGAGGGCTACATGCTGTACGCGCACATCATGTGCGAGCTCGTCGAGCAGGCGATCTTCGGCGCGACGCGCCTGCAGCAGGCTGCGTGAAGCCACTGCCGTTGCCGTCGGCCGTCCTGCTCGACCGGGACGGCACGATCAACGTCAAGGCGCCGGAAGGCGAGTACGTGACCGCCCCCGCCGGCCTGCGGCTGATCGCAGGCGCCGCGGGGGCGATCCGGGCCTTCAATCGGGCCGGCGTGCCCGTCGCCGTGGTTACCAACCAGCGGGGCATCGCGCGCGGGCTGATGTCCGAGCAGGACCTCGAGGCGGTGCACGCGCGGCTCGAGCAGCTGCTCGAGCAGGAGGGCGCGTTCGTCGACGCGATCTTCCACTGCCCGCACGAGAAGGGGACGTGCGCGTGCCGCAAGCCCGGCACCGAGTTGCTCGAGCGGGCGCGGCGCCGCTTCGGGCTGGCGACGCTCGCGGACGCCGTGATGATCGGCGACGCTGACTCCGACGTCCTGGCGGGTCACGCGGCCGGGGCCCGCACGGTGCTGCTGCGCGCCCCGGCCGCCCCGAGGCCGGTCGAGGCCGACGAGGTCGCGGTCACGCTCGCCGAAGCCGCCGAACGACTGCTGGCGCGCCATTTCGCATAGGGTCCTGCGGCGTGGATTGCACGCCGTGGTACTCAGTAATCCGGTTCTTCGGCAATAGACGCGCGTCCCGGGTTCGCGCGGGAACTTCAGGTTTTTGGACTCTCGGGCCGATAGGTACCGGAGTCCCATGACCCGCGCTCCCCGCCTGGTTCTCACGGCCCTCGGACTGGTGGGTCTACTCGCCGTCAGCTCCCCGGCCGCGGCGGCGGGCGCACCGCTGCGACTGCGGCCCGCCGAGCCGGTCACCACCAAGGTGACGGTCACGGCGCCGGCCACCGTGCGCCTGCGCGCGCGGGTCCGTGGCTGTGCCGAGGCGCGACTGCAGCTGCGAGCCGCCCGCAGCTCCACCGCCGTCCGCGTCAGCTCGTCCCGTTATCGCTCCTTCAGCGGCCTCGCGCTGGCTGAGAGCGGGCGGCTGCAGGCCGTGATCTCCGCGCGCTGCCCGCGCGCGCGGGTGGAGATCGCCTCCCTGGCGGCCACGAGCCGGGCCCGCATCTCGGTACGGCCGCCGAACGAGGCGCCCGCCCCGGCGGCGCCCGCGCCGACCCCCAGCGCCACGCCGACCCCCAGCGCCACGCCGGCCCCGGCGATCGTCGCCAGACCGACGGCGACGCCCAGCCCTCCCCCGTCGGCGAACGTCGCGCGCCGCTGGGGGCTGATCGGCAACCGCACCACGGGCGCCGCCGAGGTGCGCCGGGCCGGCGTGACCGTCAAGGTCGTGCGGCTCTCGTGGAAGGACCTCGAGCCCAAGGAGGGCCAGGTCTCGGCCGCGTACGTGAACGCCAAGAAGTCCGAGATCGCCACCTTGCGCGCTGCCGGTCTGGACGTGATCGTCGACAGCGGCCTGCACGACACGCCGCAGTGGATCCACAGCCGGGCCGACAGCTATCTCGTCAGCCAGTTCGGCGAGCGCTGGACGGCGAACACCGACGGCGACCTGGCGATCGACAAGAGCGACGCCAACCTGATTTTCAACCCCGCGCTGCGCACGATCGCCGCCACCTACCTGCGGCGGATCGGCGAGACGTTCGGCTCGACGATCCATGCCATCCGGATCGGCGGCGGCCGCTGGAACGAGCTCGGCTACCCGCCACCGAAGACCAGGACCAACAGCAACTCCTACTGGGCCTACGACGCGCTCGCGCAGCAGCAGAGCCCGGTACCCGGCTGGAAGCCCGGCGACGCGTCACCGAACGGCGAGGCCCAGAAGTTCTACAGCTGGTACCTGCGGGCGCTCGTCGACTTCCAGCAGTGGCAGATCGACACGGTGCGCACCACGTTCAAGGGTCCGCTGATGGTGCTCTATCCCGGCTGGGGCATCCGGCCCGGCCAGGCCGCCGCGGCGGTCGCCGACCGCCTGCGCAACCGCACGCCACCCGAGATCAACGCCGAGATCCAGCGCGGCTTCGACTGGACCAGCCAGGTCGCGGCCATCACCGACCCGCTCGTGTTCCCCGCGACGACCTGGGTCGACGCGCGCTTCGGCAGCGACACGGCGGACGCGACCCAGTGGCGCCCGCCGCACTTCCTGCGCTCGATCGCCGGCCCGCAGGCGACGCTCTGGGGCGAGAACACCGGTCAGGGCACGCGCGCGGACCTCGAGTTCGCGGTCGCTCAGACGGTCAAGTACGGCCTCGCGGGCATGGTCTGGTATCGCGAGGAGGAGCTCGGCCTCAACGGCTGGGCGACGCTCAACGACTACCGCGCGACCATCGCCGGGTCGAGCTCGTAGAGGCGTAGCTCGCCGAGCGTCCGGCCGCGGGCCGAGAAGATCACCTGGCCGTTGCGGTCGAGCCACTGCTGGAGGTGCTCGTCCGCGAGCCCGAAGCCGTCCTCGATCAGCCGCGTCGAGATCAGCGCGTAGCGGGCGTTCTGCTCCTGGATCTGCTGCGGCGTCGCCCACTCGCCGACGTCCGCGCCACGCTGGACGAACTGCGCGATCTCCTCGGTCACCGCCACGCGCGCGTGCCTGGGCAGGTGGCGTGCCGTCCACTGCTCGTACGCGAGGTAGGTGTCGTCGCTGCCGCTGCGCAGGGTCCCCCACGAGCCGGCCGAGGCCACGATCCAGAGGCCGCCGAGCGCGACGACGGCGGCCCGGACGACGACGGGCCGCGCGGCGATCGCCGGCACCAGGAGCGCGACGCACGCGAGCGACGGGACCGCCATGAAGTAGAACATCTGCTCCTCGAGCGTGCCGATGAAGACGCCGTAGACCAGGTACGCGGAGGCGCACAGCTGGATCGCGACGAGCACGGTCACGCCGGGGTGCGCCGGCCCCCGCCGGATCTCCCGCACCCGCGCCAGCGCGGCGAGCGTGCCGATCCCGCACAGCGCGTAGGACGCGCCGTAGTACGGCAGGTTGCGCCGCAGCGTCTCCACGAGCGTGACGCCACCGCCCTCCTGGTTGAAGCCGGTCTCCTGGCGCGCGCCGATCAACCGCAGGAAGCCTGACGCCTTCTCGTCGAGCAGCGCCGGCAGCCCGCCCGTGGCCAGCACCACGGCGAGGTAGGCGATGTAGGTGGCGCACGCCAGTAGGGCCGCGGTCAGCACGAGCCGGCGCAGGGAGGGCACGAACAGCGCGATCAGCAGCATCGGCAGCACGGTCAGGTACATCGCCGTGTCCTTGGACAGCATCGCGAGCCCGAACGCGACACCCGCGAGGGGCGCGCGATAGCGGTCACCGATCCCGCGCACGGTCAGCGCGGCCGCGCCGGCGACGACGAAGAACAGCGTCTGCGCCTCCAGGAACAGGCGCGTGTCGAAGCGGATCACGAACGGGTCGAGCGCGTACAGCACGCCCGCGACGATGCCGGGGATGAGCCCGGCCGTCCGCCAGACGAGCGTGAACAACATCGCGCACGTGCAGGTGCCGATGACGGCCGGGACCACGCGCAGCTCGGTGATCCGGCCGACGCTGTCCGGGCGCACGCCGAAGAGGTCGATGACGCCGCCCAGCAGGTAGAAGAAGCCCGGTGGGTGCAGGTTGAACGCCGCTCCGTGGAGCTCGACCCCGTTCCCGGAGGCGACCGACTCCGCGATGCGGCTGTAGGTCACCTCGTCGATGTGCAGCTCAGTGGCGGTGCGCAGGCCGATCAGCCGCAGCGCCAGCGCCAGGCCGGCGACGAACAGCAGCGCCGGCAGCCAGGTCCACGCGCTAGCCGATCGCTCGCGCATACACCTGCTCCTGCTGCACCGCCAGCTCCGCCCACGCGCTGGCCGACGCGATCGTGCGGCCCTGGCGACCCAGCTGTTCGCAGCGGCTCGGGTCAGCGAGCAGCGCCTGCAGCTCGGCGGCGTAGGCTTCGACGTCGAACGCCGGCACGAGCACCGCGGCGCCCTGTCCGACCGTCGTCCGCAGCCCGTCGATGTCGAACGCGAGCACCGGCGTTCCACACGCCATCGCCTCCAGGGCGGTGATCCCGAACGTCTCGTAGCGTGACGGGACGAGCGCCACCTGGGCGCGCGCGTACAGCTGCCACTTCTCGGCGCCGTCGATCCGTCCCAGCATCGAGATGCGCTCGGAGAGCCCCCGCTGGCGCACCATCGCCGCGAAGCGGTCGGCGTTCTTGCCGTCGCCGGCGACCACGAGCCGCGCCGGGCTCCCGGCGGGCAGCCGCTCGAACGCGTCGAGCATCAGGTCCAGGCCCTTCTGGTCGATCTCGAGGCGGCCCACGAACGCGATCAGCCCCGGCTCGCGGGTCACACCGGGCTCCAGCGCGGCGGCCACTTCCTCGCCGTCCACGCCGTTGCCGATCGTGTGGACGTCGGCTTCGGGCGCGGCCGCGCGCAGCTTGGCGGCGATCTCGGGCGAGACCGCGATCAAGTTCTCATGGCTGCGCGTGCCCCAGCGCTCGATGGCGGTGAGCAGCCGCGGCGGCAGGTGGTACTGGACGGCCTTCTCGCGCGCGAAGTAGCCCTGCACGAGCCCGACGGTCGGGCGCCGCGTCCAGTGCCCGACGCCCATGCTCGACCAGGGCGGAGCGAACTCCTCGACGACGAGGTCGGGACGCAGGCGGCGGATCGCGCGCCGCGTCCACAGCGGGAGGCTCGCCTGGTAGCTCAGGAGGCTGACCGCGTATCCGCGCGGCACGCCGATCTGCGAGTACGTGACGCCGTCCTCCTCCCGGGCGCTGAGCGCCTGGTGGGCGGCCGTCACGACGTGGACGTCGTGGCCGTTGGCGGCCAGCCGGCGATTGATCTCCCGGTTGCGCAGCGATCCGCCGCCGCTTCCAGGCCGGCGATGGTCCTCGAGGGCGAGGTGAAGGATTCTCATGGACGTCGGTACTCCGCAAGCAGGCGCTGGAGCGCGTAGGCCGCGACGACGGCCGCGGCGGCGCCCCACAGGAAGGTATGTCCGCGAGTGAGGACCAGCACACCGCACATCGCGATCGAGGGCAGAAGGTCGGGCAGCAGGTTCCAGCCGGCGCCGGGCCAGCGGCGCACGCTCTCCCAGGTGAACAGGGCCGCGGTGGTGACGGCGCCGGCGACCGCGCCGATCGCGAGACCCTGCGTCTCGGCGGCCAGCGCGCCGGCCGTGACGCCGGCGACGGTGACCAGCGCCCCGGCGAGGCCGAGCTGGAGGCTTCGCGCGAACGCGCCGACGGCCTTCAGCGCGCCGGCCAGCAGCGTGGCGACGGCGAACGCGAAGCCGCCGCACAGCGTGTACGGGAGCAGCTCGATCGCGCGTTCGTAGCCGGACGGGACGGCCAGCTCGAGCAGCGCGGCGGGCGCGGTGATCGCGATCAGCGCCGCCGGCGCGCCGACGATCAGCAGCCGGCGCAGGCTCTGGCTGACCACGCGCCCGTCGTGCGCGTCGCGGCTCAGGCGCGGGAAGATCGCGACGGACAGCGCGACGCCGAGGAACAGCGGGGCACGCCCGACGGTCGCGGCGAGCGTGTAGGCGGCGAGGTCGGCGTCGCCGGTCAGCAGCATCGCCGCGAGCACGACGTCCAGGACGCCCATGCCGGTGATCAGCGCCTGCACCGACGTCATGCCGAGCGTGCCGCGCAGCAGGCCGTGGACCGGACGCGCCTGCGGGGCGGCCCGCAGGTCATGGCGCATCACGTAGGCCGCGGCGGCGAGGACGATCAACGCGCCCGCGCTCGCACCCGCGAAGGCGCCCGCCGGGCCCGCGCCCAGCTGCACGAAAGCGGCGCCGAAGGCGATCTTGCCCGCCACCTCGCCGAGCACGATCGCCGCGAGCAGCCCGAAGCGCTCGAGCCCCTGCGCCCAGCCGACCGTCACCGTCGAGAGGAAGACCGAGAGCGTCGCCACGCCCAGCGCCACGAGCGTCGCGGCGTCGGCGAACGGCAGCGCGAGCGCGCACACGAGCGCCGTGGCGACGACGCCCTGGGCGGCGTTGGCGGCGAACGAGAAGCGCAGCAGGAACGACCGCTGCTGCGGCGCGCGGCCGTCGCGGGCGATGGCCTGCGCGAGGACCCATGGCACGCCCGCCGCGGCGACGGTGCCCGCGATCAGCAGCAGCGCCTGGCCCGCGGCGAACGCGGCGAAGTCGGCGCCGGTGAGCAGCACCGTCAGGACCAGCGTGAACGCGTAGTTCAGCCCGGCGGCGCCGACGGTCCCCAGTGTCACCCACGCCTCGGCGCCGCGCGCGCGGACCGGGCTCACAGCAGCAGCGGCCACAGCGTCAGACGACGACGAGGTCGTTGCCCAGCATGAAGTCGAGCGGACGCGCGACCTGCATCATCACATCCTCCGGCGGGAGGCCGAGCCGGTGCAGGACGGCCGTCGCGGTCGTCTCGTCCGCACCCGGCAGCAGCACCGTGACGGCGCGCGCGTCCGCCGTCCAGCGGTCCGTCCGGCGGGCGACCCGCGCGACCTGCTCGAGGTCCACGCGATGGCGCGGGATCTCGATCCGGATGCCGACGTCGGAGCCCCCGCGCCGGTCGGCGCCGGCACGGCCGAGGCGATCGCGCTCGGCCAGCAGGCAGCGGGCGAGCAGGTCGGACGTCGTCAGCCACGAGAAGCCGGCCGCCCAGCGCTCGGCGCGCTCGGAGATCCGCGCGCGCCGCTCGGGGTCGCCCATGCGCTCGAGCGCCTGCACGAGGGCCGGCGCCAGCGCGCTGGGGTCGCGGACCAACCAGCCCGTCTCGTCGTGGCGGATCGAGTCGCGCACGCCGGGCACGTCGAGGCCCACGGCGGGCACGCCGAGCGCCGCGGCCTCGATCACGGTCAGGCCCCAGCCCTCCGACGTCGAGGTGATCGCGGTCGCCCACGCGTCCGCGACCAGACGGCGCCGCTCCTGCTCGGAGACGAAGCCGTGGAAGGTGACGATGTCATCGACGCCGAGCTCGGACGCGCGCTGCTCGAGTGCCGGGCGAGCCGGGCCGTCGCCGACGACGTCGAGGCGCACCCCGGGCAGCGCGGCGCGGACCTCGGGCAGCGCCTCGAGCAGGATCTCGACGCGCTTGTGCGGGACGAGGCGGCCGACGGACACGAGCCGCGGCGCGGCCGCGCGCTGCTGCGCCGGGCGGTCGGGGCGCTCGATCCCGCTCGGCGTGACGTGGATCGAGCCGCGCAGCTGCAGCACGCGGCGCGCGTCGGTGCGCGTGGACGGCGACACGACCGCGAACGCGCGGCGACCGTACACGCGGCGCGTGAAGCGGCCCTCCAGCTGCCGTGCGAGCCAGGCCGCGGGCCGCGGGAGGTAGAGGCCGAACTGCTGCTGATGCACGTGGTGGATCACGCACACGATCGGGGTCCGCTTGGCGGCCGCCAGCGGCGTGAAGAAGGGAATGCCGTTCTGGCAATCGATGACCGCGTCGATCGACTGGCGGCGGCGCAGGATCCACAGCAGCGCGCGCGGGTACACCGTCAGCGCGTTGCCGAGCCGGTGGATCCGGACGCCGTTCATCGTCTCCTGCGCGGCGTTGCCTTCCGAGCCCGCGGTCAGCAGGTCGACCTGCGCGCCGGCGCGCGCGAAGTGCTCGGCCACCTGATGGCAGAACACCTCCGCGCCGCCCTTGCTCGGGTGCTTGAGGTCACGCCAGTTGCAGACGACGACACGTGCGCCGTCGAACCTGTCGAGCGCCGTCATGCCGGAAGGGTGGCCAGGCGGGAGCGGACGTTCATCAGCTCGCGGACCGCCCGCGGGCCGTCGACGAACGGGTTCAGCGAGGAGCCGTCGATATCCGTCCAGGCGACGGGGACCTCGGTGATGGTCAGGCCGTCGCGACGCGCCAGCGCGAGGATCTCGACGTCGAACGCGAAGCCGCTGGCCTCCGAGCGCGCGAACAGCGCCTTCGCCGCGTCGGCGTCGAAGAACTTGAACCCGCACTGCGTGTCGGCGATCCCGTCCACGACCAGCCCGGCGAGGCTCCGGAAGACCATGCCGCCTAAGCGGCGGACCACGGGCTGCGCGGTGACGTAGGACGCGCCCGCGACGCGGCGCGAGGCGATGACGATCGGGTGGCCGGCGGCCAGCAGCTCGACGACCGGGCCGATCGTCTCGATCGGCGTGGCCAGGTCGGCGTCGCAGAAGCCGATCCAGCGCGCCCGCGTGCTGACCATGGCGCGGCGGATGGCCGCGCCCTTGCCCTTGTTCGCGCACGCGATGACCCGGATCGGCACGCGCGTGGTCGCGATCTCGTCGATGCGATCGAGCGTGCGATCGGCGCAGCCGTTGTCGACGACCACGACGCACGAGTGCAGCGGCTGCCGCTCGAGGTAGGCGACGAGCGCTTCCAGCGTCTCGGCGATCCGCGCCTCTTCGTTGTAGACGGGCACGACGACTTCGAGATCCACCTGCTCCCGCGGGCTCCGGCTGCACGCCACCCGCCCGGCCCGCCCCGTCTGTGCTGCTCTACCGCTCGCGCGAAAGCGCGGCGTCTTGGGGAGCATCATGCTCTCCGACATCAAAGTCCTCCGAGAGTTCCTACGCGTGTGTGTCCGCGCGAGCCGGCTCTCCTCCAAGAGCGGTCCCCCGAGCTCGCGAGGTCCATCGCCAGGCAGGCTAGGTGTGCGTTTCGGAGGGCGTGATCGGCCGTTCGTCCAATCGTCGGCTTTCCTGGTCATCGGTTCAGGTTTGACCTGACGACCGGCTAGGGTCGTGGCGCGTTTGCAGGCAGGCTGGAACGCAATGGTCGACACCAACCGTGCTGGCGTCAGCCAGCCGGAAAGGAGTGTTTCGACGCGGCGGTACAGTGCTCGTGAGGGCTAGGTGGTGCGGTTCGGTCTTTGGACGGGGCACCCCAACCGGACTTCGGTTTCTTGCGATGCAACCTGGAGTCTCGAATGTCTTCTCACAGTGCGTCCGATGGGCCCGGGGGACCGACAGGCTTCGTCTGCGATTGGTCGCCGACCGGGATGGACGCCGCGACCGTTCGTGCTGCCGGGAGGTTGGACTCGGTCACCGCGCCGCAGCTGCGGCTGGTCCTGGACGCGGCGCTCCAGCACGCGCGACTCGTAGCGATCAACCTGCGCGAAGTGTCGTTCGTCGACAGCACTGGGCGGCGCCTGCTGGTCGACGCGACGCGCCGGGCGCACAAGAGGGGGTCGCGGCTGGTGGTGATGGACGCGTCAGCGGAGGTTGAACGCTCGTTCGCCTTGGCCGAGACCCGCGCACTCCTCGACGTGCTGCCAGGTGCTCTCGGCAGCACACCGAACGTCGCCCGCGAGCCGATCGATGGGGTTGATCCGCTCAGGAACCCCGTCAATGCCCGGATCGTCACCGCTCGGGTGATGGACACAGATGCTCGTGCACTGTGGACGCACGGTGCGGACGGCACGATCCGACGAGCATGGGCGCCTGATGCGTTTGACGGGACGCTGATGCCCCCGGGCGCCAGAGTTGAGATCTATCTCGATCAGCACGGCGCCGTCAACGGCTGGTGGCACACAAGCTCCAGACTGGCGATCAATCAGCGCCATCTGGCCGCCGTCGATGGCGGCCCGGAATTCGCCACAGGGGCGCTCGTCTGTCAAGGCTCGTGCGAACTCCTTTGGCAGGCGCCGGCCGCCGCGCAAGTACTCGGCCACGACGAGCGATGCCTGACCTGCGCAGGCCCTCTTGCCCTTGCCTGACTCTCGCACCCCGCTCTCCGGCGAGCAGTTGCTGGACGCCGCCTCTGACGCCATCCTGAGCCTACATGTGCGCGAGCACGGATACCTTCCGGCTACCGCCGAGACCGTCATGCTCGGCGAGGATCTGCTGGCGTGCACCATGGCCGGAACCTACGGGGACCCGGGCGACCCGTTGGCTGACTTCGGGCGAACCGCAGAGCTGCGCCGTACCGACGAGAACCTCAAACGCAACGCCGACCACACCTACGTCGACATCATTCAGCGCCTCTCCGGACGGACCGTCCTGGCATTTCTTCTCAACTACGATGCCGGACCTCACCGCTGGGTCGCGCTGTTCTGGCTCGCACCCTCAACGCCCAAGGGCCCCGGCGCGTCGTCTGTCTCCACCGACGGCCCTCGTTAGGGCACGGCGGCACCGTCGCAACGACCCACCGCCACGTCACTCGGGCGGCTGCGCGCACTGCGGTCGGCGCCGCACCGAGCGGTCGCGGACGCCTGTCCAGCCTCCGCGTCAAGGGCCGTCGAAGTCGATCCGTCGCTGGCGCTCCGCGTCCTGTGCAGCGACAGTCTCGCGGATCTGCCGCGAGATTCGGTCGAACTGGTCCGCGGTTTGTCGATGCGTCAGGTGGGGGCGCACTCGGAGCGCCCGGAGGCCGACGAGCTCGGAGAGGTCGGTGACCGCCTCGAGCTCGTCGCCGCAACCGGGACACAGATCGGCCGCGCGGCCGCTTGCGACGTTGTCGTGCCAGACACGGGACCGGCAGTGCAGGCACTTCGAGTGCGGCATCAGGCGCTGGTTCTCGGCGTCCGCACCCCGGACTCCCGCGTTGCGGGCCGCCGATCGCGGCGGACACCGTCGGCGCGTCTGCGAGCTCGCGTGCTGAGGACGTGCATCGTGCTTTCTTGCAGGGACCGGCGCTGCGTCCCCGCGGCTGCTCGTGGGCTGGCGGCATGGCAGCGCCAGCAGTCGTCCGACTGTCGGGCCATGGGGGCACGACATCCGTCGCACAAGCGCGGTTCGTGTCGGTCAAGCATCGGTGCTCCTATCTGAGCTCCTTCAGATTGACGCGAGACGCAGCGGGCGAAGGGGCGGTCCCAGAGCGTCCCACGAGCTTAGGCGTCCCAGCTTTCGCGCGGGTAAGCGCCTGACAGGGACCTAGTTCGCCCAAGATACGCTCGGTGCCGTCCAAGAGCCTGAGGGACGAATCGTCTGGACCCGAGCGACGCCCCGCCCCGTCCTTACGCCTCAACGTCGGATCAGTTCGCCGAGTCGCATGAGCACATGCGCAATACGGCCAGCCGGCGGGCCCCGATGCAGTAGTTCGGGCCTTGCCGTGGAAGCCTCCGCGGCATTGCAGACGACTCCGCCCAGCAAGCAACGAAATCGCCCGGGCGGCCGCCGTCCGCCGGCGGAGACCAAGGACGCCTAGTCGGTCGGTCGGTGAGGCCGTCGAACGCGCCCGCCGCGAGTTGAGCGACCTGCGCCGCAAGAGCACCGATGACGTCTGAAAGCAACATCACGGGCCCACGTGGCCACAGCCAGCAAGATCCCTACGGGTGGATCCGTGGGTCCTGCGCATGGGGATGCCGATGGAGGAGGTCGGTACCGCGCCGGCGGGCGCCGGGCTCCCGCGCGACGAATGGACTGACACGCGTGTGCAGACCCGCGTGCTCACCGTCGCTGCCGGCGCCGATCTCGAGTTTCACCGCGACGACGTCGGAGAGCCGATGCTGAGGCCGCTTTCAATAGGATCGCCGACCAGGCTGCCGAGCAGGCCCGAGAGGAGTGGGCCGGTCGAGTGCGAGGCGCGGCGGCATGACTCGTCAGCGGGGGCAGATCTACCGGCAGCCGAGCGGGCTGTGGGCGATACGCTACCCCGACGCCTAGGCCAACCGCCCGCAGCTGACGGGCTACCGGACCAAGGCGGAGGCGCGTCAGGTCCTCGAGGAGCTGCTGCGCGAGGTGCGGCTCGGTGCTTCCTACCGGCCGAACGCGAGGCTGCGGCAGCTCTACGAGGCGTACCTGGAGCAGTACGACGTGGCGCCGTCGACGGTGGCGTTCCTGAAGGACAACATGAAGCCCGCGCTCGCGACGTTCGGTGATCAGTCGGTGCGCGATCTGCGGGTCGACAAGATCGCGGCGTGGCGCAAAGGCCTGCCGGAGGGCAAGCGGTACCGGTCTCTCAGGAGTCTGCGTCAGGTGCTCGCCGGGGGTGTGCGTTGGAAGTGGCTGGAGGACAACCCGGCGGCGCTGATCAAGAATCCCGAGCCCTGGCCGGGCGAGATCGATCCGTTCGAGAGCTGGGCGGAGATCGACGCGATCTTCGACGAGGTGGGCGGCGCGTTGGTCCAGTTCCTGTGCGGGACCGGGGTCCGGCCCGAGGAGGCGTTCGGCGGTGAGTGGCGCGACGTCGACCTCGAGCGCCGCATGTCCGGGTGCAGCGCGCGTATTCGAAGGGCCGGCTGAAGGACTTCGCGAAGACGGCCGGCTCGACGCGGGCCGTGCCGCTCCGAGCGCGAACGGTGGCTGCGCTGGAGCAGATGCCCGGCAAGCGCCGCGGCATCCTCTTCCCCGCGCCCGAGGGCGGCAGGATCGACATCAACAACTGGCGCAACCGCTCTTGGACGCCGAGTCTGGAGGCCGCGGGCGTCAAGCATCGGCGGATCTACGACCTGCGGCACACGTACGCGACGTGGTCGCTGGCGGCTGGGATCGACATCTTCACGCTGGCTCGCCGGATGGGTACGAGCGTGAAGATGATCGACCGCACGTACGGCCACCTGGTGGCCGGCGCGGACGCCTACGAGCGCGAACTGCTGGACGCGTTTGATGCCGTTCCTGAGCGGCTTGGACGCTATTCGGACGCGGAGGCCGAGCAGGATGCGGCGTGAATCCGAGCCCAGGAACGAAAAAAGCCCTGCAGATGCAGGGCTCTTCGTTGCGACGGGAGCGACGGGGCTCGAACCCGCGACCTCCGGCGTGACAGAGTCGCGGCTACGGGCTCGAAACGCCTGCAAAGGGCGTCATTGAAGATCCGTGGCCTCATGCCTGCGTCACCTTTCTGCGCGCCCGCACGGCGCCGCAACCGTGCGCAACGGTCGCGTCGGGCTTCCTCAAGCGGGCGCAGGACTCGAGCGAGGAACGAAGCACCGTGCTGATTCTGTCCTGCCGAGCAGACGGACTCAAGCCGAACTCCGGTCCGCAGGAGCTGATCCTTGGCTGACGAGCGCGGAGAGTTCCGCCAACGCCTGAGCGCGGTATTCGCCGGTAGCGTGCGCATAGACCCGCGTCGTCGTGTTGGTGATGTCCTGGCCGCCGGCTCGGATCGAGTGGCCCATCCACGCTGAAACCTCGATCGCCGGTATCCCGGCTGCCAGCAGCCGGGACGCGAAGGTGTGGCGCAGGTCATACAGGGTGAACGCGACGCCGGCGCGCTCCTGCGCGGGCGTCCAGACGCTCCGATAGAAGTTCCGGATTGACCAGAGCTTGCCTCGCGGCGAAGGAAACAGGACCGTCGACAAGCCGGATATCGAGCCACCATGAAGCGCTAGCAGCGCCCGCGGGCAGAGGGTCCAACGGCCTCGCTTCTCGCGTTCGGGAACGTGATGGGTGCCCTTCAAGCCGTTCATGAGGTGGCCGTAGCGATCGACCGTCTGATGGAGATAGATCAGCTCGCGGTCAAGGTCCAGGGCGTCAGAGTTCATGGCGAATAGCTCGCCGGGTCGGCACCCGGTCAGCGCCGGCGCCCAGCAGACCGCGCGATAGTCGCCCGGGACTTCCGCCATGAACGCGTGAATTTCCGCCGGCGGGACCGCTCTCCGTTGAACCTGCCCGCGCAAGGGAGCCAGGCGCGGATCACCTGCTCGCACGCGAAGGCGCGCGGCAGGGTTGGCGTCGATCAGTTCGACATCGACGGCATCCCCAAGTACCGCGGATAGGGCCGAGAAGGCTCCATCGATCGTCGTTTTGGCTAGCCGCTGTCGTAGGAGAGCGTCCTGGACGTCACGGAGATCGCCGCGGCGCAGTTCGTCAAGCGGGACCTCGCCGGCAGTTGCCAGGTGCGGCAACACGTAGCGACGGATGCGCTCGAGATTGGTCGCTTGCGTCCTCGGATGACGCGGGAACCGCTCCGTCCACTCGTCCAGGAACGCGACCAGCGTCGGCACACGCGATCGCCCAGGACCTGTTCGGTTGAGTTCACTCACCAACGTCGCGGTATGGGCGACCGCGTCGCCCTTGCGTTCAAAGCGCCCTGCTTGCCGAACCGCTCCATCGAGATCGACGTATCGGGCACGCCACAGCCGCGACTCGCGGTCGCGAATGGGTTGGCGAACACGCGCGACGCCGTGCGGCTTGAACGAACGGCGTCGATCCGAGGGCGCCACTACGCAGCCGGGCCGAGTTGGCGATGATTCGCGATGAACGCCTCGACATCGTCGTTCGTGAAGCGCACCTGGCTTCCGATGCGTACGCATGGCAGCCGCCCCGCCTTGACGAGCCGGTCGATCGTGTCTGTCGACAGCCTCAGGTGGTTCGCCAGCGACTCTCGGTCAAACAGCGGCCGACAAGGGCTCGGGATCACCGGCCCTTGCCCAACCGAGGACCCCTGCGGGGTTGCGAACGCCTCGTCTTGCCCTACGTATGCCATTTCAACGCTCCTTCCGGCGGCCGGACGCGCGCTGATGAGGACTCAGGCGGCGCCTAGCAAGCTATCTCGTCACTCCTTAAGCCCGCTGAGAGACGGCGGCGCGCAAACGGATTCGCCGGGCGGGCCACCGGCGCGGGTGCATCGCACACCAGCTGAGGCAGTCGGGACCAACCATCGGCATGGGGACGGCAAGCGGCCAATCGGCCGAACACAACTGCGTCGAGGTCCTGGTTGGGGACACTCCGGAGCGCGAGGTCACGGCAGCAACGCCGAACCCGACGAAGCCGAAGAAGACTTCGAAGTGGAAGACAGACGCGGAGTACCTCCTCGCCCATGAGACGATCGCCGACGGCAAGTGGACCAACCAGCCCCGGCTCAAGAACGAGAAGCGCGCCGCCTTCATCCGCCGACTCCTGCCGGTCACGTTGCGCAGGACCAAGCCGTCGAGGCGGGCACGACCGGACCCGGCGAGTAGCGATCGCCCGTCGCGTCCGCGGAACGGTCACGAACGCGCATCTCCGGGGCGAACCGTTGGCGCGGGCCGCTCAGAACCCAGGTGCGACGCGTCACCGCGCGGACCGGCCCGGCTTGCGCGGACAGCCCGGCGGCGTGGTCGCCGCACATTTGAGACGCTGCGCCGATGATGCGTCGAGCGCTGGCCGTCACCGCCTGGGGGCCCGAACGGTTGGACATTTGGGCTGTCCACCCGATCAACAAGGGCGCGCTTCAGAAAACGTGGCAGCCGAGTCAATGGGAGCCGCGTGAACTGGAATGGCACGGGCGGCCTGCGCGATCCCAGTTCGCCTACTTGCTCACGGTCGTCTCGTGGGGCCGAGGGCGGCTGGATCTGTTCGGCGTCGGCCGTCGGCGCCTGGATCCCCCCGAGACGCAACACCAGCTTCTGCACAAGGCCTGGGTGGGCGGGCCGGACTGGTGGCCGCACCCCGAGTGGAATGCGCTGGGCGGGACGTTCTGGACCGCCCCCGCTGTGACGTCGTGGGGACAGAACCGGCTCGACATCTTCGCCCGAGCCGGTGGGGGCCACATCAAGCACAAAGCGTGGTACGGCGGCAAGGAGTGGGACCCGCCGGGCGAGGAGTGGCGGTTGCTCTTCGGCAGGACGATCGGCGAGCCAGCCGCGGTGTCCTGGGGTCCCGGCCGTCTGGACGTCTTCGCTCTGGGGCACCTGGGGCAGATGCAGCACAAGTGGTGGTCGCGGACGAACGGCTGGGGTCCGTCGCAGACCAGATGGGATGACTGGGGCGGGCGCTTCTTGAGCTCGCCGGCCGCGGTGTCCTGGGGTCCTGGCCGGCTCGATGTCTTTGTCGTGGGAGAGAACCGGCGGATGCTCCATCGCGCGTACGTCAACGGGGTCTGGTGGCCGTCCGAGCTGCCCAGCGGCGACGCCGACTGGGAAGACATCGGCGGCAGCTTCTCGAGCGCGCCGTCGGTCGCATCGTGGGCGCCCGACCGGCTCGACATTTTTGCCGTCGGGACCTCCGGGCAGATGCTGCACAAGGCTTGGGCGGGCGGACCGCACTGGTACAAGTCGCAGTACGAGTGGCATGAGCTCGGCGGCGAGTTCTCGTCCGCACCGTCGGCGGTTTCGTGGGGACGCGACCGCCTCGATATCTTCGGACTCGACCCGCAGAACCACGTGCTCCACAAAGCTTGGGACGGTCGCAACTGGCATCCGAACGAACTGAGCTGGGAGCGAATCGGCGGGCCGATGCTGAACGCCAACGAGGCGGCGCTCGCCGAAGCTCCGGCGCAGGCATAGAACCCGACCGGGGCGGCGACGACTCCGAACCTGCGAGTGCCGGAGAGGACATGCGGACGGTCCCACGCCCCGCCCCGCACGGGCAGGGCTTTGTTGCCGAAAGGTTCATCGAACGCGGTGCGTCGTCCTGGAGAACTCGCCCGGTGACACGCCGCGCAGCCGTAGGTCCGCAACGAAGGATGTTCGATCGATCGCCGTCGCGCCTCCAGCTTCCACGTCACCTTCCGCGATTTCGGCGATGCGGCCCGCGAAGGGCGCCACGGCGTTCGGTGACACGTCCGGGTGCCCACGATCGGGAAGCGCTAGATCGCGCATACACGGGGCCGAGGGCGAGTGGTTCGAACGCCGCACGGTCAGCCAGGACCTGCCCCAGCTCCCCACCTGGCCGGCGACTGCACCTAAGCATCTTGTCGGAACCACCGGACGGCCACCTCGAACACCGCCGAATCGCGTTGTCAGCCGTCCGCGGTGCCGGCGGTTCCGCCAATGGCGCCTTGTCGGAACCGTGCCAGTGTGTGAAGACGTCGGGCGCTACGAGTGCACAGCCAAGGCCGTTGCGCGCGGTCCGGCTTGACGTCCGACCGGGCGGCGTATCCTCACCGGCGTGGCGCGCGGCGAACTCGTCCCGATCCGGCCGGTAGTCCTTCAGTGGGCGATGGACGAAGCGGGCGTGTCCCGCCGCGGATTGGCCAACGCCCTGAAGGTCGATGTCGCGAAGGTGGATGCGTGGCTGGCGGGGACCGAGCAGCCGACGACGACGCAGTTCCGTGGGATCGCGACGCACGTCAAGCGCTCCACCTCCACGTTGCTTCTCGCGCAGCCACCGGCGGCCGGCGTGCCGCCGTCCTTCCGGCATCCGGCTGGCTCGACTCTCGGCCGAACAATCACCCGCGAGGAGTCCGCCGCCGTACGTTCCGCACGTCGCGTTCAGACCGTCGCGCACTGGATCCTGGAGCGCACCGAGCACGACGAGCAGCACGCCGCGGTGCCGACCCTGGAGGCGCTTAGCGACCCAGCGGAGGCCGCCAAGACTCTGCGTGCCTGGCTCGACTGGTCGGAGCAGGTGCAGTTCACCGCCCGGAATCAGTACGAGGCATTGAACGAGATGCGCACCCGGCTGGAAGAACGCGGTGTCCTCGTCCTGCACTTGCGGATGGGCAAGGACGGCTGTCGCGGGTTCTCTCTGCCCGACCCGCTCTCTCCCGTGATCGCGGTCAACCGCACGTACATTCCCGCGGCGCGGCTGTTCTCCTACGTGCACGAGCTCGTGCATCTAGCGACACGGACCGAAGCGATGTGCATGACGACCGTTGGCGGCAATCAGCTCGAGGCGTGGTGCGAGGCCGTCGCCGGGAACCTGCTGTTGCCCGAGGATGCGACCCGCCGATTCATCCAGAGGGAACTGGGCGTAGAGACAGTCTCGACCGTTACCCAGGTCGCACGTGTGGCCAATCGCTTCCGATTGAGCCAGCGCGGCACCGCATACCGACTCCAGCTCGCCGGACTCGGCGTGGGGAACCTGTTCGCGATGGTCCACGCCGCGACGGATCTTCCCGTGCCACGGGACGACGACAGCGGCCCCAGGGAGCGCACCGCAGTCCGCCAATACCGACAGCTTGGCGCCGCATTCTCGTCGTTGATGCTCGAAGCGGAATCGCGTCGGCTCCTGTCATCGCACGATGTCTTGGACTACCTCGAGATCCCTGCGGCACAGCTCAACGACTGGCGCACGCTCGCGCGCGGTGAGCCCACGGCAGCGTGATCTACGTCCTGGAGGCACGCGCCGTGGCGGAAGTGTTTGCGCTGCGGCCGGTGAACAACATCCTCGATCACCTCACGGACCTCGTAACCGGCGGGTCAGTGACGTTCGCCAACGACGTGATCGCCGATATGCGGCAGTCCTACGACGGCGACCACAGCCTGACGTGGACCGTGGCCGTGAAGGCGTCCCTCTTCGAACCAGCGGTGCCGTGGACGGAGAAGCAGGACGTTCAAGACGCCTACCCGGAGCTCGTCGACCCGAACACGGCGCGCGAGACCTGCCTGCCGGCCGTGCTAGCGCAGGCCCGTCGACTCGGCAGCCCCTCCACGCCGTGCTGCATAGTCACCGAGGACTTCGGCGAGAAACCCGGCCGGATGTCGCTCGCCGCAGCGTGCGCAGCGGAGGGCATCCGCTGCATCTCCGCGGCCGACTTCCTAGATGAAGTCGGTCTGTAGGTCGCCCTGCGCCTCGACCGCATGGAGAGCTCGCGCGTCGTCGCTGAGGTAGGCGCTCAATGTCGGGGCGGACGCCCCGCGCGCTTCGGCGCCCGCGCGCACTAACGCTTCAACGAACAGCAGCAGCGTGCGCCCCGGGTCGCCCAGATACCGCTTCCCGTCGCTGTGGCGGACGACGGGGTAGATCATGCCGCCAACCGCCCGTTCCTTCTCGCCCTTCTCGGCCTCGATATACGCGCCAGTCCATGCGCCTGCGGCGTCGCGCTCCTGAAGGAGGCAGTTCCCGACGGTGTACTCCTCGCTCGCGAATACGGTCGCCGTGCCCGCGAGCATGCACAGGTTCAGCACACAAGCAAGGTCTGGTGCGTCCGTCGATTCATGAGACCGGAGATGCCCGGCCAGGGTCTTCGGAGATGGCTCGCAGTCGTACGCGAGCAGCGCGAAGAGCGGCCGGGTCCCGGTAACCGGCTCGAGCTCGGCGAGCTTGGCCTTCTTCTCCCTGAAGTCCTTCGTAACGTCGGGCGTGGACAGCGTCGTCTTGACCTCGATCGATGCCACGACGGTCTCGACGGGGTACAGCAGCTCGGTGGCCTGCGCGAAGATCGCCGGTTCGTCCGACCGCTCCTGGATCACGATGTCCATCTGCGCGGAGTAGCGGCCGTGGCTGTCGATCAGCAGGCCACTTCCAACCTGCCACCTGGACGGCAGAAACGCCTCAAGGATGCGCGCCAAAGCAAGCTCGTTGGCGCGCCCTCGCTCGCCGGCATGGCGGACAAGTTCCGAGAGGACTTCCACCTCTGCGCGCAGACGTTGAAGTACCCCAGCCCAGTAGCGCTCAACTATCGACACGCAGGAAGCTTCTCACGCTGTGCGCGCGTAGGCGGGTTATGCCTATTTCGCGGCCAGCGATTGGGCCCGGGCGTGCTTACGGCTCCGTCTCGAGCTTGGCGCTCAGGTAGTTGAGCAACGAGTAGCCGACGTTGACGACTAACATCGCCTCGGGCTGGCCGAGGAGCTCGAGGTTGGGATGCGCGACGCTCGCCCGGTTCCGTAGAGGTCCAAGCGCGTCGAAGATGGCACTAGCAGCGTTTAGAACCTTCTCGATGTCCTGGCTCCGAGGCCCCAGATCCTGCAACTGCGGATGCCCTCGCCTAAGAGCCTTGAAGATCGCCGTCATCGACGCGTCTGGTGGCGTCACAACGCCACCCGCCTCGCAGAGAGCCAGGAGGTGGCCGTGCAGAGCCGTGTGGACTCGGTCGACGGCGCTCGTTGGCCGACCCGCCCGCACCAAGCTCTCGGCATCGGCGAGAGCGTGCAGGACCACGTCGCGCGTTACGCTCGGAGTGAGGGCGCTCACGGCTGCGCCGGACTCAAGGCGCCGGATCCACTCGAGCATCTCCGCGCCGACCCTCTCCCGTTGTGGCGGAGAGTCGCTGGCACCGACCGGAAAGCGCTCCAACACGCCTCGCAGGATCTTCGCCTGATCGATCGGGTGACGCGTCGAGAGGATCTCGATGAACCGTTCCCGGGTCGTCCCCTCGTAGCGGTAAGGGTCGACGTCGAGATCGCAGAACTCCGGGTAAAAGTCGGCGTGGGAACGGTAGCTGAAGTCCCCGAGGTATCCACCGCTGACGCCGATGTACTGGTTGACGACCTTCGTCACCTCACGCAGCGACAGGCCGTCGCGACGCGCGTCAGAGGCGCCGGCCTTCTGCTTCTCCGGCGCCGAGTCGTTGGGATCTGCGATGTAGCCCACGCTGAGATTCTGGCCGCGGGACCGGACTGCTCGCGCGTAAAACCTAATGGCTGGCCGATCGTCGTCCGCGCGCCTCCGAATGGGGCTTATGGCACGCGCCCAGCAACAGTCGTGTCTCGGCGCTTTTTGCGTACCACGTCCTTCGGGACAGCCGAGCGGCCCACAGGTGGCGAGCCCTTGAGTGCTCAGGAGTAGACTACCGACATGCTGACGCTTCGAATGCGGCGGGTTACGACCGAAGACCCACTCGACGGTATTGAGGAGCTGCTCGCTGAACTCGGAGACGCGTATCGGCCACTGCTGCGTGACACTCTTCGCTTTCAAGCGGATGGCCTTGGTATCGACGCTGAGCAGATCCAATCGACGGCGCGTACCGACCAGTATGGGGAAGAGACCGAGTTCGGTGAGGTGCTGGCTGTTCCGGAAGGCGTGGTGGCAGTGCAGATCAAGGCCGAAGCTCGGCGCTACCTGCCGGCGGTGCGAACAGGACGCAGCGGCAGGGCTCGTTCTCGCGAGCTCAGCCTTTTCGGCATTGGGCAACCTTCGGTCGTCGAACGCTTGGCAGAAGTCGCAGCTGCGTTCGAGCAACGGTTCTCGCTGGAGTTGGAGCCGTTCGCGTACGAGTCGGATCGTTTCACAGCGCTCAAAGAAGAAGGTATGACGCCTCCTGACGCGCCTTCGGATCGAGAGAAGGCGGGCGCGCAAGTCCTCGCGGATCCCGTCGTCAGACGCGCCGCCGTGTCCGTCGCGTCGTCCGGAGGGTTGCTGGTGGGCGACCTCCCTAAGCAGCTGCCGCAGGAGGACCGCCACCGAGCCGCTGACGTCCAGGAGACTTTGGAAAGCGAAGGCCTCGTCGACGTTGAGCTCGTAGTGATTTGCAAGAGGACTTCCGCGCAGGTCGCGCGCGTGCCTTCGCGCGACGCGCTCGAGCAAGCCGCAAGCGCGGGTCTCAGGTGTGCGTGCGGGAAGGCATTGCTGGACGAGCGTGTCGAGGAGGCCCTGAGCCTTGCAGCGCTCGGACGTCAACTGCTTGACGGCAGCTGGTGGCTCTCGGTGCTACTCATGGAGGAGCTCAGGGCGCTCGGCGTTAGCTACGAATCGATGCTGATCGAGGCTAAGGACGGCGGCGACGAGATGGATTGTTTCGCCGATATCAGCGGCGAACTGACGTTGTTCGAACTCAAGGACAAGGAGTTCAGCCTCGGCAACGCGTACTCATTCGGTGCAAAGATCGGCATCTACCGGCCCGAGCACGCGGTGATCGTCACGACCTCTCACGTCGGCGGAGATGCCAGGGAGCACTTCAAACGATCCCTCACGGCCGACACGTACGATGAGTTCGGACGAGCTCGCGGGGTACGTCGGATGCGATACGTCGAGGGCGTCCAAGACCTCGCGTCCGCGCTCGAAGAACTCGCCGATGAGATCTACGGAACGGACGCCCAGACCATACTTCGGCGTCTGCTTCCGATGGCTTCGGTCGACGCCGGGACAGTGATCTCTGCCATTCGCAGCAGGTCAAAAGACGATGAGAAGACGATCGAAGAACCTGCCCCCACGGACGGGTAGACAGTCAGGACGGTCCGCATCCTCTTGGACCGAGGCGATCGAGGCGATCGAGGCGATCGAGGACTTGTAGCGTCGCCACGCGACGGTACACGCTCGGCTCGCGAACTGGCCTTACGTCGAGTTGGGTGAGCCTCCTGGCTCCCGTACCGTCCCCCGCGGTGCAGGTTTCGCGTTCATTCCAGCTAGCCAACTGCATCGTGCTGCTCGTGGCCGCCGTGTCCCTCGCATGACGGATGGCCGAAGCTCTTTACGCGAACTGCCTCGCAGCCGCGAATGTGCGCGCTGCCTTCCCCACTGTGCCAGTCACCGACCTCGCGAAGATCAGCCGCACGTACGAAGACGAGGCGGACAAGGCGGCCGCTCGAGAAAGACGACTGGTCGCCGGTCACTCACGATTGCCGTGAGCCCGCGCGATATCCCGCACCCGTGAACACCGCGTTGTCTCGTGCGCTGCCGCTGACCGCCTGCAGTCTTGTCGACGCCTGCCTTCTGAATCTCGAGCGCTGGTCCTCGGCGCCCGTCGGTTCGGGCCTTGACCGTTCGTGTTCGTGGGCCGCGTCTTCTCAGTACGCGTCCACTCGACAATGTTCCCGTCAACGAGCCGGCGAGTTGTTGCCTCGCGCGTGGCGGGAGGCTTCACGATTCTGAACCGCCCCGGCTTTGATGGAGGCCGTTTCTATTGGGTTTGAAGTTGCTTGTAGGTACTGCTGTTCGAACTGCGCTGGGGCAAGTCTGCCGCAGGCAGAGTGCAATCGTGCGTTGTTGAACCAGTCGACCCACTCCAGGGTCGCGAGCTCGACGTCGGCGAGCGTCTTCCAGGGTCCTTCGCGGCGGATCTTCTCGGTCTTGAACAAGCCGATCGTGGTCTCGACGAGGGCGTTGTCGAGCGCGTCGCCGACACTGCCGACGGAGGCGTCCACGCCGGCGTGGATCAGGCGCTGGGTGAAGGCGAAACTGAGGTACTGGCTGCCGGCGTCGTTGTGGCAGATCAGGCCCGCGCCGGCCGGGATCCCGGCCCGCTCGCGGGTCCAGAGCGCCATCTCCAGCGTGTCGAGCACCAAGCTCGTGCGCATCGTGGTGTCGGCCTTCCAGCCCACGATCCGGCGTGAGAACGCGTCGATGACGAACGCGACGTAGACCACGCCCGACCGCATCGCCACGTACGCGAAGTCCGCGACCCAGAGCCGGTTTGGGGCGGTCGCGGTGAAGTCACGCTCGACCAGATCCATCGGTCGATCCCCTCGTCCGAGATCGTCGTGCGCCTTGCCTTGCCGCGGACGACGCCCGCCGAGCCGGCCCGGCGGATCAGCCGCTCGACCGTCAACGCGCCACCGGCACGCTCTCGGCCTGCAACGGCCACCACACCTTCCGGGCACCGTAGCGCCCGCGCGATGCCGCATGCACACGCTCGATCTCAGCCATCGGCTCGCGATCGCGCAGCGTCCGCGCGCTCGGCTCGGCCCGGCTCCGCGGGCTTTGACGGCGTAATACGTCGACCGGGCGATCGCAACACCCGGTAGATCGGCTCGGTCCCGAACATCTCGCGGTGCTCGTCGATGAACACCGCTAGCGCTTCGGCGGTTGCGGGTCGAGCTCCCGCGCGAAGAAAACCGACGCCGCCTTTGAGGATCTCGTTCGCCCGCCGCAGCTCGCGGTTCTCGCGCTCGAGCTCCTTCACGCGCTCGACCTCAGCGGTTGCTCACGCCCGGCCGCGCGCCGCCGTCGACCTCGGCCTGGCGGACCGCTTGCGCAGCGTCTCGTTCGTCAGCCCGAGCTTGCCGGCGAGCGAGGTGATCGCTGCCCACTGCGATTTGTAATCGCGCTCGCGCTCCGACACCACCCCCACCTCAGCTACCCAAACATTAAGTCTTCAATATGTCGTCATGCGAACAAGAGATGCTTCAAACATGAGAAATGATTGACTTGATACGCAGCAATCGCTTTGGTTCGCCATCGCTGAGCAAGTGAATTCCTCTGCGGACGGCGAACGAAAGGCGATGTATGTTAAAGGGTTCGGCAAGTCGGTCACTGTCGCAGATGAGAGCCGCCGAGCGATGGCGCAGGCGGTGTGCCGTAGCCGCTGTAGTCCTCACGGCCGCGTGCGGCCTCGTGAGTCCGGAAGCTCATGCCGCGCGTCAGACGGTCACGCTGAATCCCGCGCTGACGTGTGAGATCTCGACGATGAGCAGCCAGGCCTGCGCCAACCAGGCAACGCCGCTCGTCGGGAAGCTGGCTTGGTCACCGTGGAACGACCGCTACCGCGCGGTGGCGAAGTTCGACTTCAGCCAGATCCCCACTGGCAGCGAAATCGTCTCCGCCCACGTCGTGGTCGACTGGTCGTGGTACGACACGCCATCCTCGAGTTGGATCTACCTGCACGAGTTGACAGCGCCGTTCACCGCCGGCGCGACGTGGACCAAGCGGGACGGGGTCAACTCCTGGGCCAGTGCGGGCGGCGACTTCCTGGCGCAAGAGGCGGCGCCGCCGGACGCGGGCTACAGCGGCGAGGACACCGAGTGGGGATCGTTCGAGATCACCAACCTCGTGCGACGTTGGTACACCGGCACGTCGCCCAACCACGGTGTGCTCTTCAAAGCCGGGGAAGAGGGCCAGACCGCCAACGACGTCGTCGAGATGGAGAACCTCCGGCTGCTGCTCACGTATGCGCCCCCGGACACCGCCGCGCCGGGTGTCGACGCGGGCGGCGAGCTGGTTGGTCTCGACGGCCGGTACACGAAGCAGACCTCGGCCGTAGTGGCGGTCTCTGCCGAGGACGATTCGAGGGGTGTGTCAGAGCTCCGTGTCGTCGACGCCGGTGAGGCGAGCCTGGGCGGCGCGCTCCTGGATTGCGGCAGCCCCCGCGTGTGCGACACCGAGGTGAGTGAGGCGTTCGCGGTCAATCTGGCGGGTCTGTCCGGCGGCAAGCACGTGCTGCGTGCCACCGCACGCGACGACGCCAACAACGTCGGGACCTCGGAGAGCTGGGAGATCATCATCGACCGTCAGGCTCCGGGCATGGCGACCGACATCGACGCCTCCAAGCGCTCCGGCCAGCCAGCGCAGGTGCTGTGGGTCGAACCGGAGGATCCCGACTTGGCAGACGGGAGCCCGGGCTCCGGGACGTCGAGTTTCTCCTACCGCTACCGGTTGAACTCGGGCGCCTGGTCGGCGTGGACACAGACCACCGTGCCCCGGTTCGCCGTCGACCCGGCGGTGGTTGGTCATACGATCGCCGTCGAGATCAAGAGCATCGACGCTGCGGGCAACGAAGGCCCGGTGGCCTCCGCGACGACAAACGTCGTTGTCAACGACTCGACGGCAAGGTCCAAGTTCAGCATCGGTGAGCTCGTCACGGACGGGGCCCAGGCAAGGACCGCCGACGACCCCGAAGAGCCTCCGGTCGCCTACGAGTGGGACTTCGATCCCAATCAACCCGACGTCATCACCTTTTGCACCCCGAAGTTCGGGATGCGGCATTCCAAGATCGGGACCGGCGTGCGCAACCTGTACAACGCAGTCCGCTTCTACGGGACGATTCGCTGCTGGAACAACGGCCTGAACTCGAACGAGAAGAAGCTGTCCGCTCAGTCCGGCTACCGAGCCGAAGTGTGTCTGTACTCGGTGTCTCCTCGTCGCAGGCTCGGGGAATGCGTCACGGAGAAGGCCAGCCCTCGCAAGAACTCCGCGCTGCCCAAGGACGACGACATTCCCGGCATCATCGACGTCTGCACCGCGGGCAATCGCGACTACGTCATCGAGGTCGAGATGGTCGGGTTCGGTCCGACCATCGAGGCCGCCGAAGAGGACGAGCTCAAGCCGCCGGGATTCAAGACGCTGTGGCCGTTCAACTGCAACGAGCCGGGTGCCTGGCGCGCGATCGCCTACGAGGATCGCGACGACGAGAACAAGAATCCCGGGTACACGCTCGGGGGCCGGATCGTCGAGCCCCCGTGTTACAACAGTCCGAACTTCCCCGGCAACCCCTGCGACGACCATCCCACCGGTGGGAGCCGCAACGGCACCCTCGGATGGAACGCCCATCACATTATTCCCGCCAACGAGGGCGCCAACGTGACGAACGTCAAGGTCGTCCAAGCGGAGCGCGCGATGACCTACGCGTACTCCTGCGGGCTCTCGGCGAACAACGCGCCCAACGGCGTGTGGCTGCGCGGGTCATCGCTCTGGAGTCCCACGCACGGCTACAAGAATCTCCTCAAGAACCATCCCACGGCGGCCAAGCGCCCGAGGCACGCGCTGCACCGAGAGGATGTCTATGAGGCGGTCGCCGATGCGCTCGATGCACACGCCGACCTCAATGGCACCTGCCACGACGCAGCGGCGCTGTCCTCGAAGCTGCAGGGCATAAAGGACGGCATCGCCGACGCCTCGTGGCCCCATCTGCCGGCGACCGCGAACCAGCCGTGACCGAGCGCAACCGCTGACCGATGCGTCGTAGCCGGAGTCGTCGCGAGACGGCTTCGGCTACCGTGCGGTGACTCGTCCCATGAACCTGAACGAAGCAGCCATGCAAATGCGACGTCTGGTGCTTGACGGCGATGTCCCCCTGACGCCCGAAGGGCCGGAGGCAGCCCTTTACACCGGACCCGGAAACGGCGCGCAGATCGCCTGGAGAGCGTTCCGAGCCGTCGCGGTCCAACCGGCCTTCGACCCGATCGTCCAATGGGGAGAAATGCAGGCCGTTTCCGCCGGTGGCTTCATGTTCGAGGCCAAGTTCGCGGCCGCGACTCCGGCGCGCAACGCCGATCCCGCGCTCCCTGAACACTACGAACTGCTGTTCACACGCCAGTTCTACATCAGCGACATCGGCGACATGCTCGGTCTGCACCTGACCATCCGCGTCGACGCGTCGGACGAGTTGCGCGCGCTCTCGGCGTCGATCTTCGGGGAGAACGCACCGTCGTCGGACCCCAACGACGAAGCCGCGTTCATAGCGGGCGCCGAAGCTTGGGTGGCGCAGGTCGAAGCCAGCCGCGCCTTCTCCGTGCCGATGAGCCGCCACCCCGCGACCGACTTCATGTTCGGGCTCGATGCAATCGGATAGAGCTCTCCGGGCGGCCTCCGCCGCGCCGGAGCATGGGAGAAGCCGCGGCCGATGACCGTTCGCGAAACCGGGGACCTTTGCTGGCAACGCCGCTGACTGGCCTTTGGAATGAGCTACGGGCGACTAGCTCTGCTTGGTAGGTCTCGGCGGTAGACGAGCTGCGGAACAGCTACACGTTCGACGCGGGCGCGACGCTCAAGGCGTCGGGACGATCTCGCCGATGTCACTAGCTACCGGTCGCGGACGATCAGTGGCCATTTCCGTCGGCAGGCGCGATGCGGTGCTGTCCGGGGTGAGGACTCCCGAGCCGATCCGCTCGCCAATCCGCACCCGCTCCCGAACGACGACCACGCGGCCCTGCTGTCGGCCTGTCTCCTGCTGGGCCAGCAGACGCACGGGGTCACCTCGGTGAGCCTACGGTCGAATAACGCGCGAGCCGCCGGTGGCCGCGGTCGGCGCTAGCGTCGTGGCCGCCGCTCGATATCACGCAGTCGCCGGGATGCGATCGGGTTCGACGGCTCGGCTGCGAGCGCTTGACGGAAGCAGTCGATTGCCCGCTCGACGGCGCCAAGGGCGAATCCAAGCGACAGGATCCCTGGGAACTAGCTCAAGAATCGCCGTATTGACGGCGATCGCCTCCTCCGGGTGCCCGGACTGCGTGGCGCGGCCTCGGAGCTGCTCAAGATCCGCAGGTAGCTCGGCGCGTCGCGCTTCGATCCGCGCCCGAGTCGCCGCCTTCCGCGCTTCGATCGCCTTGATGTGCGGAGCCAATCGCGCACACGCGGCGGTCAGATCCGCATCTGTGAAAAGGTGCTTGTACGGCTTGCTCTCGTCGGCGACTAGCGCCTCGCAGGCGAGATCGAGCGAGTCAGCGCCGCAATCGCGTCACGCTCATCCACCGGGCGCCTCCGTTCCGATTTGCTCTAGCCGCGTCAGCCGTTCCTCGAGCGTGCGAATCCTCTCCGACAGGCTGGCCAGTGTCGGCAGAATCAGCCGACCCTCGGGCTGCGCCGCCAGCAGCGCGCGAACCTGCTCAACGAAGCCCGCGTCAGCGGCGAGCTCCAGAGCGGTTTGCCGCGGACGGCCGCGCGAGCGCAGTGCCGGGTCTAGAACGTCGAACGCCACGAGCTCCGCAGCATGTCGAGCGTCATCGTCATGGAACACTTCGGCAGTCCACCAGTCGATGTAGCGGACCAGCTCAATCTTCACGCCAACCGCCGAAGCGCCGGTGACCACGCTGGAATCCCGGCGGACGACATGTTGCTCGAGCCGTCGATGCAGGTTGCCCGCGATCCCCACGTAGGGACCCAGCCGCGTCCCACTCGCTCGCCGCCATACATCGCATAGATGCCCGGGGTCCGAGCGACCTCGGCGATTGTCTCGACCTCCCTCGTCATAGCGGCCAGCACACACTACGCACGAGCGCCGTGTGACGCGCAAGCATCCAGAGTCCGGCGATCCCCATCGTGACTGCCGCCGACCGATCGTAACAACCGCAACTTCAGTTATCACCCCGGGGGCGAAGTTTGTCGGAGCCGACCTATGACCCCTAACGAGTCGTTCGCTAGGAGGTTTCCATGCAGCGTCGCATCACCCGTACCGCCCTGCTCATCCTCGCCCTGGCCGCCGGCGTCGCCGGCTCCTCGGCCGCCCACCCGGTCAAGGACCGCTCCTGCGGCCTGATCCGCGACGCTGATCGCATCCAGATCGGCGTCGTCGTCCAGCGCGGCCCCGTCAAGTGCGCGCTCGCCAAGAAGGTCATCCGCGCCTACGCCCGCTCGAGCGCGCCGTGCGAAGGCTCGGCGTGCGTGCGCTCCCACCACGGCTTCACGTGCGCGAGCGCGAACGCCGCAGACTTCCCGCGCCTGTTCAGCTGCGGCAAGGGCCGCGCGCAGGTCGCGGCCATGTCGACCGCGGACTGAGCTCGGTCGGCGGCGGCCGGTCAGACTTTCAAGATCCGGCCGATCGGCATCACCCGGCCGGGGGACGTGCCTCGCGGCTAGTCGGGCCGCGCGCTAGTTCCGGACCATGCCCGTGGTGTGGTGCGGCGCCCCCTTGGTGGGGGCGCCGCCGGCCACCGTGTCCCCGTGGCCGCCGCTCTAGGGGCGGCTTGCCGTAGTCGCCGTATCGGGCGCGGGTTCAGTCCACCCGAGGTCCGCGACGTCGACGGCGCGAGCGGGCAGTCAGCGGTTCGCGACGACCGAATGCACGGTCGAGTCCCAGCGTCCATAAGTCGCGTGGTAGAGCCTCCCGCTCGGATCGCAGTTGACCCCGACATCCACCCACCCGGCGCAAAAATCCACGTCGAACCATCGGCTCATCGCCACTTGACCCTTTGGGTACACGGTGGATCCAACAGTCCAATTGCGAACGTCGTGGAACTCGCCGTCTTCGGGAGGCAGCTTCGTCACTTTGTAGCCGAGTGCCGTGTACTTAAGGTTCATGTCAGAATCGAGCGAGTTCTTGAAGTTCTCGCGATCCCAGCTCGTGGTCTGCTTGCGCCGGTTGTAGCACCAATGGATCGTGTGGGTGGTGGTTCCCATCTGTGGATCGTTGTCCCCAGGGGCGTCCATGAAGAACGGCCGGGTCCGCGTCGTCCGCACGCAGCGAACGTTCGGTGCGCCGCCGGCAGCCGTCGCTGTTAGGTCGTCATCCGTGATTTCAAGAGCCGTCTGGGTGAGCGGCCCGGGCATTCCCTCGTCCGTCGTTAGGGTCGTCCCGGCCCCGAAGATGACTGGGCGCTGGGCCATGTAGTCGTGAAACGCGAGCTGGTCGCTCGGGGCCATTCCACCCAGGAACGCCTCGGCGCCCGACCCTGCTACGGAGCCGAACGCATCGAAGGCTGTTCGTAGATCGTCGGTGGCGATCCGGTGATCGGCGCCGCCGTATGACCACGATGTGGGGTAGATGCGCGGCTGGTCGGACGGTGCGATGCCGTCCCAGACGGGCCCGTTGCGGTATCCGTTGTCGCCGAGGGCCGTGCGGACTGCGGCGATCTCGGCGTCGGTGTCGATGCTGTGGTTGGTGCCGCCGTAGACCCACGATGTGTGGTAGATGCCGAGGCGAGCGAACCAGGTGTCGGAGTACGGTCCTCGGGAGCGGACCAAGTAGTCCTGTTCGGCGTCGGTGAGCCGGGACCACTCGTGCTGGAAGTCGTTGCGTGTCGCGAGTCCGTAGCCGAGTTCAGCGACATCTTCGCTGTCGTTGATGACGCCGTCGAGCCCGCCGTAGGAGACGCCGATGTACACGCGCGTCTGCGAGGTACGGCCTTGGCCTTGCCCGTTCGGAGCGAGCACGGGCGCGGGCCGGCCGGATGAAGGCATCCCGTCCGCGAGGTTCGAGAGGTTGTACGCATTCCAAGGGCGACCGCCGACGCCATCTGGAAGCATCTCGATCAGCTGGTTGCCCGTGGCGGTGACGTGGATCCGGATGCGCCCCTGTCCGTCCAGGGCTGCCGCCGGCGCCGAGCGCAGCCGGCCGACGAAGGGCATAAGGTTGCTGAGGTTGTAGGCGTTCCAGGTCCGGTTGTCGGCGTGGTTCGGGACGACTTCAAACAGCGTTCCGTGCTCAGAAGAGACCGCGTAGACATGCGGCATGCCGTTGCTGTCGAGCACGGCCGTCGGCTGACGAACCGGTGGCATCGCCGGATTCGGGTTGCCGATGCCGTTGTAGTGCGCGGTGATGTTGGTGGCTTCCCACGAGCCTTGTAGCGATGTGAGCCGGACTTCGAACAGGTCGCCGCTGTTCGAGGTCGCATAGATCCGTGGCAGGCCTTGTGCGTCAACGATGGCTTTCGGGCTGCGCACCGGTGGCAGCCTCGGGGCGCGAGCTGTGAGGTTTGCTGCATGCCATCCCACACCCCAGTTAGGCAGCATCTCGTACAGGTCGCCGTTGGCCGCCGTCCCGTACACGCGATGGATCCCATTCGGCATCTGCACGACCGTGGGGTTGCGCACCGCGGGCAACCCATAGTTCTGCGTGAGATCGGCGTAGGTCGTGAGCCGGCCTCCGTTCTCGCCCGGCAGGACCTCGATGAGGTGGTCCTGCGCGGTGGTCGCGTAGACGCGCGACAGACCATCGCGGTCGACGAGCGCGGCGGGATCGCGCACCGCGGGGATCCCGGTCATCGCGGCCGAGATGTTGTAGGCGTTCCAGACCCGGTTGTTCGCCTGATCGGACGTGTACTCGATCAGGCTGCCGCCGTTTTGGCTTGTGGTGCCGTAGACGCTGATCCGGTTGTCGTGGAAGATCGCGGCTGGATTGCTGATCGGCGGCGAGCCAGGCACCTGCTGGGTTAGGTCGTACGCGTTCCACGGATTGCCGTTCTGGTCGTCCGGGATGTACTCGAACAGATCGGAGCTGAAGTTGGCGAGTGCCACGGCGGGCATGCCGAAGCCAGCGGCCATAGCCACCAGCCCCGTCGCTGCGACTGCGAGTCGTCGAACGAGCCGCCCGGTCATGCGGCTGGCCAGCCTCGACCGTGACGGAGCAGTGCTGTTCTCACGCGCCCGGACTGGGCGCGCGATCTGGGATTGGCGCAATTTTGTTCCTCGATGAGGCGCATGTGCACGCGCGGCATACGGACCTTTGCTCGGCCCGGGGACACCCTGCGGGCGGCAGGCTACACAGTTCTGAGCGCTAGACGAACGCCGATTGGTCTCGCAGCGAACAAACTAGACGCGCGTCGGACGTTGCGCGCGCTCGTGCTCAAGGTCTCCGTGGATGCCGTTGACCCAGGTAGTCGTAGTTCGCCTCAGTGAAAGGCTTCGCGAGCCGCTTGCGTGATGGGCGGCCGTTGATGGATGGTCCTGTCCGGCGATCGCTTGACTCACCTCTAGTCCCTGCCGTTCCGGCTCGTCCGGGTTGGCTTGATAACGATGTGTCAGCGCTCGCCGGTTCAGGACGCTCGAGCGTGGCTTGATAGGAACGTGGCAGCGCGCCCCGACTGAGGTCTGTCCGCTCGAGGTCCGCTTCGTCTGAGGTCTATCGAAGGGACGTCTTGGATGATCGTGATCGGCATCGACCCGCACAAGGCCACGCACACCGCGGTGGCGATCGATGGGTCGTCCGCCCGCCCGCGCGGCGAGCGGACCGCACGGGCGCGCCAGGACGGCTTCGGCGAGCTAATGGCCTGGGCGCGAGCGCTCGCCGATGAGCGCGTGTGGGCGCTGGAGGACTGCCGGCACGTCTCGGGCAGCCTCGAGCGCTTCTTGCTTGCGCACGGCGAGACCGTGATCCGCATCTCGCCGCAGCTCATGGGCGACGCGCGCCGTGGCCAGGCCCGCGAGCGCGGCAAGTCTGACCCGATCGACGCACTGGCCGTCGCGCGTGTAGCGGTACGCGACGGGATGGACTCGTTCCCGCACGCCCAGCTGGCCGGCCGCGAGCTCGAGATCCGTCTGCTGCACGACCACCGCGCGCGCCTGGTCGCCGATCGCACCGCGCTCACCAACGATCTGCGCTGGCACGTGTTCGACCTCTGGCCCGACTACGAGATCGCGCCCCGCACCTTGAGCCTGCTCGTCCATCAACAACGACTCGCCCGGCGCCTGCAGGCAGCGGAACCGACCGCACGAGTGCGCGTCGCACGCGACGAACTACGCCGCGTCCGCGAACTCACGCGCGCGATCAGCGAGCTCGGACGCGAGCTGGCCAAACTGGTCGCCACCGTCGCGCCCGCCCTGGCAGGCGACCGCGGCAGCGGACCGATCCTCACCGCCGCCTTCGTCGGCGAGATCGCCGGCATCACCCGCTTCGCGACCGCCGCCAAGCTCGCGCGGGCCGCCGGCGCCGCGCCCGTACCCGTCTGGTCAGGGCGAAGCGACGGTCGCCTCCGTCTGGACCGCGGCGGCAACCGACGCCTCAACCACGCGCTGCACCTCTACGCACTCAGCCGCATCCGCTTCGACCCCGCCACCGCCGCCTACATCGCCAGACAACGTGCCCACGGCAAGACCCAACGAGAAGCCGTCCGCCTCCTCAAGCGACACCTCGTCAACCGCGTCTGGCGGCTCCTTCAAGCCGACGCACCACCCGCCCCAGCCGCCGTGAACTGCTGATCCCTTGACATAGGAGCCTCGTTATCGCACGCACCGCCGGCCCGAGCGAGCACGGCTTGCAGGATCTCAGCGGCAGGCTCGTGGTGACCGGCGACATGCTGCCGCGTCTGCATAGCTGCGCACGCGCGCAGGTGAGCAACGGACGTTGAGATGGGCACGCCCTGCCGCAACGCGTGCGAACATGCGTTCGCATGACGAGCGACGGATCGCCTTACACCCGGCTGCAGCGCGCCATTCGCAGCGGGAACTTGCCGCTGATTCATGCGACGGCGGCGGAGCTGGGTTGGGTGCCGTTGCGCGACGCGCTGGCGATCTTGTTGGTGATCGACGCCAAGGACGAGGAGCGTTTTGAGGCCGCGGCGGTGCGCTGGGCGGGGCGGCTCGCGTTGGAGGCGAGAGAGCTGCGACTTGATGAGCTCCGCGGCGCGGTGCAATCGCTGGACGCGCTGCCGGACGAGAACGCCCAGCGCTCGCTGCTGATGCTAGCCGAGCGCGCGCAGCGTCCGTTTGGCGCCGGCGGGCCGGCCACGGCGACGCGCCGGTCACAGCAGGGGCGACGGCGCGGCCTGGGTTGACGCGGCTACGGCGCGCGGCGCGCGCGGCTTTCGCATCCGCGGCGGCGTTGCGCAAGTAGCTCGCGTTCGGGGACGCCGAGCCACCGGCTGAGTTCGCCGAGGTCCCAGGCGTTGGGCCCGCGTTCGGTGATCTCGCTCGGAATCAGGCTCGAGCGCGCGAACGCCCTGGCGTCCGCTTCCAGATAGGGGCCGGGGAGCCTGCGGTTGAGGATGGCGCCGGCGTACACGCACATCGCGAGCACGAACGGCAGGTCGGGCGTGCCGCAGTCCGGGGTGTCGAGCAGGAAAACGCGGCGCCGGGTGCACAGCGCGCGCGGCCGGTGCCGGTAGGTGACCATGAGGATGCCCATGTGGTTTGTAGGCGCCGTCACGAGAAATTTGCCCCCTCGGCGCGGCGCAGTTGCGCGCGGCCTTCGGAGAGACGGCGGTTCACAGCGGTGTAGGAGCTGGCGTTCAGGGCGGCGATCTCGTGGTAGCCGTAGCCGAGCGCCTGCAACCCGAGGGCTTGACGCTGTGGCGGCTTGAGCGCGTCGAGGCTCTTGACGCGCTCGCGATGCAACTCGGCGGCGAGCGCCTGGTGGAGCGGGTCACCGTCGAGACCGGCCGGGTCGGGCAGTTCGTGCTCGAGCTCGCGGTCGGGCCAGAACAAGCCGGCGGGACGCTCGCGATCCTCGCGGGCCATCCGCCAGGCCTCGTGCAGCGCGACCGTCGACAGCCACGCGAACCCGCGTCGATCGAGCGCGACGTCGTCGCGGCGGACCAGTTGCATCCAGGCGTAGGCGCAGGCGTCGTCGACGACGACGTTCCCGGACCCGGGCATCAGGTAGCCGATGCGACGCTCCAGGCGGCGGTGGTTGGCCGAGAAGAAGTCGGCGATCTCCGCCCGCCGCCCGCGGCTCACGGCGGGGCTCATCGGTCGCCCCCGAGCCAGTCGGGCAGCAGAATGGCGGGTTGGCCGCGGTCAACCGCGTCGCGCACGTAGGCGCTGACGAGACCTTGCATGGCGGCGCGGCTTTCGATGTGGCGCTCGACGAGGTACACGCGGCCGCTGGTGTCGCTGTCGGGGATGTCGCTGATCGCGACGCGCCCGTTGATGCGCTGGGCGCACAGGACACGGGTGGTGCCGTTGGGGAGCTGGTAGCGCGCGAGCTCGTGGCGGTCGCCGGCGACGCTCATGACCGGGCCTCACGGTCTGCGTCGGTGGTGTGGGCCCAGTGAGCGTCGGCGCCGTAGCCGCAGATCTCGTCGTTGCGGATGGCGACGGCGTCTTCGGGGAGGCCGAGCTCGCGGGCACGCTCGAGGTCGGCGCGGTAGTCGCTCAGGTCAGGGTCGCGCGTCGCGCTGAGCATCCGCTTGATCTCGCGGCTCGCCTGCGCCTTGGTGGCGGGGTAGGCGAAGGTCTGCGCGCTGGTTTGCGCGAGGCGCCGCAGCAGACCCAGTTGCTTGGGGGTCGGGGCGTCCGCTGCGGGGCGGTTGGTGGGTTGGGGGCTGGGCATGCGGTGCCCAAAGCCGCGGAGGGTGCGAACGCACGCGCCACCTGCGCGCGCGAACCCGTGAGTCGCGTTCCCGTCAGGGCGCAGGTGGTGCGGCGGATTGCACCCGCAGTGGCAGCATCCGCGCAGCCCAGTCCTCTGCCCCCCCAACCGCTGGTGGCGCTGCACGCCTCGACCGCTTGTGCGGCCCGGCGCCTAGGCGGCGGCCGGTTCCTCGACCAGGTCGAGCGCGTCTTCGAGCCGGCGCGCGAGCCGGTCGATCAGGTCGGCGATCCGGTCAAACGCGTCATCCGGGGTGTGCTCGCTCCAGACCGCGAGATACGGGACCGAGTTGTCGGCGGTGTTCAGGCCGAGAAAACTGCAGACGGTGAAGGCGACCGATTCGGCGACCAGCTCCTCGGTGGCGTAGTCCAACGTCGGGTCGTCGGGCTGGTGGTCGAGCCGGACGAGCGCGTGCGCGAGCTCGTGCGCCAGGGCGGCGGCTTGCTGGTTGACCGAAACGGCCGGGTTGATCGCGATCCGCCGCTCGGCCGGATGGAAGTAGCCGTCGCAGCCTTCGCGCATCGCCTCGCGTTCGACCGTGACGCCGATGCCAGCGGCGAAGGTTTCCAGCTCGGGAATCGCCCACGCGAGCGTGTCGCCCTCGATCGGGGCGATCGGCGGGTCCAGCGGCGCCGGCATCGCCGGCGCCGGGAGCGGTTGAACTTGGGCGCGGTCGAAGACCGGCTCCAGCCGGTAGAACGCGCGCGGCTTCTCGGTCGCGGTTGCGCCGGCGTCCCGCCACGCCTGCAGGCGCTTCTTGGACGGCTCGCAGCGCGCCCACACGCGAATGCGGGCGTGTTCGCCTTTGCGCACGCAGTACCCGAGCGCCAGCCACGCGCGAAACCCCGCGACCCGGGTCGCGTCGGGGTCCTGGAATGCGATCAGCAGCTGGTTGCCCAGGCTGTAGCGGCGCAGGCCCGTGCGGGCGCGCACGCGCAGCCACGCTTGCCAGCCGGCGCTGGTGCGCAGCTGCGCAACCGCGCGGACGCTCAGCTCACGGTCGCGGGCACGGCGCTCGGCACGCTCGGCTTCGCTCAGGCGGGGGCTCGTGGATCGAGACATCGAGCAGCAACCTCCAGAGGAGGAACGAGAGAAGGGAAGAGGAGCACCGCGCAGGCGCAGAGGCGCCCGCGCGGCTGAGTGGGGTGGTTAGGCGGCAGCCGACTCGCCCGCGGCGGGCCCGGTGTCGGGCTCGACCTCGGCGACGTCGTCGGGCTCGTTCTCCTCGGCGCTGTCGTCGGCCTCGTGGTCCGTCATCTCGTCGGTCTCGACCGCGGGCGCGGCCGCACCGGACGCGGCGGCAGCGGCGGCGCGGTGAGCCTGCTCTGCTTCGGCGTAGGTGGCGTGGGCGCGGTTGACGGCCTGCTCGAGCCGCTCAAGCGAGGCGGGCAGATGCGGCCCGCAGAGCTTGCCGAGCGCCTTGGCGGCGGTGTCCGTGCGCGAGCCGAAACGCGTCGCCGGCATGCGCTGCGCGGTCGGGAGGACCAGTCGGCTGGCGTAGTGCTCGGCCGCGATCACGACGAGCGCGCGGCCGTAGAGCTCGCCGGCGGTCTTGGCGCCGTCCAGGTAGCGCCACAGCCACTTGACCGGGGCTTCGGGGTTGCGCGAGTCGCCGTAGTCGATACGGAGGCGGCCGGGGGAGCCGTCTTTGCGGGTCTTGGTGACGTCGGTGCGGAACTCGCCGATCACCAGCCGGATGCCGTTGGCGGCCAGGCGCTGCACGCGCTCGCCGGTCTGCGTGTACGGCGAAGCGTCGAAGTCCGGGCCGAGCAGGGCGTAGACGAAGAACCGCGCGACGCGCATGTCGGCGGGGTCGACGACCGAGAGCCCGTCCAGCAGGCCCTGGCCGAGGTCAAGGTTGGCGCCGTGCGCTTGGTCGGCGAGCTCGCGCAGGGCGCTGTCGCGCTCGCGCGCCGCGGCGGCCAGCGGGTCGTCGGCTTGCTGGGCGAGGCGCTCGGTCCGCGATTGTGCCTTCTCGGCGGCGGCCGCGGCGACGCGCGCCTCGAGTTCTGCGACGGCGCGTTTGATCGCCGTCTTGGTGAGTTCGCGGTACAGGCCGCGGTCGACGATCACGGGGCGGCTGCGCTCGAACTCGACCAGCACGCCGGCGGCGCGGGCCTGGTCGACGTCCTCGTCGCTGAAGCGCACCTCCGGCGTGCCCCAGGCGTGACGGTCAAGCTGCTTGTAGAGCACGCAGGCCTGCTGGTAGAGCGCGTCGGTCTTCTTGCCCAGCCGCAGCTCGGCGATGGTGTCGGCGCGGATCGCGTTCAGGTGCGCGGCGAACACCTTCGTGTCGCCGTGGCGCAGGGCCGAGTCCAGAACCCAGCCGGGCTCGCGGGCCAGCCGCTCGGCCGCCCACCCGTTGCCGTCAGCCAGATAGGCCAAGACCGCGTCCAGCAACGGGGCACTGACCTGCCCGATGGCCAGCAGCTGATCGACCGCCGACAGCGCGATCGCGCCCTCGCCGACCATCGCCTGCGCGGCATCGGGCAGATGCAGCAGCTTCACGCGCGCGGCCACGCGCCGCGGGCTCCAGCCGAGCGCCTGGGCGGCGCCGTCCTCGGAGAGGCCGCGGGCGAGCATCGCCTGCACGGCGCGGGCTTCCTCGCGCGGGTCCAGGGCCTTGCGCGCGATGTTCTCCACCGCCCGATCGGCGTCCTCGCTCTCGCCGTCGCGGACCACCACCTCCACCTCGGCCAAGCCCAGCTGGGTCGCGGCGGCGTGGCGATGGAAACCGGCCACCAGGTCGAAGTCCTCCGGGTGCTCGCCGTCGGCGCTGGGGCAGACGACCAGCGGGACCAGCAGGCCCTGCAGCGCGATCGAGGCGGCCAGTGCGTCGACGTGCGCGGGGTCCAGCGCGCGGACATTCTCGGCCACGCGGATGCGGTCCAGCGAGATGCGCAGCTGCGCAGACACGCGAGTGCTCAACTCAGGTGCGGGTGAAGCCATGACGGGGTTCTCCGTCCCTTCCTCTCAGGGCCCGCGCCGGGCGGCGGGCCGATCGCCACCCCTCCGCACACCCGCCCATGCGCTTTGAGCCCGGCACGCCAGCTCACGGCGGGTGTGCAACCGTGAGGGGTGGTCGGCCCACCGCCCGGCCTCCCTACGCCGTCGCCTGTCCGCGCTCTACGACACCGCGACTGGTCGTTGCTCGAGCGGCGCCCGTCAGTTGCGCCGGCTCACGCGGCCGCACCGAGTCGGCGTCGTAAGACCACTTATCGAGCGTCCGTCGCGATGCGCAACGTTCGGACACGCGACTGAGCCCCGTTCGCGCGGCCGGACGAGCTGCCGCACCGCCCTATTCGGCGGAGATCGAATTGCGCGCTTGTCCACGAAAGGACGCTTTCGATTGCCGTCAAAATAGGTCGGCCGAGGGCCGCTTTCGTCGAGGGACCGGTACCCACTGCGGTCCGGCCGAAGAATGCCTCCGTCAAGCCGCCGAGTCCCACTCGGGTATGCCTGCGCTGCGTGCGTACGCATTCATAGCCCGAACAGCGACTGCTTGCACTTCCGTCTCGTCCGAGGGAATGTCGATGTCGGCAGAAATCGAAACCCAGTCGCGCGCCGAACTCTCGCCTTCCCCGATCAGCCGGAGCGCTGACGGAAGATAGAAAAGATCCACGTGGCACCGCGCGCGTCCCAGGCACTCAGCCCGCTCGAGCAAGGCCACAGCGGAGCGAATCACGGGTGCAACCAGATCGTTCGCGGCTTCGCGCGTCGTGAATCGCCGCGCACGCCTGGCATCTCTCGGTGCATCTAGTTGAAGCGACGCCCCAGCTACACCCGCTCCGTCAACGACGACCTGCGCCGTCGAATCAAGCCGCTCGCCAACCCCGTCGGCGTGGCGAGTGTGCTGACCTAGCGGAACCGCCACGAAGACGCCGGCGGGGTCGGGCGACACCCAGCCACTCCCGAGCCCGCGCAGCCCCGCCAGCGATTCAACGGAGCTCAGGCATGCACCTGACGCGTCCGCGCTGGTCGACCATCCGAGAAAGCGCGGCGGAAGTGTGTACGGGGCGACTCGTACGACTATCGCAGCCGCACGAGCAGTCCCCACGGTCATCTTGCCGTCTTGGGCGACGCTGAAGGCGAACCCCAGCCCTGTCTCCACAAGCGGCAACGGACGAGTCAGCGACAGAAGCTCGTCGACGCGGGTGCTCGCGTCGCGGCCGCGCGCGGCGAGCGCCATGAGCTGCGCTTGACTTCGGATCTGGTTTGCGGCGTAGACTCGCTGGCTCGCCTCACTGCCGCCGATTCGCGGTGGCCGAGAAGCGTCAGTGTCTCCAGCCACTTCGCGCACGAAGACGGAGCCGGAACGCAGAAGAACATGCGGCGTGTCCGATGATTCATAGACTCGGACAACTCCGACGTTTCCGGCCGGATGAGGAATGATCCGCGCTTCAAATGCCGGAAGAGGATCGATCTCTCGCCGAAGCCGGTCGCGAATGCCGTCGACAAGCGTTGGCGCCGCTTCCATGACCTTCGCCTCGCCAGTGGGTCTCGCGTTCGCAACGCCGATTAGGAGCCACCCGCCCAGCGTGTTTGCGAACGCAGCGACCGCCTTGGCGAGCTGATAGTTCTCATTACCCCGACCGAGGTCACGCTTGTGCTCAACGAACAGTGTCTCGTCGAGCGTTAGCATGCGATCGAGGTCGGCTACCGCGATTTCGGCCAGAGAGCTGCGAGCGAACGAACCGAGCGTCACGTCGACCAGGGACCCCGTGCGCGATACGGCGCGGTGACCCAGGTCAAGTGCACACTCGAATCAGGCCGACATTCATCCCGCAAGCCTAGATTGCGCGATGGACGAAATGGTCGTACCGCCGGCTCGCCACTTCGGCCGCGGCGGCAGCTGTGCGCGGGCGCTCCTGCAAGGTATGGAAGGCAGCCGCGACCCCTACCAGGGTTCTTGCAAGTGCAACATCTTCGCGGCACCCGACAACGCCTGCCAATCCGCCGCTCGGGAGCCGCCATCCCCAAGGCTGTCCGTCCGAGCACTCTGTTGGGCTACCGGCGCTGGACCCTCAGCTCGCGGCGGCCACTTCAGCAGACCGCAGGATCTCGCCATGGCAATGCTTGCAGCGCGTGGCCTCAACGTGCGCCTTCTCGATGCAGAGCGGACACTTCGCCGTTCTTGCTGTGATCTGTCGATACTTCTCCCTACCCGCCACCACTGCCGCAGCTCCGCCGTTGACCACCGCTATCACGGCGAGAAAGATCGCCGAGGACCGATCGATCGCGGCGGCAGCGATCAAGAGAACGAAGAAGAAGACGGCGAAGACGCCCATGAAGAGCTGCTGCTTGGCCAGTCCGCGCCGACCTCGCCAGAGCAGATACGTCATCAGGAGGACGTACAGGACTGCGGCGACGTACCCGTAGGCGATTACGACGTCGAGCCAATTCTCGAGAAGCCAATCCCAGCCCGCAACCAAGGCGAGGAGCTTCGCTACGCCAACAATGGCCCCGGCCACCCCCGAGATGATTCCTAGGGTCTTCTGCACCGTGCGACCTTAGTCAGTCCTCGAAGGACATGTAAAGAGCGCTTAGTCCACGGACATTGCACCCGGTTGGAATAGTGGCGGGCCGCCAGAAACGCGCTGGCGTCGTCTACGAGCGCTGAGTCTCTTCGCCAATAGAGACGGATAGGGACAGCGAGCATGCCGGCGGGTTCGCCGGGGATTCAATGCAGTTCGGCGTCGGGCGGCCGCCATCGCATAACACCCCTTATCGAGCGCGACCCCGCGCAGCCGTGCGAGGTGGTCACGCGACGTCGGCCAGCGGCCGCGGATGCGCTCGGCCGGCAGCCAGGCCTGATGCGATCGTCGCGTCGGCTTCCGTAGGACCGAGCCCGGATTGTCGGGCGGCCGTGCCGAGCGCGTCGGCGATGAGGCTGGGCTCGCCGAGGCCGGCGCCGACCAGCTGTCCGAGCCGGAACGCGGCCCGGTTGAGCGTTGCGTTGCGGGTCCCGGTCGGTGCCCGGGCGACCGCGGCGCATTCGCCGTCGAGCGCGGCCTGCAGGTACCGGGCTCGGCGGTCGCCTGAGCGGGCGATCGCGGGCGGCAGCACCGCTCGGGCGGGCTCGTCGGGCGCGGAACCGGCGAGCAGCTCGGCCAGCCATGGGGGCAGCGGTGCGAGCGCGTGGGTGTTGGCCCAGCGGTAGAGGTGGCCGGTGGCGTGCCGGCTTGGTGGCGCGATCACGTACCCGCCTCGGGCGCGTACGTCGAGCCCGGGACCGAGTTGCGCAGCTGAGCAGTCGAGCAGGTGCGTGTCTGCGCAGAAGTACAGGTGCGCGCCGCGGGCGGTGATCGCGCAGCGCGTCGGTGGCAGGGGCGCGTGCGCCGCTTGGAGGTCGAGCAGTGCCCGGGCTCCGTCGGGCCCGTCGACATCGAGGACCACGATCGTGCCGGTGTGCACCCCGACGTTGGCGTCCGGCCAGCGCCGCCACCAAGCGGCGATCACGCGCACGTCCGTGGTAGCCCGTCGGGGCCAGGCGCGGACGCGCGCGTGCTTGCCGATAGCGCGGCACCCGACGCGGCCGCACGAGCATCCGCCCGTCGCGGTCGGGGCGTGGACCGGGAGCACGGGCCAGCCGGCGGCGGCGTAGGCAAGCGCGGCCAGCAGCGGGCTGCTTGTGCCCGCGACCGGCGGGCTGTGCGGGTCAGGAGTGGGCATGTCCGCTGCGGGTCCGGATGGCCTGAGGTTCAGGGTCATGGTCGTTCTCCAGCACGGCCGAGGCACGGCGGCCCGCTGCGGGCCGCCGCGCCGGGCATGGTCAGAAGGCGATGTCGTCCGGGTCCTCGTGGGCGGCGCCGGCGGGGACGTGGTCCGCGTTGCCGTTGGGGTCCTGGTCGCGGGTGGGGGCGGTGAGGAACTGGACCGTGTCGGCGACGATCTCGATCGCTTCGCGGCGCACGTCGTCTTGGGTCCACTCGCGCCACTCCAGACGCCCGTCGATGGCGACCGGCCGGCCCTTGGACAGGAACCGGGCGCAGTTGTCAGCCTGGGCGCCCCAGACGGTGACGTTGAAGAAGTTGGGCTTGTCGATCCACTCGCCGTCGTGCTTGCGGCGCGTGTTGGCGGCGATCCGCATCGAGCAGACGCTCGTGCCGCCGGGGGTGGCGCGCAGCTCGGGGTCGCGCGTGAGGTTGCCGGTCAAGGTGACGCGGTTGATGTTGGTGGCCGACACGGTCGTTCGCCTCCTGGGGCGGTGGTTTGCGGGGCCTGGGCCGGTTGGCTGGTCCCCCTTGCTGTAAGCCGAGTTGGGCCGCTACCGAGCGGCCGGCGGAACCGACCGGCAGGGAGGGAAACCCCACGCGTGCGGGTTGCAGCCGGACCGCAAGCGGCCATGCTTGAAGGCGAAGCAAGGGGGACCTCGAGACCTCCGATCCAGATCCCGCTTCACCCGTCTTGGGGCACCGATCCGGTCACGGCCCACCGCCAGCGCGTCCGTCCTCGCGGCACCGATGACTTGCCGTGCGGGAGTCATCCCAGCGGCACCAGGTAGGTCTCGACGACCGCGCCGATGATAACCAGCGCCACGACGGTGGCGGCGGTCAGGGCTAGCCCCGTCGACGTCCGCGTGGTGGCGCGGCGGGCGGTGATCCACGCCGCGACAGGCAAGGCTAGAGCGCCGAGCTCGAACGGCAGGTGCGGCAAGAAGCGCCACAGGTCCGGTTGTTGCGCGAGGGCGCTGCCGAGGATGGCGCCGTGCAGCAGCACCTGGCCGGCGGCCAGCGCGTCCCCGACCGTGCGCGCGGCCGGGATCCTCGGCCACTCGAGCGCCACCAAGGCGAGCGGCCACAGCGCCACGACCGCGTTGTGGCGAGTCAGCGAGAGCACCGAGCCGATCGACTCCGGCAGCGCGTCAACGGGCTCGTCGACGTGCACCACGTACACGCCGACCGTGACCAGCAGCGCACCGGCCGCCGCGGCGACGACCAGTCCCCAGGCCACCAACCGCAGCGCTCCGGTCACCGCGGTTCCTCGGTCGCGAAGACCGTCCAGCGCGTGACTTGCCACTCGCCGTGGCTCCGCTGCAAGAGGACCTGGTTGCGTGTCTCCCCCACAAGCGTCCCACGGCTGGTGGCGGTACGTTCTCGCAGAGTCACCAGCACCCGGGCTCGTGACCCGCGAACCGCCGCGACTTGCTCGACAGCCACAACGGTCGAGCGGCTGCTGGCTCGCTCAATCCGAAGCGCGCGCAGCCAGGAGCGAGTGGGTCGGGTGCGACGGAGCTGGCGACGGTAGTCGGGAGCGGCGAGCGCGAGCTCGCGCCGCCACGCTGTGAGCCGCGTGCGCGAGGTCCAGTTGGTGGCCGTCAAGGCGTACGCCGTCGCCACCCGGGCTGCTTGGCGGTCCGCCGGCGGCGGACCGGGCGTCGCGTTCGCCGCTGGCGCCGGCTTCGGTAGCTCGACCGGTTGCGTCGCGTTGGTCGCGGCGACGCCGACGGCCAGGCAGCCGACCAGCAGCGGTATGCGCAGTCGGCGATCCATCAGATCTGGAAGGTCTGTACGCCGGTAAAGGCGCAGCCGGGGCGCAGGCCGATGTGGACGTGGTCGTGGTGGTCGCCGGTGCGCCAGATCACTTGGATGCGCCAGTTGTGGTGGCAGACGTCGTGCCCGCCGCCGGCTTGGGCGAGCCGCCACGCTTCGGTTTCGGGGACGCCGGCGGCGCGCAATCCGGCGGCGGCCAGGCGGGTGCCGAAGCCGCCGCCGAGTGGGAAGCGGTTGGCGACGGAGCCGAAGTCGGCGCCGAGGCCGACCCAGTGGTCGGAGATGCGGCCGGAGCTGCTGTGCTTGCTGTGGTTGGTGCCGGTGGTGAGCACCAGCTCGCGGCCGGCGATCCCGGCGACGCGCTCGAGGAACTGGATGAGCTCGGGCCGGACCGCGCGGCCGGTCGCGTTGGCCAGCGGCGCGATCGTCACGCGGCCTTGGACGCCGGGCAGCGCCAGCGCGTCCGGTTCGCCCGCGTGATCGGGCTCGGTTGCGGCGCACGCGGTCGCGGAGACCGGGGCGATGTCGAGCACTTGCGGTGCGTCGTCGTGTTGCGGTGTGGGGCTGGCGGTGGTGTGGCGGTGGCCCCAGCGGTATTGGGCGAGGCGTCCGCGCCAGTCGTAGAAGTCGATCCGCTGGCCTTGGATGGCGCCGCCGGTGTCGGCGGCCAGGAACGGGCCGTGCCAGCCGAACGGGTTCGGCCATAGGTACACGAGCGTGCCGTGGCCAATCAACCGCGGGTCGACGGCGATCATGTACCAGCGGGGCGAAGCGGCGCCGATCCGCAGACCGCCGCTGGTGGCGATGCCTTGGCCTTGGATGCCGCCCCACGGCGGCCCGTAGCTGGTGGCCAGGTACTCGCCTGAGGTGACGGTGGTGCCGGCGTACGGGCTGCCGGTGCGCACGCCGTCGATCTGTGCGCGGGTCAAGCCAGTGCCGGCTACGCCGCCGAGCGAGCCCGGCCCGCTGAACTCGGCGGCGGTCTGCGTGTCTGCGCCGGGTTCGCATTGCTGCACGGCGCCGGCCAGCAGCAGCATGATCCCCAGCACGAGGGCGATCAGCAGCGCCAGCGGCACTGCCAGCAAGAGCAGCCACCACGACCCGCCTCCACCGCCCTGGTTGCCCGAGCTGGTGAGGGTGCGTGCCGCAGCGAGGGCGCGGCCGGCGGCGGCGAACGCGCTCACGACCGCGCCGCCGGGGTGTCGCCGGCGAGTTGCTCAGCTTGAGCCCGGTGCCAGGCGGCGTCGACGAGCAGCCGCATGGCGGCCCAGGCGTCGCCGCCGCTTTGTCGGAGCGCGAGCTCGCGCAGCGGTTGGTCGCGTTCGGGGTCGGCGCTGCAGGCCCAGTACTCGATGTCGGAGAGCTGGATGCGGACGGTCGCGCGCCCGTGCGCTTCAGAGTCCAGCAGGCAGGTGGAGTGCTCGCCTTTGCGGGTCTGCAGCGCGCTGATCTCGGCCAGATCCTCCGCGTGCAGGTCAAGCGTGTCGGCGATCTCGGCGAGCTCGTCGTGCGCGGTGTGAAACAGCAACCGCAGCACTGAATTGCGCAGTAGCGCGCGGCCTTGGGGGTTGGCGAAGTCCGAGAGGTGCTGGCTGATGACCAGCAGCGCGCAGGCGATGTGGCGGGTGCGGCGCGCCCACTCGTTCAGCCACGCCCCCGCCGCGGGGGTCATCAGCGGCTTCCAGGCCTCATCGATGGCCAGAAACGTCCGGCCGGCCCATTCGCCGCCAGCGCGATGATCCGTGAGGTGCTGGGCGCGGCGGCGGGCGATCTCGCGGTCGATGTGATCGACCAGCGCGAGGATCACGGGGGCGGCCAGCGCGTCCGGCAACCCGGCAAGGTCGAACACCACCAGCGGCGCGCCCGCCGGGATGGTGGTCGGCCGGTCAGCCAGCCACGCCAGCGGCCCGTCCTGGACGTACGGGTACAAGCGCTCAGCCAGCCGGCGCAGCTCGCCCGCGACACCGGAATCGCCGTCGCGCGTGTCATCGGCTTGCGCCCGAGCAAGTGCGCGCAGCTGCTCGCGCAGAACGCGCTCGCGCGGGAGCTCGCCGGTCTGCGCGCAGTGCGCGTAGCTCTGGTGGATCGCTCGCGCCAGCAGCGAGCGCTCCAGGCCGGTGAGCGCGTGCCCGGTGGGCGTCGGGTCGCCGACCAGCAGCGCGTGCAGGGCGACTAGGAACTCGACCTTGCTCGCCGGGACGTGCGCCGGGTTCGGCGTGTCCCAGGGATTGATGATCGCGTCTTGTTGGCCGGCGCCGTAGTGGATCACCCGCGCGCCCGGGATCAGGGCGGCGAGTTGCTCGTAGTGCCCGGCGTGCCGGGCACCGCCGGCGGCGTGTTCGCTGGAGGAGCGGTCGATGATGTAGCCGGTCGCGCCGCGGGCGAGGTTGCGGGCCAGCAGCGCGTTGGTGGCGACCGTCTTACCGGACCCAGAGGCGCCGGTGATCAGGGCGACGTGGGTGCGGTAGGCGGGATCGAAGGGGTCGACGCGCTCAAGCGTGCTGCCCGGCAGCGCGTACCCCAGCGGCACCCCACCCGGGGAACTGGCGCTGAGGCTGTGCAGCGGCAAGCAGTCGCCGATGTTGCGTTGCGCGAACCGGCGCGTCGCGCCCAACCGGTCGGTGGCCAGCGGCAGCGTGGACACCCACGACGGCTCCGCAAGAAACCGGCCGGTGTACAGCCGCGCGTCGGTGTAGCTCTCAAAGTCGCGCGCCACGCCGGCGAGCAGCTCAGTGAGTTGCTCGCGGTCGCCGGCGGGGCGGCGGATCGCCTGATAGATGGAGACCTCGTAGATCCCCGCCGCTCCCGTCAGGCGCAGTTCGGCGTCGATGTCGGCCGCTTCGCGTTCCTGCTGATAGGCCTCTTCGCTGATCAACTTGCCGTCGCGCTCGCGCCGGCGCAGATCCGCCCACAACCGCCGGTGCCGCAGCCGAAACCGGCGCCGCTGACGCACACGATCGGTCGCGGTCACATGCACCGCCAGCCGCCACGGCGGCGGCAATTCCATCAACGCCAAAAGCCACCACACGCTCGTGTCCCCCGGCGCCCCCGACAGATGCGCGATCGCCTCGATCTCACCGCTCCCCGGGCGCGCCAGCCAATCGCGCTCCACCCGCAACTCCGCGGCTCCGAGCGCAGCGAGCAGCTCGGCGCGATGCGCAAGCGCCTGGTCGCGATCGGCGCTCTCGAGCACCTGCGGCGCGCCCGCTGCGAGCATCCGCTCGCCCGCTGCAGGGTTGATCATGCGTGCGAGTGCGGCCAGCGCTTGCTCGCCATCGAGCGCGTCCACCTGGCAGCCGGCGGCGACCAGGTCCCCGGCGACCAGTTCCGCCAAGCGGGCGCTGTCGGCGGCGGCGCGCTCGTGCGCGGCCCGAGCGATCACCCGCACCCCGCGCCCTCGACGTCGGCGTGGCAGGCCGGTCGGAGACCAGCGCACCGCGATCGTCCAGCGCAGCGCCGCCGCTTGCACCGCGGGCGCGCTGCGCCGCACAGTCTGCTCAAGCCCCAGCGCCAGCCGCCGCATCGCCCGCGCGCGCTCCTCGTCACCGTGCGTTTGCGCGTCCGCCGCGGCGAGCTCGACGTGCTCCCAGTCACGGGCGAGCGTTCGCGTCGGATCGAGCGGTTCGGCTTCAACAAGCACCTGCAGCCCGTGCCCGGCCGGCAGGTGCGCGGCGAGCGCCCCGAGCCGCTCGCGCAACAGCTCGCGGTGCGCAGGCCCGCCCGCGCGCGGCTTAAGCAGCTGGCGACACGAGAGCAGCCGCACGTACTGCAGCCCGTCGGTGACCAGCAGCCCGTCGGGCTCGACCGCTGCCAGCGGGACCACGTCCCCGAGCGTCCGCGAGCGCCCGCTCACGACCAGCACCCGTTCTCGTCCACGGCGAGCTGCTCAGACACCGGCGGCATGGGTCGGTCAAGGCGCACGCCGCCCCGGCGCACCACGTCAACCTGCTCCCCTTCGTCGAGGCCGGTGATCACGGCCGGTCGCGCTCGCCAGGCGATGATCGCCAGCAGCAGCCGGCCGGGGCTGATCGTGGTCTGCTCGCGCAACACCAACAGCGCCAGCGGCGCGCCCAGCCCGATGATCGCCACCGACACGTTCACCCGCCACCCCAACGGCGAGATCAGCAACAGCCCGTACCCGGCGCCGGCCGCGAGGCCGATCGCCAGCCACCCCCCCAGCGAGAGCCCGAGCAGCCGGGTCGGCTCGTTGAGCGTCCGGTAGGCCGCACGCAGCTCGCTCGGCTCGCTCATCGCCCACCCCGCTTCTCGTCGCTGTCAGTCTTGCGCGCCAGCGGCCACCACCGCGCCCGGCCGGCCGCGCCCCCGGTCGTGTGCGCCGACGTGGTCGGTGTGCGCGAAGTGGGTCGCGGCACCGTGTCGCCCCTCGGCTCGGACGCGCCGGCGGGCGGTCCGGCGGGGTTCACGGTCGAGCGCACGGTCGCCGGCGCTGCGGCGGCGGCACGGCCGGGCGGGGTGGGCTGCGGCGCCGACCGACGCGACGAATCGCCCGATCGCCGAGCGCTCGGGCCGCGATCGCCTGCCGCCGGCGGCGCGTCCGTACCGGCGCCGGCGCGAGCGTTCGAGGGTGTGATGTCGACCCCCGACGATCCCGTCGCTGTCGGCGACGCCGGTGGGCGCGCGAAGGCATCGGCGCGCCCCGGATGCGCCGCACCGGCGTGAGCCGTCGCGTTGGCTGCAGCCGCGGCCGGCGAGCTCCCAGTCAGCGCAGCGCGCAAGGACCCGGCCGCTTGCTGGGTGCTCTGCACCGGGTGCGCGGCGACGCGGGCGGCCGTCCCGAGCGTGCGCGCGGGGTGCGCGATCGGCGCTACCGCGACGCGCGCACCACCGCTGGCCAGCGCAGCTGCGCGCCCGCGCATCTGCGCGGAAAAGCGCGCCAGCCCCGCCGGCGTCGCGTTGGCCGCCAACGCGGCCGGACGCCCCGCCACGGCACTCGCGGCGCGCGCGCCGCCGCTGGCCGGGCCGGCGCTGGTGATGCCGGTGATCGCGCCGGTGGCGTTGCGGAACACCGCCAACGAGAGCTTGATGGCGACAAAGAACGTTCCGGCCGCCGCCGCCACGTTGAACAGCTGCGCGACGAATCCGGCGAACCCGTCGCCGGCGGCGGGCTGGGCGTCGAGCATCAACGCCGACCCGGTCACAAACACCACCGACCACAACACCGGCAACACCACCACCGCGCTCGCCGCCAGCAGCCACGCCGCCAACAGCCGGCGCCCGAACGAGGTCACCGACAAGCCCAGGACCAGGCCGCCGAGCACGTACACCAGCGACGTCGCGACCATCAACCCGACGTGCACCAACACCAGACCGAGCAGCGTGCCGCCAGCGAACAACACCAACAGCGGGATCACGAACTCCGCCGCCACCGCCGAACCTGTGGCGCCGCCGATCAGCAACGTCTCCAACATCCGCTCGATCCCGTCCGCCACCCACGGCAACCCGAGCAGCCCGTCCGTGACCAGCTTCACCAACCGCACCAGCACGCCCCACGCCCAGTCGTAAAGCAACAACCCGATCGCAGCGGCCAGCACGCGCGCCAACAGCTCCGACGGGCTCTCACCATCCACGCCCGGCGCCAAATACGCCCGCGCGGCGGACACGATCAACCCCAAAGGCAGCAACGTGACGCCGATCCACGTCAGCACCTCACGCAGCTCATGCAAGTGCGGCATCCGCACCCCCAGCGCCGTCCCACCGGAGTTGACCTCGGTGCCGACCGGCGGCAGAGACACCAGCCACCGGATGCCGTCCACCCCGGAGCGCACCAGGCTCTTGGGCACCAGCAGATCCGCGAGCGCGCCGACGATCGTGACCAACAACCGGGCGATCGACTCCGCCCCGATTTTCAACGGGCCGAGCACCACCTCGCCCGCTTTCTTGATGCCGGATCCCAGCCAGTCGTCCACCGGGAACAAGTCCGCCGCCCACGCCGCCCGCGGCCATATCGCTGCCACCAGCGAAGCCGCCGCGAACACGGCCACTCCCGTGGCCGCGAGCCGAGGGCGGCGGGCGCTCACGCGGCGATCCCCGGGGCCGAGACGATGATCACGGCGCCGATCGCAATCCGCGCGGCGTAATCCGGCGCGCGGCTGTGCCCGAAAAAGAACAGCCCGCCGATGATCAACACCGCCAACGTCGCGATCGTCCCGATCAACCACAACGCGTTGTCGGTGATCGTCGACACAAACGACGTGATCGCGCCCGCGTTCGACGGCGCGCTCCCCGTCACCCCCGCCGCCCGCAACGCCTGCGCAGGCGCCATCACCGACGCCGCCAACACCACTCCCGACACCAACGCGGCCAACCGCGCACACCCAGCAACCACACCCATCACAGACCTCCCACGGTCATTGCTCCAACGGCCCTCAACACGGCGGAAACTCCACACACACCGGCGCCGCCGCCGGCGGACTCGGCGGCCGCGGCGCCGGAGGCGACGGGGCGGAGACAGCCACCACCGGGGCGCGCGCCGGCGGTGCAGGCTCCGGCGCGCGCTCGCGAGCACGCGCCCGCGCGGCGCGCGAGCCGCCACCAGGCGCCCGCCCCCTGCGCTCCGCCACCCGCTGCCGTCGCCCCTGCCCCCGCTCACGCGCGCCCTTGCCCTCAGCTCGCCCAGCGCGAACTCGGGCGCGTGCGCCAGGCACCGCGAAATCACGCAGTCCCGGAGCAATCACCGGCACGACCTCTCGCCCGCGATCAACCGCCACAACCCGCTCGCCCTCGCGAGAGACCACCGTGACCGCGCCCGCCCCACCCACCACCGCGACCGCGAACAAACACGCCGGCACAACCCAACGAGCTCGACCGTTCGCTCCGTGGCGGACCGCCGCCGCGGCCGTCCGAGGCCGGCAGTCGCGGGAACTCTCACGCCAGCGGCGCGCCGTGCCGTCAAGCCCGGCAGGCCCGTCCTCGAACCCGCCCGCGCTCGAGCGCGTCAACTGCTCAAAGAAGTCCTCAGACGACGAAGCGGAATGTCCCACATTCCTTAAGCCCGCCGAACCGCGCCGGCCGACAAACGAATCTCGCACCGACCGACCGCCGTCGCGTCCATCACGAGCTGCCGCGTATGTCTGCACTCGAACCCCTCAGTGATGGACGCGCGGGCCCCCAATCCCACGTCGCAGCCCTTCGTCCCGGCGGCCACCTGACGGTTGTCCCAGCAGTCGGGTCCTGCCACGCCGCGTCGTGGTGGGAAGCGCCAATTTCCGGTCGTCCGCCGCCCGGGATGCGGATCTGTATGCCACCGCCGTTGGAGGGCTCGGGCGTGGCTTAGCCGGGATCCGACCGGCCGCGGCAGCCGTACGATCGGCCGGCAATGGAGCGTGTGCGCGTCGAAGCCCCAAGTCCGCCACTGGGACGAGTCGCCGAGCAGGCGCCGGCGCAGGCCTTCACAAGCGAGGCGATCCTATCCCTGCAGCGCTGTGCGGGAAATCAGGCCGTGGTTGAGGCTCTGCGATCAGGGCGTATCGGTGGGCCTTGGCTCTTGCGCTCGACCTCGCTGGAGCCGTACCTGACAACGTCCAAGACCAAGTCAAATACGGGGGAGCTAGCCAAGATCGGCAAGAAGGTGCAGCTGGAGGTCGACCGAGCAGTGAAGCTTCTTCATGCTGACCCGGGGTTAAAAGCGCATGGCGCGGTGGATGGCTATCTCGGGCGGTGGGTGAAGACCTGGGACTCCTTCAAGGCAAAACCTTCGGAGCTACCGCCGTTCTTCTTCGCTCGCTACGGCTACGCGGTTGAGACGCTTACGCAGAAGTCGCTTGAAGCGATCAAGATTGCTCCGTACGAGTTCACCTTCCAGGTCGCGCACGGTCACACGCGACCCGACATCGTGGTCCTGCTGAACGGTGAGGAAGTGGCGTGGATAGACATCACGAGCCATGGCTCGCCGGACCACATCCTCAAGAAAACCGGCTCGCAATGGAAAACTCGTCAGTACGTCGCCGAGGTTCGATACGACACGCCTGTGCCCCAGCAGCTCGGCAAGGGCACGCTTACTAAGGCCGACAAGGCGAAGTTCGAGGCGGCCGCGCAGCACGCCGAACGCGCCGAAGCCGCCAGGAATGCGGCCTTGGACTCGCTTCTCAAGGCGCTCAACCAAGTCCTCGGCAAGTCCTACTACTCCAAGTCGAACGGGAGAGCAGCGATCCGGCGGGCCATCGACAAGACCATCGGTCACCCGGTAAGTCCCGGCGCGGCGAAGGCAATCGTTGAACTCCTCGACGACATCGAGGTCAAGGAGCTAGACGGAACAGTCAGGCTCAAGACCGGCTCGAGCGTCGCCGCTTACATGTTCCGCGGCATCGGAGCGTCTGTACGTAAGGCCCGAAGAGAGCTCGAGGAGTTCGGCGCGCCCTCGCATAAGCGCAAGGCCGTCGCTGACCCCGTGACGGAGGAAAGCGACGACGACGTCGAGGATGCGGACGGCAGCAGCAGTGACGAGTCAGAAAGCGATGCCGAGAGCGGCGACGGACGGTTGATCTACGCCGGCGCCGGACGCCGCCCCGGGGGGAAACGCTCCTAGACCAGCGCGGGATCGTCCACACGTCCCAGTGCCAGATCGGGGTGGCGGGCGGCGGTCACGCGAGCCGGCGCCCGCGGATGGCGTCCAACTCGTGCCCAACGCCAAGCACGACAAGCCCTTCGAGCGCGGTGAACGACCGCGAGACCGGCCCCGTCCGGCGAGTCACCGTCGGCGTCGACCTCGTCATCAACGCGCACGGCCGGTGCGACGGCGGGGTCCGCGTCCGCATCAGCCCTAAAGGAGCGGTTGAAGACCTGGGGATCATCGTTCGACAGCGGTCGAAAATAGCGTCTGTCCACAGAAGCACTAATTTCGACTGTCGTCGAATCGGGGCGGTTGGCCGCAGACCCCATGCGCGTCTCGTGGCCTGCCTCTTCGAGCTACATCGACCTGCCGTGCCGGAGCGTGATGATCTCCCCAGGCGCAGACATGGGGTTGTTGCCCGGCTACGAGTTTGATCTAGGGTCGCTAGCCTCGTCGCGTGAAGTCACCGCGTCCGGACGTAGCCGATTGGTGGCGACTCGTCGGCGAGCGCGAGCTTCGAGCGTTTCTCAACGAATGGGACCCGATAGGAGTGTTCGGGCCCGGGAGCGAGTGGCCGCGTAACGAGTACGACGCGTACCTCGGACCGATCTTCGCGGCACTCTTCGATGGGGGTGGAGTGCCGGAGGTGCAGCGTGCGCTTCAACACGCCCTCGGCAACATGGGCATGTCCTCGCACGGGACCGAAGAGGTCCTAGCGGAACGAATTGTCCGTTGGTGGCATGGGACCTGGCCGGAGGACGCGACGAGCTAACACGGTCGATCGCACGCGCCACATCGCGAAGCGAAGCGCGTGTGTCGACGGTTTCGCTACTTCTCCCCGGTCGCGCTTGCCCTCCGGTTCGGGGTTCGAAGACGTTC
>NZ_JAPCID010000026.1 GCF_027587175.1 Solirubrobacter deserti
ATGCTCACGGCTGGTCATGACCGCCACCTTGCAATCACAGGCGAAAGTGGTCTTTCTCGACGAATTGACGCATTACCGGGACAGCTACCGAGGCGCTGACCGGAGCGTCGAACCGCTCGCCCGCGTCGTGGTGTCCTCGCTACTCGGGAGGGGCCACGTCGAGAAGCCTACGTGCGCGGAAACGATCTAGCAGCGCGGGCGGAATGGTCGCTTTCAACTGCGCCTCGAGTTCATGCTGCTCGTTGATGTCCATGGAGGTGTTGGCGAAGACCACGAAGTCCTTGGACGTCGGCAGCGAGCTCCAGTCGTACGCGGCCAGCGCTCGCGCTACGCCACCCATGAACGCAAACCAGTCTTCGTCCATCTCCCAGGCATCGCGCAGGTCATCGGCGATGAGGGCCGCTTGCTCGGGGACCGGGAGCGCTTCCCCGATGCTGTACTCGCCCGGGTTCCACAGCGTGAGGCCAATCCCCCACGGGTCCGGCTCCGCGAGCCATTCGTTCCACTCGGCGGACGTGACCAGTCCCACGACCGGGATCGGGGCCCACCCCGCGCCATACGCCAACCCAAGCGCAGCGACAGGCTCGTCTGGCCAGTGGTCTGCCGCCCACGCGAGCACGCGCTCTACAACGACGTCGTGGAGCTGCTCGGCGCGAGACACGCAGCTCAACCTAACGCTGCCGTCTAACGATTCGTATCTGGGTGAGCCGTCGTACGGGCAAAGTGGTCTTTCTCGACGGAGACACGCCTTGCGATCTGCAGCTCGGGCTGATCTCACGAGCCGCGCGCTAGGTGTCTTCGTCGAATTCGACGGCGCTTACCCTAGTCCAGGCTATTGCGGTTCAAGGAGTCGGCTAGTTGCGCAGCCGTGTCCAGAAGCGCCGCGATCTTCGGCGGCTCTATCCAACCGAGGATTGTGCAGATGGCGCGGCTCGCGCGTAGCAGCGCGGCCGCGGCGACCAACAGCGCTAATGGGTCCATCTCCCGGGAATTCGCGTGCGGTCCGCCGACCATGACTGTGTCGTCGGCTGTGCGGCTGAATCTCGAGAGTTTTGCGAGGCCAGGGTGTCCGGTCGCCAACACGGCGCTTTGCGCCGTTGCCCAGTCCTCCTTGAGTCCGATAGATCGCGCGATCTCCTCATAATCCGGTGTCCAGCTGCTGCCGGGAGCGCCTGCGGCTCGAGCCCGAGCCTCGAGGCTCTCGTAGGCTCCCCCGTTCGAACTAGCGATGCGGCTCATCCAGGCGTCCACCTGTTGCAGCCCGTCGAGATGTAGGCCGGCAACCCGGTCCGCGCGGCTCTCTGGCGCTTCGCTGGCAAGCTCCGACAGGAGCAAGGCATCCCGAAAGATCGCGGTGGCTATGCCGATCGCCTCTGACGAGAAACCCTGTTTGACGAGGAGCAGTACCGCGGCGTGGCGGTGTCGACAGTGGTCATACGTGGCGAGAAGGCCGACGTTCGACCCCGCTCGTTCAAGCATTTCGCCACCTCCCAATCCCGCAGCCAGCTGGTCGACCTCGCCCGCTAGAGCAGCGAAGGGGTCTACCTTCGCGGTCGAGACGTCGACATCAGGCTGGCCTTCTGCCACCGACGCTCCGGAGGCCGCGGCACCCCAGATCTCCCAGCGTGTCGGCTGGAAGGAAATTCCGTCGGCCAGCGACGGGGTGATCGTGTCCTCGGGTTGCATGAGAAGGCGATCGGGGTCGTCTGGGTTGGCCCGGACTGACTTCAGTCGAGACCGCCAGAGCAGCCGCGGATACTCCTGGTCCGGTGCGGCGAGGTCTTCGCCAGCGCCCAGAAGTGTTCCCCACACGTAGCGCGTGAGAAAGGAGCGAAGTGGCTTGTCATAGGGCTTGCTCTTGAGCGTTTCGACCGACTTGGCATCCAGCTCACTGAGATCCAGGATGGCTGCACGCAGATAGTCAGCAGTGACGTTGACTATCGGCTCGGCAATCTCGCGAACGCGCTTGAAGTCGAGGAATGAGTGCGAGAAGCCGTTTCGGGCCTCTTGAGCCGCTTTCGCGGTCGCGTTGTCGCCGGCGAACAGAATCCGCCGTCGAACTTCCGAATCAAGGCGGTATCCCGGCTTGCCGCCCCGCGGATCGGCTACGCCCCATTGATCGGCGAGCTCTTCTGCGGAGATGTCGCGGCGCTTGAGTTCGCGGTCACGAGCGAGCGTGGTAAGCGCTTCCATACCGATGAACAGGTGAGCCATGGCTAGCGTCTCTCGCCCCGGCATCCAGTGCGACAGGGCGAGGGCGTACTGGGCAATCGCGCGCAGGAGGCGTTCACGGCCTGGATGCCCGTGCACCGCTTGAAGGAGCTGAACAGTCGTCGCGGCGTCAAGAATGCGGCGCGGCGAAGGCATGGTCTTCTGCGGTTCAGCCACAAAGTTCTGAAAGAAGCTTCGCTCAGCCAATGCAGGTGTCGCCTCGAATGCGATCTTCGGTTCGATGTCGCCTACCCATGCGTTCGCACTCGTCGCGATGGCGGGTAGAAAGCCAGCCGCCGCGTTTGCGTACGCGGTCACAACGTCGCTGAGCGCAGGTCCGTCAGCGACATCACCACGTACGTCAATCCACAATTCTCGGGGCACAGGGTGTTCGAATCCCTCAGGCGAATATCGCGTGCGGAAAACGATGTCGACCGGCCCCACGTCCGTTGGTACGCCGATCAGCCGCATCGGTACGACCTCATCACGAATACGAACATCACTGTCAGCAGCGAGAGCGACGATGAACCGTCGCCTGGCCGACCCGGAGTCGTCGCAGATCGGGGGAGAAGCGCTCACCGGAGAGATGCTGGCGCACGCAGCGGACAGGATCTGTCGCCGACGAACAACCCGCTCTACAACCTTCCAAGTCCGCCCGAAGGAGCGCTCAGTGTCATCTTGGCCGAGGGTTCGGCGGTCTGTCCGGTGGACTCGGTTGGGTCTCGGGACGGCGGCGGACTGACCGCGAAATAGCGAGTCGACGCGAGTCTGACTAGGAGAAGTTGTGTCGTCCGTCGCTGCCTGAGGATCGCTGGCGTGACTCGATAGGAGCTTGGCGATCGTGCCCTCACTGAGGTCTGTCCGTCGTGGTCCGTTTCGTGGTCAGCTCTTGAAGGGACGGTGGTCGATGATCGTGCTCGGTGCCGACACGCATAAGCGCACGCATGCGCTGGCGGCGGTTGACGCCGGCAGCGGCGCCGTCCGCGCGCAACGGTCGATCACCGCTGACGAGCCTGGGCATCTGCAGGCGCTGCGGTGGGCGCGCGAACTCGATGACGAGCGCGTGTGGGCGATCGAGGACTGCCGTCACGTGTCCGGTCGGCTCGAGCTCGCGCTGATCGCAGCCGGCGAGCGGGTGGTCAGGGTCGCCCCGCAGCTGATGGGCCAGTCTCGCCAGGCCGAACGTCGCCCCGGCAAGTCCGATCAGATCGACGCGCTCGCGGTCGCGCGGGCCGTGGTGCGCGAGGGCATCGACCGCTTCCCGAGTGCCTTCTTGGACGAGCGCGCGATGGAGATCCGGCTGCTCGCCGATCACCGCAACGACTTGATCGCCGAGCGCACCCGCATCGTGAACCGGCTGCGCTGGCATCTCGTGGACCTGTGCCCGCAGTTGGAGGCCCAGGTGCCTGCTCGATGCGTGGATCACCCGGTGTGGCTGGAGAAGATCGCTCGCAGGCTTCAACGGCTGCCCGCCAGCCAAGCACGAGTAAGATCGCGCGTCAGCTCGCCGCCTCGATCCGGCAACTCACGCGCCAAGCCAACGACATCGAAGCCCAGCTGCGCGTCCTGGTGCGCGCCTATCGCCCGCGCCTGTTCGCCGAGCTCGGCTGCGGCACGTTGACGGCCGCGACGTTGATCGGGCGCACCGCCGGCGCTTTGAAACCGACGCTCGTTTCGCCCGCCAGGCCGGCACGGCGCCGATCCCGGTCTCCTCCGGCAAACGCGACCGCCACCGACTGCACCGCGGCGGCGATCGCCAACTCAATCGCGCGCTTCACACGATCGCCATCACCCGCGCCCAGCGCGACCCCGAGACGCGCGCCTACCTAGACCGCAAGCTTGCCGAAGGCAAGACCCGCAAAGAAGCCATCCGCTGCCTCAAACGCCACCTCGCCCGACGCTTCCACCACCTCCTACGGGAACCACCTGACGCCCCAGCCCTGATGCCGGTCACCGCACCCCCGAGAGTCGCCTGCTTGATATAGGAGCAACTTCTCGACGGTTGCGCCCATCTGCGTGCGACGTCAGGACATCGCCCTACCGGCTTTACGTGGGGCGCCGGGCAGGTCGCTCTGGGACGATCTGCGTGCAACTGTGCATGGTCGAACCTTGAGCGCGCTGCTGCGATTGGCGGCTCGGCGGGTTGGAAGCAGCGATGCTCGTCGCCGCCTGGGTCAGTACGATGCCGCCCGCAATGACCGCCGTCCAGCGCGAGAATCTCTACCGCAAGATCTTCCTCGCCGGTGGCGAGCTCGAGATAACGATCGAGGAGCTACTGGCGACCTTCGATCGGAAGAAGCTCACCGAGAAGGCGCGGGACGAGATGTTGGAGCAGCTCACGTTCCGACGACAGATTCACGTGTCCCCGGCCCTCACCGAGGTGCAGCCCGGAGACCGCGTCAGGTTGCGGGGGCGCGGTGCGCCTCGAGTGGATACTGACTCGTCGTCCGCTTAGCTGCTCACGAGTCCTGAAAGGAGCACGGGCGCTAACGCCGCTGCGGTGCGGCGCGCATGGTCGGCGTGCGGTGCCTTCCTGGAACCTGGGGACACCCTCCGACGCTCAGATCGTCCGCCCAAGTCGGCGTCGTCTCACAGCCGTGAAATTCCGCGCCACCGCAAAGCAGCTCGATCGGCCAGCAACGCGTTGCTGATCAGCTCGTGAGTGAGCTCGCCGCGATCGGCAATCGCCGCGAACAGCTGACTGACCATCGTCGGCCCAGCGAGGGCGCCGTAAGCGCTCGTGTCGTCGCGGGCGTAGGTGAGCATCGAGATCAACAGCGTCCCCACGGCGAATGCCCACACCGGGCGCGTACGCGCCCTGTTCGCGAGCATCGAGCTTGGAAAACGCGGAGATGAGAGCCATAGCCGTCGAACGATCCATCCGTCATCGTGACCGTGTGCCGGGACAGCCGCTCGGGCCGGCCGGGAATACGGTCGCGCTACATGGCCTGCATCGCCGAGACCCGGTCGTCACCGAAGAACGCCTCGGGTCCGGACTGAAATAGGTGTTTGTCGACGAACTGATCACAATGGATGGACGTGTTCGAGTATCACGGCTGGGCCACGATCCTGGATTCGACCGGGGAGCAGGAGTTCGACGAGGACCCTTCGCGCACCACGCTCAACGCCGTTCGCAACGCGATGGCGAACTCGGGCTTGGGAAACCGTGTCGCCCTCGATGTGCGCAACGGCTTGTGGTTTCTCGCCATCCACGGTTTCAACAACCACCGAAATCCAGCAGTCGTGGAGCTCTTTGAGGCCGTCGCTCGCATCGCCCCGGGGTCATACGGGATCCTCTTCACCCACGATGACGAAGCGGGCCTTCGGAACTTCGTGGCGGGGCCATACGAAGCGGGCGAGCACGAGAACTGGTGGTACTGCCGCGTCATGAAGCGCGGTCGTGTCGAGCGTCACGCCGACGCGTTGCTGTCGCCGCACGTCCCGACGGTCGAAGACGACCTCTCAAACTCCGCCTGAACCGGTTCGGTCGCGAAGGGCCGGCCGTGCAAAGTGGCGTTTGTCGACGGTTCGCACCCCCTTCCCGTGCCTCGTGACGCCGCGGCCGCGTGCGTGGCGACGCGCTGGCATGCACGAGACAAGATGTGTCACACCATTTTGATGCACGCAGGCACGCCGAGCTAAGGCGCGACGATCGCGAAAACCGCCGAGCTCGTCGTCTCGAGCCGGATTGCTCACGACGACGCGTCTACGAACGGCGCGCACACGTTTGGCCAATGGTGAACGCTCTTTGGCTCCGCAGACCGGTACGGTCCGCAGTGATGAAGGCCGAGACTCGCACCGTCAAGGGCATCTTCCATGGCGAACGTCGCTTCGAGGTGCCCGTCTACCAGCGCCCGTACGTCTGGAACCGTGAGCGCCAATGGGAAGCGCTCTGGCACGACATTGAGGCGACCGCGATCCGCCTCGCGGAGGCGCGGATCGCCGGGCACGGGAAGGGCATCGATGCCGCGGTGGCCGATAAGCTGGCCGCCCCTCATTTCCTCGGCGCGCTGGTGATCGAGGACCAGCCTGTGATGACGGGTGCTGTCGACACGCGGCTCGTAGTCGACGGGCAGCAGCGGCTGACGACGTTGCAGTTGCTGTTGCGCGGCGTTCTGGACGCGCTAGACGCCGTAAACGCGCCGAAGCCGCTGCGAGCGCAGGTCCGTAAGGCCATCCGCAACGACGAGGAGGTTGTCGGCGAGGACGAACTGCTCAAGCTTGCGCCGCGGCACGCGGAACGGCAGCAATTCGCGGCAGCGATGGATCCGGTAATACCGGCGCCGACCGCGTCTCGCTTCGCGGACGCGCGGGCCTACTTCCGTGACGACGCTGCAGAGTTCTTGGCGGACGCGGACGTGCCGGCGGACCCATACTTCGACGGTGATGCCGTTGCGGCTCGCGCATCGTTGCTGGTCGCGACGCTCCTCGGCCTCGTGAAGCTCGTCGTGATCGATCTCGAGGGCGTCGACGACGCACAGGTGATCTTCGAGGCGCTGAATGCTCGCAACACGCCGCTTTCAGCGACCGACCTAGTCAAAAACCTGCTGTTTATGCGGGCCCAGGCCCAACAGCACGATCCCCAGGTGCTCTACGACACGCTGTGGAAGCGGTTCGACGATGAGAGCGACTGGTGGCTGGAACTTGTCGGCGTCGGTCATGCACAGCGAGCTCGGCAGGATTGGTTGCTCGGCGATTGGCTGATTGCCCAGCGCGGGATGACGATCAATGTCGGTCGACTTTATGGCGAGTTCCGCACGTGGCTAGACACAAGCGGTGTCGAGCCGTTTGAGGCGCTGTCGACACTCAACCAGTACGCGGACGCGTACGAGGTGCTCAACGGGCGACGAGAGGGCGCAAGCCTGCCCGAGCAGCAGGCGTTCCTACGGATCGAGCAACTCAACATCACCGTCGCGACACCGGTCATCTTGTGGCTCTTGGTCCAGCCTGCCGCGCGGCTGGAGCCCGACGAGCGCGAGCGCGCGATCCTCGCGATCGAGTCCTTCGTGATGCGGCGCATGGCCGTCAAATGGCAGACGCGGGCCTACGGGCCAATGTTCGTCGAGGTGCTCAAGGCCGCTCAGGCAGCAGAGACGAATCCCGGCCAGGCGGTCGTTGATGCGCTACGAGCTCAACCGCACGGCTACAGCTGGCCATCGGACGCCGACATCGTGACTGCGTTCGAGGAAGGCCGCTACTACGGAAACGGCGGGATCAACCGTGAGCGCCTTCGGATGGTGCTAGGGGCGATCGATCGTCGGCTTCAGCAGCAGGCCCTCAAGAGTGAGCCGTCGATCGTCGATTACGACGGACTGCAAATTGAGCACGTGATCCCGCAGAACTGGCGTACGCACTGGCCAGTAACTGTGCAGGAGCCAGGCGAGCGGCTGATCGCTGAGCAGGAACGGGACCGCCACGTCAACCGCATCGGCAACCTGACGCTCGCCACGAAGCATCTGAACCCGTCGATGAGCAACGATCCGTGGGCAGAAAAGCGTGCCGAGTTGCAGAAGCACAGCGTGCTGCAGCTGAACGCCGCGCTTGTGGCCGAACCAGAGTGGGACGAGCAGCGCGTGCGAGCTCGAGGCGCTTGGCTTGCTGGCCACTTCGGCAGCATCTGGCGCGGCCCCGACGACGCCATATGGGAGGGCGCCACTCCTATCCCAAAAGGCGTCGGCGACCACGGCCCAGCGTAGCCTCGAAGGAGGGCACGATGACCTGCCAGATCTGCGGCGAGGTGAAACCCGTGACGAAGTTCCCAACCGTGGATTCCGCGACCGGACGCCGGGGCGGCGAATGTCGTGCATGCCGCGACGAGCGTCGTGCCCTTGCACGCGCCGGAGGGTAAGGGGACGGACGGGAGCGCCGTCGAACGTACTCAGAATCAGTTCTTGTCTCCCAGCTGACGCGGCCGGACGAGCGAGGCCGCAGTGCGGTCCTCCGCAGCGCGGACACGCGGTCGGCGGCACCCGAACGAGGACGCCCTTCCGGCCAGCCTCCGCGCTGTGCACTGGCTTGCCCTCGACAGCAGGACACTGGGCATGGGCTCACACAGCCAGTCGAGCGAACAACAGCGGCCGGTCGTTGATCAAGGCGGCAAGGTCGGCGCCGATCTTGCGCTTGACGATGAGCCGGTTCGAGCCGCAGAGTCGCCGCTGAGCAGGTACGACCTCTCCTCAAGAGGTGCCGGCGCCCCCGAGTACCTATCGGTGGGTGGGTCGTCGCGTGGGCGCAGTGTCCGCAGGTCACGGGGCCCGGGCAGAGGGCCTCCACGGGCTGGTCTACTGCGAACCACGTAACCCTTTCTGTTGGCAGATCGGTAAGTCCTCCGCGTCGGCCTCGTGGATGCGACCCCGGCCCGCTACGCCCCGCCGGTTGGCGTCGTAGTGCCTGCGGTTGGTGATGGGCGGGGCCGGTTCTGAGGGAAGCGTGGCGATCTCCTCGCGAGCGAGCAGCTTCAGTCGCGTCCCGCGGTAGCTCTGGATGTATGGCGGCTTCTGGAAAGTCGCGTCGCGGCGGCTACCATGTCGTCCAGGAGCGCCGTCTCTTCGGCGGTCAGCTTCAATTGGTCGCGCGTCATGGAGCCACTTCTCCTCGGTGTAAGGGATGCTCACGGGGAGTAGTGGCGTGGCCTCGAAGTCCGCCCTTCGAATGGGGCGCGGCAATGCGGCCGCGAGAAGCGGGCCGGCCGAGCTCCACCCGCGGCTGAGGCTGCTTCGATGCAGAGGCGAAGTGGTGTTCTCGACGGTTTTAGTCCCTCCTTCGGCTCGGATCCCGCGTCGAATACGGGACCCGGAGAAGCGCCAGGCCAGGCAGCAGTGCGACCAGATCGCTCGTGGTCCTCCCTAACCGAAGCATGTGCCGCAACGGCGTGGCAGCGATCCCGTCTCCTCGCGGCAGTGGTGCTCGAGGACGCGCAGCGAGCTGCAGCACGACCTCGGCTTGGCCGTGCGGAGCGTGAAGTCGCTGCCGTCGAGGCCGAGATGCCAGCACTCGGCGTGGTGGAGGATGTGATCGTCGGTAACGCGGTCCCCAGGTTTGACGACATAGCCGTTCGGGTGGAGGCGGACCCAGTTCTCGTAGGCGTCGTCGTCCCCGGGCCCGAACACGAAAATCTCGGCAGTGGGCAACGGTCGAGGCTCGATCGCGGGTGGTTTCGGTGCCGGGACGACGGCCGTGATCCGATACCGGGTCGGTCGCGCGGCGGCGACCGTGACCGTTTCGCCGACGGATCGCCCAATCAGCGCTTGTGCGACGGGAGTGGCCGCGGAAATCTCGCCGGCTGAGGGATCTGCGCGGACGATCGTCCACGTCCGCGCTTCTCCAGTGGTTTGGTTCTCCACGGAGACGGTCGCGCCCACCTGAACGACTGGAGTGCTCATGGGGCACGGATACCCACAACGGTGCGCCACGGTGATGACCGATAGTCGTGCAACCGCATCGGGTCCACGCCCGGCGGGAATAGCAACTTTTCGACGATCTGGCTCCTCTTGACGCCGTATACGTTGTTGCCGTGGACCACCGCAAGCGATTCGTGGCTCGCGCGGAAGCGGGTCGCGGATGGAGGATCTGGAACAAGCAGCAAAGCGCTGGTGGGGTCCCGTGCTGTCGCGTCAGCCCGACGCGCTGATCGCTGAGCTGAACGAACTGAAGCGTCCGGAGCGGCTCGCCGAGCTCCTCCGTTCGGCTTCGTAAGCCTGACGCCGGCGCTCGAGGCCGAAGCCAAGAAGTAGCGCTCCTCGACGGGATGACCATCATCGCCTCGGTCAGGTGCCCGGGCCGCCGGGCTGGGGTGGCGGGTCCATCGGTGATCGCAGCCGAGGCACGACCGAACCTGTGCAAGCGTCGATGACCCGGCGATCGCCCAGGGGCGCTGCGAGAACGACGGTCAGAGAGTGCATGTGGCCGGCGGCGCGCGTCTGCCCGCGTGGCGCGGTGACGACGATCGCGATCTCGACGGCTTCCTGCGCTTCTTCCACCGAAACCGAGTCAAACCGGTGCGACGGGCGAGTGACGTAGTCGATTCGTAGCTGGCGATCGACGGGCTCTGCGTCGTAAGCATCGATGCGCGCTGGTACGCGAAAGCGTCCTGAGGCCACGTCCGCTAAGTATCACTTTTCGACGGTTTCGCTCCTTTGGCGGCCGTAGCGGTCGGTCATGACGGGCATGCTCGGCCCGGCCAGACATGACGCCCACGCCGTCCGGCTTGACCGCGGTGAGTCAGGCGGACGGCTGGCGAATAGCTAGCCCGGCATCGGCGAGGCGTGCGTGGATGGCTCGCAGCGCTTCCGTGGCGTGCCGGCCCCAGTGCGTGTAGAAGCTGAAGCGCCACTCCCAGGCGACGTCGTCTGGACAGGCGCCGCCGTGCAGCGCGAGCAAGCCGCGCTTCAAGTCGCGCCAGATGTCCGCGAGGTCGTCACCTAGTGGCAACAGGACCGCATCGGTTCCGCTGGGGCCCATGGGGTCGACAGTCGTCCAGTAGCGCGCCCAGTCGTCGAGCGTCGCCTGAACCGCGGCGAACCTTTCGCGCCATTGTTCGTCAACTGGGCCGTCCGGCAGTTCGGCGCTGGTCGGTTGAAGATCCGGCATAGTCGACGCGGCTGCGATGAGGCTCGCGAGCGAGTCTGCGAGGTCGGCTGCGAACGTGTCCCGTTGCGACGTCTCCGCGCTCTCGACAAGAGCGCAGTAGCGCTCGGCTTCGTTTCGCATGCTCACGCGACGATTGTCGTCGATGAAGGGCTTGGACGGTGCAAACCGCTGTCACATACCTGCTCTACGCCCCGTTGACGAAGGCGCGCTTTTCGACGATCTCGCCGTTCGTCGGCCATGCTCGCGGCAGATGGCGAGGCTCCTGGGGCGCTCGCTCGGGATCCGGCGACCAGCTCGTTGGAAATGTTGCGCCATCAGAATCCGCGAGCATGGACACGCGGCTTCCTGCAGGCACGGATTTCGCGGGGCTGGATTCCCATGAGGTCTACTTCGCGGTCTTCGACCCGCTCGACGAGCGCAGCCCCAACGGCCTGTGGGGCTTCAACGAACGCGACTTCGAACTCATGACAAAGGGCCAGCGAGCGGTCTTCAATCTGAACTGGCTGCGTAACTACATGGAGGCCGACACAATCCTCGAATACGCCGACGAGCCGGGGCTACGTGCACACGCTCACCGGCTTGTCGCGGACGCAGAACTCGTGGGTGCGTGGCCTTTCACTGCTGTGTTGGCGGAGATTGCGCCGGTTGTCGCGCAGGAACAGGAGCTGCCGTTCGACGATTCGCTCCTTGACGAAGTCGAGCGCCTCGAAGCGACCTTCTTCGCACTCGAAGACGACCACGGCGCGTTGTGGCACTTCCTGGCCGACTACATCCGTCGTACGCCCGAGGAATTCATCCAATCCGAAGCAGCGACTCTGTGGAGACGCCCAGCCGACGGTGCCCGCTGAGATCGAGCCAGCGATTAGAGCTTTTCGACGATTCGGTCATCCCCCGCTCGTCGACGGCTGGGCAACCAGGTTCAGCACCATTCGCTCCGGCGCACGTCGCGTAGGTAGCGAGCGACCGCATCGCAGGCCGGCCCGGAATACACGAGCGGTGGCGGCTGGCGGCGGTCCAGGCGGATCGGAAGCACGAGCCCGCGCACAGCCGCGCGGCCTCGCGGTGGGATAATGACTCGCCGGAAATCGTACGGCCCGTGGTAAATGATCAACGCGCGATTCCCGGTGGGTTCGGCCAAGGTAAGCGTCATCTGGCGTTCGAAGCCGAGCGCCGGGCATCCATGTCCGGGAGGAAGGATCTGGTCGCGCATCTGCGCCCATACGGTGACTGTCCGGGTGGTTCGCCGCGCGCGGAAGCGGTCGAACTTGGAACAGACGCCTTCCGTCACGATGACCTCGAAGCGGCGCTGACCACGCGCGCGCTCGATTGAACCGACGACAGCGATTCCAAAGCCGGCAGCCGAGAACCGCGACGCGTACGTCGGCTTGTCGTCGGGTCGGGCGATCACCACGACACCGAGAATCCCGGCCGCCACCAAGACCAGCAGCGACACGGCGATCCACCTGCGACCGACGCTTGGCCTAGACATCGCTTTGCGCATCGGCTGGCACCACCATCCTGGGAAACGTAGCTGCGACACTCTTCGCTGGGTGCCGCACGGTCCGACGGCGCGTTAGCTCGGCCTCATACCAGTCATGCGAGTGGTCTTTCTCGACGGAAAGGTTCTTCGGGGTAGCTGCGATCCGCTTCGTCGCCGCTCGTTGCCGGTGGCGGCTCCTTGCGTCGGCGCTCGCTCAGAACGGCAAGTAGTTCTGGCGGGTGACGCGGGGACCCTACGCTCGGCTTGTGGACGATGGGCACCCGGGACCGCGTCAGAACTACGCTTTGCAAGTCCTTTTGACCGAGATCGATGGCATCGAGGTGTGGCTTGAGCGTGTAACGCTGCGGAGCGACGCCGTCGCCGTCGCGCTACGCGCCCAGCAGAATGACGCGACCCGAACGCTGGACTCGCGCTACGAGGCCGTCTTCGAGGCGTGGGCGGAGATGGCGCAAAAAGATCGACAGCGCGGTCGCAAGCTATCGGGTCAGCCACCAGCGCAGCCAGGCGAGTGGCTTGCGGAGATTCCGCTTCATCTCGGGGACGACGCCGGAACCAAGTACCGCCCGGTTAAACGTCAGGCCGCTGGGACCGGAACTGAGTGGGAGGCGACGTGGGTCTTCTCGCCGGCTCCAGCGGAGAGAGCTACGGCGATATCGATCTGGGTCGGCGACCCGGACGACCGCTCGCGCGTGCACGTGACGCTGTAGACATCGACGCGGTAACTACCCCTGATGCGGCGATCTCGGACCGGGCCATGACGAGGTAAGGCTGCGACGCCATCAGCAGACACAGAAGCGGTGCGTTTCGACGGTTCCGCCCATCTGCCAGCCGCCTGAATCGTGACCCTGCCTGCGCGGGGTCACGCACAGGCCGCGGCCGTCGTCGACTCGACGTCCGGCGGCGTGGCGAGGTCGCCGTGCGTCGGCAAGCCTTTCTCGCGCGCGTACACGTCCCAGTTCACGGCGCGCTCGATCGCTTCGTCGGCGCTCATCGGGACCACGCCGCAATGAGTTGGGCTACAGGCGGACAACCCGCCGCCAAGGACGAGCGAGATGCCCTCGAGCGTGTCGTCGGCGTGATCGACTGAGACGCAGAGCATCGGGTGGTAGCGGCAATCCTCGTAGAAGTCACCGCGCGCTATCCGGTTGGACTTGCTCATCCCGGGGACCGTACCTCGGCGCGCACGGATGGAGCGCTTCTCGACGAATCCGCGCATTCCACGGCCGCCGCAAAAGCCGACGAGAGGTGCCTTAGCCCGCCGCAACGGCGGCTAAGTTGCTGGCCGACTTCCCGGGCTGAGGTGGCGCCCAGGAAGTCGGGTTCCGTCAGACGCTCGGGGCTGTCAGCAGGACACGAGCAAGTGGAACGGGGCGGGCGTCGGAGTCCCGGCGCCGTCGTAGGTCCGGACCAACACGTTCGCGCCGCCCGCGGACTGCGCGCTGATGCGCCCGCCGGCTGGGGGCTGCTCGAGGACCGGACCGTTCTGGACCGCGCTCAGCGTCGCCGCGTACAGACATCCGGAGACGTCACGCGAGAACTGCACCGTGTACTCGTTCGAGCCGCCCGCATGCGTGACTCCGACAGCGTTGCCGAGCGCCCGTCCACCGCCGGAGTCAACAGCCGCGCGGTCGCCGACGCCCGACGGACCTGAGGGACCGGCGGGTCCAGCGGCCCCTGCCGGGCCTTGGTTGCCGCGCAGCTGCGCACGGGCGTTGGTGGAGATGTCAGTCAGGCGGATGCTGCCGTCGGCGATTTCGCTGCTGCGCACCGCGCGGGAACGGATCTCTGAGGCGCCGACGGAGTTCGTTCGCAGCTGTGCCGAGCCGACGCTGTTGCGCGGGAGCGCGGTGGCGGCGTAGGCGCCGCCGCCGAGGGCGAGAAACAACGCCAGCGAAGCGACCACGTTGGCGTACGTGAGGTGCCCGCGCACACGGGCCGATAGATCCTTCATGGGCGATGACTCCTCATCGATCGGTGCCCCCTTGCCTGGACGATAACCACCGAGGCACGAAGAGTTGCGGCCCACCCGTCACTGGGCGGCTAGAGGCCGCGAACCCTGACATGAACGGTACGGGTGTGGCCGGTGGTGAATGGCAGCCCGGGCTGACGGCGGATGCGGGCTCGGAAGGTGAACCGTGCGCCGCCTTGCACGGTTTGGAAGCGGTAGCGGTAGGACCAGCGTCCGGTTTGGGCGCTTGCGCGGGGCTGAGCGAAGGTGCGCCACTGCCCGCGGGTGCGGACTTGCAGCTCCACCAGCGCGCCGGCGGCGGGAATCCAGCCGCCGGTCAGGCGTCCGCGGAAGGTGACGTATTCGCCGTTGATGACGGTGCGTCGGCCCGCGCGGATAGTGCTGGCGGCGCGCACGCGCAGCGCGACGTCGCCGTTGCGACCGCGGATTTGGCCGCTGCCTGGGTAGCGGAATCGGATGGTGCGCGCCGGCCCGCGCGGAGCTAGGTAGCTGAAGCGGCCGGTCCGGGAGGTGGTGACGGTGGCGATCTGTTCCCACGCGCCGGTGCCGGTGAGGTCCAGCTGGCGCCAGACCTGCACCGGCGCGTTGGGCATCGGCTGCCCGGCGACCGTGAGCCGCCCGTATAGGCGGGTCTGGCGTCCGACACGAACGGTCGGGCGCGCCACCAGGCGGTTGTGGCAGCGGCGGTGTCTGCCGCGGCCGGTGCAGCGCTTGCTGCCGCGGCGGCCGGCTTGGAGTCGGCTGGCGAGCCGGACCGGCAGCTTGGTTGTTGCGGGCAGCCCGTCGCCGGCGCGGTCGTTGGAGGCTTCCAGCCCGGCGGCGTCACGCACGCGGGCGCGCAAGAAGTACAGGCCTTTGGGCAGCGTCTCGTCGTCCATCAGTGCGCTCAATCCGCTGGCGTCGACGCGGGTGTCCAGGGGCTGCCATGCGCTTTGGTCTTCGCGCCGGATCTCGATCACGCCCGCGGCGAGCCCGGAGACTGGGTCGCTGGCCGCGAAGCGCACGCGCGCGGGGTCCTGCGGATCCGGGGCCTGGAAGGCGATCGCTTCCGGAGGCGCATCGTCGTAGCCGAGCCCGTAGAGCTCGACGGCGGTCGCCGAGTGCTGGTTGCCGGCCGCGTCGATCAACCACAGCTGCAGCCGCCACAGTCCCGGCCCGGGGAGCTCGAGGTCCTTGATCTCCGTCAGGCTGTTGCCCCAGCGCGCGCCTGACCGGCAACGGGCCTGCGCCGCCGCCGTGGTCGTGGCGTCCGCGTCAGCTGCCGGTTGCGGGCACAGGCGATAGCCGACGCCCGCGACCGGCGCCGCGTTCTGCGGCGGATTGCGCCAGCTGACTGACACCTCGTCCTGTGCGCGCCAACCAGCACCGCCCCGGACCTGCGGCTCCAGCGGCTCCGCGGGCGCCGTGTTGTCGACATAGAAGGTGCCAGCGGCCGCGATCGTGTTCAGGTTGCCCGAGGCGTCGATAGCCTCGACGCCGATCGTGTGTGCGCCATCTGCCAGGCCGCCGAGTCCAAGCTCGAGCGTCGTCTGACCGTTCGAGCACGGCACCTTCTGCGAGAAGTCGCAGGCACGCACGACGCTGCTCACACGCACACCGTCGACCAGGGCGCGGACCTCGCGGATGCCGATGTTGTCGGCTGCATTGACCGTCAGGGTCTGTTTGCCGCTCTTCCAGCCGCCGCTGACCAGCGAGCCGCCGGCGACCGACAGCGAGGGCGCGCTGCCGTCCGACAAGGTGATGGTCGAGCTGTTGAGGACGGCTTGGGAGTATAGGCCTGCGCCTGAGCATCCGCCGGGTGCGACGCAGCGCACGCCCACGACGAGGGCGCCGCTGTTGAAGGCGGGGTAGTCGGTGAGCCCGGTGCTGCCCTGCGGGCAGCTGACGCTCGGGCAGGCGACCATCTCGCGCGCCGAGATGCCTTCGCTGGCGACCCATGCTTGCCAGCCGTTGCCGCCGACCAGCGAGCCGCGCAAGCCGGCCGTCGCGATCGCCGTCCCAGGGGGTGGGTCAAAGCGCCAGCCGCCATACGCGCCGTAGGGCGTCAGCCACGGCTGGCCGATGTTGCGGGCCACCAGGTCGGGGCAGGCGGGAAAGATCGCGACTTGTCCGCCCCAGCCGGCCCAGTGCCCGCACGTTCCTGAGACCGTGTAGTAGCCGGCGCGCGCTGGACCGGCGGCGAAGAGCCCGACGAGCAGGGTGATGACGACGGTGGCGGTCAGATGGCGTGTGCGCATGGCGGTGCGGCTCCTGTCTGGGGTCAGAAGAACTCGTTGGCTCCCGGCGCCGCGGGCACCGGTGCCGGTGCGGGCTGGCTGGGTTGGTAGGTGGGGTCGAACTCGCTCGCGCCGTTTGGAGCGGCGTTGGCGGGCGCCGGCGAGGCCGGAGTCTGCTCATGGCTGCGCGGCCCGGTGCCGCCCTGGGTCTTGCTCGTGCTGCGCTTGGGCGTGGCTTTGCGCCGCGGGGCCGCGGTCGCGGTCGGCGTGGGCGTCGCGGTGACGATGCCGTGCCGAAGGCGCGGCTCAGGCTCGGACGGCCGGCGTGGTGTTGGGGTGGGGGTCGGCGTGGCCTGTTCGACCTTGGCCGGCGCGTTGTCGCGTACCGGCGGTGGAAGCACGCCGGTAGCGATGCACGCGCCGAGGGTGCCGGCACCGCCCAAGCAGAACGCCGCCAGGTGCGCGGCGGCGGTGGTCGCCAGCCCGCGGCCGGCGCCGCCGGCCGCCAGTTGCGCGGCGGTGCCGGCAGGTTCGGTGATCGCGCGTGCGGCCCAATCGGGGAGCAGGTCGCGGAGGCCGCTGGTGCGGGCGCGTTCGGCGATCTCGGGGGCGGGTAGCAGCGCGGCGACCTTGGTGTGGAAGCGCGCTCCGCGCAGGTAGCGCAGATGGCGCGCGTAGTCGGCGATGCACGTGGGGCAGCGCTCGACCTGCAGGTGCACGCGGGCGGCGAACTCCCGCGTCCCGGTCACCGGCGGATCGGCGGCGGGGTTGTCGTGCTCGGCGGCGAGCGTCGCGACGCCGGGCGCGAGGTACCCGCACAGGCGGCCGGCGGTGTAGATGATCGCGAACCGCTCGCGCTTGGCTTCGATCGCGCGCAACGCTTTGCGGACGGTCCCGATCGGCATGTCCAGCTCGCGCGCGAGGCCAGTCGCCCCGAACTCGCGCGGGTCATCGAGGTGGTCGCGTTGGCACCAGAACACGTCGCTTTCGTCGGGCGCCAGCAGCGCGGAGAACTGCAAGACGACCGTGCGCTCGGCGAGCGCCAGGACCTCGTCTTCCGGGGTCTCGGTGACGGCCAGCTCCTCCAGTGCTGCGAGGTCCACGCGCCGGTTGTTTTTGCCGCGCACGATCTCGTGGCGCCCGTCGGCGGCGCGCTGGACGCGCCGGTCGGCGGCGTTCCAGAACACGCGCTCAAGCTCGGCGCGGCTGTGGATCGGCCGGTCGCGGTAGTGCAGCGCTGCGAACTCGATCGCGTCGTCGACGACCCATTCGCGCGCATCCGGGCCCAACCGATCGCTCTGCGGGAGCTTGCGCGTGAGCCGATCAAGCAGGTACTGGCGGCGCGGCGCCAGCGCACGGGCACGCTTGTCCGGGTCCCAACCGCCCGCCGGCCGGGGCTCAAGCGCAGTCACGCGCGCCTCCCACCCGCGCGAGCGGACTGTGTCGGTGTGGGCGATGGCGCGGGCATCACTTGCTTAAGCCCGGCGAGCTGCGCTGGCGCGCAAAGAGATTTCCGCAGCCCGCCGCTGCGGCCCGCCCGAATGCTCATAGAGCCTCATCCACCCCGGGTAGGTCCGAGCTCCCGCAGACTCGCCCCCCGGCCGTCACGGTTGGCGCGTCCGCGCTCTCGCCGGGGAGGCGGGTCGGACCGCATGGCTGGTACAGCCCGTCGATCGCGGCCGGCGGCCGGTCGTGATCGGGCAGCTCCGCGGGCTGGACCTGCACACGTTCCGGGGGCGGACCGAGCGTGCTCCACACGTACGCCTCCCCGGTCGCGAGCGCACGAAAGTCGTCGGGGCGCACGAGAAACTCCCGGACCCGGCGGCGACTGCCCACGCCGTCGGTGGCGGCTCCGGAGCGGGTGGTGCGGTCGGTGTACTGCCACACCTCGCGCGTGCCGATCAGCTTCGACAGCCAGTCCTTGGACTCCGGCGCGCTCTGGCGATGGAAGATCCCCGCGGCGAAATTGTCGGCCAGCGCGTCCAACAACGCCGGGTTGCCGGTCGCGGCCGCGAAGTCCGTAACGCTCTGCGTGGTGACCGCGACCTGGCCGCCCGCCGAGCGCGCGCGCTGCATCAACGCCAACGCGCGCTCGCCAGCACCCGTCGAGAGCACGCCACCGAACTCGTCAATCAACGCCGCCCACTCGCCTCCCTCCGGCAAGGTCAGCGCGGCCGCCGCGGCGTCAGCGAGAAACAGCGTGGTGATCGCGCGCGCCTCATCCGGGAGGTCATCCACCCAGGTCCTCACGAGGACCACCGCCCCGGCCGCAAGCGCTGCGGGAAGCGTGATCGCGCCCCGGGCGCCGTCCGGGGCCAGGACGGTGCGCCAGCTCTCGCCGGCGACCACGCGCAAGCGCAGAATGCCGCCGGTGAGATCGCGCCGCCCCTCCGGCGTGGCCAGCGTGGCGCGATGCGCGCGCATGCGCTCGACGACGTCGGCGTGCTCGCCGGCGCTCACACGGACCAGCGCGAGCAGCTCGTCGTAGCGATTCAGCTGCGCGGCGTCGAGCAGCAGCGGCAGATTCGCGGGCCACAGCCCGGCGGCGCGCAGCCCGGCCGCGACCGTGCCCAGGTGCACCTGCAGCAGGTCGGCGTAGTAACGCGCGTTGCCGTCGCCGGCGCCGATCGGTGCAACCAGCCGACTCACCACCGCGCCGATGTCATCGCTCCACAGCGGATTCCACCGATCCCCGACCGGGTCGCGCGGATCGAACACGACCATCGGCCGCCCAGCCAGCCGAGCGCCCGCCCGCAGGTCGCGCTCGAGCCCGCGGTCGCCCTTGGGATCACACACGAGCACCCCGACCTGGTCGCGGAGCATCCGCGCCAACAGCCACCGCCGCGCCGAAACCGTCTTGCCCGACCCCGTCGCGCCCACGATCAACAAATGCCGCCCCGCGCGACTCGGAACGAGTCCGGTCCCGTCGGCGGCCATCGGCACAAACGGCTCATCCACGGGCCACGCGCGCTCGCGCACCAACTCGCCCTGTCCCGCGATCCGCACTCGCTCCCCGCGCGCATACTTCGCGGCGCGCCGGGCCCGGGCGCCCGGCCCGAGCAGCGACCAGACCATCACTCGCGCACGCTCGAACTCGCGCAACTCCCCGCCCGCACCCAACGCCGCCAACCGCAACCGCCGAGCCAACGAGGCCGCCACGAGCGCGCCCGACAGCACGGGCGCCGCGACGATCAACAACGGCGGCTGGCGGAAGAGCAGCGCCAGCGTCCACAAGCCCATGCCGACCGGCGCGAGCGCGTACAGGTTCCACGCCGACAAGCGCGTGCGCCGATGCGCCCACCACGCCCCCACAGCGCCCGAGCAGCCTCCCGCGATGAACGCTCCCGCCAGCGCCCCCACCAACACCACGCTCACCGCACACCCCCACGCTCGTCAACCGCACCGATCGCCGCAGCCCTCGCGTCAACGGCTCCTTCGCGCGGCCGATTGGGGTCGCGGGCGGGCGGAACCGGCCGCCCCGCCCTTAGCTCGCGGGTCAGACGCCGGACCTCCGCTTGGACGTCGGCCAGCGACCGGGTCCGGAAGCGGCTCTCCGGCAGGCCGGCGCGCTCGGCCGCGCGGCTGACCGCGTCGAGCACGTCCGCGCGATCGCAGACGTAGATCAGCCCGCCGGCGATCTGGCCGGACGCGATCGCTTGCTCGTGCCCGGCGAAGATCGCGCGCAGGCGCCGCGGCGACTTCAGCGACAACTCCACCTCCACCGCCACGCGAGCTTGGCCGGGCATCACGACGCCCAAGTCCGGGCGGTGCCGACCGCGCGAAGCGGCCCACACCACCGGGATCTCCCATCCGTTCTGTCCGCGCAGCTCGCGCTCGCTGAGCCACTCGCGGCCGCGTAGCGTCAGCAGCGCTGCGACCCACGACACCGCTCGCCCGTGCCGCAGCCCTGAGCCGTGCGTGGCGCCGGCACGTACGTCGCCGCGATCTGCTCCGACCGCGCGGCGACCCGCCGCGGTGATCGCGACCACGCTGCCCTCGGCGTCGAACGCGCGCGCCAGCAAGCCCGCGCGGCGCAACCGGGCGACGTGCGAATACGTGCTGCGACGCCCGAACCCCATCGCCAGCCCCAACGGCTCAATCCCGGCCACCTCCACCCGCGCCAACCACGCCAACGCCTGCAAGCTTCGCCACCCCGGCCCACGCGCCTTACCGCCCCGACCGCTCACCACACACCACCCGCACTCGCGCCCGCGACCGCACACCCGCCTCGACCGCTTGCTCTCGCCCGACGCTTTTGCCCTCGCTTGCCGGCCTGCGCTGCCTCCTCTCCCTTTCTCCCGCTGGCCGTTGCCGTTGTTGCTGTTGCTGGTTCTGCTGTCTTCTTCTCCGTTCTATCTCTGTGTTTTCTGATCCCTGCACCACCTCTCAGCCCGTCCGCTGATCCCTGCACCACCACTTCTTGGGGGGACTGGATCCGACCCCTCCTGCCCCCATCTCTTGTCACGTAGGGCGGGAGGGGTCGGAACCAGGCCCCCCACCAACACCGCCCCACACCAGGGATCAGCGGACGGGCGCTGTTCACAGCGATGAACAGCAAAATGAACAGCGCCTCGATGTCGTAGACGCTCATCTCTCCGCCTCCGACTGCCGTGCTCCGGCCGCGATGAGCGCCGCCCTCGCGCGCGCCTTCATCGCCTCGACATCGCCGGCCTCGACGCCCCACATGTCGACCTCGACCTCGCTCAGCAGCTCAACCGCGGCCATCAACACGCCGGTGGCGACAAACTTGCTGCCATGCGATCGCGGCTGCCCGGTGCGGTCCGGACGGGAGAGACCGCGCAGGTAGGAGACTTCTTCCTCAAGCAGCTCGACGCACTGGCGGAGCGTCCTGCTCGCCGACATGCTGGAAGGCGCCGGGGCGGGTTCGCGCGTGGCCAGCCCTCCGGTCGCCGTCGAGCGCGCGAACAGCCCGGCGACCGCCGCGCCCGCATCGGTCCGCCGACCGTTCATCGCGCCACCTCGGCACCGAGCTCGAGGCCGGCACGGTCGGCGAGCTCGGCGGCGAGCGCGCGGTAGTCGGCGCTGACCGGATGGCCCGGGTCGAGCTGGCCGACCGCCAGGCCGGCGGCGTGTGCGTCGCGCACGCGGGTGCTGTGGCGGATCGTCGCCCGGCAAAGCGCGCCGCCAGCCGTTCGGCCGAACAGCTGCTCGAGCTGGGCGTGGATCTCGCGCGCGTGCCGCGTGCGGCCCTCAACTTGGCAGCCGACAATCCCCAGGTAGCCGAGCTGCGGGTTCTCGTACTCGCGGACCTCCTCGACGGTCTCGGTCAGCACCGCCAGACCGGCGACCGAGAGGAAGTCCAGCTGGGTCGGGACCAGCACGCGGTCCGCTGCGACGAGGGCGTTCATCGTCAGCGGCGTCATCCCGGGCGGGCAATCGATCAGGACTACGTCAAACCGCTCGCCGGCGGCCAGGCGCTGCAGGCCGCGCTTGAGGCGCTGGGACGGGCCGCCGCGGCCCGGCTCGCCGAGCGCCCGCTCGGCCGACGCCAGCGCCTTGCTGGCCGGAATCAGCCACGTTCCCCAACGGGTCTCGTGCACCACCCGCTCCAACTGGCCGGGGTCGCCGAACTCCTCCGGGACCAGCAGCCGGCTGACCGTGCGATCCGGCGGCGTATCGAACCCCAGCCCAGCGAGCACCTCCAAGGACGACTGCGGGTCCAGGCCGACCTGCAGCACCCGCACGCCAGCGTCAGCGAGTGCGAACCCGAGGTCCTTGGTCAGCGACGTCTTGCCCGCGCCGCCCTTGCGGTTGAGCACTGCGACCACCACGGCGCTCATCGCGCCGCTCCCGAGCTGCGCAGTTGCGCATTCGCGGTCCTGCGCATCGGCGCGGCTGCGCGACGGCGTCGAAAGTTGGGGATGCAGTGACGTCGGCGCGCGCCTGCGCAACTGGTGCGCACACCGCGTCGTCGGGCCTGGTTGCTGCTCATCGGAGGTCCTCCGTGTTGGTTGGGAATCGAAGATCGGGTACCTGCCAGCTGCCGCGGGCGAGCTCGGCGCGGTAGCGGGTCGCGCGAGCGCCGACGCCGTCGAGCTCCTCGCAGCGATCGCTCTCCCGCAACCGCGGGCTGGCACCGAGGCCAGGCAGGCGCTGAAGCGCGAGCTCGGCATTCGGCCAGCGCGCCGGATCGCCGCCCGCGAGCAGCACCTGGTCGCGCACGCGGACTCGGCGGCCCTCAGAGCTCTCAAAGCGCGCGGCGGGTAGGCGAAACTGCAGCCCCGGGCGCGGCGCCCGGCGCGCCCTGGCCCGCTCACGAGCCCGGTCCAGCCGCGCCTCATCGTCGATCAGCGCGGCGGCGCGCATGCCCTTGGCCAGCACCAGCAGCCGCGCGACATCGCCGGCGAACACCGTCGCGCGGCGCTGTGCGGCCAGTGCGCACAACGCAGCCGCGCCGCTCTGCGGCCATCCATCGGGGCGGTGCTCGGCGTGATCCTCGTAGAGCGCGATCGCGCGCCCCGTTCGGGCCGCGAGCCCCACATCCGCTCGGCCGGCGAACGCGGTCCCGCAGTCCACCACCTTGGCCAGCCCGTACCGGTGCGCCACCCACGCCTCACGCAACCGCCCCAACGGACAGCTGCGACCGTCTGGCCACGCCAGTACCGCCGCGACCCTCGCGCTCGCCTGCACCCGGATCGCTGCCGACCGCCACGCGACCCTGGCGCGATGCGCCGCCAGCCGCTCGTTCACCAAGGCGTTGAACTCGCCGGGCGAAATGCGCCCCACCTCCTCGGTGCCCGCCGTTTGCGCCGCCTGTGCCCCCACGCCGCCCGTGGTTGCCGCGCGAGCGCACGCGCCCGTCTCAACAACAACCGTCCCGTTCTCCATCACCGCCCGAGCTGCACCAGACGCCGCCCAACCCTCACTACGAGACGTCGCAGCTCTCCGCGAACGGTTCGCGGAGACCAGTGAGGGCGCCGACGTAGGAGGCGCTCCGAAGGGATGCGTCAAATCTCCTGAAGCCCTCCGAGCACAGGCGCGGGCGATCTGAGCCTCGGCTGCGGCCCGCCGGCGACGCTCGTGACCGACCAGCTCGCGCGCCAGCGAGACCCGCGCGCGCGTCGCAGCGGTTGGGACGCCGCTCCGAGCCCGGATGCCGGTCAGCGCCGGGGCCCGTCGGTCCGTACGCGACCGTCGCCGCTCGCGAGCCCTCCACGACCGGGCCCGGGCACGCGCCACCGCCAGCTCGGCGTCCTCAGGGGCAGGCGCCGCCAGCAGCACGATCTGCGTGCGCCACCAAACGTCGTCCCCGTCGCGCTCGGGCTCGTGCGCCACCACGCCCGCGGCCTGCAGGTCGTCGAGCCAGCGCTGCACGCTCCGTCGGTGCTTGCGGACGAACGCCGCTCGCGCGACGCGCCCGCGTGGAACCGGGCCCCAACCGATCACCGGCGCCAACCCCACGACCAACTGCCCGATCGACGTCGCGTACCGGCCCGACTTGGCCGCGTGCCCCAGCCGGAACAAGTAGCGCTTGACCGCGTACGCCCGCGTCTCCAACCGATCGTCGCCTGGCGTCGTGCAACCCCTCTCGCGGCGGGCGCGCCCCAGGAGCGCGACCACCACGAGGCGGCCCGGCTCAGCGGGCAGCGGCTCGATCGCCGGGCGGTACCAGCGACGCCCGCGAGACGAAGAAGTCGGAAGCTCCAGCGGCACCGCCAACGCCCGAAGGCGCCGCGGCAGCACGAAGCACTGCGCGCACGAACAGACGCTCGCGGCACAGCTGGATCAGGCCCCAACCACCAGGAGCGGGCCGCTCGAAGCGCACGCCGCCGCAACCCCTCAAAAAGGGGTTGGCGATCTGTCCGGCACCCGGGTACAGTTGGGGAAGGCATTTATGTGGCTCCTCACGGAGCGGATGGGCGGCGAAGCCGCAGTACGAAGACCGGGTTGCCCCCCGGTCTTTGTCGTTCTGCGGCCAGGTTGTGGCGGTCCGCGCGGACCGCGGGCAGCCGACGTCAACCACGATTGAGTGCGCGTCGCCCGGCCGCTAGGCGGTCTCTCGCAACTGGCGTTGCGGAGAGGTGCGGGCCGGGGCGCTGTGCACCCGCCCGTCACCTTTTCGTCACCTTTTTACGCGCGAGCCCAGCGAACTGCTGCTGAGCCTTGCGGATCGCTACTGGACCGGGGCGCCGCGAAAGTCCTGCATTTGCGGCGCGCTGCGGTCCAGTGCGGAACGGGAGCGACGGGGCTCGAACCCGCGACCTCCGGCGTGACAGGCCGGCGCTCTAACCAACTGAGCTACGCCCCCTTGGCGCGGAGGAAGATAGTAGCGCCCCACCGCCGGGTCCGAGCCGCGGACTTCCGGCGAGCCGCAACTCGACGGCTCGAACGGGTTTCCACGGGGTGTCAACCGATGGGAGCCCGGAGGTAGGGCATGTTCAGGGTAATGGCGGGCGGCGCCGTCTCGACGGTGCTGGCGACGCTTGCGTTCAGCGGGTCGGCGCAGGCTGTGCAGATCACGGGAACTCCGGGGAGCGACCGCATCCGGGCGACCGGTCAGGCGGACGTGGTGGACGGTGCGGCCGGGGACGACCGGATCGGCGCGCGGTCCGGGCCGGACACGGTCACGGGCGGTGAAGGGCTGGACCGGATCTGGGGCGGGCGAGGCGCGGATCGGCTGTTCGGCGGCGTCGGGGACGACCGGATCTGGGGCAATCACGGCCACGACCACAGCTGGGGCGAGGACGGCAACGACCACATGGGCGGGGCCGCCGGCAACGACAAGCAGTGGGGCGGAACGGGGAACGACCTGATCTACGCCGCGCGCGGGAACGACGAGACGTGGGGCGAGGACGGCGACGACCAGCTGTGGGCGATGGCGCGGGCCGACGTGCACGGGCCCAACGACACGGCGGGTGACGTCCTCCATGGCGGGCCGGGCAACGACACGTTCCGCGTGCGCGACGGAGAGGCCGACACGGTTGACTGCGGAGCGGGCGTGGACACGGTCTACGCGGACTTCAAGGATGTGCTCAGCAATCCGGGCGAGTGCGAGGTCGTCAACCGGGCACGACGGGCCAAGAAGGGCGAGGATCAGCGTGAGAACGTGGATCCGGCCGAGTCGGTGAGCGTCCGCGAGTAGTGCCAGATGGGGCGGGGTATGTCGGTGACATGTACATCGGCATTGGCACCCTCCTCCTCATCATCATCATCCTGCTGCTGGTCTTCGTGGTCCTGTAGCAGCGGGCGGAGCTATGGCTTCCCCCACCCTCGAGTCGGTGGGGTGCTGTAGCCCAAGAGGCCGGTGTGCGCGAGTGAAGTCCGGCCCCATTCTCGGGACGCTGCGCACATGCCTAAGAGGAACCTCGCCGCGCGTGCCGGACACTGGAGCGCGCGGCACCGGAAGACCGCCATCTTCGGATGGCTCGCGTTCGTCGTCATCGCGTTCGTGCTGGGTGGAGCGATCGGCACGAACTCGCTCGAGCCCGAGGACACGGGCAACGGCTCCTCGGCGGTCGCCGACAAGGCGATCGCCGCCGCGGACTTTCCCGACAAGGCCGACGAGCAGGTCCTGGTCACCGCCCGCGATGGTGGCCTGAAGGCGTCGGACCCGCAGTTCAGACAGGGCGTCGACACGGTCGTCGCCCAGTTGCAGAAGACCAAGCACGTCGAGGAGATCGCCTCGCCCTACGAGCAGGGCAACGAGGGCCAGATCTCCAAGGGCCAGGACGCGGCGCTGGTCACGTTCTCCATCAAAGGGGACAGCGACGCGACCGACGAACGCGTCGACTCGACGCTGAACGCCACCAAGGCCGCCCAGCAACAGCACCCGGACCTGCGGATCGAGCAGTTCGGTGACGCGTCCGCCGACAAGGCGCTGTCCGCCTCGCTGGACGACGACTTCAAGCGCGCGGAGTTCCTCTCGCTCCCGATCACGCTGATCATCCTGATCGTCGCCTTCGGCGCGCTCGTCGCCGCCGGCGTGCCGCTGCTGCTCGGCATCACCGCCGTGATCGGCACGCTCGGCCTCGTCGCGCCGATCAGCCAGATCATCCCGATGGAGGAGTCCGCGGCTTCGGTCATCCTGCTCATCGGCCTCGCCGTCGGCGTCGACTATTCACTCTTCTACTTGCGGCGCAAGATGGAGGAACGGGATGCCGGACGCTCCTCGGAGGCCGCGCTCGAGTTCGCCGCCGCCACGTCCGGCAAGGCCGTGCTCATCTCCGGCCTCACGGTCCTGATCGCGATGGCCGGCATGTTCATCGCGGGCAACGCCGTCTTCACCTCGTTCGCCGTGGGCACGATGCTCGTCGTCGCGGTCGCGATGCTCGGCAGCGTCACCGTCCTGCCGGCCGTGATCTCCAAGCTCGGCGACAAGGTCGAGAAGGGCCGCGTGCCGTTCATCGGCCGCCTGCGCCACCGCAACCACGGCGAGTCGCGCGTGTGGAACTTCGTCATCGACCGCAGCCTCCGGCGGCCGGTCCTGGCCGTCGTGCTGTCCGCCGGGTTTCTCCTGCTGCTCGCCTACCCGGCGCTGCACATGCGCACGGTCAACCCGGGCGCCGCGGGCCTGCCGCACGACCTGCCGATCATGCAGACCTACGAGCGCATCCAGGACGAGTTCCCGGGTGGCCCGATGCCGGCGATCGTCGCCATCCAGGCCAAGGACGTCACGACGCCCGAGGTCCAGGACGGCATCAAGGCGCTGATCGCCGACGCCTCCGGCCCGACGTCGACCATCGTCTCCCCCAACAAGGAAGTCGCGATCGTCTCCATCCCGCTGCCGGGCAACGGCACCGACGACGCGTCCGAGGCCGCCCTCGCCACGCTGCGCGACAAGACGATCCCGGCCACGATCGACCGGGTCCCGGGCGCCGAGGCCAACGTGACGGGCATGACCGCCGGCTCGAAGGACTTCAACGACCGCATGAACTCGCGCCTGCCGTTCGTGTTCGCGTTCGTGCTCGGCCTGGCGTTCCTGCTGCTGCTCGTGACGTTCCGCAGCATCGTCATCCCGCTCAAGGCGATCGTGCTGAACCTGCTCTCAGTGGGCGCCGCCTACGGCGTGATGACGTGGATCTTCCAGGACGGCCACCTCGAAGGGCTGTTGAACTTCGAGTCCGTCGGCGGCATCACGTCCTGGCTGCCGCTGTTTATGTTCGTGATCCTGTTCGGCCTCTCGATGGACTACCACGTGTTCATCCTCAGCCGCATCCGCGAGGCGTTCGACCGGGGCGAGTCCACCGAGGACGCCGTCGCGCACGGCATCAAGGCCACGGCGGGGGTCGTCACCAGCGCCGCGATCGTGATGGTCGCCGTGTTCGCGATCTTCGCGACGCTCTCGATGATCGAGTTCAAGCAGATGGGCGTCGGCCTGGCCGTGGCCATCCTGCTGGACGCGACGCTCGTGCGCGCGGTCCTGCTCCCCGCCGCGATGAAGCTGCTGGGCGAGCGCAACTGGTACCTGCCGCGCGGCCTGCGCTGGTTGCCGAAGTGGGACCACGAGCCGACTCCGGAGCCGGTGCACGCATAAGCTGAGGTGCATGCGAATTGGAGTGCTCACCGGGGGCGGCGACTGCCCCGGACTGAATGCGGTCATCCGGGGCGTCGTCCGTAAGGGGATCAACGCCCACGGGCACGAGTTCTTCGGCTTCCGGCACGGGTGGGCCGGCGTCATCAACAACGAAGGCGTCGACCTCACCCTCGATAGCACGCGCGGGATCCTGCACCGTGGCGGGACGATCCTCGGGTCGTCCCGCACCAACGTGTACAAGGTCGAGGACGGCCTGAACAAGGTCAAGGCCGCGATGGAGGCCAACAACCTCGACGCGCTGATCCCGATCGGCGGCGAGGACACGCTCGGCGTCGCGGGCCGGCTGCACGAGGACGGCATCCCCGTCGTCGGCGTCCCGAAGACGATCGACAACGACCTCGCCGCCACGGACTTCACGTTCGGCTTCCAGACCGCGGTGCAGATCGCCACGGACGCGATCGACCGCCTGCACACGACCGCGGAGTCGCACAACCGCGTGCTCGTGTGCGAGGTCATGGGCCGCCACGCCGGCTGGCTCGCCGTGTACTCCGGCCTGGCCGGCGGCGCCGACGTGATCCTCATCCCGGAGCGCCCGTTCGACATCGACGAGGTCGTCGACCACCTCAAGCGCCGCCACGACCGCGGCGCGACGTTCTCGATCGTCGTCGTCGCCGAGGGCGCCACGCCCAAGGACGGCGGCCTGCTCACGCAGTACGAGACCAAGGACGCCTTCGGTCACGTCCGCCTCGGCGGCATCGGCTCGATGCTCGAGCGTCAGATCGAAGAGAAGACGGGCTTCGAGTCGCGCACGACGATCCTCGGCCACATCCAGCGCGGCGGCACGCCGCTCGCGTTCGACCGCGTGCTCGGCAGCCGCTTCGGCGTCGCCGCCGTGGACGCCATCACCGAGGGCAACTACGGCAAGATGGCCGCGCTGCGCGGCACGGCCATCGAGATGGTGCCCCTCGCCGAGGCGCTCGCCGAGCCCAAGCTCGTCGACGCGGAGCTCTACGAGACCGCTGCGGTCTTCTTCGGTTAGAGCATTAGCAGTCCCCGTCCTGCTGACGGGGCTGAATCTGCGGCCGCTCTTCGGGAGCCTGCCGCCGCTGCTGGCCGACGTCCGGGCTGAGCTCGGGCTGTCGGCCGCGGCGGCGGGGCTGCTGACGACCGGCCCGCTGCTGTGCCTGGGCATCCTCGCGCCGCTCGGCCCGCGGATCGCCCGCCGCTACCCGGTGGAGCGAATCATCGCGCTCGCGCTCCTCTGCACGGCGATCGGGACGGCGCTGCGCGGACTCGGCGGGATCGCGCCGCTGTATCTCGGCACGTTGATGGCCGGCGCGGCGATCGCGCTCACGCAGGTCGTCACGCCCGCGTGGGTGCGGGCCAAGACCGACCAGGGCGCGGGCCTGCTCACCGGGCTGTTCTCGACCGCACTGGTCGCGGGAGCCACGATCGCGACCTTCACCGCGATCCCGTTCGAGGAGGCGCTCGGCGGGTGGGAGCCGTCGCTGGCGATCTGGGCCCTGCCGGCGCTGATCGGGTTCGCCGTCTGGGTCCCGTACGCGCTGCGCGCGCGGGAGCCCGTCGCCGCGACCGTCGGTCACCCGCTGTGGCGCAACCGCACCGCGTGGTCGATCGCGCTGCTGATGGGCCTGCAGTCGATGGCGTTCTTCTCAACCATCTCGTGGCTGCCGGAGATCCTCGTCGACGACGGGATGAGCGAGGGCTACGCGGGCTTCCTCTCGGGCGTGACGCAGCTCGTGCAGATGATCCCGGCGTTCGCGATGCCGGTGCTCGCCGCGCGCCGTGAGACCCAGCTCGATCTGCTGCTGGTGATCGTCGGCACGGCGCTGGTCGGCCTGCTCGGCGTGATGCTCCTGCCGGACCTCTCGCTGTTGTGGATGGTGCCGCTGGGCATCGGCCAGGGCGGCGCGCTCGGGCTGGCGCTGATGCTGCCGGTGCTGCGCGGGCGCGACCCCGGCGAGGTGGCGGGGATGACCGCGATGGCGATGGGCGTCGGCTACCTGATCGCGGCCGGCGGGCCCGCGCTGGTCGGCGCCGTGCACGACATCTCGGACGAGTGGAACTGGCCGCTCGGCGTGCTGCTGGTGATGACGATCGTGCAGCTGCCCGCCGCGCTTCACGCGGTGATGAAGGGCAAGCCGACGTAGTTCTCGGCCAGCGCCGTCGCCTGCGCCTCGCTGGTGACCGTGTAGCGCAGCTGCGAGCGCTGGAGCTGCGTCTCGAACGGGTCGTCGCTCATGCGGTGCAGCATCGAAGTCATCCACCAGCTGAAGTGCTGGACGCGCCAGACGCGTTCGAGCGCGCGCTGCGTGTAGGCGGCCAGGGCGCCTTCATCGCCGAACGAGGACGCCAGCAGCGCGACGTCCGCCATCGCCGTGTTCAGGCCCTTCGCGCCCGTCGGCGGGACGATGTGCGCGGCGTCACCGGCGAGGAACAGCTTGCCGTGCTGCATCGGCTCGACCACGAACGAGCGCATCGGCGTGACGCCCTTCTCGAAGATCGGCCCGCGGTTGACGGACATGCCGAAGCGGCGGTCGAGCTCGTCCCAGATCTCCTCGTCGGGCAGCGGCTCGGCGTCGGGCGCGCACTGCAGGTACATCCGCGTGATCTGGTGTGAGCGCATCGACGCCAGCGCGAACCCGCGCTCATGGTGCGCGTAGATGAGCTCCTCCGAGGCGGGCGCGCACTCGGCGAGGATCCCCATCCAGCCGAACGGGTACTCGCGCTCGTAGACGGTCAGGACGTCGGCGATCGCCGGCCGGCAGACGCCGTGGAAGCCGTCGCAACCGGCGATCAGGTCGGCTTCGAGCGTGTGGGATTCGCCCTCGTGCGTGTAGGTCACCGTGCCGGCGGGATCCACGACCACGTCACTGACCTCGAAGTGCAGCGGGAGGCCGGACTGCAGGCGCGCCTCGATCAGGTCCTTGACGACCTCCTGCTGGCCATAGATCGTGATTGCCCGGCCGGTCAGGTCCTTGAGCGGGATGCGGTGGCCCTCGCCGTCGAAGCGCAGCTCGACGCCCTCGTGCACGAGCCCTTCGCGGTGCATCCGCGCGCCCAGACCGACCTCGTCCATCAGGTCCATCGTCGCCTGCTCGAGCACGCCGGCGCGCACGCGCTGCTGCACGTACTCACGCTCCCGCGCCTCGAGGATCACCGACTCGATCCCCCGCCGCTCCAGCAGCCGCCCGAGCATCAGCCCGGCCGGCCCGCCCCCCACGATCGCGACCTGCGTGCGCATGCCGTCACGATACGGCCCGTGGTAACCTATAACCGAATGGTTGTAGATGCGGACGCCCTCTTCCATGCCCTGGCCGACCCGACCCGGCGCGACATCCTCGCCGTGGTGCTGCACGAGCAGCACTCGGTCTCGGATCTGGCGCGCCGCTATCCGATCAGCTTCGCCGCGGTGCACAAGCACGTTGGTGCGCTCGAGCGCGCGGGGCTCGTGACCAAGACCCGCCACGGGCGCGAGCAGCGCGTGCGGGGCGACGTCGCGACGCTGCGCAGCGCCCACCGGCTGCTGGACGAGCTGGAGACGCTGTGGCGCGGGCGCATCGATCGCATGGAGCAGGTGCTCGAGTGCCCGTGACGAGCGTCGTCAAGGACGCCGACGCCCGGACACTGACGATCACCGCGCGCTTCGACGCGTCTGTCGAGCGCGTGTGGCGGCTGTGGAGCGACCCGCGCCAGCTGGAGCGCTGGTGGGGCCCGCCGGGCTACCCCGCGACGGTGACCGAGCACGACCTCGTGCCGGGCGGCACCGTGGCCTACTTCATGACCGGCCCCGACGGCGAGCAGCACCATGGCTGGTGGCGTGTGCGCGGGGTCGACCCGCCCCGCGCGCTCGAGTTCGACGACGGCGGACCGGACATGCCGACCGGCGCGATCAGCGTCGCGCTCTCCGAGCTGGCAGGCGGCGACACGCAGATGATCGTCACCGCGTCCTGGGAGAGCGCCGAGGCGATGCGACGGATCTTCGACACGGGCACGGACGCCGGGATGACGGCCGCGGTGGGCCAGATCGACGAGCTACTCGACCCGAAGGGGACGACATGACGGCGACGTACACCTGGGACATCTTCTGCACCCTCGACGGCTACGGCTCCTACGACGCGAATGGGCCCGGCGACTGGGGCGGCTACTGGAGCAAGCAGGGTCCGGAGTTCCTGGCGCACCGCGAGGCGATGTACGACGCGGAACAGCGGATGGTCTTCGGGGCGAAGACCTACAAGCAGTACGTGGAGATGCTGGGCGCGAGCGCCCCGGACCCGCTGCTCAGCGCCGGGTGGATCACGCGGATGCGCAACTCGCCGACGTTCGTGGCCTCTAAGACGCTCAAGGATCCCCTCGAGTGGGAGACCGCGACCGTCATGCCCGACGCCGTCGACGACGTCGCCCGGTTCAAGCGGGAGTCCGACGTGCCGCTGCGCTCACACGGCAGCCTGTCGCTGAACTGGGCGCTGATGGCCGCCGGCCTCGTCGATCGTGTGCAGGTGGCGATCTTCCCCGTCATCTCCGGCCGTACCGGTACCGAGCCGATCCTCGGCGGCGCGGCCGACTTCGACCTGGAGCTGCTCGAGCACCGCACGCTCGACGGCCGCATCCAGGAGCTCGTCTACAAGCCGAGCCTGCACTAGGCGACGGCCACGGCCCTCCGCGCGCGGAAGGTCGACACCAGGTACAGGACGGCACCGACCGCGGCGTAGCCGGCCAGCATCGCGAGTTGCGCCTCCTCACGGGAGGAGGCGGCGACGAAGCTCACGCCAGCGAGCGTCGAGAGGCCGCCGCTGACGATCATCGGCCACCCGTCGCGGTGGCGCAGCGCGAGGGCGAGCTGCAGCGCGCCGGACACGGCGGCCCAGGCGCCGAACACGAGCAGCGCGTCACGCGCGTCGCCGGCGAAGCCCGTGACGGCCAGGGCCACGGCGGCGAGCGTGCTGAGCGCGCCGTTGACCCAGCGCCGCTCGACGAAGGACGAGACGGCGTCGATAAGCGGATAGGCGGCGAGGAGCAGCGCGATCGCCGCGGTCAGCTCGGTGGCGGTCGTCGGGACCCGGTCGCCCACGGCGACGACGAAGGCGACGGCCCAGACGACCGCGAGCGCGGCCCGGCCGCGGGTAAGAAGAGAGAACGTTCGTTCTTGCATGGCCCGGAGTGAAGCAGGCAGCAGCGCCCTTGTCAAGAACAATCGTTCTTTCTATCTTCGAGGCATGCGGATCGCGACGCTGCCCACCGCCAAGAACTCGGAGGCGCGCGACCGGCTGCTCCGGACCGCCTCGGCGATCTTCTACACCGAGGGCATCAACAGCGTCGGCGTCGACTACATCGTGGCCGCCAGCAAGGTCACGCGAGCGACGTTCTATCGCCACTTCCCGAGCAAGACCGACCTGGTGCTCGCCTACTTGCAGGCGGCGCACGACGCGATCGCGGCGCAGCTCACGGGCGCCACCGTCGAGGCGCTGATCGAGGACGTCCGCGCGTCGATCCAGCGGCGCGAGTTCCACGGGTGCGCGTTCATCTGCGCCGCCGCGGAGTTCGAGGAGGAGGACCATCCCGTCCGGCGGGCGGTCGCCGCGCACCGCGAGTGGTACTTCGGCGTGGTCCGCGACGCCTTCGGCGACGAGGACGCCGCGCGGCACTTCGTCATGCTCCGCGACGGCGCGTTCGTCGGCGCGCATCTCGGCGACGCGGAGCTCGCCGCCGAGACGTTCCGTCAGCTCACCAGCCGGTCGCGGCCCGCCCAGTAGGGCGCCCGCAGCTGGTGCTTGAGCAGCTTGCCCGCGCCGGACTTGGGCAGCGGCTCCTCACGCACCTCGATCATGCGCGGCACCTTGAAGCCGGCCAACGCGGCACGGCAGTGCTCGCGCAGCTCCTCCGGGCGAGCGCGGCCGACGACGACGGCGTGCACGGCCTCGCCCCAGCGCTCGTCCGGCACGCCGAACACGGCGACCTCGTCGACCGCCGGATGCTGCGAGAGCACGGCCTCGACCTCGACCGAGTACACGTTCTCGCCGCCGGTGATGATCATGTCCTTGGCGCGGTCGACCATGAAGAAGTAGCCGTCGGCGTCCTCGCGCGCGAGGTCGCCGGTGCGGTACCAGCCGTCCACCAGCGCCGCGGCCGTGGCCTCGGGCCGGTTCCAGTAGCCGAGCATGATGTTCGGGCCGCGCACCCACAGCTCGCCGACCTCCCCGCGCGGCGCGCGCACCTCGGCCTGCACACCCGGGACGACCACGCCCATCGAGGACGGCCGCGTGTCGTGGTCGGCGCGCGAGAGCCGCGTGACGGTCGGCGCGGCCTCGGTCATCCCGTAGAACTGGACGACGTCGCAGTCCGGCAGCCACTCGAGCACGCGCCGCTGCAGCTCCGGCGAGATCGGCGAAGCCGCGTACTGCAGGTGGCGCAAGGCGCTGACGTCGTGACCGTCGGCGTGCTCGAGCAGCATCGCCAGCATCGTCGGGACGAACACGGCGTGCGTGATCGAGTGCTGCTCGATCGCGCGCAGGACCGCGAGCGGCTCGAAGCGCGGCAGGATCACCGACCGCGCGCCCACCCACGTGCACGCGAAGACGTTCGAGGTGCCGGCGACGTGGAACATCGGGCACACGTGCAACCACCGATCCTCGCGCGCGTGGCCCGTCACCGCGAGGTTGTGCAGCGCGTTGGAGAGCAGGTTGCGGTGTGAGAGCATCACGCCCTTGGGCGTCCCGGTCGTGCCGCCGGTGTAAGAGATCGCCGCGAGCGCGTTCTCCCTCACGCCCGGGAACGCGTGCTCCGGCCCGGCGACGAGCGCCTCGTAGTCGACGAGGGGCACGCCGAGGTCCGAGGCCCGCGGATCGTCGCTGATCAACGCGTCCAGCCCAGCGTCCTGGACCATGAACGCCAGCTCCTCCAGCGACAGCCGGTAGTTGAGGTCGACGAGCACCTTGCCGAACGCCGGCAGCCCGAGCCAGCACTCCATGTGCGCGAGCGAGTTCGGCCCGAGGTAGCCGACCCGCTCGGCGTCGAGCCCGCCCAGCGCTCGCACACGCCGCCCCAACTCCGCGTACGTCACCGACCGCGGCCCGTCGACCACCGCCACATCGTCGGCGAACAGCCGCTCAGCGCGAGCGAGAGGCCACGACAGATCGCTCATAGCCCCAGCAGCCGCGCCGCGTTCTCCTTGAGCACGAGCGGCCGCACCTCGTCGCGGATGTCGATCTGCTCGAAGTCCCGCAGCCAGCGGTCCGGCGTGATCAACGGATAGTCGGAGCCAAACAGCATCTTGTGCTTGAGCAGGGTGTTCGTGTACCGCACCAGGCTCTCGGGGAAGTACTTCGGCGACCAGCCGCTCAGGTCGATGTACACGTTCGGCTTGTGGACTGCGATCGCGAGCGCCTCGTCCTGCCACGGGAACGACGGGTGGGCGAGGATGATGTTCAGGCCGCCGAAGTCCGCGGCGACGTCGTCGACCGCCATCGGGTTGGAGTACTTCAGGCGCACCCCGCCGCCGCCCGGCAGCCCGGCTCCGATCCCGGTCGTCCCCGAGTGGAAGAGCGCGATCAGCCCCGCCTCCTCGATCACCTCGTAGAGCGGATAGAACGTTCGGTCGTTGGGCCAGAACGCCTGCGTGTTCGGGTGGAACTTGAACCCGCGCGCGCCCCGCTCGATCCACTCGCGCGCCTCGCGCACGGCCAGCTTGCCCTTGTGCGGATCGACAGACGCGAACGGGATCAGCACGTCCGGGTTCGCCTCGGCGGCCGCCAGCACCTCCGCGTTGCCCAGCCGCTTGCGCCCCATCCCCGCTTCGTCGTCCACGGTGAAGATCACGGCGGCGATGCGGCGCTCGCGGTAGTAGTCGGCGACCTCCTGCGCGGTCGGCTGCGGCGGCGAGCCCCCGAAGTACTTGCCCGCCGCCTCCAGCACCTCCGCCGTCACCGGGTCCTGCGGCTCACCGTCGTTGCGCTCGGCGTGCGTGTGCACGTCGATCGCGACCAGGTCCGCGACGTTCACGTCAGATCCAGCTCCGGCAGCCGCACCCCGTACGGCTGCGGCTCGAAGGCCGCGACGGCGTCGGCGATCGCGTCCGCGGTCCAGCCCCCGTCGCGCAGCTCGAAGGCGATCTCGGCCGGGTGCGAGTGCAGCGACAGCCGGTCGCCGCCGATCCCGATCGCCTGCCCCGTGACGCCCGCCGACGCATCCGACGCGAAGTACACCACCAGCGGCGCGCAGTCGGACGCAGGGCCGAGCGCGTGCTCACGCCGCACCTCGGGCGGGAACTCGTCGCGGCCCACCAAAGGCGCATACATCGGAATCGTCTCGGTCATCGCCGTCCACGCCGTCGGCACGATCGCGTTGACGGTCACCTGCGCCCGCGCGAGCTCCAGCGCCCACGTGCGCGCGAACGCGACCACCCCCGCCTTCGCCGCCGCGTAGTTCGTCTGCCCGAAGTTGCCGTACTGCCCGGCGGGTGACCCGACGACGACGATCCGGCCGCCCTCCCCCTGCTCGCGGAGCCGGATCGCCGCCGCCCGGGCACAGGTGAACGTGCCGCGCAGGTGCGTCTCCACGACGAGGTCGAAGTCCTCGTCGGTCATCTTCCACAGCACCTTGTCGCGCAGCACGCCGGCGTTGGTGACCATCACATCCAGCCGGCCGTAGGCCTCCACCGCGGTCGCGACGAGCATGTCCGCCGTCTCCGCCGACCCCACCGGGCCGGGCGCGGCGACGCCGCCGATCGCCGACGCCACCTCGTCCGCGCCCTCGAGGTCGTTCACCACGACCGAGGCGCCCGCCGCCGCCAGCGCCTCCGCGTAGGCGCGCCCCAGCCCGCGCCCCGCGCCCGTGACGATCGCGACCTTCCCGTCGAGCCTCATGCGTAGTACCGGAACAGGCAGTCGGCGACCACCGCGGGCTTGTCCTGGTCGCGCACCTCGACCGTCATCGTGACCTTCACCTGCACGCCTCCTCGCACTTCACTGACTTCGCCGACTTCCGCCACGCCCCGGAACGACGCCCCCACCGGCAGCGGCGCCGGAAAGCGCAGCCGATCCATCCCGTAGTTGACGCCGGTCGCGCCGGACACGTCCAGCAGCTCCTGCGAGATCGGCGCCAGCAGCGCCACGCTCAGGTAGCCGTGGGCGATCGTCCCGCCGAACGGCGAGTCCTTCGCCCGCTCGGGGTCGACGTGGATGTAGTTGTGGTCCTCGGTCACGTCGGCGAACGCGTTCACGCGCTCCTGCGTCATCTCGCGCCACGCCGTCGGGCCGAGGCGCTGCCCGGCCAGGCCGGGCAGCTCCGCCAGGGCCGGCATCAGAACGAGTAGCCCTCGGCGTCGGCGGCCTGGGCCGGCTCACCGAGCGCCTCGAGCCCGCCCGGCGCGTCCTTGCTCACCTTCGCGATGTACACCAGCGAGCCCGGAGGCGAGGCCGGGTCGCTGAAGTCGAGCGTTCCCGCGACGGTCCCGCCCGTGTCCAGCGCCGTCAGCGAGTGCAGCGCGTCGAGCACGCCCTTGCGCGTGAGGTCCTTGTTCTCGCACGCCTTCGTCAGCGCCGCGTCGGCGATCTGCGCGCCCGCGTACGCGTACAGCGAGCCGTTGGAGGACGGCGTGCCCTTCGGGTACTTGGCCTGGTACTCGGACAGGAACTTGGTCACGCCCTCGCTCTGCACCGACAGCGGCGCCATCGAGGAGACGACGAAGTAGTTCGCCTCCATCGCGTCGGCGGCGGGCGTGGTGAGCAGCTGCGGCGTCCAGCCCGGCCCGTTCGCCACGATCGGCACGTCCAGCTTCTGGGACGCGGCCAAACCGGCCAGCGAAGCGGCCTGCGGCGGCGCGGCGCTGAACAGGATCGCCTTCACGCCCGCCTTCTTGAACGCGGACACCTGGCCGGTCATGTCCTGGTCGGCCGGCGTGATCTTCTGCTCGAGGATCTCCAGCCCGTGCTTCTCAGCGGCGAACTTCGAGCCCTTGAGCGCGTTCTCGCCGTAGTCGCCCTCGAAGTACAGGTGACCGATCGTGTCCCCGGACGCGACCCCGTGCTCCTTCATCAAGAAGTCGACGGCGTTGATGGCCTCGATGTCGTAGGTCGTGCCCGCGATGGCGACGTTCTCGCTCGGCAGGATGTCCGACGTCCAGCCCGCGAAGTTGAGGAACATCTGGTCCTGCTGGACGTTGGGCAGCAGCGCGTTGACGATCGAGGAGCCGAGCACCAGGCCCAGCCCGATCACGTCGCCCGACAACTGCTGGTAGGCGGCGACCGCCTTCTGGGGGTCGTAGCCCGTGTCCTGGACCTTGACCTCGATCTGGCGTCCGCAGATCCCGCCCGCCTTGTTCTTCGCGTCCCAGTAGAGGTTCGCGCCCTCCATCTGCGACTTGCCGTTGGGCGCGAACACGCCGCTGAGGTCCGGCAGGTACCCGAGCGTGATGGTGTCGGCGGACGCGCCCGGACCGGTCTTGACCGCCTGCTCGCCCGAGCCCTTCGCGGGCTCCTCCTCCGCGCCGCCCTTGCCGCACGCCGTCACCGTGAACGCGAGCACCACCGCGAGCAGTCCGACACGCCTCATACGACCCTCTCCTTTCGGTGAACGAGCCCCGCGAGCCCGTCACGGGCGAACAGCAGGACGGCGACGATCGCCGCCCCGTAGAGCAACCGGCTGAACTCCGCGGCCCCCACTCCGCCGCTTCCGGGTTCAGCGAGCAGCGGCAGCGAGCCGCTGTAGTGGTTGAGGATCAGCGGCAGCGCGGTGACGAACACCGCGCCCGCGGCCGCGCCGCCGACCGATCCGGCGCCCCCGATCACGACCATCACCAGGAAGTCGATCGACAGCAGCAGCCCGAACGACTCGGGGACGATGCGCCCGAACGCGAGCGCCATCAGCACGCCGCCGAGCCCGGCGTACATCGAGGACACCGTGAACGCCGCGGCCTTGTAGCGGACGACATCGATGCCGTTGGTGGCCGCCGCGACCTCGCTGTCGCGCACCGTGGCGAGCGCACGGCCCGGCCGCGAGCGCACGAGGTTGTGCCCGTACCAGAGCGAGAGCGCCACGAGGACCAGCCCGAGGTACCAGAGCTTCTCGAGCGGACCGTAGGGCACGCCGAGCACCACCAGCCCGTCCGCGCCGGTGAACTCGAAGCCGAACAGGCTGAACGGCGGCACGGCCACGCCGCGGTAGCCGCCTGTGATCCCGGTCGCGTTCTGGAAGATGTGCTGGCCGAGGAAGACGAGGCCGAGGCTGGCGAGCCCGAGGTAGATGCCGCGCACGCGGCCCGCGATCGGGCTGAAGAGCGCGCCCGCGACCCCCGCCAGCAGCACCGCCGCGACCAGCGCGAGCAGCGGCGGGATGCGGTCCGCCAGGTACGCGTAGCCGTAGGCGCCGATCGCGACGAAGAACGCGTGCGCGAGCGAGAGCTGGCCCGCGATGCCGACCAGGATCGAGAGCCCGATCGCGGCGATGATCGCGGCCATCGCGAACAGCCCGGTCTGCAGCCAGAACGCCTCGAACCAGATCGGCACCGCGGCCAGCAGCACGACGACCACCGCGGCTCCCAGCCACCTAGACACGCGTCACCTCCCGCGTCCCGAACAACCCCGAGGGCCGGACCAACAGCACGAGCAGCATCACCGCGAACGGCGCGACGCCGCCCAGCCCGCGGCCGAGGAACGACAGCTCCTCCTGGTAGCCCGCGGTGAGCACCGAGACGACGCCGATGATCAAGCCGCCGAGCACGGCGCCGCCGGGCGAGTCGAACCCGCCGAGCACGACCGCCGGGATCGTGGCCAGGGCGAGCAGGCCCACGCTGCCGGTCACGCCCGCCGCCGGGAAGCTCGTCAGGAACAGCCCGCCGATCGCGGCCAGGGCGCCGGCGAGCGCCCACGCCGTCGCCGCCACGCGGTTGAGCCGGATGCCCATCAGCGACGCGACCTCGCCGTCCTCGGCCGCCGAGCGCATGGCGATCCCGAAGTCGGTGAACTTGAACGCGAGCCAGAAGCCCGCGACGAGCACGGCCGCCACGCCGCCCGCGAGCACGCGCGAGGTGGCGACGCGGATGCCGGCGACCTCGGTCACGTCGCTGCCCCACGGCGCGCCGATGTTCAGCACGTCCGTGCCGATCCGGCGCGAGAGCTCGGTCGCGAGCAGGATGTCGACGCCGAGCGTGAGGATCGCGAGCGTGCCGAGATCGGCGCGGCGGATGCGGCGGATCAGCACGGCGTCGATCAACACCGACGCCACCGCGGCCGCCAACACACCGAGCGCCACCGCGAGCGCGAACCCGACCGACTCGTGCGCGCGGGCGATCACGTACGCGCCCAGCAGCAGCACCGAGCCCTGCGCGAAGTTGATCACGTGCGTGGCCTTGAAGACGGTCACGAACCCGAGCGCGACGAGCGAGTAGATCGCCCCGAGGAACAGGCCGCCCACGAACAACGTCACGAACTGGTTCACGCCGCCGCTCCCAGATAGGCCTTGAGCACGTCCGGGTCGCGCTGGACCGTGGCCGGCGTCCCGTCGGCGATCCGCTTGCCGAAGTCGAGCACCGTGACCCGATCGGCCATCCCCATCACGAACGTCATGTCGTGCTCGACCAGCAGCACGGAGATGCCGAGCTCCGCGCGGGCGCGTGAGATCGCGTCGGCCATGGCCGCGGACTCGTCGCGGACCATGCCGGCGACGGGCTCGTCGAGCAGCAGCAACTCGGGCTCCGCGCACAGCGCGCGGGCGAGCTCCACGCGCTTGCGCGTGCCGTAGGAGAGCGTGCCGACGGGGCGTTCGAGCTCGGTCAGCCCGAGCAGCTCGGCGATCTCGCGCACGCGCGCCTCGTGCTCCGCCCGCTCCCGCCGCGCGCGGGGCAGCTTGAGCCCGTCGGCGAGGAACCCCGACCGCATCAGCCGGTGGCGCGCAACGAGCAGGTTGTCCAGCACGGACACCCGCGGAGAGAGCGCGATGTTCTGGAACGTGCGCGCGACGCCGAGCGCGGCGATCCGGTGCGGGCGCAGCCTCGTGAGCTCGTGGCTCCCGTAACGCACCGATCCGGCGCTCGCCGCGTAGACGCCGGAGAGCACGTTCAGGCACGTGGACTTGCCCGCGCCGTTCGGGCCGATCAGCGCGTGCAGCGAGCCGGGCTCGACGGTGAACGAGACGTCGGACAGCGCGGCCAGGCCACCGAAGCGGACGGACAGCGCTTCCACCGCGAGCGGCTGCGCGGAGCTCTCCACGCGCGTCCCGGTCGCGGCGGCCTGCGTGGACACGCCGAGGTAGCGCTCCCTGACGGCCTCGCTCTCGGCCAGCTCCTCCGCCGTCCCCCGCAGCGCGACCTCACCGACTTCGAGCACGACCGCGTGATCGGCCACCGCCAGCGCCATCGCCGCGTTCTGCTCCACGAGCACGACGGTCACGCCGCGCGCGTTGATCTCACGGATCACCTCGCCGACGCGCTCGACGATCTTCGGCGCGAGCCCGAGCGAAGGCTCGTCGAGCAGCAGCACCTGGGGCGAGGCCATCAGCGCCCGGCCGATCGCGAGCATCTGCTGCTCGCCGCCGCTGAGCAGACCGGCGCGCTGGGTCGCGCGCTCGCGCAGGATCGGGAACAGCTCGTCGACCCACGCGCGCGCCTCGGCCCGCTTGGCCCTGTCGGGCGCGGCGAGGCCGCCGGCGCGCAGGTTCTCCTCCACCGTGAGGTTGGCGAACACGCGCCGGCCCTCCGGCACCTGGACGAGCCCGGAGCGCGCGATCGAAGCGGCGTCGTCGCGCGGCAGCGCCTTGCCGCGCAGCTCGATCGTGCCACCCGTGATCGCGCCGCCCGAGGCCGGCAGCGTGCCGGATAGCGCGCGCAGCAGCGTGGACTTGCCCGCGCCGTTGTTGCCGAGCACAGCGACCACCGAGCCCTCGGGCACCGAGAGCGAGACACCGCGCAGCGCCTTCACGGCGCCCGCGTAGCTCACGCGCAGGTCGTGCACGTCCAGCAACTGCCCACCACACCTCTCTCCTCGCCGGTGGTCTGCGAGGAGCGTATTCGGCTACCTGACTACTGTCAACGGGGACCGAACCCCGCGCCGAGCCGGTAGACCGCGTTGACGAGCGCCCCCGTCAGCTGCTCGCGGCCGGCCTCGTCAAGGTCGGCGAGCATGGCGTTCTCCATGTGCCCGACGGCCCGGTCGCAGGCGGTCAAGACCTCGCGCCCGCGGTCGCTCAGGGTCACCTCGAGCACCCGCCCGTGGTTGGCCGCGGGCGAGCGGACGATGTACCCGTCGGCCTCGAGCGAGTTGAGAACTTCGGCCATGGACTGCGGTGTCACGTACGTCCGGCGCGCGAGCTGGGCGTTCGAGAGCCCGGGCCGGTCGCGCAGGATCGAGAGCGCGGTGTACTTCGGGACGGTGAGGTTGAAGGGGGCGACGAGCGCGCCGATCTCACGCCGGATCGCACGGTCCAGCCGACCGATGACGTAGCCGATGTGCGGAGTGATCACCTGCGGCTGCGAGGACACGCGGGCGACAGTACTGGACACGAGGAGTATTGTCGAAACGAGTCTCAGGCCACCTGTCATCTGGGGAGAGGAGAGGGCCATGGTCGGTCGCGCGTCGGCGGTCGCCGTGTTGCTGGTCGCAGGGCTGGGCGCGGGAAGCGCGCACGCGAGCGGGGTGCAGTCGCTCGAAGTGCTGTCCAACCGTGCGGACCTTGTCTCGGGCGGTGACGCGCTCGTCGCCGCGAAGGTCAGCGGGCCGGTCACGGTCGACCTCAACGGGACCGACGTGACGAGCGCGTTCGTGGCCGGCGACGGCGAGGTACGCGGCCTCGTCAGCGGCTTGCGAGTGGGCGAGAACGTCCTGACCGTGCGCGACGCCGGCGGTGCCGGCAAACGGCTCACGATCACCAACCACCCGATCGGCGGCCCGATCTTCTCCGGTCCACAGGTGACGCCCTACGCCTGCAACCCGAACGCGTCCAACCCGCCGCTCGGCGCGGCCACCGACGCCCAGTGCAACGCGCCGACCAAGGTGGAGCTGCTGTACCGCAACGCCGCGAACCAGTTCGCGCCGTATGACGTCGGGAACCCACCGGCCGACGTGCAGACGACGACCACCGACCGCGGCCTGACCGTCCCGTTCATCGTCCAGCGCGTCACCGGCACGGTCAACCGCGGCATCTACCAGCTCGCCGTGCTCGTGGACCCGAGCAAGCCGATCGAGCCGTTCGCGGCCGCGCAGCCGTGGAGCGGGAAGCTGCTCTACACGTTCGGCGGCGCGTGCGGCACCGAGCACCGCCAGCTCGGACCGGAGAACGTGCTCCGGCAGGTGCAGGCGCTCGGCACCGGCTTCGCGGTCGCGACCTCGAGCCTGAACATCTACGCGCAGAACTGCAACGACGTGGTCTCCGCCGAGGCGGCGATGATGACCAAGGAGATCGCGATCGAGCGCTTCGGGCCGGTGAAGTACACGCTCGGCACGGGCGGCTCGGCGGCGACGATGCAGCAGCACCTGCTGGCCGAGAACTACCCCGGGCTGCTGAACGGGCTGATGACGAGCCAGGCCTTCGAGGACCACTGGACGCAGGTGCAGGGCTCGCTCGACTGCCGCGTCCTGATGCACTACTTCTGGCCGACGAGCCCGCTGTCGCAGCCGGGGCACGCGACCGCGCCGCCCAACGCGCTGTTCCCGACCGCCGCTTCCCGCCAGCCCGTGTGGGGCTCGAACCCCACCAACCCGGACAACCTCTGCGGGCAGAAGGTGCTCGCGTTCGGCGCCGACCGCACGGAGCTCGTCCCGGGCGCGAACGTCGCGTGCGGCCTGCAGCCCGCCCAGGTCTGGCATCCGGTGAACAACCCGACGGGCGAGCGCTGCGGCATCGCGGACTACATGCGCGCGGTCTTCGGCGTCACCGTCACGCCGGATGCGCCGAACGGCAAGGGCAAGCTCGCGATCGACAACGTCGGCGTGCAGTACGGGCTGGTGGCGCTGCAACGCGGGCAGATCACGCCCGAGCAGTTCGTCGACCTCAACGCCAAGGTCGGCGGGATCGACATCGACGGCAACTTCGTCGCGGCTCGTTCCGTCGCCGACCCGGACGCGCTGCGGATCGCATACGAGACCGGGCGTGTGAACAGCGCGACCGGCGCGGCGAACCTGCCGGAGATCGACAACCGGACGGGCGGGCAGATGGACGACACCGGCTTCCATCCGGCATTCCACTCCTTCACCTACCGCGCGCGGCTGGATCGCTCCAACGGCCACCACGCCAACCAGGTGATCTGGCTCTCGCGCACGGGTGGGGCCGTGCCGAACCAGTTCGACGCGATGCGGCGCTGGTTGGACACCGGCGAGAAGCCGACGGAGGGCTGCTTCATGCCCGGCGGCGTGCGCGGCGACCTGAGCTGCAACGGCACGTGGACGCCGTACGGCAACCCGCGGCTCGCGGCGGGCGTCCCGTACACGCTGGACATCGTCAAGTGCCAGCTCAAGCCACTGGCGCGCGGCGACTACGCCGTGCCCTTCACCGACGAGCAGTGGGCGACGCTGCAGGCCACCTTCCCGGGCGGCGTCTGCGACTACAGCCAGCCGGGCGTGCGTCAGGGCCCGCCGAAGGCCCGCTGGCTGACGTTCGCCGACGGGCCGGGCGGCCGCGCGTTGGGCCACGCGCCGAGCGCGGTCGAGTTCGTTCCCGCGACGGTCGGCGGCACGGTGCCGGCGACGCTCGCACTCTCGATCGCGCCGGCCGCGTTCCCGCCGTTCGCTCCGGGCGTCGACCGCGACTACGAGGTCACGACCACCGCGACGGTCACGAGCACGGCTCAGAACGCGACGCTCTCGCACTCCGAACCCGGGCACATGACCAACGGCGCGTTCACGCTGGCCGAGCCGCTGCGGATCGAGCTCGGCCGGACGACCTGGTCGGGGCCGACCTCCAGTGAGGCGGTGCCGGTCACGTTCAAGCAGTTGATCAAGTCCACCGACCCGCTGCGCACGGGTAGCTACTCGAGGACTGTGACCTTCACCTTGTCGACGACTTCGCCGTAGGCACGCTATGGTTCGCACTGCGAACTAGCGTTCACTATGCGAACACACGCCGAGATCTCATCCTTGACCGACGCCGTCGCGGACCTGGTGCGCGACGGCGACACGGTCGCCCTCGAGGGCTTCACCCACCTGATCCCCGTCGCCGCGGGGCAGGAGCTCATCCGCCAGCGCAAGCGCGACCTCACGCTCGTGCGGATGACGCCGGACATCGTCTACGACCAGCTGATCGGCGCCGGCTGCGCGCGCAAGCTGATCTTCTCCTGGGGCGGCAACCCCGGGGTGGGGTCGCTGCACCGGTTCCGGGCGGCCGTGCAGGCGGGCGAGCTGGAAATCGAGGAGCACTCGCACGCCGGCATGGCCAACCGCTATGCGGCGGCCGCCTCCGGCCTCCCGTTCGCCGTCCTGCGCGGCTACAACGGCACGTCGCTGCCAGACCACACGGACACGATCAAGCCGATCACGTGCCCATTCACCGGCGAGCAGCTGACGGCCGTCCCGGCTCTGGACCTCGACGTCGGGATCATCCACGCGCAGCGCGCCGACCGGCAGGGCAACGTCCAGCTGTGGGGCCAGACCGGCGTGCAGAAGGAGACCGTGTTGGGCGCCAGGCGCAGCATCGTCACCGTCGAGGAGATCGTCGACGAGCTCGACGACAAGCCGTACTCGGTCGTGCTGCCGCGTTGGGTGGTCACGCGCGTGTGCGAGGTGCCGGGCGGCGCGAAGCCCTCCTACGCGCAGGACTACTACGACCGCGACAACGACGCGTACAAGGCGTGGGACGCGACCTCGCGCGACGAGGCCGAGTTCGACAAGTGGCTGGAGGCGTTGTGAGCTCCTACGAGTCCGACGAGATGATGAGCGTCGAGGCCGCGCGCCAGCTGCGCGAGGTGACCGCGTGCTTCGTGGGCATCGGCCTGCCCAGCACGGGCGCGAACCTCGCCCGCCGCACGGTCAACCCGGACCTCGTGCTCGTGTACGAGGCGGGCGCGATCGGGGCCAAGCCGCCGCGGCTGCCGCTGTCGATCGGCGACGGCATGCTCGGCGAGACCGCCGACTACATCGCCTCCGTGCCCGAGATCTTCAACTACTGGGTGCAGCCCGGCCGGATCGAGGTCGGCTTCCTCGGCGCGGCCCAGCTGGACCGGTTCGCGAACATCAACACGACCGTCGTCGGTGACTACGCGAACCCGAAGGTGCGGCTGCCGGGCGCCGGCGGCGCGCCCGAGATCGCCGCGTCGTGCGGCGAGGTGATCGTGATCGTGCGCCAGTCGCCGCGCGCGTTCGTGGAGCGGGTGGACTTCATCACGTCGGTCGGCCACGGCGACGGCCCCGGCGCCCGTGAGCGCCTCGGGCTGCGTGGGAAGGGTCCGACGAAGGTCATCACGGACCTCGGCATCCTCGAGCCCGACCCCGAGTCGCGCGAGCTGGTGCTCACCCACGTCCACCCGGGTGTCTCGGCGGAGCAGGCGCAGGAGGCGACGGGCTGGGACCTCAAGCTCGCCGACGAGTTGAAGACGACCGAACCGCCCACGCAAGAGGAGCTGAAGGCGTTGAGAGAGTTGGTGGCCGCATGAGCGCGTTCATCTACGACGCGGTCCGGGTGCCCTTCGGCCGCTACGGCGGCACGCTCGCCGGAGTGCGACCGGACGACCTGGCCGCGCACGTCGTCACGGCGCTGCTCGAGCGCACGGACCTCGACCCGGCGCGCCTGGACGACGTGATGTTCGGCAACGCGAACGGCGCCGGCGAGGACAACCGCAACGTCGCCCGCATGGCGGTCCTGCTCGCCGGCCTGCCGACGAGCATCCCGGGCACGACGGTCAACCGGCTGTGCGGCTCGTCGCTGGACGCCGCGATCCAGGCCAGCCGGGCGATCGAGACCGGCGACGCCGAAGCCGTGCTGGTCGGCGGCGTGGAGTCGATGAGCCGCGCCCCGTGGGTCGTGCTCAAGCCCGAGAAGGGCTTTCCGAGCGGTCCGCAGACGATGCACTCGACCACGCTTGGCTGGCGCATGGTCAACCCCAACATGCCCGAGCAGTGGACGATCTCGCTCGGTGAGAGCACGGAGAAGCTCGCCGGGATCTACGGGATCGAGCGCGGCGAGCAGGACGAGTTCGCGCTCAAGAGTCACCAGCGCGCCGCGAAGGCGTGGGACGACGGGCTCTACGACGGCTGGGTCGTCCCGATGCCGGGAACCGAGCTCACGCGCGACGAGGGCATCCGCGCCGACACCTCGCTCGAGAAGCTGGCCAAGCTCAAGCCCGCGTTCAAGCGGGACGGGACGGTGACCGCGGGCAACGCGTCGCCGCTCAACGACGGCGCGGCCGCGGTGCTGATCGGCGGGGAAGCGCTCGGCGGTGAGCCGCTCGCGCGGATCGCCGGGCGCGGCGCCCACGGCGTGGACCCGGACGTGTTCGGGATCGGCCCGGTGGAGGCCGCCAACAAGGCGCTCGCCCGAGCGGGCATCGGCTGGGAGGACCTGGACCTGGTCGAGCTCAACGAGGCGTTCGCCGCCCAGTCGCTCGCCTGCCTGCGCGAGTGGAAGGAGCTCGACCCGGACAAGCTCAACGTGAGCGGCGGCGCGATCGCGCTCGGCCATCCGCTCGGCGCCTCCGGCGCGCGCATCCTCGGGACGCTCGCGCACGGGCTCAAGCGCACGGGCGGCCGCTGGGGGCTCGCCGCGATCTGCATCGGCGTCGGACAGGGCCTGGCGGTGGTGGTGGAGGCGACATGACGCGATTCCGCGACGACGCAGAGGTCCATCCGCCGATGGACTACGCCGGGTACAAGTCGACCGCGCTCCGGCACCCCAAGGAACCACTGATCATCCTCCCGCACCGGCTCACCGAGGTCACGGCGCCCGTCTTCGGCGAGGACCGGCTGCGCGAGTACGACAACGACCTCACGCGCGGCCCGCAGGGCGAGGCGATCGGCCAGCGGATCATCGTCCACGGCCACGTCAAGGAGGACGACGGGCGCCCGGTCCCCAACACGCTCGTCGAGATCTGGCAGGCCAACGCCGGTGGGCGCTACCGCCACGCCGTCGACCAGTGGCCGTCGCCGCTGGACCCGAACTTCACCGGCGCGGGCCGGACGATCACGGACGACAAGGGCTACTTCCGCTTCCTGACGATCCGCCCGGGCGCGTACCCGTGGCGCAACCACCCGAACGCGTGGCGCCCGGCGCACATCCACTTCAGCCTGTTCGGGCGCGCGTTCACGCAGCGGCTCGTGACGCAGATGTACTTCCCGGACGACCCGCTGTTCTTCCAGGACCCGATGTACAACTCCGTCCGTGACGAGCGGGCGGCCAAGCGCATGGTGAGCGCGTTCGACTACGAGTCCACCGAGGATCACTGGGCGCTCGCCTACCGCTGGGACATCGTCCTGCGCGGCGAGGAGGCCACGCCGACCGAGGAGCCGCACGCGTGAGCACCACGCCCTCCCAGACCGTGGGTCCGTACCTCGCGATCGGGCTGCCGTGGCCGGACGGCCCGGACGTCGTGCCGCCCGACACGCCCGGCCGCATCCGCATCCACGGCCGCGTGTTCGACGGCGCCGGCGATCCGATCGGCGACGCGATGATCGAGACCTGGCAGGCCGACCCCGACGGGAAGTTCGGCCCCGGGTTCCGCGGCTTCGGCCGCTGCCCGACCGACGCCGAGGGCGCGTGGGAGATCTTCACGCTCAAGCCCGGTCGCGTCGACGGCGAGCAGGCGCCACACATCGACGTCAGCGTGTTCGCGCGCGGGATGCTCAACCGCACCGTCACGCGGATCTACTTCGCCGACGAGGACAACGCGGGCGACCCGGTGCTGGAGAGTGTCCCCGAGGCGCGGCGCGCGACGCTGATCGCGCAGCCCGCCGACGACGGCTACGAGTTCGACGTCCACGTCCAGGGTGAGCGTGAGACCGTCTTCTTCAAGGTCTGAGGACGTCTTCGCGGGCGTGCTCGCGCGCGGCGGCGCAGCCGAGCAGGTCTCGGGCCGCGCCTGGCTGCGCGCGTTGCTCGACTTCGAGGCCGCGCTGGCGCGCGCGCAGGCGGGCGCTGGGCTCATCAGCGCCGAGGACGCGCTCGCGATCGAGGCCGCGTGCGACCCGGACCTCTACGACCCGGCCGAGATCGGCGCGGGCGCGGCGACGATCGGCAACCCCGCGGGCGCGGTCGTGCAGGTGCTGAAGGCCGCTGTGCCCGACGCGCCCGTGCACCAGGACGCGACGAGCCAGGACGCCGTCGACACCGCCGCGATGCTGGTGGCCAAGCGCGCGCTCGTCCCGCTCCTGCACGACCTGCGCGGCGCCGCCGACGCGGCCGCCGCGCTCGCCGAAGCGCACCGCGACACGCCGATCATCGGCCGCACGCTGCTCCAGCAGGCGCGGCCGACCACGTTCGGCCTCAAGGCCGCGGGCTGGATGGTCGCGCTCGACGAGGCCGCCGACCAACTGCACAGCGTCCGGCTCGCCTACCAGCTGGGTGGCCCGGCCGGCACGCTCGACCCGCCGTACACCCTGGATCTGGGGCTCGATCGGCCGCTGCTGCCCTGGCACACGCTGCGGGGCCGGGTCGGCGAGCTCGCCGGGGCGCTCGGCGTCGCGGCCGGCGCCGTCGGCAAGGCGGCGCTCGACGTCGTCCTGCTCAGCCAGTCCGAGGTGGCCGAGGTGCGGGAGGCCGCGGGCGGCGGCTCCACCTCGATGCCGCACAAGCACAACCCCGTCGCGGCCGTGTCCGCGCTCGGCTGCGCCAAGCAGGCGCCCGGGCTCGTCGCGACGCTGCTCGCGGCGATGGTGCAGGAGCACGAGCGCGCCGCGGGCGCCTGGCACTCGGAGTGGCGCCCGCTCACCGAGCTGCTGACCGTGACCGGCTCGGCGGCGAGCTGGCTGCGCACGTCGCTGGAAACGCTCGAGGTCGACGCGGACGCGATGTCCGCCCGGGCCGAAGGCGACACCGGCGCCGCCGCGACCCTCGTCCAACGCGCACTGGAGCACCGATGATCCCGTACCACCGCGTCACCGGGCCCGAGGACGCGCCCGTGCTCGTCCTCTCCAACTCGCTCGGCGCCACGCTGAAGATGTGGGACCCGCAGGCCAGGGCGCTGGCCCGCAAGTTCCGGCTCGTCCGCTACGACACGCGCGGGCACGGCCGCAGCGACACGCCGCCCGGGCCCTACTCGATCGACGACGCGGGCCGCGACGTGCTCGACCTGCTCGACCATCTGCAGGTCGAGCGGGCGCACTTCGCGGGCCTCTCGCTGGGCGGGATGACCGGGATCTGGCTCGGCATCAACGCGCCCGAGCGCGTCGACCGGCTCGTCCTGCTGTGCACCTCGCCCAAGATGGGCCCGGCCGACCTGTGGATCGACCGCGCCAAGACCGTGCGGGAGAACGGCACGGAGGCGATCGTCGACGGCACCTTCGAGCGCTGGTTCACCGCGGACTATCGCGCCGGGCACGACCTGACGCCGTGGCGGGAGATGTTCGTCGGCGTCGACGACGAGGGCTACGCCAGCTGCTGCGGGATCATCGAGAAGATGGACCAGACGGACGGGCTGCCGCACGTCAAGGCGCCGACGCTGGTCATCGCGGGCGCGCAGGACCCCGCCACCCCGCCGGACGACCACGGCGCCGTGATCGCGGGCGCGATCCCGCACGCGCGCCTGGAGGTCGTCGACCCCGGCGCGCACCTGCTCAACGTCGAGCGCCCCGACGTCGTCACCGACCTGATCCGGGAGCACCTGAGCTGATGGACGATCCCCGCTACGAAGCCGGCATGAAGGTCCGCCGCGAGGTGCTCGGCGACGAGCACGTCGACCGCGCGACCGACAACGCCACGGACTTCACCCGCCCGTTCCAGGAGTACATCACCCGCTCGGCGTGGGGCGAGGCGTGGACGCGCCCCGGCCTGGACCGCAGGACCCGCTCGTGCATCACGCTCGCGATCCTGACCGCGCTGCGCGCCGAGAACGAGCTCCCGATGCACGTGCGCGCCGCCAAGCGCAACGGGCTCACCGACGAGGAGATCCTCGAGGTGCTCATCCACACCGCGGTCTACGCCGGCGTCCCCGCCGCGAACTCCGCGGTCGCGATCGCCAACCAGACCCTCAACGAGTGAGTGACTTCGTCCAGTCGCTCGAGCGCGGGCTCGCCGTCATCAAGGCCTTCACCGCCGAGGAACCGGAGCTGACGCTCGCCGACGTCGCCCGCCGCACCGAGCTCACGCGCGCGGCGGCGCGGCGCTTCCTGCTCACGCTCCAACAGCTCGGCTACGTGCGCTCCGACGGCAAGCGGTTCGCGCTCACGCCGCGCGTGCTCGAGCTCGGCTACGCGTACCTGTCCAGCCTCACGCTGCCCGAGATCGCCGAACCGCACCTGGAGCGGCTCGCGGCCGAGGTGCGCGAGTCCTCCAGCGTCTCGGTCCTCGACGGCGACGAGATCGTCTACGTCGGCCGCGTCCCGACGAGCCGCATCATGCGCGTGGCGATCAACGTCGGCACGCGCTTCCCCGCCCACGCGACCTCGATGGGCCGCGTGCTGCTCGCCGCGCTCCCGGACGCCGATCTGGAGGCCTACCTCGCGCGCGCGGACCTGCGCGCGCTCACGCCCCGGACGCTCACCGACCCGGAGGCGCTCACCGCGGAGCTGGCCACGATCCGCGCCCAGGGCTGGGCGCTCGTCGACCAGGAGCTCGAGGAGGGCCTGCGCTCGGTCGCCGCGCCCGTGCGCGGACGCGACGGTGCCGTCGTGGCCGCCGTCAACGTGTCCGCGCACGCCAGCCGCGCCTCCCGCGAAGCGGTCCAGACCACGCTGCTGCCGCCACTGCTGGCCACCGCGCAGCGCATCGAGGCCGACCTGCGCGACGTCGGGACGCCCCAGGCCCGCGCCTATCATTGAGCGCGATGGCAGAGTGGTCCGAGCAGGCTCTGGAGAAGCTGTCCGGAGCCGGATACCGACGCGGGGGCGCCCGCGAGGCCGTCATCGAGCTGTTGAGCGAGCAGCCCTGCGCGCTCTCGGCGCTGGACATCGAGGATCGCCTGCGCACGGGTGACGGCCGGCGCGTCGGGCGCGCGTCGATCTACCGCGTCGTCGACGAGCTGGTGAACCTGAACCTGCTCACCCGTGTGGACGTCGGCGACGGCGTCGCGCGCTACGAGCCGCAGCGGGGGGACGCGGCCCACGAGCACCATCACCACCTCGTGTGCGACGGCTGCGGACGCCTGGAGCCGTTCCAGGACGCCGCGCTCGAGCACGCCATCCACGCACTGGCCGCCCGTGTGTCGTTCGACGTCTCCGATCACGACGTCACGCTGCACGGCTGCTGTCAGAGCTGCCGCACCGTGTAGCGACCTCAACACTTCTGTGATTGTCATCCAGCGCCCCCCGCGCTGCAATTGAGGCAAACCCCGGTGAGGGCCGGGGTGTTCGTTGCTCTTACAGGGGGGTTGCACCACAATGCGCTTGCGCGCACCCGCGCTGCTGCTGGCGTCACTGGCAGCATGCGCCATCACGCCGTCGATGGCTTCGGCGGCGGAGTCGATGATGCCTTACAAGATCGACGCGACTGCCGCGCAGTCGGAGATCTTGAAGGACCTCGGCTACGACATGCACGAGGGCCACGTCCACGCCGACTCCGGGCTCAAGCACCTCGAGATCATCGCCACCAAGAGCGAGGTGGCCGAGCTCAAGCGCGCGGGCATCACCGCGACGGCGCTCCAGATCGATGCGCCGGTCGCCAAGGACCCGGCGCTCGGCGACAGCCCGAACCAGTTCTTCAACGTCTACCGGACGTACATGGAGCCGGGCGGCATCAAGGACGAGATCCTGAAGACCGCCGCCGAGAACCCGGACGTCTTCAAGGCCGTCAAGATCGGCACCTCGACGCTCGGCAAGCCGATCTACGCGCTGAAGATGACCGAGAACGCGCGCAACGTGAAGGACGGGTCCCGCGACGCGATCCTGTTCTCCTCGGTCAACCACGCGCGTGAGTGGATCGCGGCCGAGATGGGCCGCCGACTGCCGGTGTGGTTCGCCGAGCACAAGGACGACCCGAAGATCCGCGAGCTGATCCAGACGCGCGAGCTGTGGTTCCTGCCGATCCAGAACCCGGACGGCTACGACTACACGTTCACCTGCGGCGTCGGCATCAGCACCGATCCGGCCAAGAACAAGGCCGTCCCGTGCGACTACCGCACGCTCGGCAACAACCCGAGCTCCCAGGTCACCAACCGGTACTGGCGCAAGACGCTGCGCGACAACAACGGCAACGGCGTCTACGGCGAGCCGTCCTCCGGCGGCGTCGGCGACGGCGTCGACCCGAACCGCAACTATCCGGCCAAGCGCGGCATCGACGAGGAGGGCGCGAGCAACTCCACTGGCAGCGAGACCTACCGCGGCCCGTACGCGCTGTCCGAGCCCGAGAACCTCGCCGTCGACCGTCTGCAGCGGCGCGTCAAGTTCACGGCCAACATCAACTACCACTCCGCGGGCCAGCTGCTGCTGACGCCGGTCTCCTACACGACCGACTACTACCCGCCGGACTCCACGCTGTTCGACGCCATCACCGGCACGGACGGCGACGAGGCCGTGTTCCCGTATCGCTCGCAGCACTCGTCGGACCTCTACGAGTCCAACGGCGACACGATCGACAACGCGTACATGAACTACGGCATCATCGGCTGGACGCCGGAGATGGACACGTGCTCCACGCTGGGCGACCCGCAGGGCTGCAACCAGTTCGCCTCGCCGGACGACGAGGAGATCGTCCAGGCGGTCTTCCAGAAGAACCTGCAGTTCGCGCTCAACGTGACCAAGTCGCTGCCGAACATGGGCCGTCCGAAGGAGTTCGAGGACGACCCGAGCCACTACCAGATCAAGCCCACGCAGGACATCCAGCCGAACCGCTTCGACGTCTCCTACGGCGCCCAGGGCCAGCAGGTCGAGGCCATCATCCGCAAGGAGCTCGGCCCGTCCTTCATCACGGTCTCGGTCGTCGGCCAGGGCAACACCAACGTCACCGTCCGCATGGCGCCCGCGCCGGCCGGTGAGCGCTACAACGAGGTCAACGGCTACTACTTCGAGCGCCGCCGGGCCACGATTCCGTCCCGGATCGGCAATCGCGACCTGCAGGCCGGCGACATCGTCAACGTCGTCGTCAAGGCCGGCGGCCTCCAGCAGGAGTTCCGCTACCGCATCCAGGCGACGCCCGATCCCGTCCCCGCGGGCCAGACCGCCAAGAAGCGCGTCCTGGTCGTCGCCGCCGAGGACTACACCGGCAAGTCGCCGAACGTCGACGCCGGCTACGCCGCGGCCCCGCGCTACCTGACCCAGCACGTCGCCGCGCTCGAGGCGGCCGGCTACGAGGTCGAGACGTTCAACATCGACGCCCCGCCGCAGAACGGCGGCACACCGAACGGCGTCGTGCACCCGCCGATCAAGTACCCGACGGCGATCGGCGTGCTCTCGCACTTCGACGCGGTCAACTACTACTCGGGCGACGACTTCGTCCCGCAGGACGCGGGGGAGACCGACCCGCGCCGCATCACTTCGGCGACGGAGCAGGCCGGCTCGTTCGAGATGGCGCCGTGGGCGCACAAGGTCATGATCGAGCTGCGCGAGTACGCCAACGAGGGCGGCAAGCTGCTCGTCGACGGCCGCAACGTGCACCAGGCGTTCACGAGCAACAACGCGACCCTCGGCGCGACGGGTCCGTACACCTGGACGCCGGACAAGCTGTACGGCTTCTATTACCCGCCGAACAACAGCGGTGACGACGACCTGCCGGGCACCGCGTGGCAGCGGTCGCGCGGCAGCTCCAATGACACGTGGCAGAACTACCTCGGCGTGATCGGTCGTCAGTCCGGCGTCGGCACGCCCGAGCTCGAGGTCCTCACCGTCAAGAACAACAACGGTCAGGACATCCCCAACCCCAACCCGCTGGTCTCGCCGTACCCGGCGGCGCCGAAGCCGGGCGGCATCCTCGCCGGCATGAGCCCGCTGGTGATCGACACCGGCTCGGCGAACGAGCCGAACGAGGCCGCCGACGGCTCGCCGCTGCCGCAGGCCCGCAAGCCGCTGCGCCTGCGCGACTGGGGACCGACGAACGAGCCGCTGCGCGCCGAGCGCGTCGAGGCCGACTTCGCCACCCCGCTCACCTACACGACCACCGGCGGCGCCGTGATCTCCACGCGAGACGCCGTGGCTCTGGGCTTCGGCCTCGAGCAGCTGAGCCAGGCCCAGCGCAATGAGGTCGTCCAGCGCGCGATGGCGCACCTGCTGCCCGCCGGCGCCGACACGACGCCGCCGACGATCAACGGGTTCAAGTACCCGGCCAACAACCACGTCGCGACGCCGCACGATCCGGTCGACCTCGAGCTGACCACGTTCGACGAGCGCGGCGACATGGACAAGGTGGAGCTCTACGCCGACGGCCAGTACGTGGCCACGACCGAGGTCTATCCGTTCCAGTTCCGCTACACGCCGCCGGCCTCGGCCGTCGGCAAGACGGTCCGGCTGACGGCGAAGTCGATCGACGCCGCCGGCAACGCCGCGACGTCCGGCGCGCTGTTCGTCAACGTGGTCGCGGGCGAGACGCGAGCGGAGTCCCCGCTGCCGATCGCCGATCCGACGCTCGACGGCCTGCCGATCGTGGGCGAGACGCTGACCTGTGTCAGCGGCGGCTTCCTGAACGGGCCGGAGGAGTTCGAGTACGAGTGGGTGCGCAACGGCGCAGCCATCGAGGGCGCCACGGACGCGTCCTACGTCCCGACCACGGCCGACATCGGCCGCTCGGTGGGCTGCCGCATGTTCGCGAGCAACAGCGCGGGCACCGCGGACGCGTGGTCCGAGGCGCTCTTCGTCTCGCCGGCGGCGCCGAAGCCGCAGCCGGCCGCGACGCCGACGCCCACCGCGACGCCCACGCCGCAGTCGGCGGTCCGGTTCACGGCCCGTGCGACCTGCAAGATGGCGTCCTCCCGCAAGGCCGTGACGTGCACGATCACGCGTGTCACCCCGAAGGGCTCGAAGACCACGCTCACCGCCACCGGGCGGGTGCAGGGCACGTCGAAGACGTACCGCAAGGCGAGCACCAGCGACTCCGTGAAGGTCACGGTGCGCTCGACCAAGCGCCTGAAGAAGGGCGCGAAGGTCGTCCTCGCCGTCAAGAGCGGCAGCACCACGCGGAACATGACGATCAAGTCCCGCTAGTGGAGCAGTAGCGCCACGAGGGCCCCGCCGTCTCGGCGGGGCCCTTCGTGATGCACCGGGTGGGCTCGCCGCCCCCCGGACCCCCTGCTTTAGGCGGCGCGCTTGAAATGAAGGACGGCGAGCTCGGTCGGGAACACGTCGGTGTCCCCTTCGTTGTGGCGGTTCGCGCTTTCCTCCGCGATCGCCAGCGCCTGCTCGTGCGTCTTGGCCAGCAGCTTGTTGAGCTTCTTGAACGCCTTCTCGTCCAGTTCGAGCGGCGTGCGGTCGAGGATGACGTCAGGGTCTTGCAGGTGGCCGGCGTCAGCCGCCCCGGCGAGGTCGTTGACGAGTTCGGACAACGTTTCGCCGGTCAGCTCCCCGCGCAGCCCGGCGGGAAGCGTGCGCCACTGGTCGTCGTCCAGGTTCGGACGCGCCGTGGCCCGGTAGAAATGTTGCAACGCGCCCCGGCGCGGTTCGGTCCGCACGAGCTCGACGCAGTCGTAGTCGCGCAGCATGCGGACGTGGTAGCTGACGACCCCGAGCGGGGCTCCGAGCTCCACCGCGAGATCGCCCGGGCTGGCGACGCGCTCGCCGAGTCGCTGCAGGATGCGCGCCCGCAAGGGGTGCGCAAGCGCTTTCGCGATCCGGGCTTCCGAGGTCTCCCCCGGTGGTCGATTCCGTCCGGTATTACCGGATGGGGTTGATGGACTGGTGGGCATGGTCGCCCGCAAGCCTACCCGTCAGCGCCCTTACCGCCCCGGAAAAGAGTCCGCGCGCGCCAACTCGCACGAAACGCAACCGCATTCGAGCGCCGCATGAAACCGGTTTCAAGCCAACAAAGCATTCAGTGCGGTCGAGAACCCTTGCGTTTGGCTCGCGACCCTGTTTACGATCTCCATGCCCAACGGTCGGCACCCCTCACGGACCCCCCGAAAGAGCGACCCTGCCGACCTCCCGCTCGGACCTGACCAGTCCAGCCCTTTGGCTGAAAGAGCGGTATTAGAGGCAGGGAGGGCCGGCGGTGCGCCGGCCCTCCCTTCATCTCCGCGCGCCGGCTGACGGCGTCGGGGCCAGAGCCGCTCGGCACGGCGCGTGCGGTTGACGAGGAATGCGTCGAGACGGCAGAAAGTGGCCGCGACCTCACGTTCGGCGTACGTAAAGTTCGTGTGAGGCGCGGACCGCGTTCACGCAGTCGACGTGGTCGTCAGGCGTGCCATCCGGGTGACGCGGTCGGGCGCGACAATGGGGGGATGCGCGCCGCCGTCATGCAGTCCTTCGGATCGCCCCTGTCGCTCGAGCGGGTCGACGACCCGGTGTGCGCGCCGGACGGCGCGGTCGTGAAGGTGCTCGCGACCGGGGTCTGCCGGTCCGACTGGCACGGCTGGATGGGCCACGACCCGTCGATCACGCTGCCGCACGTGGGCGGTCACGAGCTGTGCGGCGAGATCCTCGAGGTCGGCTCCGAGGTGCACGGGTTCGCGCCGGGCGATCGCGTGACGGTGCCGTTCTGCTGCGGCTGCGGCGTGTGCGAGCCGTGTCGGCTCGGCGAGACGCAGGTGTGCGAGCGCGACGTGCAGCCGGGCTTCACGATCTGGGGATCGTTCGCCGAGCTGGTCGCGCTGCCCAAGGCCGACCTGAACCTCGTGCGGGTGCCCGCGGAGCTGTCCTCCGTGCACGCGGCCTCGCTCGGCTGCCGGTTCATGACCGCGTGGGCCGCGCTGCACGTGCACGCGAGGGTGCGCGCGGGCGAGTGGGTCGCCGTCCACGGCTGCGGCGGCGTCGGGCTGGCGGCGGTGATGATCGCCGCGGCCGCAGGCGCACAGGTGATCGCCGTGGACATCGACGAGCGCAAGCTGCAGCGGGCGCGCGAGCTGGGCGCGGTCGCCGGCGTGTCAGGGCAGGTCGTCGCGTCGATCGTCGAGCTCACCGGGGGCGGCGCGCACGTGTCGCTCGACGCACTCGGCTCGGTGACGACGTGCGTGAACTCGGTCTCGTGCCTGCGCCGCCGCGGCCGCCACGCGCAGGTCGGCCTGCTGCTGGGCGACCAGGCCGCGCCGCAGGTGCCGATGGGCCGCGTGATCTCCCGCGAGCTGCAGGTCCTCGGCGTCCACGGGATGGCGGTGCGCCACTACGACGGGATGCTGCGCGCGGTCGCCTCCGGCGCGGTCCAGCCCGGCGAGCTGGTGGCGAAGACGATCGGGCTGGACGGGGTCGGCGAGGAGGTCGCTTCGATGGGACGGTTTGCGCAGGACGGTGTGACGGTGATGGTGCCGTGATGACGGACTTCTACCTGCTCGACGAGAAGCTCACCGACGACGAGCGCGCCATCCGCGACCGTCTGCGCGCGTTCTGCGAGGCCGAGATCATGCCGGTGATCAACGGCTACTGGGAGCGGGCGGAGTTCCCGCTGCAGCTGGTCCCGAAGATTGCGGCGCTGCGGATGGCGGGCGGGACGATCGAGGGCTACGGCTGCCCCGGCATGAGCGCGACCGCGGCCGGCCTGGTGAGCATGGAGTGGGCGCGCGCGGACGGCAGCATGGGCACGTTCTACGGCGTGCACTCGAACCTCGCGATGCAGTCGATCGCGATGCTCGGCTCCGACGAGCAGAAGGAGCGCTGGCTGCCGCCGATGGCCGACCTGGACGCGATCGGCGCGTTCGCGCTCACCGAGCCCGAGCACGGCTCGGACGCGGTGCACCTCGAGTCCAGCGTGCGCCGGGACGGGGACGAGTACGTCATCAGCGGCCGCAAGCGCTGGATCGGCAACGCGTCGATCGCCGACGTGGTGATCGTGTGGGCGCGCGACGAGGACGGGCATGTCGGCGGCTACCTGGTCGAGAAGGGCACGCCCGGGTTCGAGGCGACGGTGATGACGGGCAAGACCGCGCTGCGCGCCGTCTGGCAGGCCGACATCACCATGACCGACGTGCGCGTGCCGGCCGAGAACCGGCTCCCGGGCTGCCGCAACTTCCGGGACGTCGCCGGCGTGCTCGCCCGCACCCGCTACACCGTCGCCTGGCGCGCGCTCGGGATGGCGCTCGCCGCGTACGAGGCCGCGCTCGCCTACGCGCAGCGGCGCGAGCAGTTCGGCAAGCCGATCGCGTCCTACCAGCTCGTGCAGGACAAGCTCAGCCGCATGCTGGCCGAGATCACCGCCATGCAGCTGCTGTGCCTGCGGCTCTCCGAGCTCGCCGAGGACGGGCGGCTGACGGCGGGCATGGCGAGCCTGGCGAAGATGAACCACGCCGCCAAGGCGCGCGAGATCGTCGGTCTGGCGCGCGACATCCTCGGCGGCAACGGCATCCTGCTCGAGAACCACGTCGCGCGCCAGCACGCCGACATGGAGGCGATCTTCACCTTCGAGGGGACCGACTCGATCCAGTCGCTGATCGTGGCCCGCGAGATCACGGGCCACAACGCCATCACGTGAAGGCCGGAAGCCCCGTGATCGCCTGACCGAGGATCAGCGTGTGCATCTCGTGCGTGCCCTCGTAGGTGAGCACGGACTCCAGGTTGTTCGCGTGCCGCAGCACCGGGTACTCGAGCGTCACGCCGTTCGCGCCCAGCACGGTCCGCGCCGTGCGCGCGACGTCGATCGCCGTGCTGACGTTGTGGTACTTGCCGTAGGAGACGTGCTGAGGCGTGAGCGTCCCCGCGTCCTTCATCCGGCCCAGGTGCAGCGCGAGCATCGTCGAGTTGCCGACTTTGACCGCCATGTCCGCGAGCTTGGCCTGCGTGAGCTGGTAGCCCGCGATCGGCTTGTCGAACTGCACGCGGGTCTTGGCGTAGTCCAGCGCCGCCTCGTAGCATGCGCGCGCGGCGCCCGCGGCCCCGAAGACGATCCCGAAGCGCGCCTCGTTCAAGCAGGACAGCGGCGCGCGCAGCGACGTCGCCTCCGGCAGGCGGTTCGCTTCCGGCACCTCGACGCCGTCCAGCACGAGCTCGCTCGTCACCGACGCGCGCAGCGACAGCTTGCCGTGCATGTTCGGCGCGCTGAACCCGGGTGTCCCCTTCTCGACCAGGAAGCCGTTGACCTTGCCTTCCTCGGTACGCGCCCACACGACGGCGACATCCGCCAGCGACCCGTTCGTGATCCACATCTTGGCGCCGTCGAGCACCCACCCGGCGTCCGTCTTCTTCGCGCGCGTGCGCATCGCGGCCGGGTTGGAGCCTGCGTCCGGCTCGGTCAGCCCGAAGCAGCCGATCAGCTTGCCCTCCGCCATCCCGGGCAGCCAACGCTCCTTCTGCTCCTCCGAGCCCCACTTCCAGATCGCGTACATCGCCAGCGAGCCCTGCACCGAGCAGAACGACCGCAGCCCTGAGTCGCCCGCCTCGAGCTCCAGGCACGTGAGCCCGTAGGCGGTCGCCGACGCGCCCGCGCAGCCGTAGCCCTCGAGGTGCATGCCGAGCAGGCCCAGTGCGCCCAGGTCCTGCCCGATCGACTCCGGGAGCGTCCCGGCCTCGAAGTGCTCGGCCACCACCGGCAGGAACTTCTCGCGCACGTACTGGCGCACGGTGCTGCGGATGAGCCGCTCCTCCTCGTCGAGCTGCGCGTCCAGCGCGAGCGGGTCGAGCGGATCGAAGGTCGGGAGCGTGGCGGTGGACATGACCGCAGCGTACCCCGGTCGGATTCGTCTGACCTTTACCGGGTATTTAGGCGAAATGAGGAGAGCCTGGCCCGCCTACCGCACCCTCTGGATCTTCCTGCTGCTCGGCTGGACCGTCAGCGCCGCCGACCGCGCGCTCACCGGCCCGGTGGTCACGTGGATGATCGAGAACGAAGTCGGGTTCCTCGCGGGTGTCGAGAAGCCCTACGCGCTCGCGGGCCTGATCGGCGGCCTGTTCTTCGCCGGCTACATGCTCACCCAGTTCCCGGGCGGCTACCTCGGCGACAAGTACGGGCACCGCACGATCATCGTCATCAGCCTGATCTGGGCCGGCATCGCGACGATCATCAGCGGCGTCATCACCGGCCTGGTCGCGTTCATCGCCGTGCGCGTGATCACCGGCCTCGGGGAGGGCGCGTTCTACTCCAACGACCGCTCGCTGATCGCCGAGCAGACGCCGCGCGAGAAGCGCAGCCTCGGCATGGGCGTCGTGATCACCGGCCTCGCGCTCGGCATCACGATCGCGACCGTGTTCGCGCCGAACATGATCGGCCTCGGCGGCGACGTGTTCGGCGGGGAGGACGCGTGGCGGATGCCGTTCCTCATCCTCGGCGCGGCGACGCTCGTGGTCGGCATCGCCGTCGCGGCCTACTTCCGCCGCCAGGAGCCCGGCCTGCCGTACGGCCGGGCGCTCGTGCACATGCTGGCCTACAGCGCGATCGGCCTCGCCGCCGTGATGGCGGTCTACTTCGTCGGCGACGCCGCCGGGCTCAGCGACCTCTGGATCGCGGTGCTCGAGGTGGGCCTCGCGCTCGGCCTGGTCGCGTTCGTGTTCGCCCGCAAGCAGGGCGAGCTCGCACCGGTCCTGCGCAACCGCGACCTGATGCTGATCAACGTCGCGTTCATCGCCGTGCTGTGGAACCTGTGGTTCTTCAGCTTCTGGTCGGTGTCGATCGTCGCCGACGCGGCGGGCTCGAGCTTCGGACGCTCCGCGCTGATCGCGGCGTTCAACGCCGGCGCGGGCATCCTCGGCTTCCCGACGGGCGGCTGGCTGTCCGACGTCGCCGTCCGGCGCGGGATCGGCCGCAAGCCGCTCGTCGTCGCGTTCACCACGTTGCAGTGCGTGCTGACCGTGATCTTCGGCTTCGTCGTCGCGGGCGGTGGCGCCAACGTGTGGGTGATGGCCGCGCTGCTGTTCTCCGCCAGCACGTTCTTCAACGCCATGCAGCCGATCGCGCAGGCGATGCTGGCCGACATCGCCGACCCCGCCCATCACGGCGCGGCGTTCGGGATGAACAACCTGATCGGCGAGATCGGCGCCGTCCTCTCCCCCGCCGTCAGCGGGGCGCTGCGCGACGCCACGGGCGGCTGGTCGACCGCCGTCTTCGTGGACGCCGCGCTGATCGGAGGCGCCGTGATCCTCTTCCTGCTCGTGCGCGAGGCGACGGGCGGGGAGGAGCGGCCCGCCGGACGGTTCCGGCGGGCCAGATCCCTTACGGGTTCGTCGTCGACAGCGTGAACGTCACCGTCTTGGAGTAGGTCCCCGTCCGCAGCGGATCGGTGGCCTTGATCAGCTGCTTGAACGTGACGCCGACCTTCTCGCCCGAGGTCGGTCCGGTCCAGGTCGACTTGGCGAGCTCGGCGCGCAGCGGCTCCGCGAGCGAGAACGCGCCGTTGGTCATGTGGCCGAGGTTGCTGACCGTCAGCGTCGCGTCACCGGCCGTCGAGGTGACGGTGGCGTCCGTGGTCGCCGTGTACTCCTGCTGGCGGCCCGGGATGAACGGATCGAACGCGGCCGGCGTGCCCAGCGTCAGCGAGAGCGTGGCCGGGACGGTTCCCGTCACATCGCCCGGCGTGGACGTGACGCCCTCGCCGATCGCGGACGCCAGCGCGCCCGAGCCACCGACGACCGGCAGCGTGACCGTGCTGCCGGCCAGGTCGAGCGACACCTGCGTCCCGGCGGCCGGGCGGATCGTGTACTCCCGGTCGCTCGAGAACACCATCAGGGCGAGCCGGCGGCCGGCCGGGATGACCGCGTCCTTGGCCTGCATCGTGAAGTTCAGGCGGTAGAACGTGCCGGGCGTGGTCGGCTCGGAGGTGTACTCGGAGTTCCGGTTCTCCGGGTCCATCCAGCCGCGCGTGATGATCGTGCCGTTGCCCGTCTCGGGGAAGGAGACGAGCGCGGCGCTGAAGTTCGCGCGCTTGCTGAAGGACGCGTTGAGCGAGAGCTTGGGCGTGCCGCTGATGCGGATCGCGCTCTTGAGCGGAGCCGTCTGGTAGATCAGGCGGTTGGGCGAGCTGGCCGCGTTCATCAGCGCGCCGGCGGTGATCGACGCGTCGTCGGTCAGCGTCTCCGCGCCGGCCGAGGGCCGCGGGTCGAACGTGAGGCCGCCGCGGGTGGCGCCGCCCGGCTTGAGCTTGAGCGTCGCGTCCTGCGTCGCGGGATCGGGCCAGTCGGCGTACGCCGTCGGGTTCTCGTTGCCGCACGCGAGGCTGACCGCCGCGCCGTCGGTGGCCGTGACCGTGCCGCTGAGCGTGAGGGTGTTGCCGTTGATCAGCTTGATCGTGCGAGCGGCGTTGCCCGCGATCGTCACCGCGTTGCCCACCATGTAGGCGCTCGCGTCGGCGACCGTGACCTTGTCGGACGCCGAGACGGCGCCGGCGACCGTCGTGTTGCGCGGCGGGCACGCATCCGCCTCGCGCACGACCCAGGACTTCACGCTGTCCACGCCGTTCTCGTGGCCCCACAGGTACTTCGTGAACCAGCGGTTGAGCATGTCGTACGGGATCGCCCGCGTGTGGCCGCCCTGGTGGAAGTAGAACTGGCGCGCGACGTTGTTGCGCTTGAGCACGTCCCACAGCTGGGCCGCGTTCTTGGTCATGACGTTGAAGTCGTTGCCGCCGTGGACGAGCAGGGTGGCGGCCTTGATCTTGTCCGCGTCCTTCATGTAGTTGCGCTCGTCCCAGGTGGCGTTGCGGTTGCCCGTGACGCGGTCCTGGGTGGCCGTGATCTCGTCGATGATCGGCCAGCACACCGAGCGGTTCGGGCGCGTGTCCTCGAGGCGGGAGTACGTGTACTCGGCCAGCACGTCGAGGTCCTCACCGAGGTAGGCGTTGGTGCCGCTCTGGCCGCCCGCGTCGCGGTGCGGGGCGCGCACGAGCCCGTACGAGCGGTAGTAGTCGTACCAGTCCGAGATCGCGGCGATCGGCGCGATGGCCGCGAGACCCTCGACGCCGGTGGTCGCGGCGGCGATCGGCAGCGTGCCGTTGTAGGACACGCCCGTCATCGCCGTCTTGCCGTTGTGCCACGTGTTGGCCGGAGCCTCGACGGTCCCGGTGCGGGTGGTGTACCCCTTGGCACGGCCGTTGAGCCAGTCGATGACGGCGACGGCGCCGAGGGTCTCGTTGCGGCCGCCGGATGTGGTGCAGCCGTCGGAGTGCCCTGAGCCCGGTGACTCGGCGTGCACGACGGCGTACCCGAGCGGGACGAACTGCGGTTCCCACGACGTCGAGATCCGCGGGCTCGTCGCGGTGGGCGACGGGAAGTAGTCGGGGGCCCGGATGCGCGCGGCGGGCGGGACGCCGAGCTCGTGCTCGACGCTGAAGTTCGGCGAGTCCGAGCCACCCGCGTAGTACGGGCTGTCCTCGAAGATGACCGGCACCTTCAGGCCGTCGGTCTCCGTCTCCTTCGGGCGCGAGACGTCGACGTGGATGCGGTCCTTCTTGCCGTCGCGATCGGAGTCGAAGTTCGACTCGACCCACAGCTCGTAGTTGATCCAGTCCGCCTCCGCCGTCGCGAACACGGGCTGCGCGAGCCCGTTGATGAAGGTCGGGACCGCCGGTGCGGCCGCGAGCGCCTCCGGCGCCTGCCCCGTCGCCAACGCGGTCTTCGGCGGCAGCGGGTTCGCCGCCGCGGTGCCCACGACCGCCGCCATCGCGAGCGTCGCCGTCAACGCGCTCGCCTGCGCCAAGCGCACGCCTCTCTGCATCCCACAACCCCTCTCGAACGGGTACCCCTGCAACCTGGGAGTTTGGTGGCGACGAGCATCGCACGCAACCGTCGATGCGGCCGGGACGCGCGGAGATCGCTCCACACACGTATAGGGTCCGCGCCGTGAAGCGCGTGCTCCTGATGGGTGGCGGCGACCTGGCCAAGGAGGTCGGCGCCGCGCTGGAAGCCGGCGGGGCGATGGTCGATTGGCTCGACGAGCCCGACGACGTCGCGATCCGCGCGGCGGTGGAGACGGGCCAGTTCGACGTGGCGTGCGCGGCTTCGCGCGAGGACGCGTTCCCGCTGCGGATGGCGTTGCTCGTGCGTGAGCTCGACGAGGACCTGCCGATCGTGGTGACGATCTTCGACCCCGCGATGGCGCGGCAGGTCACGGAGACCATCCCGGGATGCTCGGTCACGTCGCTGGCCGACATCGTCGCCCCGGTGCTGGCCGGGCAGTGTCTCGACCCGGACATCGTCGCGGTCCGGCGCACCGATGCCGGCTTCATCGGGCTCGACCGGGGGTTGGAGGAGGTCCCGCTGCCGGAGTTCCGCGTGCGGCGGGCGCGGTCCTGGGCCGAGGCCGTGCTGCACCCATACGACCGCAGCGCCGCGCTGCTGTTCTACGGCGCGCTGGGGCTCGTCGCGATGCTCCTGTTCGAGTGGATCGGCTCGATGATCGTGCTCGACCAGCAGTGGGTCGACGCGCTCTACGGGTCGACGAAGTCGCTGGCGACGGTGGGCCCGAACCCGGCCGTGGAGGACGGGCCGAAGTGGTTCAAGGGCGCCATCGTCGCCTCGATGCTGCTCACGTTGTTGAGCGCCGCGTGCTTCACGAGCGGGCTGATCAACCGGCTCGTGGACTCGTCGCTGACGGGGCTGATCGGGCGCCGCGCGGTGCCGCGGCGCGACCACGTCGTCGTGGTCGGGCTCGGGCAGGTCGGCCTGCGGCTGTGCCTGCTGCTGCGCGAGTGCGACGTGCCCGTCGTGGCCGTCGACACCGAGTCCGAGGGCGAGAACGTCGGCTTCGCGCGGCGGGTGAAGCTGCCGGTCGTGATCGGGCGCGGGGCCAACCCGGCCATGCTCCGGCGGTTGTCGCTCCGCCGGGCGATCTGTCTCGCTGCGGTGACACCGGTCGACCTCAACAACATCGAGGCCGCGATGGCCGCGCGCGCCGCCGACGACGACCTGCGCGTGCTGCTGCGCGCCGGCGACGGCGAGCTGGCCAACGAGACCAAGTCGCTGGAGCGGATCGGGCACGTCGTGGACGTGCACCGGCTCGGCGCGGTGTTCATCGCCGGGCTCGTCCTGGGCAAGTCGCCCGACGCCGTCGCCGTCCGCGACGGGCATCCCCAGCTGCTCCTCGAGTCGGGGTGGGAGGCGTTCCCGCTCGATATTCAGCGCTGACAGTTGGGTAATAGCCCAACTGTGGATGGGATGGCGCTGGAGGTGGCCGACGGCCTGCGGTACCGCTGGGGCGGCTCCGGCCCGGTCGTGCTGCTGCTGCACGGGCATCCGCGGACGCACACGACGTGGTGGCAGGTGGCGCCGCCGCTCGTGCGGGCCGGGTTCTGCGTGGTGTGTCCGGACCTGCCGGGCTACGGCGAGTCGCGGCGAGCGGGAGATCAATCCAAGCGGGCGATGGCGGCGGCCGTCGCGAAGTTGATGGAGCGCTTCGGGGACTACTCGGTCGTCGGGCACGACCGCGGGTGCTACGTCGCGCACCGGCTCGCGGTCTCGCACGGAGCCGCGCGCCTGGTGGTCCTCGACGGCGTGCCGATCGCGGAGGCGCTCGCGCGCTGCGACGCCCGGTTCGCGGAGGCGTGGTGGCACTGGTTCTTCTTCGCGCAGGAGGCCAAGCCCGCCGAGGACTGGATCGTTCGGGACCCGCTCGCCTGGTACCGCAGCGAGCCGGTGGGGGCCGAGAACCGCGCGGACTGGGAGCGGGCGGTGACCAACCCGGACGTCGTGCGGGCGATGGTCGCCGACTACCGCGCGGGGCTCCAGGTGGATCGCTTCGACGAGGAGGCCGACCGGGAGGCGGGGCGGCTCGTCTCGTGCCCGACGCTGGTGGGATGGTCGTCGCGCGACGACATGGAGGAGCTCTACGGCGACCCGGTCGACGTGTGGCGGCCGTGGCTGACCGGGCCGGTGCACGGCGTACGGATCGAGAGCGGGCACCACATGGCCGAGGAGGCGCCGGCCGAGCTCGCGGGCGCGTTGACGGAGTTCCTGCGTGGCTGACCCGCGGGTCGCGGTGCTCAAGGCGCTGGCGCATCCGCTGCGGCTGCGGGTGGTCGACCGGCTCGGGCACGTCGGGCCGGCGCCGGTGAGCGCGCTGGCCGTGGAGCTGGACGCGTCGCTGCCGGACGTCTCGGCGGCGCTGCGGGTCCTGCGGGAGGCGGGCGTCGTGGACGTCTCCCGGTCCGGGCGCTCTGCGGTGTACGCGCTGGCGGAGGTCGTCGGGCCCGTGCTGCCGTGGCTTGACCGGGTGGTGGGCGCGCGGGCGGCGGCGCCCGTGGCGTCGCATCCCTCGCGCACGTGTTACGGGCACCTCGCGGGGCCGCTCGGCGTCGAGCTGTACCGGCGGCTGGTGGCGGACGGCGTGCTGGCGGCGGGCGCCGACGGGACCGTGAGCGTCGTGCGGGGCGACGTGCTGGCGCGGCTCGGTGTCGGCGCGGTGGAGCGGGGGCGGCGCCAGCTCGCGTTCGAGTGCCTGGACGCGACCGAGGGCGTGCCGCACCTGGCGGGCGCGCTGGGCGACGCGCTCGCCTCCACGTTCTTCGCACGCGGGTGGGTCGAGCGCGTCGGCTCCGGTCGCGAGGTCGCGCTAACCGTCGACGGCGGTCTTGAGCGCCTGCTCGGCGCTGACGATCCGTGACATCTGCTGCTGGAGCGTCGAGAGCGCGTCGGCGAGCTGATCGGGCTTGCGCTGCGCGTCCTGCACGCCGCGCACGGCCTGGGCGCTCGCGTCGACCTGCTTGACGAACGCGGCGAACTCGGCCTGCGCGTCGGCCGGCGCCTCCAGCTGGTTCAGGCGCGTGGCCGTGTCCTCGAGCCCCGTGGCGAGCTGGCCGAGCTTGGCCGCGTCCGAAGCGCCCGCCGAGTCCGCAAGCAGCTGCTGGAGCGGCTGTTGCGCCTCGTTGAAGTCGCGCACGAACGTGTCATTGGTTCCGCAGCCGGCGACGAGCAGCGCGATGGCCGCTGCCGCCGAGATCATGATCCGCTTCATGCCCGGCTTGACGTCCCGCGCGCCCGGTTTGTTCCGGACGGGGCGATGGGCGGTGCGCGGCTCGAACGCGCGACCTCCTGCTTGTAAGGCAGGCGCTCTGACCAACTGAGCTAACCGCCCCGGGTTCGCGCCAACCGCGCGAGACCGGCAAGCCAGGATAGACCGAGGACCGCTGATAACGACTGGATTACGTTTAAGCGGTTCAACGCGGTCAGGATCGGCCGGTTTCCGACGACGAGGAGTCCCGTGCCGTCCCCTATCCGTCTCTACGCGGCCGCCGCGGCCGCCGTGGGCCTGTTGCTCACCGGCGCGCCGCCCGTATCGGCCGCCGACACCGGCTACGTACTCAACGCGAACGAGGCGTCGTTGTCGCGCTTCATACTGGGCCGGGCGGGTGCGCTCAGCCCGATCCCGCTCACCGCCAAGGCGGACGCCGCCGCGATGGCGCCGGACGAGAAGACCCTGTGGCTCGCCAACACGGAGGCGGGCACGGTCACGCCGCTCGACGTGGCGACGAACACGCTCGGCGCGCCCATCACGGGCGTGATCGGGGTGCGCGGGCTCGCGATCACGCCCAACGGTGCGCTCGCCTATGCGGTCGGCGACGCGGGGATCACGCCGATCGACCTCGCGCTGCGCTCCAGACGCGACGTGATCGCACTTCCCGCCGGCGAGGTGCCTGCGGGCGGTGTCGCGTTCACGCCGGACGGGACGACCGCCTTGGTCGACACGAACCATCCGGAGGCCAATGGCGGCGTGTACTTCGTCGAGGTCGCCACCGGCACGGTGGACGTCACGCGGGTGCCGCTCACCAACCCGGCGATCGGTGAGATCCTCGTCCGCTCCGACGGCGTGGACGCCTTCGTGGCCCGCAGCGCCGGCGTGGTCCCGATCACGTTGGCGACCAGGACGGGTCGAAACCGGATCTCGGCCGGCAGCGGCAACCGCGGTATGGCCATCACGCCGGACGGCAGGACGCTGCTCGTCACGCGCTCGACGCTCGCGGGCGGAACCGCGGACTCGCTCGCCTTCTTCGACGCCGTCACCGGCGCCCGCGGCCGGGACCCGGTACCGACCGGCACCGGCGTCGGCTCGGTCGGCGTCACGCTCAGCCGTGACGGCACGACGGCGTATGTGGCCAACACGACCGCGGGCACGATCCAGCCGGTGAACGTCGCGACGGGCTCGTTCGGCGCAGTCGTGCCGATCGGCGGCAGCCCGACGCGCATCTTCATCGCCGCCACCGAGGAGCCCGATCCCGAGAACGCACCGGACCCGACGGTGGAGGTCTCGGTGCCGACGCAGTCCGGCGTGGTCGGCGACCCGACCAACCCGACCGTCACGCTCGACATCGCGCAGAAGAACGAGTTCGGCGAAGCGGTGCCGGCGTCGCAGCTGAGCGTCGCAACCACCAGCGACAACCCGGAGGTGCTGCCGGCCGGCTCGATCACGATCACGAGCGAGGGCCTGAAGCGCGCCGTGTCCTTCGCTCCCGCCGCGCGCGGCAAGGCGACCGTCACGTTCACGGTGACCGGCCTCTACGGCAAGACGGGCACGACGACGTTCACGTACGCGGCCTCCGTCGCCACGACCGCGACGAGCCGGGTGCTGCAGAGCTTCAGCGACTCGTCGACCGCGATCGACGCCGGCGACGGCCACCTGCTGGTCGCCGACGACGAGTTCGGAGACATCCGCCTGTTCGACACGGCGCGCTCCGGAGGCCCGCTGAAGGAGTTCAAGATCGGCGAGGCGGCCGGCTCCTTCGACGAGATCGACTTCGAGTCCTCCGCGCGGACGGGCGACACGATCTACTGGCTGGGTTCGCACGGCAACAAGAAGGACGGCGCCATCCAGACCTCGCGGCGCGTCCTGATCGCGACCAAGGTGGCGAAGTCCGGCCGCGAGACCAAGCTCACGTACCTCAGCTCCTACCGCGGGCTGCGCGACGACCTGGTCGCGTGGGACCGCGCGAACGGCGACGCGCTCGGGTTCCACGCCGGCACGCAGGCGCAGGTGCGGCCGGACGCGCCGCACGGCTTCAACATCGAGGGCGCGGAGTTCGCGCCCGGCTCCTCGACGACGCTCTACCTCGGCTTCCGCTCGCCGATCGTGCCGGTGGCCGCGAACGGCCGGGCCGTGATCGTGCCGCTGACGAACCTGAACGAGGTCGCGGCGGGCGAGCCCGCGGAGTTCGACGCGCCGATCCTCCTCGACCTGGGTGGCATGACGATCCGCGAGCTGCGCCGCAACAAGAGTGGCCAGTACCTGATCCTCGCGGCGCCGAGCGAGGTCGGTGGCGGCTCGGTGCAGGCGCTGTTCAGCTGGACCGGTCACCGCGGCGACGCGCCGGTCAAGCTCACGACGCTCGTCCCCAACACGGTCGAGCCGTCCCACACGGACGCGCCCGGATCGTGGGAGCTGATCGGGCGCGTGCCGGACGTGCTGGGCGCGGGCGAGTCGATCCAGCTCGGCATGGACCAGGGCTACGAGCAGCTCTACGACCACCAGGAGAACAAGGACCTCAGCGATCCGCGGCTGCGCAAGAGCCGCCTGGACACGTTCGTACTGGAGGGGAACGCGGGCGCGGCGCTGACGGCCGACGCGCCGACCTTCCCCACGCAGGCCGCGGCGACGATCGGCCCGGCGCGCACGGTGACCGTCCGCAACACGGGCTCGCAGCGCCTGGTGCTCGGCACGACCCGGGTGCGGCCGGGTGACGCGGCCTCGGCCGGTGAGTTCCTGGTCGCGGCCGACGAGTGCTCCGGGCGGACGCTCGGCCTGGATGAGACGTGCGAGCTGCTCGTGCGCTTCGCACCGGCGCGGGAGAACGCGGCGTCGGCCGCCGCGCTCGTGCTGCCCGCCAATGTCAGCGCCGGCGAGGCCCTGATCGCACTCACGGGGACGAGCTCGGCGCTGCCCCAGGGGCCGAAGGGTGACGACGGACCTCCCGGGCCGCAGGGCGACCTGGGCGCGGACGGCAAGGACGGCGCCGCGGGGCCGAAGGGCGACCGTGGCGAGACCGGCCCGGCCGGGCCGCAGGGTCCCGCCGGCGTGACGGTGCAGGCCTCTCCGCGTGCGGGCGGGACGCCGACGATCACGGTCGACGCGCGTGGGCGGCTCGTGGTGTCGGTGCGCAACGCGCAGTCGCGGTCGCTGCGGGTGAAGGTCACCGCGCGGGCGACGGTTCGTGGCCAGCGCGTGACGCTCGCGACGAAGGTCGTGACGGTGCGCGCCGGCCGGACGGCGACCGTGCGGTTGAGCGTGAGCGCGTCGGCGCGGCGCAAGCTGGGCGGCGGCTCGCATCCGTTGTCGGTCACGGCCGCCCCCGTGGCGGGCGGGAAGTCCTCGACGCTCAGCGGGCGGGTCCGCGCGGAGCGGTAGACCGGCGGGGCGCCGACTTTCGGGTCGGCGCCCCGGATCCGCCGTTCGAGCGACGACAGGCTCACCGCTTCTGTGGTATTCACGTAAATCGTGATGCGACGGTTGGTCCCCGTCGTCGTACTCGCAGGCCTGTGCGTGCTTCTCGGCCTGCCGCATCCGCGTTCCGCGAGCGCCGCGCCACTGGCGGCGCGCGGAGCGGTCGAGCTCGTCGACCCGAACGGCGGGCCGCTGTCCGGGCAGTGGCAGAGCTGGGCGGAGAGCGCGCTGGTGCCGACGGTCACGGGCACGGTCGTCCTGCGGCACACGAGCTGTCCGGGACTGCCGAAGATGGCCGGCTGCGTCTACACGGCGCAGCCGCGCGTGATCTACGTCAAGCCCGGCATCGCCCACCCACGGGCGGTGCTGCTCCACGAGCTCGGGCACGTGTACGACCTGACCGTCTTCTCCAACCGCGACCGCGCGCGCTTCCGCAAGCTCATGAAGCGCCCCGGCGCGCTCTGGTGGAGCGGGTCGCGGCCGCTCGCCGAGTGGTTCGCGGAGGCGTACGCGTGGTGCGCCCGCTACGCCCGCATCCGTTCGATCAAGCAGTACGCGATCTACGGGTACGACCCGACGCCGGCCCAGCACCGCCGTTCGTGCGCGCTGATCCGGTCCGCCGCGCGCGACCGCACGCCGCCCGCGCCGCCAACCGACACGCCGCCGGTCGTCACGGGCGACCCGGCCCCGCCCGCGGCGCCTACGACCGCCGCCGCGACGCCGACGCCCTCCGCCACGCGCACCCCGTCCCCGACTCGCACGCCGGGGACGATCAAGACGCCGACGCCGGAACCGACCGCGACCCGCACGCCGCGCCCGACCGCCACGGCGACGACGACCCCGACCGCGACGGCCACGGCGGAGTCGACGGCCACGGCCGCTCCGACCGCGACCGCGACCGCGACGGCCGAGCCGATTCCGACCGCGACGGCGGAGCCCACGACCACGGCCGAGCCGACCGCGACAGCCGAGCCGACCCCGACGGCGACAGCCGAGCCGACGGCAACAGCCGAGCCGACCGCGACAGCCACCGCGGAGCCGACGGCCACGGCGACGCCCACGCCGACGGCGATCCCCACCGCCACGCCCTCGCCGACCGCGACGGCGACGCCCGGCCCCACCGCCAGCCCGACGGCCGAGCCGACTCCCACGGTGACGGCCGAGCCCACCGAGACGCCCTCGCCCGAGCCGACCGCGACGCCCGAGCCGGGCGACGGCGGGCTGCTGGGATGCCTGCTCTTCGGCGACTGTGACGGGGTGCTGCCGCCGATCTGGCCGGTGGGCGCGGGGCTCGTGCTGCGCGTGCCATGATGGCCCGCATGGACGGGTCGGTGGTGTGGCGGGCGGCGCTGCTGCAGGCGCTCACGCTCGGGGTGGTCGCGGTGACCTTGGCGAGCCTGCTGGACCGCGAGTTCTTCCGCTCCTGGGGCTGGCTCGCCGGGCCGGGGGCGTGGGCGGCGTGCGCGCTGTTCACCGGCGCGGTCCTGCGGCTCCCGCTGGTGCCCGTGCTCGCGGGCGCGGCGCTCGCCGGGCTGCCGAGCCTGGTCGGCGTGGCGCTGGACCAGCACTGGCTGGGCGCGCCGCTCGGGGTCGCGATCTTCGCCGCGTGGTGCGGTCGGCTCGCCGCCAACCGCAGGGTCGCGGTGGCGTAGATGGACCTGGGGCTCACCGGCAAGGTCGCGCTCGTCACGGCGGGCTCGAAGGGCATCGGCCGCGGCATCGCCGAAGGACTGGCCGCTGAAGGCGTGAAGGTCGCGGTCACCTCGCGCGCGACCGAGCGGGCCGAGCAGGTCGCCGGCGAGCTCGGCGGCTGCGGCTACGCGTTCGACTCGGCCGACCTCGACGCGATCCCGGCGCTGCTGGACGCCGTGAAGCGGGACCTGGGCCCGATCGACATCTACGTCGCCAACACCGGCGGCCCACCCGCCGGGAACCCGCTCGAGTTCACCCGTGAGCAGTGGGAGGCGGCGCAGCGCACGCTGCTGCTCTCGCCGATGACGATCCTCGCGCGGCTCGTGCCGGGCATGGCCGACCGGGGCTTCGGGCGCGTCGTCGCGATCGGCTCGATGGCCGTGCGGGAGCCGATCGACGCCCTGCAGCTGTCCAACGCGCACCGCCCCGGCCTGGTCGCGGCCTTCAAAGTGCTGGCGCGCCAACATGCCGCCGCGGGCATCACGTTCAACCACGTGCACCCGGGCAAGATCGCGACCGATCGCATGATCGACACCGCCGGCTCGCTCGAAGCGGCCAGCGAAGACGCTCGCAAGACCATCCCGGCGCAGCGTCTCGGCACCGTCGAGGAGCTGGCCGCCGCGGCCGTCTTCCTGTGCTCCCAACCGGCCTCCTACATCAACGGGACGGCCATCCTGGTGGACGGCGGACTGACCCGCAGCGTGTGAACCCTAGACTGTCTCTGCGCGCCCCCATGGTGTAGCGGTTAGCACGCAGGCCTTTCACGCCTGTAGCACGGGTTCGATTCCCGTTGGGGGTACTTCGCTCAGGCTTCGTCCGGCCAGTGGCCGTGCGCGTCGAAGTACTCGCGCGCCGCCTCTTCCTTCTCACGCGCGTCGTCCTTCTTGACGAGGAAGAACAGGACGACGAGGCCCGTGCCGACGGCCAGCGCGAACGAGATGTAGGTCCAGATTTCCAGGAGCATCAGTGCCGCCGGTTGGATTCGAACCAACGCACAACGGATTAAAAGTCCGCTGCTCTACCACTGAGCTACGGCGGCTGGCGCGTGCGACTGTATCGCGCAGTAGGCTTGCCCGAGGGTGAGCGCGGGCCAGATGCAGGAGATGGGTGGCCGCCGGAGACGCCGGACGCCCGAAGTAGCGGAAGCAGAAATCGTCGCCGCGGCGGAGGCGCTGCTGCGCGAGCGGACGTTCCGAGAGCTGACGGTGGACGAGGTCATGCGGCGGACCGACCTGTCGCGGCCGTCGTTCTACGTCTACTTCCGGGACCGCCACCACCTCATGCTCAAGGTGGTCGAGCACATCGGCGCGGAGCTGCGGACGATGTCGCAGCGCTGGTACACCGGCTCGGGCGACGGGCCGGCGCAGGCGCGCGAGGCGATGGAGGGCTTCGTCGAGGTCTACGCCCAGCACGGGGCGGTGCTGCGGGCGCTCGCGGACGCCGCCACCGACGACCACGAGGTCGAGCGCGTCTATGTCGGGCTCGTGGACGAATTCGTGGGCGTCACGGCGCGCCACATCGAGAAGGAGATCGAAGCCGGGCGCGTGCTGCCGCTGGACCCGAAGGAGACCGCGCGAGCGCTCGTGTGGATGATGGAGCGCTACCTGAACCGCTCGATGGGCCACGAGCCGCGCACCAAGCGCGACACCGTCGCCGACACGCTCACTACCATCTGGACGAGAGTCCTCTACGGCGCGACCTGACGCGCCGCCCAGAGGCTCAGCGCGGCGCCCGAGGCGGCGACCGCCGCGACGCTGACGCCGAGCGGCGAGAGCGAACGGCGCGCCGCCAGCGTGCCCACCAGGTCCGCGACGTCGCCCGCGGCCCCCGCGACCAACCACGGCCGTGTGTCGGCGCCGGAGTCGAGCGCGTGCCAGAGGCCGGTGCCGATCGCGACGTCCCGCGCCCCGAAGCCGAGGCCGAGCACCTTGGCCCCCGTCGTGCGCTCCCCGACCCATATGCGGGTGAACACGCCGGGAGCGACGGTGAGCGCGGCGCCGAGGGCGACGCGGGCGACAGCAATCTGGCGAGCGACGGTGGTGGCCTCCATGCGCCGCACGCTACCCGTTCCGTCCGAGCGCTCGACCACGATGGGCGTGTACGCCTTCATGCGAACGTATGTTCGCTCACGCGCCGGTTCGGGTAGGACTCCCGGCATGAGCGAGATGACGAACACCGAGAAGGACCCGGCCGAGTGGGTCACCGGCGACGAGCCGATGACGGGCGCGCAGGCCTCTTACCTGAAGACGCTCAGCGACGAGGCGGGCGAGGAGTTCGACGAGAGGATGTCGAAGGCCGACGCGTCCCGCCGCATTGACGAGCTGCAGGACAAGACCGGCCGCGGCCAGGGTTCCTAGGGGGCATGCCCACCGACGTCCGGAGACCGGACGCGGGCGGGCACACCCCGCACGGGATCAGTGCTTGAAGTGGCGCCGGTGCGTGAAGACCATCGCGATGCCGGCCGCGTCGGCGGCCTCGACGACCTCGTGGTCGCGCTTGGATCCGCCGGGCTGGATGATGGCCGCGACGCCCGCGTCGATGCCCAGCTGCGGGCCGTCCGGGAACGGGAAGAACGCATCTGAGGCCATCGCCGCGCCGAGCAGCGGGGAGCCCGCGATGCCGGCCTTCTCGATCGCGAGCCGGACCGAGTCCACGCGGGACATCTGGCCGGCGCCGATGCCGACCGAGGCGAGGTCGTTGGACAGCACGATCGCGTTCGAACGGACGTGCTTGCAGACCTTCCAGGCGAACAGCATCTCGCCCCACTCGGCCTCGGTGGGCTTGCGGTCGGTCACGACCTCCATCTCCGTGCGGTCCTCGAGGCCCATGTCCCGGTCCTGGACGAGCAGGCCGCCCATGACGCGCTTGAGGTCTCGCTCGGCGATGTTGGCCTTGCGCCGCTCGTCGTCCTCGAGGATGCGCATGTTCGGCTTCGAGGACAGCAGCTGCAGCGCCTCCTGCGTGAAGTGCGGGGCGATGATGACCTCGCAGAACTGCTTCAGCAGCGCCTCGGCGAACTGCTGATCCACCGCGCGGTTGACCGCGATCACCCCGCCGAAGGCCGACAGCGGGTCGCACGCGAAGGCCGCGTGGTAGGCCTCGACGACCGAGCCGCCGACGGCCACGCCGCACGGGTTGTTGTGCTTGATGATCACGCACGCCGGCAGTTCGAACTCCTGCATCAGCAGCCGGGCGGCGTTGAGGTCGAGCACGTTGTTGAACGAGAGCTCCTTGCCGCCGAGCTGACGCACCATCGACAGCACGTGCATACGCGCCCCCGCGTCCGCGTAGTAGGCGGCGCGCTGGTGGGGGTTCTCGCCGTAGGAGAGGTCCGTCACCTTCTCGTAGGCGGTGAGCATGAGCGGCGCGAAGTCGTCCTGCTTCTCGACGAACCAGCGCGAGATCGCGCTGTCGTAGCGAGCGGTGGTGGAGAACGCCTCGGCCGCCAGCGACTCGCGCGTACCGAGCGACAGCTTGCCGCCCGCGTCGCGCAGCTCCTGCAGCACCGCGTCGTAGGACGCCGGGTTCACCACGACCGCCGTGAACGGGTAGTTCTTCGCGGCCGCGCGGATCATCGTCGGGCCGCCGATGTCGATGTTCTCGATGATCTCGTGCTCGGTCGCGCCACGACGGCGAGCCGTGGCCTCGAACGGGTACAGGTTCACGCACACGAGGTCGACGAACTCGATGTCGTGCTCGGCCGCGGTGGCCATGTGCTGCGCGTTGTCGCGCAGCGCGAGCACGCCCGCGTAGAGCTTCGGGTGCAGCGTCTTCACGCGCCCGTCCATCATCTCCGGGAAGCCCGTGAAGTCGTCGATCGCGCGGACCTCGAGGCCCGCCTCCCGCAGCGCGGCGGCCGTGCCGCCCGTCGAGATGAGCTCCACGCCGAGCTCCGCGAGCCCGCGCGCGAACTCGACCACACCGGTCTTGTCCGAGACCGACAGCAGCGCACGCTGCACGCGGACCTCGCCCGGCTGCACGATGGCCTCCATGGGATCGCTGACGTTACCTGGAGCAGCCATTCATTGATCCTTCACTGTGATTCGGCGCGGGTGATCGGGGTCGGGGCGGACGGCGCCGCGGGCGATCAACGCGACGGCGGACGTCAGCAGGTCGTGCTCGACGGGCCGGAGCCGGTCACGGACCTCGTCGGGATCCGTCACGTCCGGGAGCTCGAGCGCGCGTTGCAGGATGACAGGCCCGGAATCCACGCCCTCGTCGACGAAGTGGACCGTGACGCCGAACACCTTCACGCCGTACTCGAGCGCCTGCTCGACCGCCCGCAGGCCCGGGAACGCGGGCAGCAGCGCCGGATGCACGTTGATCACCCGGCGCGGGAAGCGGCCGAGGAACCCCGGGCCGACGAGCTGCATGTATCCCGCGAGCACGACGAGCTCGACGCGCTGCTCGAGCAGCCACAGCGCCATCGCCGTGTCTCGCGCCTCGCGGTTCTCGTACTCCGCGCCGGGGAACGTCGCGGTGGCGATCCCGAGCGCCTCGGCGCGCCCGAGCGCCGGCGCGCCAGGCTTGTCGGAGCCGACCGCGACGACCTCGGCCTCGCGCCCGTGGACCCGGTCGAGGATGGCCTGGAGGTTCGACCCCGTGCCCGAGGCCAGCACGCCGACGCGAAAGCTCACGCGGCCTCCGAGAGGGTCGTGGGGGCGGGCGACGGGCCCACCGTGGAGGTCGCCCCGAGCGGCGCGAGCCGGCCGCGGGGCGTGCACGCGAGCAGGCCGCCCGCGACGAGCGCGTCGATCGTCTCCAGCACGCGTTCCGGGCGCACGTCGCGGTAGGCACCGTAGTTGGGCAGGCCGTCGTAGGAGTGCTCGCGGATCGCCCGGCTGCGGACGCCGCGGAGGATCTCGACGCAGCGCGTGCGGCTCACGCCGGGCTGTGCGACATCGACGACCTGGAGGATCGCGGCCTCGAGGTCGGCGGCGGGCGCGAGCACGGACTGGCGGCCAACGCGGGCCGGGGCGGCCGGAATCAGCGACGGGTCGCAGACGTCGCAGCACGGGCCGCTCAACTCCGGCACGGAGCGGTCGCCGAAGTGGCGCAGGATGCCCGCGCGGCGGCAGCCTTCGCCCTCCACCCAGGCCCAGACCGCGCGGTACTGGCGCCAGCGCACGCGCGTGCCCTCCTGCGTGGCGGTGCGACAGGCGGCCAAGGTGTTGCGGTCCCACACGCCCACGACGCGACCAGCGACGCGGTCCGGCCCCGAGGGAGCGGGCTGGATGACGCCCGCGCGGGCCATGTAGCCGACGATCGCGCGCACGGCCTCCTCGTCGCCCTCCGCCTGGGCGAGGTCGTTCATGTGCAGGTTGAAGCGCGGCGGCGAGCCCTCGGCGGCGCCCACGATCGTACGCGCGACGAACTTCAACTGGTCCTCGTCGATCTCCGAGCGCTCGATGAAGAAGACGTGCAGGCCCTTGTCCCGGCTGGTGGAGAACAGCAGCGCCCGCGCCGGCTGCCCGTCACGCCCCGCGCGGCCGGCCTCCTGGTAGTAGGCCTCGATCGACGACGGGACGGACTCGTGGCAGACCGTGCGCACGTCGGCCTTGTCCACGCCCATGCCGAACGCGTTGGTGGCGACGACGACCGGCGCCGAGCCGTCCATGAAGCGCCGCTGCACGTCGGCCCGCACATCCCGTGGCAGCCCCGCGTGGTAGGCGACGACCTCGACGCCCAGCTCGTACCCCAGCCGGTCGGCCAGCCGATCTGCCTCCGCGCGCGTGCCGGCGTAGACGATCGCGGGCAAGGCACCCGGCTCCCCGAGCACGGCGGCGATCCGCCCCGCGACCGCCTCCTTGCCCGCGCACGGGACCACCGAGTAGGCCAGGTTGGGCCGGTCGAACCCCGTCGCGACGTGCACCGGTTCGCGCAGACCCAGGCGCGACACGATGTCGCGCGCGACCTCGGGCGTCGCCGTGGCCGTCGAGGCCACGATCGCCTCGGCGCCGAGCCAGCGCGCCGCGTCCGCGAGCCGGAAGTAGTCCGGCCGGAAATCGTGCCCCCACTGGGACACGCAGTGCGCCTCGTCGACCACGAACAGGCCGATCCGCGCCTGCCGGAGGCGCTCCAGGAACCCGGGCGAGGAGAACCGCTCCGGCGCGACGTACAGAACCCGCACACGACCCGAGATCGCACCGTCCACGGCCCGCCGGTTCGCCGCCGCGTCCTGCATGCCGTTCACCTGCGCCACCCGGCCCGGAGCCACTGCGGACAGCGATTCCACCTGGTCCTGCATCAGCGACACCAGCGGGGACACGACCAGCGTCAGGTCCGTGCGCATCAGCGCCGGCAGCTGGTAGCAGAGCGACTTGCCCGAGCCGGTGGGCATCACCACCAGCACGTCGCGCCCCTCGCGCGCGGCCACGACGGCCTCGCGCTGGCCGGGCCGGAATGACGAGAACCCGAACGCCTCCCGCAGCGCCGCGTCCACGTCCGTGGCGGCCACGACCGGAACCGCCGGCACGCGCCCGTCCGCCTCGCCCAGGTCGAACCCCAGCTGGGGCGCAGGGGGCGGATCTTCAAGCCACGTGAGGGACATCCGGACCGGCGACACTAGCCGCCGGTCCGGACGCTCCCACGCTGTTTGCGCAGTTTTGTTGCAGACTGCGCGCGACTCTCAGCGAAGTGCCGTGAACGAGAAGTCCCAGACGCCCAGCGACTCGTTCGCGACGCCCTCGACGTTCTTGGAGTGCGCCATCGGCGTGCGGTCCCACGTCAGCGGGACGGCCGGAGCGAGCGCCGTGATCGCACGGTCGACCTCGCCCCACTTCTGTGCCCGAGCAGCCGGGTCCGTCTCGACCTTCGCGGCCTCCATGAGCTCGTTGACGCCCGGGTCGTCGAGCTGCGACACGTTCGCGTTGCCGACCTCGTGGATGTTCGCGCCGTTGAACGTCGAGTCCAGGTAGGTCTGGCCGTCGGCGAAGTCACGGATCCAGCCGATGTTCGGGCACACCGCGACGCCCGCGGCCGGGTTGCCGCAGTACTTGGTCATGACGACCTGCTGGGAAAGCAGGCGCAGGTTGACCTTGAAGCCGACGGACTCGAACGCGGCCTTGGCCAGCTCGGAGATCGTCTTGCCGTTGCCGTCGCGCGGGCCGACCATCAGCAGCTCCTCGGTGCCCTCGTAGCGGCCCGAGGCGTAGCCCGCGGCCTGCATGTAGCGCGCCGCGACGGCCTTGTCGCCGGTCGGCGAGGCGAGGAAGTCCACGCCGGTCCCGGCGGCGCCGCCGGCCTGCTCGAAGCCCGGCGTGCCCGGCGGCAGGAAGTGCGTCGCGACCTCGCCGACGGCCTTGCCGCCGAGCGCCATCAGCGCGCCCTGGCGGTCGAACGCGGCCACGACGGCCTTGCGCACGTTGATGTCGTCGAACGGCTCGACCTTCGTGTTCATCGCCGCCCAGCGCCCGCCGCCGGACTCGACGAGCTCGAGCTGCTCCGGCGTCTTCTGGTACGCCTTCTTGAGCTCGGCCGGCGGCAGCAGCCAGTCACCGGAGACCATGTTCTTGCCGCTCAGCACGCGGCGCGCGGCGATGGTGGAGTCGTCGTTGCCCTGCGGCATCTCGATGCGATCGAGGTAGGCCGGGCGGAAGTCGGTCGTCTTGTCCCACGAGGGGTTGCGGACCAGGACGATCTCGCGGCCCGGCTCGTAGGTCTCGACCATGTACGGGCCCGTGGCGACCTGCTTGACGCCGTACTCGCTGACCTTCGCGCGGTCGAGCGGCAGCGCGTAGTCGCGCGGCACCGGGGCGGCCAACGGCAGCACGAGCGCGGCCGCGAGCGTCCCGCCGGTCCCGCGGCGCAGCTTGAAGACGACGGTGTGGTCGTCCGGCGTCGTGATGCCGGCGATCTTGGTGCCGGCGGCGACGCCGACCTCCGCACCCACGATGTCGGAGAAGTAGGAGCCCGCGTACGGGTTGTTGACGGTCTTGAAGAAGCCGCGCTCGATCGCGTACTTGAGGTCGTCGGCGACGACCTCGCGCTTGACCGGCGGGGAGAACTTCACGCCGGCCTTGAGCTTGAGCGTGACCGTCTTGCCGTCCGCGCTCACCGTCGGCGCCTCGACCGCCAGGTCGGGGCGCGCCTCGGACTTGCCGGGCTCGTAGGCCATCGGCGTGCGCTGGGTGGCGTTGGCGACCATGTAGCCGCCGGAGTAGTAGGTGATGCCTGGATCGATCGAGTCGACGTCACCCGACCACGGCACCGTGAGAACGCCGCCCTGCTTGGCTACAGCCTTGGCGGCGTCGGTGGCTTCGTTGCTAGAGCTCCCGCCGCAGCCGGCGAACAGCAGCACGGCCAGAGACGCGGGAACCACGATCTTCGAGAGGGGCATGTATTCCACCGATCGGCGGACATGCCCGGAACTTGACTAGCGCAGGACGGGAAGCGCGTGCTCGAAGGCGTCCTTGGCGGACGTACCTGCGAGTGGGTACTCGCCCGAGAAGCACGCGTCGCAGTGCGCCTCGCGCTCGGAGCCGATCGCCTCATACACGCCTTCCAGCGACAGGTACGCGAGCGAGTCCGCCCCCAGCTCGGCGGCCACCTCGGCCTCCGTGCGGTTGTGGGCGATCATCTCCTCGCGCGTCGACATGTCGATGCCGTAGTGGCAGGGATGCTTGATCGGCGGCGCGCTGATGCGCATGTGCACCTCGGAGGCGCCTGCGTCCCGGAGCATCTGCACGATCTGCCGTGTCGTGTTGCCGCGCACGATCGAGTCGTCCACGACCACGATGCGCTTGCCGGCGACCACCTCGGGCAGCGGGTTGAACTTCAGCCGCAGGCCGTGCTTGCGCAGCTCCTGCCCGGGCTGGATGAACGTACGGGCGACGTAACGGTTCTTGATCAGCCCGTCGTCCTGCGGGAGCCCGGAAGCGCGCGCGAATCCCCGCGCGGCGGGCCCGCCGGAGTCCGGCACCGGGATGACGAGATCGGCCTCGACCGGCGCCTCGCGCGCGAGGATCTCCCCCATCCGGCCCCTGGAGACCTGGATCACCCGGCCGCCCAGACGGGAGTCCGGCCGGGCGAAGTAGATGTGCTCGAACACGCACAGCGCCGAGCGCGGCGACGGCACCGCCTGGCGGGTCTGCAGCCCCTTGGCGGTGATCGAGACGACCTCGCCGGGCTGCACGTCGCGCAGGAACTTGGCGCCGATGATGTCGAAGGCGCAGCTCTCGCTCGCCACGCAGTACGTGTCCCCGAGCATGCCGAGCGACAGCGGACGCAGGCCCAGCGGATCCCGGAAGGCGACCACGCGGTCCTTGGTCATGACAACGGTCGAGTAGGCGCCCTCGACACGCTGCAGGACGTCCACGACCGCGTCCTCGATCGTCTCCGCGTCGTGCGTGGACAGCAGCGCGGCGATGATCTCCGAGTCCGACGTCGAGCGGAACGAGACGCCCGCGGCGCGCAGCTCGGAGTGCAGCTCGACGACGTTGACGAGGTTGCCGTTGTGCGCGAGCGCGACCTCGCGCTTGTCCGAGCGCCAGACGGGCTGCGTGTTCTCCCACGAGTTCGCGCCCGTGGTGGAGTAGCGCACGTGGCCGACCGCCATGTCCCCCTGCAGCGCGCGCAGCTTGGACTCGTCGAAGACCTGGTTGACGAGGCCCTGGTCGCGCATGGCCATGATGTGGCCGCCCTGCTGAGTCGCGATGCCGGCGGACTCCTGCCCGCGGTGCTGCAGCGCGTAGAGGGCGAAGTAGGTGAGGCGCGAGACCTCGCGGCCGGGCGCGACTATGCCGAAGACGCCGCACTCATCGCGCGGACCATCACGGTCGTCAAGAAAGGGTTCTGAAGAGGGCACTGGGGTCCGGCGAGCGGGAAAGGACCTTGCCCTCTGAGGCTAGCAACCACCGCGGCGGCGAAAGGCTAGTCTGCATGGACCCTTTGCCGCTCGCGCACGGCCACGCGCGAGCGGTTCGTCCGTCTAAGGAACGGGATAACCATGGCCACCGACGCACCTGTCCAGATCCCTCGCCAGCGCATCTCGGAGCTGATCGAGCGCGAGGAGAAGCAGCTCAACGAGCGGACGCAGCGGTCGAAGGAGACCTACGCCCGCGCCCAGGTCCACCTGTCCGGCGGCGTGGCATCGTCGTACCAGCTGCGTGACCCGTGGCCGATCTACCTCGAGCGCGGCTCCGGCCCGAAGGTCTGGGACGTCGACGGCAACGAGATGTGGGACTTCCACAACGGCTTCGGCTCGATGGTCCAGGGCCACGCCCACCCCGCGATCGGCGCGGCCATCAACGCCCGCTACAGCGCCGGCACGCACTTCGCGGCGCCGACCGAGGACGCGATCGCCGTCGGTGACGAGCTCGCGCGCCGTTGGGGGCTGCCGAAGTGGCGCTTCACGAACTCCGGCTCGGAGTCCACGATGGACGCCATCCGGATCGCCCGCGGCACCACCGGTCGTGACACGATCGTCAAGATCTTCGGCTCCTATCACGGCCATCACGACGGCGTGATGGTCTCGATCGGCGTCGAGTACGACCAGATCGGCGACCACGAGAACCTGGCCAGCCTTCCCTACGGCGCCGGTATCCCGCAGGCGGTCGTCGACCTCACGGTCCCGGTCCCGTTCAACGACGCGGCCGCGATGGAGCGCCGGATCGAGCGCCTGACCGAGGAGGGCCGCAAGCCCGCCTGCGTGATCATGGAGCCGGCGATGATGAACCTCGGCGTCGTGCTCCCCGAGCCCGGCTACCTCGAGGCCGTCCGCGACATCACGCGCCGCCACGGCATCATCCTCATCTTCGACGAGGTCAAGACCGGCCTGTGCATCGCGGCGGGCGGCGCCACCGAGCGCTTCGGCGTCACGCCCGACCTGGTCACGCTGGCCAAGGCGCTGGGCGGCGGCACGCCGATCGGCGCGATCGGCGGCACCGAGGAGGCCATGACGGCCGTCGAGGACGGCTCCGTCTACCAGGTCGGCACCTACAACGGCAACCCGCTCGGCATGGCCGCCACCAAGGCGAACCTGCTCGAGGTGCTCACGCCGGAGGCCTACCAGCACCTGGACGCGCTCAACGAGCGCATCCTGGCCGGCTGCGAGGCCGTCATCCGCAAGCACAACCTGCCCGGCTACTCCGTCGGCGTCGGCTCCAAGGGCTGCGTCACGTTCTCGGCCAACAAGATCGTCGACTACGAGACGTTCAAGGCCAACCAAGACAAGGACCTCTCCGAGCTCGCGTGGCTCTACAACATGAACCGCGGCATCTTCATGACGCCTGGGCGCGAAGAGGAGTGGACGCTCTCGGTCACCCACGACGACGCGTCGGTGGACGCGTATGTGCAGGTGTTCGAGGCCATGGCCGACGACCTGATGGCGTAGAGCACGGCCTGAACCGCCGGCGGCAGCGTGTGCGTCGCCGGCGGGAGCGGCGCCGTGCCCACGAGGGTGCCCAGGATCGCATCCTGCTCGGCCCGTTCCCGCGCGGCCGCCTCGGCACGCGCGTCGACGGCGAGTGAGAAACGGCGCGGCGTGGCCGCGCCGTCGCGCACGAGGTCGGCGATGATCCGCGGCGGCGCGTAGCGCGCCATCCGGTCGATCCAGTCGGCGACGGGCTCGCCGTCCACGCAGCCGAACTCGACCTCGAGCTCACCCGCGAGGATCTCGTCGAGCAGGAGCGCCGCCGCGATCACGTGCGGATCGCGGCCGCGCGTCAGGAGCGTGGCGTCGGCGGAGAGGCTCATGACCCCGACGACGCCACGCGTCACGGTGTTATTCCGTGGCTACTGGACCGGCAGCAGGCAGAGCCCGCCGGTGGTCGGGTCCGCCACCCACTGCTTGGAGGCGACGTTCTTGAGGTAGTCGACCTGCGCCTTGGACATCTTGGGCGCGTTGACCTCCTTCGCGGAGGCGGACGCCGCCCGGGCGCCCTTCTTGAGCTTGAGGATGTCCACGCCGCGCGCGGCGTCGGCGGTGTAGATGTAGCCGTTGTGGTTGTAGGACGCCCACACGTTGCCGCCGTCGGGCCGGTAGTAGGCGACCTGAATCGGGTTCGCCGGGTTCGAGATGTCCAGAATGCGCGTGCCCTGCCCGTACCAGGCGTACGTGACGATCTCGCGGTCGACGTCGAAGTAGTGCGCCGAGCAGGAGGTGAGGTTGTACACCGTGCCCTCGTTGTCAGCCGGAGCCCACGAGCCGACGGCCTCCATCCGGAACGGCTTCTCCGGCGTCGAGCGCCAGCCCTCGCCGTTGTAGGAGCCCTTCAGCGAGGAGATCGTGAACTTGCCCTCCTCGCGGCACGCGTTCGAGCCCGCGGTCGCGGGGTACGTGCCGAACCACTCCTCGGTGCCGAGCAGCAGCTCGCCCTTCAGGTAGCGCCAGTCCGTCAGCGGCGCGTTCAGGCCGACCGGCCGCCACGAGTTGTGCATCCAGCCGCCCGCGTTGCCGTCGGACAGCGGGGTGAGCCGCGAGACGCCGGGGACGAACTTCTCGCTCGTGGTCTGCGGCGAGAGCCCGCCGCCCGCGTACGGCACCGGGTCGACCGGCGTCGCGCGGCGGATCTTGCGCTGAACCGGGTCCCAGTGGACGCCGTCGGTCCAGTAGCCGCGCGTACCGCCCAGGCCCGCGACCCAGGCGATGCCCAGCTCGTCGACGTCGACGTCGTGCGCGTAGGCGGTGACGCCGTCCTGGCGGAACAGGTCGACCGGCTTGTGCGGGTAGGAGACCGGGTTCTTCGGGTCGCGCAGGTCGGTGGCGATGATCGGGCGACCGCCGAGCCAGCCTGCCTGCTCCTGCTTGGTGGACGGGGCCGGACCGCCGGTCCACAGCCACTCGCAGTCGTTGACGCAGGACGTCGTGTGGCCCGTCGGCAGCTCCTTGAAGGAGAGCACCTTCAGGTTGGCCGGGTCCTTGGCGTCGACGACGTAGACGCCGGCGATGTTGAGCCCGCCGTTCGGGTTCGGCACCCCGGCCTCGCCGGTCGTGGTACCGCGGTAGGCGCGCGGGTCACGCGACAGCAGCGCGAGCTTGCGCTTGTCGTCGACGTCCATGTCCTCGTTCTGCCAGAACGTCGACGTCGGGTTCGACGGCGAGTACGGCGGGTCGCCCGGGAGCCGCAGCTCCTCGTTCGTGACCTCGTCCAGGAACTTCGGCTTCGCGGGATCGGACAGGTCATACGTCTTCAGGCCGAAGCGGCCCGTGACGAACATGACTTCCTTGCCCTTGTCCTTGGGCTTGCCGAACCAGTCCCAGACCCAGTCGAAGCGGCCCCGGCCCTTGTCCTTCTTGCCGTAGGTCATGAAGTTGATCGCGGTCGCGTTCGCCGCCTCCGGCAGGTTGCCGACCAGCTCCATGTTCTTGATCGAGCCTGGCGGCTGCGCGATCTGCGCCTGCGCGGGCGCGGCCGAAACCGCCATGGCGACACCGAGCGCCAACGGCGCCAGTACCTTCTTGCCCCTCACTGAACCCCCCTCATAGGGTCGGACTACGAACTTCCGGAGCGGCACCCTATCCGGATGTCGCCGGTGCGCAAACACCGACCAACCACCGGGTTAACCGGTGGCCGGCCGGTTGTGCCGTCAGTCCAGGAGGTCGGTGAGCCCGCGGCTGAACGCACGCTCGAGATCGACCAGCGGCACCGAGAGCGAGCCCTCGATCGTGAGCGCCTCGCCGCCGACCTCGCCGATCACGCGCGCCGCCGCGCCAAAGGGCGTCATCGCCTCGGCCGGGCCGGAGACGACGAACGCACCCGGGCCCTCGCCGAACAGGTCGTCGAGGGCGGAGACCTTCGCGCCCACGCCGCCGGCGATCGCCGACTCGGCCAGCGCGACCGCGACGCCGCCCTCCGCGACGTCGTGCGCGCTTGACAGCGAGCCGGAGCGCACGGCCTGGCGGATCGCGGCGTGCAGCGCCTTGAGCTCGCCGAGGTCAGGCTGCGGGAGCGGGCCCTCGACGGCCTCCCCGCGCAGCTTCGACAGCTCGGAGGCGGCCTTCGACGGCTTCCACGAGTCGGCGGACACGATCGCGATCACGTCGCCGGCGCTTTCGAAGCCGAGCCGGCCGCTCATCCGGGCGTCCGGCAGCTCGCCGACCAGGCCGACGACCGGCGTCGGGTAGATCGGGCCCTCGGCGCCCTCGTTGTAGAGCGACACGTTGCCGCCCACGACCGGGATGCCGAACGCGCGGCACGCGTCGCCCAGGCCGGCGATCGCCCGCGAGAACTGCCACGCGATGTGCGGCTTCTCCGGGTTGCCGAAGTTCAGGCAGTTCGTCAGGCCGAGCGGCTCGGCGCCGACGCAGGCGAGGTTCGCGCTGCACTCGAGCACGGCCTCGACCGCGCCGCGGTACGGGTCGGCCGCCACGCGCCGGCCGTTGCCGTCGATCGAGACCGCGATCGCAGGCTTGGGGCCGTCCTCCCCCTTGGGCGGGGCGAGCGCGGTCAGCCGCTCGCCGTTCGCCGGGTCCGGGAGCATTAGGACCGCCGCGTCGGCCTGCTCGGGCCGGCGGACGGTGCGCGAGCCGACGAGCGCGTCGTACTGCTCGAACACGCCCTTGCGGGACGCCAGGTTCGCCGAGCCGAGCAGCGCGAGCAGGATCTCGCCCGCGTCGTCGGTGTCGATCAGCTTCGGCGGGACCGGATACAGCGGCGTCGCGGGCTCGGCGGGCTCGAGCTCGTAGGTCGGGCACTCGTCCACGAGCGCCTCCACCGGCAGGTCGCCGACCAGCTCTTCGCCGTCGAAGACACGCAGCCGGCGCGTATCCGTGACCTCGCCGATCGCGGTCGCGTTGACCTCCCACTTGGCGCAGACGGCCAGCACCGCCTGCACGCGCTCGGGCTCGACCACGCACAGCATGCGCTCCTGGGACTCCGAGATCATGATCTCGAAGGCCTCCATGTCCTGCTCGCGCAGCGGGACGCGGCGCACGTGGAGATCCAGGCCGACCTCGCCCTTGGCCGCCATCTCGGCGCTCGAGGACGTCAGGCCGGCGGCACCCAGGTCCTGGAGCGCGACGAGCAGCTTGCGGTCGAGCAGCTCGAGCGAGCACTCGAGCAGCTTCTTCTCCTCGAACGGGTCGCCGATCTGCACCGTCGGGCGCTTCTCCATGTCGGCGTCCAGCTCGGCGGACGCCAGCACCGACGCGCCGCCGATGCCGTCGCGGCCCGTGCGGGCGCCGAACAGCACGACGACGTTGCCCACGCCCGCGGCCGCGGACTTGATCAGCTCGTCCGTCTCGATCAGGCCGACGGCCATCGCGTTGACGAGGCAGTTCTGCTCGTACGGACCCTCGAAGTAGATCTCGCCGCCGACGGTGGCGATGCCGATCGAGTTGCCGTAGTGACCGATGCCGGCCACGGCGTGCTCGAGCAGGTAGCGCGAGCGGGCGGACTCGCCGACCTCGCCGAAGCGCAGCGAGTCCAGGATCGCGATCGGCCGCGCGCCGATGGCGAAGATGTCGCGCAGGATGCCCCCGACGCCGGTCGCAGCGCCCTGGAAGGGCTCGACCGCGCTCGGGTGGTTGTGGGACTCGACCTTGAACGCGCAGGAGAGGCCGTTGCCGACGTCCACCGCGCCCGCGTTCTCGCCCGGGCCCATGACCAGCCGCGGACCCTCGGTCGGGAGCGTCTTGAGCAGCGGCCGCGAGTGCTTGTAGCCGCAGTGCTCGGACCACATCAGCGAGAAGACGGCCAGCTCGACCTCGTTGGGCTCACGGCCCATCTTCTCGACGATCAGGTCGTACTCGAAGTCGGTGAGCCCGAGCTCACGATGCTTGCTCATGCCGCGGGCACCGCCGCCGCGGAGGCGAACAGCTTCAGCCCGTCCGCGGAGCCCGTCAGCACGTCGACGGCGTGCTCGGGGTGCGGCATCAGGCCGACGACGTTGCCGGCCTTGTTCGACACGCCCGCGATGTCCCGCGCCGAGCCGTTGAAGTTGTGGCCCGCGGCGTACTTGAGCACGATCTGCCCGTTGGCCTCGAGCTCGTCCAGCACCGGGTCGGGCGCGTAGTAGCGGCCCGTCGTGTGCTTGGCGGGCACGGACAGCACCTCACCGACCTCGCACGCGTTCGTCCACGAGGTCGACGCGTTGACGACCTCCAGATCCACCTGGCGGCACGTGAAGCGCAGCGACGTGTTCGGCAGCAGCGCGCCGGACAGCAGCCCGGCCTCGCACAGCACCTGGAAGCCGTTGCAGATGCCGAGCACGAGGCCGCCGTTGCGGGCGAACAGCTCGACCTCGCGCATCACCGGTGAGAAGCGCGCGACCGCGCCGACCCGCAGATGGTCGCCGTAGGAGAACCCGCCGGGGATGATGACCGCGTCGACGCCCTTGAGGTCGTGATCGGCATGCCAGAGGATCTCGGCTTCCCCCACACGCGACGCCGCCAGGAACGCGTCGACGTCGTCGCACGTCCCCGGGAACCGCACCACACCGAACTTCACTGGATCTCGTAGTCCTCGATGAGCGGGTTGGCCAGGAGCTTCTCGCACATCGCCGGCACCTGCGCGGGGTCCTCGACGTCCAGCTCGACCAGCCGGCCGACGTGGACGTTCGACACGCCTTCGAAGCCGAGCGCCGGCAGCGCCCGTTCGACGGTCTGCCCCTGCGGGTCGAGAATGCCCGCCTTGGGCCGGATCAGCACGCGGACGCGGCTCACGAGACCCGGTCCAGCCACGCGCCGAACGACTCGCCCGAGAGCCGCTCGTAGGCCGTCACGTACCGCTCGCGGGTCTGCTCGACGATGTCCTGCGGGATCTCCGGCGCGGGCGGGTTCTTGTCCCAGCCGCTGTTGGTCGCCCAGTCCCGCACGAACTGCTTGTCGAACGACGGCTGGCCCCTGCCGATCTCGTAGGAGTCGGCCGGCCAGAAGCGCGAGGAGTCCGGCGTGCAGACCTCGTCGCCCAGCGTGAGGACGCCGTTGGCGTCCAGCCCGAACTCGAACTTGGTGTCGGCGAGGATCACGCCCCGCTCGCGCGCGTGCTCGGCCACGGCCTTGTAGACCGCGATCGACACCTCGCGCACCTGCGCGGCGAGCTCCTCGCTCCCGAGCAGCTTCACGGTCTCGTCGAAGTCGATCGCCTCGTCGTGGCCCTCTTCGGCCTTGGTCGACGGCGTGTAGATCGGCTCGGGGAACTGCTGGGACTCCTGCAGGCCCTCGGGCAGCGAGATGCCCGAGATCGCGCCCGTGGCCTTGTAGTCCTTCCAGCCCGAGCCCGTGATGTAGCCGCGCACGATGCACTCCACCGGAAGCATCTTCAGGTTGCGCACGCGCAGGCCGCGGCCGCGGAACTCAGCCGGTACCCCGTCCGTCGCGCTCAGGAAGTGGTTGGGGACGATGTCCTTCGTCAACCCGAACCAGAGCACCGACAGGCCCGTGAGGACCTTGCCCTTGTCGGGGATCGGCGTCGGGTGGACGGCGTCGTAAGTGGAGATCCGGTCGGAGGCGACCATCAGCAGGTCGTCCCCGAGGTCGTACATGTCACGGACCTTGCCCGAATGCAGCAGCGGCAGCGATGTCACGGCCAATCAGCCTACTTCAGGGCGCGGCGACGGCCTTGTGGAGGCACACCAGGCACTGGTCGAGCGCCTCGTGGCGCGGCATCGACTGCTCGCGCATCAGCGACCACGCCGTGTACAGCAGCGCCCACAGCATCGACAGCGTCCACGCCTCCGACAGCGCCGGATCGAGCGTGCCCTCCTCGCGGCCGCGGTGGATGAGCGCGACCAGCTCGCGGTCGTGCGGCTGCTCGGGCTCGTCCTCCATGTTCCCGATCGCGCCGGTGAACATCACGGTCAGCACGTCGCCGAGCTCGAAGTACTCACGGCACAACCGCGCCAGCGCGTCCGCGGCCGACCCGTGCGTGAGCTCGGCGCGCGCGGTGGCCTCGCCGACGCGCTCGTTGGCGTAGTCGATCAGCGCGCGCAGCAGGTCGGCGCGCTCGGCGAAGTAGCGGTGCACCGTCGTGCGGCCCACGCCCGCCGCGCTCGCCACCTCGCCCAGCGACGCGCCCGCGTCGCGGGCGAGCACGGTCACCGCCGCGTCGAGGATCGCGCGGCGCGTCCGCGTTCGGGTTCGGCTCTCATTCACTTGCCATAGTGGAACATAGCTGTTTCAATTCGGAGCGTGAAAGTTCTTTGGTCGTTCGCCCGCCCGCATGCTCGCACGCTGGCGCTCGGGCTCCTACTGGCGCTGCTCGGCAGCGCGACCGGGCTTGCCACGCCGCTGGTCACGAAGTGGGTGCTGGACTCGCTGGGCTCGGGCGATTCCCTGCTCGCCCCGGCCGGCGTGCTGCTCGCGCTGACGCTCGGTGGCTCGCTCGTGTTCCTGCTGCAGTGGCGGATCCTGGGCGCGATGGGCGAGCGCGTCGTGCTCGGCGCGCGCACGTCGATGATCCGGCGCTACCTGCGGGCGACCGTCCCGGGCCTCACCGCACGCCCGAGCGGCGAGCTGGTCACGCGCGTCACCAGCGACACCGTCCTGCTCAGCGAGGCTGCCGCCTCCGCCATCGTCGGGATCATCAACTCCACGGTGATGCTGGTCGGCACGCTCGTGCTGATGGGCGTGCTGGACCTGGTCCTGCTCGGCGTGACGATCGTGGCCGTGGTGATCGTGACGCTTTTGTTCGCGCTCGTGATGCCGGCCATCGCGAAGGCCAAGACCGAGGCGCAGGAGCACCTGGGGCAGCTCGGCGGCGCGCTGGAAGGGGCGCTGCGCGCGATCAAGACCGTCAAGGCCAACCGGGCCGAGGACCGCCTGCAGGAGCAGATCGTCGCCAGCGCCGCGACCTCGGCCGAGTACAGCATCCGCGCAGCGCGCAAGGAGGGCCTGGCGTGGACGATCGCCTGGACCGGCGTGCAGCTGGCGATCATCGTCGTGCTCGCGCTCGGCGCCTGGCGCGTGCAGGACGGGCTGCTCGAGGTCTCGAGCCTGATCGCGTTCCTGCTCTACGCGTTCAACCTGATGGGGCCGATCATGGAGCTCTCCCAGCAGGTGACGCAGCTGCAGACCGGGCTCGTGGCCGCGGGCCGCATCCGCGAGATGGACGCGATCGAGATCGAGCCCGAGCTCGCGCCGACCTCGGCCCCCGAGCAGCGCGACGGGCCGATCCTCGCGCTGCACGACGTCGTCGCCGCCTACGGCCCGGACACCGAGCCCGCCGTGGACGGCGTCAGCCTCACCGTTCCCCGGCGCGGCCACGTCGCGATCGTCGGCCCGTCCGGCGCGGGCAAGACGTCGCTGTTCAGCCTGATCCTGCGCTTCCTGGAGCCGCAGTCGGGGCGGCTGGAGCTCGACGGGCGCGACTACGCGGGCTGGAGCCACGCCGAGGTCCGCGACCGGCTCGCCTACGTGGAGCAGGAGACGCCCGTGGTGCCCGGCACGATCCTCGACAACGTGTTGCTCGGGCGCCCGGACGCCACCCGCGAGGAGGTCGAAGCGGTGATGGCGCAGGTGCGCCTGGAGCACCTGGATCTGGACGAGTCGCTCTCGGGCACCAACGTCTCCGGCGGCGAGCGCCAGCGGATCGCGGTGGCGCGGGCGATGCTGCGCGCCCCCGACGTGCTGCTGCTCGACGAGGCCACGGCGCAGGTGGACGCGCTGACCGAGAGCGCGATCGGCGAGGCCATCCAGACCCGCGCGCAGCAGGGCGCCGTACTCACGATCGCCCACCGGCTGTCGACCGTGATCGACGCCGACACGATCATCGTGCTCGAGGACGGCCGTGTGCGCGCCCAGGGCACGCACACGGAGCTGCTGCAGTCCGACGAGCTGTACCGCAGCTTCGTCGAGGCGCTACGGATCGATCAGAGCTCGTACGGGAAGTCCGTGATGATCTCGTAGCCGTCCTCGGTGACGAGCACGAGATCCTCCAGGCGGCAGCCGCCGAACCCGCGCCGGTAGCACCCCGGCTCGACGGTGACGACCTCGCCCGCGAGCAGGTCGTCACCGAGTCGGCCCATGAACGGCCGCTCGTGGACCTCGAGCCCGACGCCGTGGCCGAGCCCGTGGAAGTAGCCGTCCTCGAGCACCGTGCCCGGCTCCTTGGTCAGCTGGGTGGGATGGCCGGCCTCGACGTACGGCTCGGCGGAGACCTCGAACAGCTTGCGCCCGTTCGCGCCCGCCTTCAGCGCGCCGTAGACGCGGCGCAGCGAATCCTCGGTGAGCCGGTGGTACTCGGCCAGCTCCTCCGGCGGCGCGCCGCCGCCCGCCACGAACGTGCGCGTCATGTCCGCGTAGCAGCGCGAGACCTTGTCGCGCGGCCAGATGTCGACCACGACCGGCTCGCCGCGCCCGATCTCGCCCGAGCCCGAGTCGTGTCCGATCGCCGACTGGGCCCCGTGCGAGACGATCGCGTCGTCGGACAGCTCGCACCCGTGCTCCTCGCACACCGCGGCCATCGCGGCGCGCACCTGTTCGGAGGTGAGCCCGCCGCGTAGCTCGTGGATGAGCTGCCGCGCGACGCCCATCGCCGCGTCCGCCGCCTTCTGCGCGCGCCGGATGCCCTCCAGCTCGGACGCCGACTTCACGCGCCGGCGCTGCACGAACTCGTCCTCGTCGACCTCGAGCTCGATCCCCGCCGCCCGGAAGTAGTCGGCGAGGAAGAGCGGGAAGTCCGGTGGGACGCGCGCGGTCTCGATGTCCAGCTTGCGCGCCGCGCGCAGGCACACCTCGGCCTCGATCGCCAGCCGCTCCCAGCCCTCGGCGATCAGCTCATCCTGGCCGAGCGCCTGCGGGTCGATCGTCTCGATCCCGTGCGGCGTCACCTTGTGGGCGTCCAGGACCGAGACGGTCGCGGCCCGGCGGCCGTCGTTCTCGAGATAGAGGAACGGGTCGCCGATGCCGGCGGGGATCTCGTGGAAGAGCGTGGCCGACAGCTCGGGCGCGCCGTAGATCAGGACGGCGGGGATGGGATCACCTCCAGGCGCTGCAGGACGGTGGGCACGTGGCGGATGTAGTAGCCGTAGTCGAAGACCGCGTCGAAGTCGAGGTCCACGCCTTCCTGCTCCAGCAGCGCCCGCAGCGGCGTGTTGGTGTCCCACGCCTGCTGGCCGAGGCGCTGCACGATCCGGTAGGCCTCGTCGCGCTGCAGGCCGGACTCGACCAGCGCCAGCAGCACCCGCTGCGAGAACAGCGCGCCGGACGTGATCTCGAGGTTCGCGAGCATGCGGTCGGCGTGGACGACCATGCCGCGCACGAGCCGCAGCGCGAGCGCCTGCATCTGGTCGAGCAGGATGGTGCTGTCCGGCAGGATGATCCGCTCCGCCGAGGAGTGCGAGATGTCGCGCTCGTGCCAGAGCGCGACGTTCTCCAGTGCCGCCTGGGCGTTGCCGCGCAGCACGCGGGCCAGGCCCGTGATGCGCTCGGACACGACCGGGTTGCGCTTGTGGGGCATCGCGCTCGAGCCCTTCTGGCCCTTGCCGAACGGCTCCTCGACCTCGCGCACCTCGGTGCGCTGCAGGTGGCGGATCTCGGTCGCGAAGCGCTCCAGCCCGGCGCCCGCCAGTGCGATGGCGGAGAGCAGCTCCGCGTGCCGGTCGCGCGGGACGACCTGGGTGGAGATCGGCTCGGTCTTGAGGCCGAGCTTGGCCGCGACGCGCTCCTCGTACTCGGGGCCGAGCGTGGCGAAGGTGCCGACCGCGCCCGAGATCGCCGCGGTCACCTGCGCGAACGCGCGCTCCAGCCGGTCGGCGTTGCGGTGCGCCTCCATGGCGTAGCCGCCGAGCTTGAGGCCGAACGACGTCGGCTCGGCGTGCACGCCGTGCGTGCGGCCGACGCACAACGTGTCCGCATGCTCGCGTGCCTTCTCCGCCAGCTCGGCCGCCAGGGTGCGCTGCTGGGGCACCAGGATCTCCCCGGCCCGCTTGAGCTGCAGCGCGAGCCCGGTGTCGACGACGTCGGAGGACGTGAGCCCGTAGTGGATCCAGCGCCCGGCGGGCCCGGCGCTGGCGGCGAGCACGTCGACGAACGCCGCCGTGTCGTGGTCGAGGATCTTCTCGCGCTCGTTGATCGCCTCGACGGTGAAGCTCGAGCCGCGGATGGCTTCGAGCTCCTCCGCGGTCGGGCCGTCCGTGAGCGCCTCGGCGGCGGCGATCTCCACGTCGCGCATCGCGCCGAAGCGCGCTTCATCGGTCCAGACCGCCCCGATGTCGGGGCGGGTGTACCGCGCGATCACAAGCTCAAGATGCGCGCGGCGAGGGCCGCGGCGTTCTTGGGGTTGTCGACCCCGACGGTGGCGACCGGCACGCCGGGCGGCATCTGGACGATCGAGAGCAGCGCGTCCAGGCCGCCCGCGACGGTCATCGACGAGGTCAGCGGCACGCCGATCACCGGCAGGTCGGTGTGGGCGGCGACCACGCCCGGCAGCGCGGCCGCGAGGCCGGCGCCGGCGATGATCACCCGCAGGCCGCGCATGCGCGCGTTCTTGGCGTACTCGGCCACCATGTCGGGGTCGCGGTGAGCGGACATGACGCGGATCTCGTTGCGGATGCCGCGGTCGGTCAGCTCCTTGGCGGCCTTCTCCATCACCGGCATGTCGGACTTGGAGCCCATGACGATGCCGACGAGCGGTGCGTCGACCTCCAGGCCCTCGAGCTCGGCGTCGACGTCGGTCTGCGTGGTGGGTTCGGTCATGCGGCGATATCTCGTCTGTAGGTCTTGCCAGGGAAGTCGATCTTGTCCGCAGCAGCATATGCGGCGGCTCGGGCGGCCTCGCGGTCCTTGCCGAGCGCGGTGACGTTCAGCACCCGCCCGCCGGCGGTGACGATGTGGCCGTTTTCCAGGGCCGTTCCGGCGTGGGTGACCTCGGCGCCGGCGTCCTCGAGCCCGCTGATCACGTCGCCGGACGAGGAGGTCGCCGGGTACCCGCGCGAGGCGAGCACGACGGTCACGCACGCGCGCTCGTCCCACTCGAGCTCGACGCCCGCCAGCCCGCCGGGCCGCGTCGCGCGCTCGAACAGGTCGAGGATGTCGCTCTTGAGCCGCGGGAGCACCACCTGCGTCTCCGGATCGCCGAAGCGGACGTTGAACTCGAGCGTCTTCGGGCCGTCCTCGGTGAGCATCAGGCCCGCGTAGAGCACGCCGTGGAACGGGGTGCCGCGCCGCTTGAGCTCGTCCACCACCGGTTGCAGCACCCGCACGCGGACGTCCTCGATCAGCGCGTCGTCGGCGCCCTCGACCGGCGAGTACGCGCCCATCCCGCCCGTGTTGGGGCCCGTGTCACCCTCGCCGATGCGCTTGAAGTCGCGGGCGGGCGCGAGCGGGAGCGCGTGCTCGCCGTCGCACAGCGCGAGCACGGACAGCTCGGTGCCGAGCAGGAACTCCTCCACGACCACGGGCACCTCGCCGAAGCGCTGGTCGACGAGCATCTCGGTCAGCGCCGCGCGCGCCTCCGGCTCGTCGGCCGCGATCACGACACCCTTGCCCGCGGCGAGCCCGTCCGCCTTGATCACCGCCGGGTAGCGCGCGATCGCGCCCAGCCCCGCCTCGACGCTGTGAACGACCGTGTACTCGGCCGTCGGCACGCCCGCGGCGATCATCACCTCCTTGGCGTACGCCTTGGACCCCTCGAGTTTCGCGGCGGCCGCGCTCGGCCCGAACACCGGCACCGGGCAGTCGTCGGCGAACCCGGCGACCAGCGGCGCCTCCGGACCGACGACGACCAGGTCGACGTCCTCCGGCCGCGCCGGCGGCGCATCCTGCGCGATGCCCGCGTTGCCCGGGTCACAGAACACCTCCGGCTGCTGCGGGGAGCGCTGGAGCGCCCGCACGATGGCGTGCTCGCGGCCGCCGCCGCCGATGACCAAGACGCGCGTCAAAGCGCCGCGATGAAGTCGTCGATCGGGATCGCGATCAGCGTCTCGTAGCGGCCCGAGCCGCGCGACCCGAGCTCCAGCGAGATCCGCGCCATCGTCTTGTCGTCAGGCGCCTCGATCACGTTCACGAAGTCGAACGAGCCGAGTGTCGCCCACTGCGCCTTGACCTCCGCCCCGAGCTGCTCGACCTCGCGATTGACCTCGCGGATGCGGCTCGGGTTGTTCTTCACGGTCTGGATCCCCTCCGGTGTGAGCGTCGAGAGCATGATGTAGGTCGGCACAGCGTCCTCCTCGATGGGTTCTGTGATCCTTCTACCGAACCTCCGCCGCCGATGCGGTGTTCATGTCATCGATGCTCCTGCGCTCCACCATCGTGGGTATCGCGGCCGCCGTGCTGGCGGCGGCGCCCGCCTTCGCCCAACCTCAGCTCGTCGAGCCCCTCAAACCCTGCTACGTCGTGGCGCAGGAGAACCAACGGGAGCTGGTGACCGTCCACGCCGCCGGGTTCACGGCGCTGAGCCGGGTCGACATCTTCCTGGACGACGTCCTGCAGGACCAGCCGTCGGCGCTGATCGACGGCCACGTCAAGGGCACCGTCCGGGCGCCGTTCGAGGAGGAGGGGACGCGGCCGTTCACGCTGCGGATCGCCGAGCACGGCGCGCCCGCCAACACGGTCACGGCGACGACGATGGTGACGCGGCTCGCGGTCGAGCAGACCCCGCAGCGCGCGTCGACGGCCCAGCGCGTGCGCTTCGAGGGCCGCGGCTTCCTCACCCTGACCACCCCCGTCTACGCCCACTACGTGTTCGCGGGCAAGGCGCGCAAGACCGTCCGGCTCGGGTTGCCCAAGGGCCCGTGCGGCACGTTCAGCGTGCGCCGCAAGCAGTTCCCGTTCAAGCGCAGCCCGAGCGAGGGCCGCTGGACGATCCAGTTCGACCAGCACCCGCAGTACGACCCGAAGGCCGCGGTGCGGGTGCCGATGACGATCAGGGTGCGGCGGACCGCCGGCTAGGAGTCCGCTCCCTAGGCCGGCGTGGGCTCGGGCTCGCTGACGCGAACCCGGGTGAACTTCAGCTCGCCGTCCTCGGTCGCGTCCACCTCGACGCTGTCGCCGCTCGCGTAGTCGTTCTTGAGCAGGCCGAGCGCCAGCGGATCCACCAGGTACTTGGAGATCATCCGCTTCAGCGGGCGGGCGCCGTAGGTCGGGTCGTAGCCCATGTCGCCGAGCAGGTCGCGGGCGGCGTCCGTGAGGCGGACGTCCACGCCGCGCTCGGCCACGCGCACGATCAGGCGGGCGACCTGGAGGTCGACGATCTCGCGCAGCTGCTCGCGTGAGAGCGCGTGGAACTCGACGATGTCGTCCAGGCGGTTGACGAACTCGGGCTTGAAGCTGGCCTCCACGCCGGCGCGGCCGCCGGGGATGTTGGAGGTCATGATCAGCACCGTGTTCTTGAAGTCCACCGTGCGGCCCTGGCCGTCGGTGAGGCGTCCGTCGTCGAACACCTGCAGCAGGATGTTGAAGACGTCGTTGTGGGCCTTCTCGATCTCGTCGAGCAGGACGACGCTGTACGGCCGGCGGCGGACCGCCTCCGTCAGCTGGCCGCCCTCCTCGTAGCCGACGTAGCCGGGAGGTGCGCCGACGAGCCGGGCCACGGAGTGCTTCTCCATGTACTCCGACATGTCGATGCGGATCATCGCGTCCTGGCTGTCGAACATGAACTCGGCCAGCGCGCGGGCGAGCTCGGTCTTGCCGACGCCGGTCGGGCCCAGGAACAGGAACGTGCCGATCGGGCGGTCCGGGTCGGACAGGCCCGCGCGGGAGCGGCGCAGCGCGTCGCTGACGGCCTGCACGGCCTCCTCCTGGCCGATCACGCGGCGGTGGAGGCGCTCCTCCATGTGGATGAGCTTCTCGACCTCGCCCTCGACAAGCCGGGAGACCGGGATGCCCGTCCACTTGCCGACGACCTCGGCGATCTCCTCGACGTCGACGCGCTCGGACAGGTACACGGGCGGCTCGTAGTTCTCGGCCGGGCGGGACTCGGCGTCCGCGAGCTTGGCCTCGAGGTCCGGGATCTCGCCGTGGCGCAGCTCGGCGGCGCGCTGGTAGTTGAGCTCGCGCTCGGCGCGCTCGAGCTCGCGGCGCGCCTCGTCCAGGCGCTCGCGCAGCTTGCCGTGGCCCTCGGCCTGCTCCTTCTCGCGCTCCCACTGAGCGCGCATGCCCGCGGCCTGCTCGCGCAGCTCGGCCAGCTCGCGCTCGATCTCGGCCTTGCGCTCGGCGGCCGTCTCGTCCTTGCCGACGGCGACCATCTCGATCTCGAGCTGCTTGATGCGGCGCTCGACCTGGTCGATCTCGGTGGGGACGGAGGAGAGCTCGATCGCGACGCGGGACGCGGCCTCGTCGACGAGGTCGATCGCCTTGTCGGGCAGGAAGCGGTCCGCGATGTAGCGGTCCGACAGCGTCGCGGCGGCGATCAGCGCGGCGTCGGTGATCGTGACGCCGTGGTGGGCCTCGTAGCGCTCCTTGAGACCGCGCAGGATCGCGATCGTGCCCTCGAGGCTGGGCTCGCCGACGTAGATCGGCTGGAAGCGGCGCTCGAGCGCGGCGTCCTTCTCGACGTGCTTCTTGTACTCGTCGAGCGTGGTGGCGCCGACGGCGCGCAGCTCCCCGCGGGCGAGCATCGGCTTGAGCAGCTGGGACGCGTCCACCGCGCCCTCGGCCGCGCCGGCACCCACGATGGTGTGCAGCTCGTCCATGAACAGGATGATCTGGCCCTCGGCGTCGGCGATCTCCTTCAGGACCGCCTTCAGGCGCTCCTCGAACTCGCCGCGGTACTTGGAGCCGGCGAGCAGGGCGCCGATGTCGAGGGAGATGACCTTGCGGTCGCGCAGGCTCTCGGGGATGTCGCCGGACACGATGCGTTGGGCGAGGCCCTCGGCGATCGCGGTCTTGCCGACGCCCGGCTCGCCGATCAGCACCGGGTTGTTCTTGGTGCGGCGGCTGAGGACCTGGATGACGCGGCGGATCTCCTCGTCGCGGCCGATCACCGGGTCGAGCTTGCCGTCCTCGGCGTCCTGCGTGAGGTCGCGGCCGAACTTCTGCAGCGCCTGATACTTCTCCTCGGGCGACTGGTCGGTGACGCGGTGCGGGCCGCGGACCTGCTCGATCGCCTGCTGGAGCGCCTTGTGCGTGGCGCCGTTGCGGTTGAGCGACTTGGCGGCCTCGCCGCCCTGGGCGGACGCGAGCGCGAGCAGGATGTGCTCGGTGGAGATGAACTCGTCGCGGAGCTTGCCCGCCTCGCGCTCGGCGAGGCGCAGCACGTCCATCAGCTCGCGGCTGGTCGTCGGCTCGTTGGCGCCGGCGGTGATCGTGGGCAGCTGGTCCAGCGCCTGGTTGATCTCGCCGCGGATGGTCTCCGGGCGCGCGCCGAGCTTGCGCAGCACGGGGCCGACGACGGACTCGGGCTGCTCGAGCAGCGCGACGAGCAGGTGCTCGGGCTGCGTTTCGGTGTGGTTGCGCGCGGCCGCCACGGCGATGGCGGCCTGCAGCGCCTCCTGGGACTTGATCGTGAAGCGGTCGGCTTGCATTCGGGCGGTTCCTAAATCTCAGTCGGGTTGACTGAGATGTTAGCCGCCTGGGTCCTACGGATCAACCTCGGCGTGCGTGTCGGCATCGAGGATGATGATCGCGCCCGCGGGGCAGGCTCGCGCCGCATTCCGGAGCGCTTCGTCGGAGCCGGGCGCCACCTGCTCCGCCACGTCTCCTTCGAGGATGAACACATTCGGCGCCACGTGGACGCAATCGCCGTGCCCGAGGCAGGCGGACTCGTCGATCTGGGCGATGAGGGTCATGCGGCCTCCTTCAGGTCGCGCCGCGCCTCGCGGACGCGGTGGGGTTCGTTCATGAGGACGACGGCCTTCAGACGGCCGCTCTGGCTGTACGTCAGGTCGCCGTTGTGGGTCGCGCCGCGCGGGTCGCCGACGCGCTGGATGCGGACGCCGTACTGGTCGGACCACACGAGCGGCGGCTGCTCGGGCTTGGGCTGCAGGCCGAGCATGCGGCGGGCGGCGTTCTGGCCACCGACCACGGCCGCTTCCCAGTGGGCGCTGCCGGTGACGTCGCCGGCGTGGAAGACACCGGGCGCGGGGTCGGGTCTCCAGGCGGGCTTCACGCCGACCGCGACGAGGATCGTGTCGGCGTTCAGCGGGCCACTGTTCTGGCCCAGCCGGAGCTCAACGCCGTGCCGCTCGTGCAGGGCTCTGAGCCGGTCGCCGCCGCCCGGGCCCATCAAGGCGTCGAACGGCCGCGGGTTGAGGTCGACGAGCGTCGTGCGGATGCCACGCGCGGTCGCGGCGGACGCGACCTCCTGCCCGATCAGGCCGGCGCCGATGATCGCGAGGTGGCGGGTGCTCGTAAGCGCCTCGTCGAGCGCGATCGCGTCCTGGCGGGTGCGCAACGTGAGCGCGTGCGGGAAGGCGTCGAGCGTGATCGGCTCGGCGCCGGTCGCGATCAGGGCCCGGTCGAATTCGAGGTGGTCGAGGCTCGTGACGCGCTGCTGGACGAAGTCGACGTCGTTGTCGCGGTACCAGGCGTCCGGCTTGAAGCGGAGCTCGGGACGCTCGCCCTTGAGGAAGTCCTTCGACAGCGGCGGGCGGTCGTAGGGCAGCTCGTCGCCGTACATGGCGATCGGGCCGTCGTGGCCGAGCTGGCGCAGGGTCTCGGCGCAGCGCTGCGCCGCGAGGCCCGCGCCGACGAGGACGATTCTCATGCCTTGGCTCCCTTCAGGCGGGGTTTCTTCTGCTTGGTCAGGCGGGCGACCAGCAGCGCGGCGGCCGGGACCGCGGTGGCGAACATGAACGCGCGCAGCCAGGTGGACTCCGCGTCAGTGCCGGCACCGAGCGTGTGGATCAGGCCGAGCACGTAGACCACCGGCGTGGCGCGATGCAGGTTGCGCCAGCGCTTGCCGCCGATCCGGCGGCGGGCGTAGAACGACAGGCCGAGCGCGGCCGCGAGGTAGCCCGCGATGATGCCGAGACCGACGTAGACCGGCTTGAAATCGATGAGGAACGGGATCGCGATCCCGGCCAGGCCCGGCTTGAGGAAGCCGTCGCCGAGCAACGCCAGGCCGTGGACGGCGATCGCGATCAGGCTGGCGAGCGCGGTCTGCTCGTGAATGGCGACCAGCGCGCGGCGACGCTGCGGCGGGCCGCCGAGGCCGGCGGCGAGGGTGAGGCCGATCAGCACCGAGACGGCGACGGTGACGAGCGCCACCACGCCGGCGGAGCGACTGACGAGCCAGAACTCGTGGCCTTCGGTCATAGCTGGTGCACCGTCCCGTCGTCGGTGATGAACAGCCCGCCGTGCCGGCGCAGCCACTTGGGCGCGTGGTCCGGGCCGCTGAGCAGCGCGGCCTTGGCGAGCGTGTCGGCCTCGGTGGTCGTGGGCGCGAGCGCGGTGGCGCCGATGACGCCCGTCCAGGCGGGCTCGCGCGTGGAGGGGTCGAGCAGGTGATGGCGTGGTGAGCCGTCCGGCGCGTGCCACAGGCGCAGGTCGATCCCCGACGTGGCGACGGCCTGGTCGGTGAGCGTGAGGGTCGTGATCGGCTCGTGCGTGAGCGGGTGACGAACCTCGACCGGGTAGGTGCCGGAGACGCGCATGTCGCCACCGGCGTCGATTGCCCAGGCGCCGCCGTTGAGCCGCAGAGCGAGCATGTCGACGGCGAGGCCCTTGCCGATCCCGCCGGTGTCGAGCCGCAGGCCGGGCGGGCGGCGGATCGAGTGGTCGGTGACGACGACGCGCATCCAGTCGCCGCTTCCGCCGGCCGGTCGCCGTGGCGGCGCTTGCGCGAGCGCGGCTTTCAGCGGCAGCTCGGGGTCGCGCCGTGTGCGGTCGTACCCGTTGGCCTCGAGGGCGGCGGTGAGCGTCGGGTCGACGAGGCCCTCCGTGAGCTCCGCCGCCATCAGGCCCGCGGAGATCGCGCCGCGCAGGAGGGCGGACGCGTCGACTTCCTCGCGCGGGTCCGCGTTCAGGCGCGAGAGCTCGCTGTCGGGCCGGAAGCGCGAGAGCGCGCGGTCGAAGTCGGTGAGGAACTCCCGGCACGCGAGCGCCGTCGCCTCGTCGGCGACCACGAGCCGGACCGTCGTGCCCATGCAGTCGAAGGAGACGTCGGTCATGACGAGCGCGTGGTCAGCGGCGCCTGCGGCTGCGGCGCGGGGGCGGCCGGGGCGGGAGCCGGAGCGGCGGGCGCGGGCGCGGCGGGCGCCGGCGCGGACGTCGCGGGCGCG
>NZ_JAPCID010000027.1 GCF_027587175.1 Solirubrobacter deserti
CGCGCGCGCCGCGCCGGCGCGGGCCGCGCGGGCCCCGCCGGACTCGGACGCCAGCCCCACGGTGCCGTCGCACGGCCCGCCGTTGTCGGCCGGGCACGCGACGCGCAGGCCCGCGGAGCCGTCCGGGCCGAGCGCGAGCTTGGAACCGGTCGCCGATGACGCGCTGGGCGGCGCGCCCGGGCGCACGGCCCGGACGCCCTTGCCGTCGATCGCGCTGATGACGGTGATCGGCGAGGTCGTGTCGACGCGGAACGTCCACACGGCGGGCGTCTCGTCCACGTTCCCCGCCTTGTCGGAGGCGCGCGCCTCGAAGCGGTGCTCGCCGTCGGCCAGATCGGGGGAGCGGAAGCTGGCGTCGCAGGGCGCGAACGGCGCGTCGCCGAAGCGGCACTCGAACGTCGCGCCCGGCTCGTTGGCGCGCAGCTGGAACTGCGGACGCGTGTCGGTGGTGAGCTTGGCCGGACCGGACGCGATCACCGTGGTCGGCGCGAGCGTGTCGATCGCGAACGAGCGCGTGGCCGGCGTTTGGTCGGTGCCGAACTGGTCCTTGGCGCGCACCTCGAGCTCGTAGGCGCCGTCGGCCAGCGGGCCGGGACGATAGTCGCTCTCGCACGCGGTCCACTCGCCCGGAGCGAAGCGGCACTCGTAGCTGATGCCCTCGTCCTTGGACGCGACCAGCTCGAAGCGCGGCTCCGGGTTCGTGCCGAGCCCGTTGGGGCCGCCGTAGATCGCCGTGTTCGGGATCGAGCCGGCGATCGAGCGCACCTCGACGGACGCCTTGGAGGTGGCGATGTCGGCGATGCCGGTCGACGTCAGGCCCGCGAACTGCGTGGCGTCGTGCGCGGCGGAGGCGGTGGAGACCGCGGTCCGCTGGCCGTTGCGGTGGGTGACGGCGAAGTGCTGCTCGCCGAACCCGTGGCCGGCGACCGTGAACGGGCCGGTCCAGGTGTGCACGCCGTCGGCGATCGCCGGGCTGGCCGTCGAGAGCCCGCTGCTCGTGCCCGGCGTGTAGTCCCACGCGCCGTCGCTGTCCACCGCGATCGAGCCGACGGGCAGCGCGGTCGCGTTCGGGTTGCGGACGGTGAGCACGAACGCGTTGTCGTCGAGCGGCTGCACCTGCGTCTTCGCGGGAGCGAGCGCCACCGTCATCGGGACCACGCCGTCGGGCCCGAAGGCGCCGACCGACGCGCGCGACGTCTCGCCCTGGGCGGGTGCGGTCACGCTCCAGGCGATGCCCACGCCGTGCGCGGCGACCGTGCCTTCGCACGCGCAGCCGTTGCTGAGCTCCGCGCCGGCCTTCACGCGCGCGAACAGGCCGGGGCCGCTCTCGTGGCGGGCGTCGGGCGTGAGCGGCAGCAGCGCGGCCAGCGTGCGGCCCGTGGCCAGCTCGCCCTCGCACGCGGCCATGCCGGTGGCGACGTCGCGCAGCGAGCGGCGCTGCTCCTCCGGCCCGATCGCGCATTCCGCGGCGCGGTAGACCGTCGCCGTGCGGGCGCTGCCGGTGTCGTTGACGAGCGCGGTGTCCGTGCGGTACCAGCCGCGGCCGGCCTGGTAGGCGTCCGTCTGGCGGAGCTTGACGCCGGTGGCGCCGAGCGCGACCGTCGTCACGAGCTTGGCCACCGCGCCGTCCACGGTCGCGACCTGGCTCACGGGCGTGAACGCGGTCGTGCCGGGGAGAACGTCGGCCGGGCCGTAGACCGTCCCGCCGAGCGCGACGAACGTGCCGCACGCGCCGCCGGTCTCGGCGAACAGCGGGATCTCCCGCACCGCGCTGCAGCGCAGCGTCTTGTCGACGCCGAGGAAGTCCAGCGGCACGCTGTTGGCGGTCAGCACGCCCTTGATGGCGATGACCTCGAACTCGAACGTGACCGCGTTGGAGCCGTCGTCCTCGACGATCAGCTTGACGGTGTAGGTGCCGTCGTCGGGGTAGGTGTGCGAGAGCTTGGGCTCACCGACCGTCGTCTGGCCGTCGCCCCACTCCCAGCGGTACTCGACGATGCGGCCGTCGGTGTCGGCCGAGAGCGAGCCGTCGAACGCGAGCGTCAGCGGACCCGTGATCTTGGCGTCGGCGTTGGCCGTCGGCGGCACGTCGAACCACGTGAACACGTCCGCGCCCTGCGCGCCGTTGCCGTCGGCGAAGTCGTCGATCATGGCGGCGGCCGCGGTCGAGAGGATCGCGCGGCGGCCGTCGGCGCTGAGCGCGATCCGCTCGAACGGCGCGGTCGCGCCCGAGGCCACATGCGACGTGCGGTCCTTCGCCAGGTCGCGGCGGAACAGGTCGCCGTCCGTGGTCGCGTACAACAGGAAGCGGCCGTCGTCGGAGAGCCCGTGCAGCGTTGCCTCCGCGATCGTCGTCGTGCCCACCTTGACGTCGGCGCCGGCCTGGTAGGCGACCGTGCTGCCCGCCAGGCGCGGGTTGGTGCCCTCGCCGATCTGGATCTCGGCGCCGTCGCCGCGCCGGTAGATCACGCCTTCGCGCTCGTACGCGACGACGGTGCCGTCCGCGCTGAGCTGGGCGTTCGTCCCGGTGCCGACCAGCTTGTCGTCGAGGCGGAGCTGCTCGCCCTCGGAGAACAGCACGTGCCCGTTCTGAACCGCCACCGGCGCGCCGCCACCGACGCGGTCGAGCGCGCCGGTCGCGACGTCGTACGTGTACGTGCCGTGCTTGCTCGGGTCAGCCGCCTCCTCGGAGCGGAACGCGACCGTCTTGCCGTCGTCGCTCAGGAACGCCGGGCCCGCCGGCCCGACGCGCTTCGTCGTGCTCGACTGCACGTCGCGCAGGTACAGCTGGTCGGCGGCCGTGAACAGCGTGAAGCGGCCGTCGTCGCTCAGGCCCAGCGCCTGCGCGCCCTCGGCGTCGGTGATGGCCACGAGCGCGCCGCTCACCAGGTTGCGGCGGAAGATGGTGCCCGGCGCGCCGAGGTCGGAAGCGGCGGACTCGAAGAGCGCGTACTCGCCCGCGATCGGGCCGGCGGCGCTGGTGGCGTTGGCGCCGGTGGTCTCGGTCCCGGCCGCGCGGCTGGCCAGCGTCAGCTGGTGGTTGACCGGCACGACGCGGTAGTCGACGCTGCGGGTCGTGGTGTTCCCGGCGCCGTCGGTGGCGGTGACGGTGAACGTCTTCTCGCCGGGCGTCTCGGTGTCGAACGGCTCGCCCGAGGCGACGTCGCCCTGGCACTGCTTGACGCCCGAGCCGCCGAAGTCGCGGCAGCTGTAGTCGGCCAGGTAGAAGCGGTCGGCGCGGTAGATGCCGCCGTCGACGGGCGTGTCGATGGCGATGTCGGGCGCGATCGAGTCCTCCCCGGAGACCGCCGGGGCGATCCAGGCGTAGCCGTCGGCGCTCTCGGCGTTGCGGTCCGAGAAGCCCGCGAGCACGTTGGAGGCGGTCGTGACGTAGGCGGCGGTCTGGCCGGCGCTGCTCAGCGCCGCGCCGGTGATCGCGCCGTTCGGGCCCTGGTCGTCGAGATCGGTGAGCGCGGAGTACAGATGCGTGCGCAGGTCGACGCGGTAGACGGCGCGCTGGCCGTCCTGGATGGCGAGCGCGTGCGTGAGGTCCGTCGCCGTGGACGCGATCAAGGCGTGCTTGCCGTCGGCCGACAGGGCCAGCACGTCGCTGTCGGCGTTGCCGCCGTACCGGAGGTCGTCGCCGACGGTGATCAGCTCGGGCGGCGCCTCGTCGTCGGCGGGGTGGCGCCGCACGTACGCGTCCAGGCGGTTGACCCGGCCGAACCCGCCACGGTGGGCCACCGCGGCGAACGCGACCGTCCGGCCGTCGGCGCTGAGCTCGGCGTTGCCGGTCGGCCCGTCGGCGCCGTTGGTATCGCTGGCGGTGAGGTGGGAGGCGAGCGTCGGCGCGGCCGCGTCGAGCGAGCGGCGGTAGACGTCGGCCTCCGCGGGGCCGTTGCGGTCCCTGAACTCGTCCATCACGTCCGTGGCCGCGGAGCTGAACAGCACGACGCGGCCGTCATGGCTCACGCCGCGCAGCCGCACGGACATCTCGGCCTCGCCCGTGGTCTCCGTCGCGCTGCCCAGTCGGCCGTCGACGAGCTTGGTCGTCGCGGTCTGCGCGTCGTGCACGAAGACGCTCGGCTGCTCGCCGTTGCGGTCGATGAAGCCCGGAACGAGGTCGGTCGCGCGCGACTCGAACGCGACGTGGCGGCCGTCGGGCGTCATCCGCGCCGCGAGCGCCTCGTCGCCGATCTCGCCGCTCTCGCCGGTGGTGCGATCGAAGCGGAAGAGGGTGTCGGCGTCGTCGGCGACGAGCACGTAGCGGCCGTCGTCGGAGACGGCGACCGGGGTCCCCGCGCGCACGGCGATCGTGCGGCGGTTCTGCATGTCGCGCAGCCGGACGGAGGACCCGGCGCGGAACGCGACCCAGCGGCCGTCGGCGCTCGCGACCGGCGTGACCGCGTCGCCGTCCTCGTCGACGGACACGAGCTCGATCTCGCCGGCGATCAGGTCGCGCCGGAACACGTCGGCCCGGCCGTCGGTGTCGGCCGTGTCGGTGATGTCCGTCGCGCGGGAGCTGAAGACGGCGTAGCGGCCGTTGCGCGCGAGCGCGACCTCGCCCAGCTCGCCGTCCGCGCCCTCCGTGCCCTTGCCGTGCGCGGCGCTGATCAGCGTCGTAGTGCCACGGTCGGGGCGGCGCGCCCAGTCGATGAACTCGGGAACCTCGTACGGGTTGCAGGCGACGCGCCGCGCGGCGCCGCCGTCGGCGTCCACCACGGCCACCTCGCCGTTGCAGGTGTGCTGGTCGCCGCCGACGCCCGTGAGGCCGAACGCGATCCGCGTGCCGTCCGGCGACCACGCCGGCTCACCGCCGGCGACGCCGGGGGACGTGTACAGGACGGAACCGCTGCCGCCGCCCGCGCCGATCTTGCGCAGCTCCGGCGGCCCGGGGTCGTCGTCGTCCTCGAGCGGCGTATGGATGTAGGCGATCTCGGACCCGTCGGGCGACCAAGCGGGCGACGACTGGCTGTAGCCGCCGCTGGTCAGCCGCGTGGCGGCACCGCCGGTGACCGGGGCGCTGTAGATCCTCTCGCGCTCGTTGAAGTCGGGCTGCGCGGTGAACGCGACGCGGTCGCCGTTCGGCGACCACTTCGGGCGGTGCGGCTCGACCACCCCGCTGATCGCCAGCTTGCGCGGCGCGCCGCCCGCGACGTCGATGACGTAGAGCGCGCGGTCGCTGTCGAGGTCCTCGGCGCTGAAGATCAGCTGCGAGCCGTCCGGGGACCACGTCGGGTCCTGGACGTCGACGACGGTCGAACCCTCGTCGTCGAGATAGAGCACCGCGGGCTCGCCACCGTCGGCGGACACCACGGCAATCCGCGTCTGCTGGTACTCACAGCCCTCGCAGTAGGACTGCTGCCCGAACGCGACGCGGCGGCCGTCGGCCGAGACGGCGATGCCCGCCGGCACCCAGCCCCCGCCGATCCCCGCGAGCGTGCGGGAATTCGTGCCGTCGCGCTTGATCACGCGAAGGTCGTTGGCGCGGTCGACAAAGGCGATGCGGCCTTCCTGGCCTGGGTACGCGGCGTGGGCGGCGGTGCCGCCGGCGGCGCATCCCAGCGCCGCAAGCAAAGTGGCAAGGCCCGTTATGCGCGCGAGCCATCGCGAGATTCGTCCGTGAAGCACGGCGGCAGAGTGCGCCGAGCGCCTTGCCCGACGATTGCCGCAACCTTGCCCGCAGCTAAACTCTAAGGCTCGACTCAACGGTCAGGTACGTCGCTGCGCAGCGCGATGCGTATCGTCCCGCGCATGGGCTTCGACCAGTACCACGAGCCGCCGGAGGAGCTGCCGGCGCGAACCAGAACCTTCGCCCGGTTGTGCGCCTCGCTCACGGAGGAGGCGGAAGCGATCGGGTGGTATGAGCAGCGTCTCGCGGTCGAGCAGGACCCGGAGGCGCTGGCGGTGATGCGCAACGCGCAGACCGAGGAGTTCAAGCACTTCGCGATGGACCTCGAGTTCCTGCTGCGGCGCACGCCCGTGTGGCGAGAGATCGCGCGCGGAATCCTCTTTCAGGAGGGGGACATCGTGGAAGCGGGCGAGGAGGCCGAGGAGGGCGCCGGGCTCGGCGGGTCCGGTGGCGGCGGGCAGGTCGGCTCGCTGGGGATCGGGAGCTTGAGGGGAGCGGGGCTGTGAACCATCTGCTGCGCGAGCGCGCGCCGATCACCGAAGAGGGCTGGGCCGAGCTCGACCAGAGCGCGCGCGAGCGGCTCGAGCCGGGGCTGGCGGCGCGCAAGGTCGTGGACTTCTCCGGTCCGCACGGGTGGGACTACAGCGCGACGAACCTGGGCCGCATCGAACCGCTGCCCGACGGGGGAGACGGCCTGACCGCCTCACGCCGGCGCGTGCTCCCGCTGGTCGAGATGCGCGTGGAGTTCGCGCTCTCGCGTTCCGAGCTCGACGACCTCGAACGCGGGGCCGAGGACATCGACCTCGAGCCGCTGGAGGTCGCCGCGCGGCGGATGGCGCGCGCCGAGAACCGCGCCGTCTTCCACGGCTGGGCGTCAGCCGGCTTCGAGGGGATCGCCGAGTCCTGCACGCACGACCCGGTGACGCTCTCGGACGACTTCAACGCCTACACCGGCCAGGTCGCCGCGGCGGTCGAGACGCTGCTGCGCAACGGCATCAAGGGGCCGTACGCGCTGGCGCTCGCCCCCGAGCAGTACACGGGCGTGGTGCAGGGCACCGAGCACGGCGGCTACCCGCTGTTCGACCACCTGCGCAAGATCCTCCAGGGCGGGCCGATCGTGTGGGCGCCCGGGATCAGCGGCGCGGTGGTGGTGTCCCTGCGCGGCGGCGACTTCCTGTTCGAGTCCGGCCAGGACCTCGCGCTCGGCTACAGCCACCACGACGCGCAGTCGGTCTACCTGTACCTGGAAGAGAGCTTCAGCTTCCGGGTGGCGACGCCGGAGGCGGCCTGCGCCTTGACGCCGCCGAAGTGATCACCAGCCGCTCGCGCCGCCGGCGCCGCTCGGCCCTTCCCCGCTCGACCCCTCGGCCCCGCCGCGCCCCTGCTCGCGCTCCTCGTCGGTCGGCGGGAAGAGCTTCGCGTCCCAGCCGACCGGCGACGGCACCGGGCTCACGCGCGGGATGCCGCACGTCGTCAGCAGGTGGCTGACCACCGTGTTGCTGTTGGGCCCGTACCACTCGTACTTGATCTCGGCGTCGCCGATCCGGATCAGCTCGTCGGCGAGGTGGTCGCCCTTGCCCATCGCCGCGCTGCCGCTCAACGCACGCACGCTGGCCGCCCGCGGGTCGTAGTCCTGGAACGTCTCGGCGGTGTAGAGCCCGTGGTCGATCTCGATGTACGACAGCACGCCGCCCGCGAGGCGGCCGAGGTACTTGCCGCCGCCGTCCGGGCCGGCCCGGTACCCGTACTGCACGCCGCGCTCGTTCGTGTAGACGATGAACAGGTGGTTGGCGCCGAGCCCGGTGGGGACCGCGCACACGTCCACCGCGCAGCGCTCGGGATCGGCCCCCGCTGCCTGCGCGGCCTCCGCCTCACGGGCCAGATAGCGCCCGAAGGCCTGGTTGCCCATCGCCCCGGCGAGCGCCCGGACGTCCGTGTGCGGCGTGCGCCGCACGTCGGGCGCCGCCTCATCCGGCCTTCGTCGCGGCAGCGTGTGCGGGCGTTCGAACGGCATTGGGCACCTCCCGTCAACTGACATGGCCTGTCGGTCCGCCAGACGGAACCCGGGCGCCCGCTATTCCCCGGGCGTGTAGCCGTGCGCGGCCGCGGCGGCGTGGTGCGCGTCAGACCGGGTCGTCGGCGCCGATCAGGCGCTCGAGCCGGACCGTCGGGTTGCGCTGCGCGAAGCGGTCGAGCACGAAGCGGTTCGGGAAGACGGCGACCTGCGTCCCGTCGGCACGGACGAAGACGTCGGTGTGGCCGCTGTCGGCGAGGACCTTGGCCGCGCCGTCGGCGTCCGTGCGCCGCGCGGCCTTCCACTCGAGCATCTGCAGGCTGACCTCGGCGCCGAACTCCGTGCGCAGGCGCTCGACCGCGACCTCGAACTGCATCGGGCCGACGCCGGCCAGCACCGGGACCGGGTCCTGCGTGTGCTCGCGCCGCAGCACGTGCACGACCCCCTCCTGGTCGAGCTGCTCGAGCCCGCGCCGGAACTGCTTGTGGCGGCTCACGTCCCGGTTGGAGACGGTCGCGAACGATTCGGGCGTGAGCGTCGGGATCGCCGGGAAGCGGACGTCGGCGCCGAGGTGGAGCGTGTCGCCGACGCGGACGTCGCCGCCGATCACGACGCCGACGACGTCCCCGGGGAATGCCTCGTCGAGCGAAGAGCGGTCCTGGCCGAAGACCTCGTGCGCGAAGCTCAGCGCCAGCGTGCGCCCGGTGCGCGCGTTCGTGACGCGCATGCCGCGCTCGAAGCGGCCGGAGCAGATGCGCACGAACGCGACGCGGTCGCGGTGGCGCGGGTCCATGTTGGCCTGGACCTTGAACACCAGCGCCGCGAACGGCGACTCCACCGCGCGCGGCGTGCCGTCCTCGAGCGCGCGCGGCTGGGCCGGCGGCGCGAGCTCGCGGACGGCGTCGAGCAGCAGGCCGACGCCGAAGTTCCACGCCGCCGAGCCGAACAGCAGCGGGATCAACTCCCCGCGCCCGTACGCGTCGGCGTCGAACGCGCTGTCGGTCGCGTCGATCAGCTCGAGCTCCTCCTGCGCTGTCGCCCAGGCCGGGTCGTCCTCCGGCCCGCGGTCGGTGACGATGTGCTCGAGCGCGATCCCGCTGCCGCCGGTCACGCGCGTGAACTCGTGGAAGGAGCCGTCGCGCCGGTTGATCACGCCGCGGAACTCGCCGGGCGCACCGACCGGCCACGTCAGCGGCGCGAGCGGCAGCTCGAGCTGCTCGGTCAGGTGGTCGACGATCTCCAGCGGCTCCATGCCCGGGCGGTCGTACTTGTTCACGAACGCCATCAGGGGGATTCCGCGCGCGCGGGCCACCTGGAACAGCTGCTCGGTCTGCGGCTCGACGCCGCGCGCCGCGTCGATCAGGATCACGGCCGAGTCGACCGCCGCCAGCACCCGCAGCGTGTCCTCGGAGAAGTCCTTGTGGCCCGGGGTGTCGAGCAGGTTGAAGACGACGTCCGCGTACTCGAAGCGCAGCACGGTCGAGGTGACCGAGATGCCGCGGCGGCGCTCGACCTCCATCCAGTCCGAGGTCGCCGCGCGGCGGCCCTTGCGCGCCGTCACCGAGCCGGCCTCACCGACCGCGCCGGCGTACAGCAGCAGCTTCTCGGTCAGGGTCGTCTTGCCCGCGTCCGGGTGCGAGATGATGGCGAACGTGCGGCGGCGCGCCGCCTCGTGCACGACGCGTCGGCTGTCGGCATCCACTCAGTGCAGATTACGAACCGCGCTCGGCGCCAGCGCGGCCACGATCGCTTCCGGCTGGCTGAGCGCCGCGAGATGCCCACCCGGCGTGGGCACGACGTCGAGGCCGAGGCGCTCGTGGGCGACGCGCGCCTGGAAGTCGTAGGGGAAGAAGCGATCCTCGCGGGACGCCAGCACGGTGGTCGGCACGTCCGGCCAGCGGTCGAACGCGCACGGCTGCGCGAACGCGATGTCGGCCTCGGGGCGCTGATGGGAGGCCCCGGCGGCACCGACCTCCGGCGGCACGTCGTGGAGCAAGTGCGCGTGCTCGTCGAAGTCGGCGGGGAACTCGTGGCCCGTGTTGTCCCACCACTGGCCCGGCGTCTCGCCCGGCGCGGGAACCATCGCGTTGAGGAGCACGAGCTGCTCGACGGGTAGCCGGTCGCACACGCCGAGCGCTGTGAAGGCCCCCATCGACTGGGCGACGAGTGTCACGCGATCGGCACCGGCCGCGGCGGCGAGCACGATCCGCTCGTACTCGCGCAGGCCCGCGGTCGGGTTCGCGCCGGGCAGGTCGACGGCGATCGCGGTGTGGCCGGCGGCGGTCAGCAGCGGGACGACGCGGTGCCAGTACCAGGCGGCGCCGCCGGCGCCGGGGATCAGGACGAAGGTGGTCACGCGGATAAGACGCCGCGCGCCGCGCGAACTCATCGGACGCGCCGTGCCGCGCCGCGCCGCCGCTCCGTGTCTCCACGGCCTGCTGCCGCCCGCGGCTAGTTGCTTCGATTTCCGAAGTCGCTAATATTTCGTGCGTGAAGCAGCTCACCCACCATGAGTGCGTCGCCGCCGACGTAGCGCTCAGCAAGGCGTTCGGCCTGCTCGGCAAGCGCTGGACCGCGGTCGTGCTCGGCACGCTCGGCGCCGGTGGCCCCACCGGCTTTCGTGAGCTGTCGCGGGCGGTGGGCGGGATCTCGGATTCCGTGCTGTCCGATCGCCTCACCGAGTTGACGCAGGCCGGCCTCGTCACCCGCACCGTCGACGAAGGTCCGCCCATCTCGGTCACCTACGCGCTCTCGGAGCGCGGCGCCGCGCTGATGCCGGCGTTCGATCAGATCTCCACTTGGGCCCAGGAGCACCTCTAGCCATGGCCGACTATGGACACGAACTGGTCTTCGGCACCTTTCTCACGCCGCAGGCCGCCAACCCGGAGAGCGTCGTCGCGCTCGCGCAGCTGACCGAGCGCGCGGGACTCGAGCTCGCCACCTTCCAGGACCACCCGTACCAGTCCGCGTTCCTGGACACGTGGACGCTGATGACGTGGGTGGCCGCCAACACGGAGACGCTGAAGATCTCCCCGAACGTGCTCAACGTGCCGCTGCGGCTGCCGTCCGTGGTGGCCCGCAGCGCCGCCAGCCTCGATCTGCTGTCCAAGGGCCGCTTCGAGCTCGGCCTCGGCGCGGGCGGCTTCTGGGACCCGATCGTCGCCATGGGCGGCCCGCGCCGCACTCCCGGCGAGGGGGTCACGGCGCTCAGCGAGGCGATCGACATCATCCGCCAGCTGTGGGACGTCACCACCCGGCGCGGCGTGCGCGTGGACGGCGAGCACTACAAGGTGATCGGCGCCAAGCGCGGGCCCGAGCCGGCGCACGAGATCCCGATCCACCTCGGCGCGTACAAGCCGCGCATGCTGCGGCTCACGGGGGAGAAGGCGGACGGCTGGCTGCCGTCGCAGGCCTACATGCAGCCGGGCGACTTCGCGCCCGCGAACGCGCGCATCGACGCCGCGGCGGAGGCCGTCGGCCGCGATCCGCGCGAGATCCGGCGCATGCTCAACGTCAACACCGACGACGTGGACCAGCTGGTGGAGCTGGCGCTCGAGCACGGCTTCTCCACGTTCATCCTCGGCAGCGACGACCCGTACGCGATCGAGCGCTTCGGCCAAGACGTCGCGCCGGCAGTGCGCGAGGCGGTCGCGACGGAGCGAGCCGCGCGGGGGACGGCCACCGGCCCTTTCGGTCGTAGCCCAGCCGTCCGCGCGCAGCGGCTGCCGGGCATCGACTACGACGCCGCCCCGGTCGCGGCCGTCGAGCCGGGGGACCGCGCCTACGGCAAGGTCCGCTCGTCGTACTCCTACAAGGGCTCGCCCGGGCTCGTCCTCCAGCCCAAGACCGCCGAGGAGGTCTCGCAGGCGCTCATCTACGCCCGCGAGCAGGACGTCCCGCTGGCCATCCGCAGTGGCGGCCACGGCATCTCCGGGCGCTCGACCAACGAGGGCGGCGTCGTCATCGATCTCGGGGCGCTGAACGGCATCCAGGTCGTGGGGGACAAGGCGCTGCTCGGCCCCGGCGCGCGCTGGGGCCACGTCGCAGCCGAGCTGGGCAAGCACGGGCTCGGGATGAGCTCGGGCGACTACGGCGACGTCGGCGTCGGTGGGCTCGCCACCACCGGCGGGGTCGGCTTCATGTCGCGCCTGCACGGGCTGACCATCGACCACGTCACGGGCGCGCGGGTCGTGCTCGCGGACGGCCGCATCGTGGACGCCGACGAGGAGCTGCTGTGGGCGCTTCGCGGCGCGGGCGCGAACTTCGGCATCGTCACCGAGTTCGAGCTCGAGCCGTACCCGGTCGGCAACGTCGTCTTCTCCTCGATGGCGTTCGACGCGAGCCGGCCGGCCGAGGTGCTCACCCGCTGGGGGTACCGGGTCGAGAACGCGCCGCGCGAGCTGACGAGCTTCCTCAACCTGGTGACGCAGCAGGGCGGGCCGGTCGCGCAGCTGTACTCGGTCTACGCGGGTGAGGACACGGACGCCGCGATCGAGGCGCTCACGCCGCTGCTGGACATCGCGCCCGTGCTCGACCAGCAGGCGCAGCTCGTCCCGTACCCGGCGGTCGTCGCACCGCGCGGCGGCCTGCACATGGGCGGCTCACCGACCGCGGTCCGCGCAGGGCTGGCCACGCACCTGTACGAGCCGACGGCGCAGGCGCTCGAGGATCTGCTTGCGACGCGCGAGTCCTCGTGGCTGCAGGTGCGGGCGGTCGGCGGCGCGGTCAACGACATGCCGGCCGACGCCACCGCCTATGCCCATCGCACGCAGAACTTCAGCGTCAACGCGGTCGGGCGCAGCTCGATCGAGCGCCTCAACGCGGCGTGGGACGAGCACGTGTATCCGCACATGGACGGGCTCTATCTAAGCTTCGACACCGACCCGCGGCCCGAGCGGCTGCTGGACGCGTTCCCGGAGCCGACGCTCTCCCGGCTGCGTGAGTTGAAGGCGAAGTACGACCCGGACAACGTCTTCCGCCAGAACTTCGCCATCGAGCCGGCGGGCTCTAGAATTGGTGTCAACGCGACCCCGTGAGGATTGACGATGGCTGAGAAGAAGAAGAACGCCAAGATGGCGAACCGCAACGTCGGCGTCGAGGTCATCAAGGATGACGGCGACAAGTACGTTGTGCTCCGCAATGGCGCGAAGGTCTACGGCGGCCGCGGCGTCGTGCTGGCCGAGGCCGTCCGCCTCGCCACGAGCCTCCAGGAGGGCGCCGGCATCGCCAAGATCGAGGGCGACAGCTGGACGCCGGGCAAGGTCGACGACGCCGGCGAGTTCGTCGCCTTCCAGGCCGCATAGACATTGAAGGTGGGGCAGCCCTTCCGCCCCACCCCGATCATCCCACCTTCACGAGCCGCGCGGCTGGCGAGCGTTTACCAGCCGCGCCGCTGGCCGAGCGCCTGCAGCTGCTGCTCGACGGTGCCACGCAGGTGGCCGCCGCCCGTCGGGATCGAGAACCACGAGTACGCGTCCCGGCCCTCGCTGAACCAGCCGCCGCGCGTGTCGGCCTCGAAGATCACGCGCGTCTCGTGCGGCCCGCCCAGGAAGGTCACCTCGAGCTCGTTGAAGCGCCCGCGGTACTGGCCGCCCGCGTAGAACTCGATCTCCTGGAAGAACGGCAGCGTGCCGTTCGGCAGCTGGCCCTGCTCGACGTCCGCGCCCTTGAACTCGAACCCGAGCGACTCGAGCGCCTCGATCAGCGCCTGCTGACCCGGCGTCGCGTGGACCTGGATCGGGTCCAGGTCGCCGCGGTCGATGCCGCGCGCGACCTCGAGCTCGGTCCGCACGCCCATCGAGACCCCGCGCAGCGGGCGCCCGCCGATGTGCGTCAGCGGCGTCTCGTACGGCACCTGCAGCTGGAACGGGAACTCGTGCTTGTCCCCGGGCCGCACCGTCAGCGCGCCTGTCACCTGGTTGGTCGCGAACGTCTGGTTCGAGCGCCATTCGCTGTCGCCGCTCTCGACCTCGACGACCGTCTCGAGTGCAACGGTGATGCGCTCGATCTCCTGCTCGACGTCGCCGCCGTCGACTTTCACGACTCCGGTCACTCCATCGCCGGGACGCACGGCCTGGACGGTCAGGACCGCGTCGACCGTCGCCGCGCCGGCACCCATGGCTGCCTTGAGCTTCTTGAGCATGGGCTGAGCCTACGTCACCGCAGGTCGAGATCGACCAGCTGTCGACGTGGGGCCCGACCGCCCGCGGAGTGAGACGACGCGCCCGGGTGAGCGCTCGGCCACCGGACTCGACCACGAACCCGCCCGCGGTCAGGACATGCGGGCGAGCCTAGGTTCAGGCACGCCACGTGCGGTTGTGGGAAACCGGCAGCAATCGCGCGGGATCTACGCGCCACGCGAGCGTTCACCAACTCGGGAAAAGCCCGAGTTCGTGAACGCTCGCGCGCGGCGTCAGCGGCTACGCGCCGGCGGTGCGGCGGTCGCGCTCGGCGCGGAATGCCGCGATCGCGGCGCCGGCCCCCGCGGCGGGCCCCGGGACCCACAGCCGGCGGCGCGGCGTGGCGACGGGCTCCTCCTCGAGCTGCGGCTCGACCGGGTCGGGCAGCGGCGCCAGGTTCGGGCGGCGCGCGGCGACCGTCGAGCCCTCCATCGCCGCGGCGATCTCGAGGTGGTCGATGTCACCCGCGGCCAGCAGGGCCTGCGTGAGGCGCTCGAGCTGCTCGCGGTGCTCCTCGACCAGCGCGATGGCGTCGCGGTAGGCGTCCTCGACGATGCGGCGGACCTCGCTGTCGGCGGTCGCCATCGACGCGTCCGAGCGCACGCCGACGACCTGGCCGACGGCGGCCGACAGGCCGTACTCCTCGACGGCGCTGCGCGCGATCGAGTTGGCCTTCTCGAGGTCGTTCGCCGCGCCCGACGAGACCGTCCCGTTGATCACGTGCTCGGCGGCGCGGCCACCGAGGATGTAGATCAGCTGCTCGTGGATGTGCTGGGCGGTGTGCAGGGCGCGGTCGGAGCGGCCGATCACGGCGAAGCCGGCGGCGCGGCCGCGCGGGTTGATCGTCGCGTGCAGGGTCTTGTCGACCGTCGGGCACAGCTCGGCGCACAGCACGTGGCCGGCCTCGTGGTAGGCGACGGTCTCGCGCTCGCCGGCGGCCAGCATCGCGGACGCCTTGCGCGGCCCGGCGACGACGCGCAGGAAGCCTTCGAAGAGGTCCTCGTGGGTGATCGAGCCGCGCTCGGCGCGGGCGGCCATGATCGCGCCCTCGTTGAGCATCTCGGCCAGCTCGGCGCCGGACGCGCCCGCGGTGACCTTCGCCAGCAGCGGCAGGTCGACGTCCTCGGCCAGCGGCTTGCCCTTGGCGTGCACGCCGAGGATCGCCAGGCGGCCGTCTTCGGAGGGCGACGAAACGTGGATGTGGCGGGAGAATCGGCCCGGGCGCAGCAGCGCCGGGTCGAGGGTGTCCAGGCGGTTGGTGGCGGCGATGACCAGCAGCCGCTCGTTGCCGGTGAAACCGTCCATCTCCACCAGCAGCTGGTTGAGGGTCTGGTCGGCCTCGCGATTGCTCTGGCCGCCGTCGGCGCCGCCGCCGCGCTTGGCGCCGATCGCGTCGACCTCGTCGATGAAGATGATCGCGGGGGAGCTCTCGCGGGCCTTGGCGAACAGGTCACGCACGCGGCTCGCGCCCACGCCGACGTACATCTCGACGAAGTCCGAACCCGACATGGCGTAGAACGCCGCGCCCGCCTCGCCCGCGACGGCCTTGGCCAGCAGCGTCTTGCCCGTGCCGGGAGGCCCGTAGAGCATCAGGCCGCTCGGCATCTTCGCGCCGAGCCGGCGGTAGGCCTCGGGGCGGGAGAGGAACTCGACCAGCTCGGCCGCCTCGAACACGGCCTCGTCGCAGCCCGCGACGTCGGCGAAGCGCACGCTCGGCAGCGCGCCCTGCTGCTCGGCCTTCTTGGTGTGGGTGTTCATGGCGCCCGCGGCCTTGGCCTGCGCGCGCTGCAGGTACAACACGAGCCCGACGACGAGCAACAGGGCCACGATCAGCACGAGCGCGCTCCACGGGAAGCTCCCGCGGGAGCTCACGGACACCTGCGCGCCGGCGCTCGAGAGCCGCTCGGCGAGGCCCTCGTCGGTCGGGGAGTAGCCGACGACATGCCGCTTGCCGTCCTTGAGCTCGACCTCGACCTTGCCCAGCACCGGCTTGAGCGTCGCGGTCTTGACCTCGCGCTCCTGGACCGACCTGCGCAGGTCCGAATAGGTGTACGGCTTCGGCGCGGTGGCGGGGCCCTTGGTGAGCGAGGCGATGCCGAACACCAGCGCCAGCAGCGCGAACCCGAGGACGACGGCGAGCACGACCGGGTTCCGACGGAGCTTGGAGGGCATGACCCCATGGTCGGGCGTCCGAGCGGGAAGCTTGAGGGTGCCGCCCCCCAAACGGTTAGTTCGGATCACCGCCGCGTCAGGGAATCGACCGCCAGGCGCGCGATGCGTCCGAGCAGCGCGTCGTCACCCGGCGCGGGGGGCGTTCCCTCGGGCGTGCGCACGCAGACGGCGACCGCGTGCCGGTGCCCGTCGCGCTCCACGACCCCGATGTCGTTTCGCAGCCCGGGCAGCGTGCCGCTCTTGGTCGCGACGCGCCAGCCCGGCTCGAGGAACCCGGCCGCGATCCGGGGCCGCAGCGCCTGCCGGTGCAGCAGCGCTCTCAGCTGCGCGCACGCGTCGGCGCTCGCGGCCTCGTCGCTCCAGACGAGGGCGAGGAGCCGCGTGAGGTCGCGCGGGGTGGCACGGCTGACGGGCCGCTCCGCCTCGCCGGCGATCGCGGCGAACAGGTCGCGGCAGCAGCCGTGCAGGGACGTGGCGCGCAGGCCGAGCGGCGCCAGCGGTTCGCGCAGCGCGGGCTCTCCACCGAGGGCGTCGAACAGCGCGTCGGCGGCGGCGACGTCGGAGACGGTGAGCGAGAGCACGGCCAGGTCGCGCAGGGAGATCTCGACCGGGTCGGACAGCATCGCCAGCCCCGGAGAACCCGGCGTGCGCTCGGCGCCCACGCGCACCCGCTCGGTCAGGTCGCGTCCGGCGTCGCCGGCGCGCAGGAGCGCCAGCACGAGGTGCACCTTGAACACGGACGACAGCACGACCGGCTCGTCGGCGCCGATCGCGACCTCGCGCGACGGGTCGTCGAGATCGAGGACGTGGACCTGGCCTTCGGCCCCGGCCGCCGCGAGCACGGACGCGATCGTGCGCTCGACGCTCATCCCAGCAACCCCTCCGGCGGCGGGTCCTCACGGCGCGCGGGTGGGATCCAGCCGCCCGTGCCGACGAGCGCCGCGCGCGCGGCGCGCGTGAACTCGGCCGCGCCCGGCAGGTCGGGATCGGCGAGCAGGACGGAACAGCGCGCGGTGAGCGGCGCCGCCAGCGGTCGCCAGCGCAGGCCGGCGGCCTCGACGGGCGGGCGCTCGGTGAGCAGGACGGCGTCGCCGGCGAGCACGAGCGCGCGCGCCCACTCGGCGTCCGGGGCCGGCGTCGTCTGCGCCGGCGACCACCCGTGCGCGGCCAGCCCGGCGAGCAGGTCCTCCGTGCCCGCGGCGTCGACCGGCCGCACGAGGGTCCGGAGCTCGAGCTCGGGCGGTGCGATGTCGGCCTGTGCTGCGAGCGGATCGTCCGCGCGCAGGAGCGCCCCGAGCCGCGCGGTGAGCGTGAGCGCAACCCCGCCGGTGAGCAGCGGTGCCGGCTGGCGCACGAGCGCCGCGTCCAGGTCGCCGGCGGCGAGCTCGCGCCGCACCTCGGCCGGGCCGCGCGGAGCGATCTCGAGGGTCACCGACGTGGCGCCCCGGAACGCGCGGTGGAGCGCGGCGACGATCTCCGCCGGAAAGTCCGGCGCGACGGCGGCGCGCAACGCGGGTCGCTCGGCCTCCGCGACGGCCTCGGCCACCAGGACGCCGAGACCGTCCGCGCGAGCGAGCAGGGCCCTGGCCTCCGGGAGCAGCGCGCGGCCGGCCGGCGTCAACGCGACGCGCCGGCTCGTGCGGTCCAGCAGGCGCGCGCCGAGCGCGGTCTCCAACGCGCGCACGCGCTGGGACAGGGGCGGTTGCGCCATGTGCAGGCGCGCCGCCGCCCGGCCGAAGTGCAGTTCCTCGGCGACCGCGACGAAGCAGCGGAGGTGACGCACGAGGTCCATCGAGACTCAAACGCTATCGATCACCGATACCGAAATCGATCTTGGTGCGGTACGAACTTGGTGTTGCCGATCACGGGACCCGCTGATGGGGTGCGGCGATGCATCGAGTTGTCCTGCTTCTGGCGGTGCTGCTGGCGTTCGCCTCGCCCGCCGCCGCCCACACCGACCTCGAACGCCACTTCCGCGAAGCCGGGACCACCGGCACGATGGTCGTCGAGCGCTCCGGCCCGCAGCCGCGCACGTGGATCGTCGGCGGCGCGCGCAGTGCGCAGCGCTTCATCCCGTCTTCGACGTTCAAGATCCCGAACGCCCTGCTCGCCGTCGACCTGCGGGTCGCGTCCGGTGCCGACCAGCCCTACCCGGGGCCGAACCCGAACTTCGAGGTCGACGGCGCGCCGTTCCTCCCGGCCGCCTGCGAAGGCGACCTGACGCTCGCCACCGCGCTGATGAACTCGTGCATCCCGATCTTCCAGCGCATCGCCCGCCGGATCGGCCTGCCCGCGTACCGCCGCGCGGTCGACCGCTTCCACTACGGCAACGAGGACCTGCGCGGCGCGGTCGAGGACCGCTTCTGGCTCGACGGACCGCTCGCCATCTCCGCCCGCGAGCAGGTCCGGTTCCTGCAGAGGCTGCAACGCGAGTCGCTGCCCGTCTCCCGCCACGCGCTGCGCGACGTGCGCGAGATGCTCGTCCTCCAGCGCGACCGCTGCGCAACCCTGCGCGGCAAGACCGGTTATGTCTTCACGACCGCGCCGCGCGTGGGCTGGTGGGTCGGTTGGGTCGAGCGCGGACCGAGGACATGGACGTTCGCGCTCAACCTCGATATCACGCGCCCCGATCACGCTGCCGCGCGCGTGACGATCGGCAAGGCGATCCTGCACGAGCTCGGAGCCAAGACCACATGCTGAGACGGACCCTTGTGACCACCTTCGTCCTGGCGGCCATCGCGGCTCCCGCGCAGGCGGCGCCGCTCTCGCGCACCGACAAGGCGCAGGTCGAGCGCCTCGCGCGCTCGCTCGGCGCCAAGACGAGCTTCGTGGTCACCGACACCAAGGGCCGCACGCTGGCTGCCGTGCGCCCCGCCACGCGCCGCCCGCTCGGCTCGGTGACGAAGCTGTTCACCTCCAGCGCCGCGCTGCTCGGCCTGTCCGCGCCGCCGAGCACCGCCGTCGAGCTCGCCGGGACGCTCGGGCCGGACGGCACGCTCACCGGCGACATCGTCCTGCGCGGCGGCGGTGACGCCGGCCTGGACGACACCGGCCTCACCCGGCTGCGCGACGCGGTCACCGCGGCCGGCGTCCGTCGCATCACCGGCCGCGTCGTCGGCGACGGTTCACTGTTCGACGCCGCGATCGGCGGCCCCGCGACCAGCGGCGGCTTCGACCAGGAGTTCGACGGCGTCGTCGGCGCGCTCAGCTTCGAGCACGGCCGCGCGACGCCCGGCGGCCCGTACCAGACCGACCCCGCGGCGGCCGCGGCCGCCCACTTTGACGATCTGCTCGAGGCGGTCGGCGTCGTGATCCCCAACGGCGCGGTCTCCGGCACGCGCCCGCCGATCCCGCCGCTGGCGACCGTCGACGGCGACCTCGCCGAGCTGATCAAGACGACCAACACGGACTCGAGCGCGGTGACCGCCGAGACGCTGGGCAAGCTGCTCGCCGCCCGCGGCGGCCGTCCCGGCACGAGCGCGGCGGGCGCGGACGCGGTCGAGGCCGTCGTCGGCACGCACCTGAAAGTGCAGCCGCGACTGGCCGACAGCGCGGGCTTCGTCGCGGGCTCGCAGGCCACGCCGCGCGACGTCGCCCGGTTGCTGCGCCAGATGGACCGGCGCCCGACGTTCCGGCGCTCACTCGCCAAGGGCGGCGAGGGGACGCTACGCGGCCGCACCGTGCCCAGCGGGTGCCGGGCGAAGACGGGCACGCTGCGCTCGGCCAAGACGACCACGCTGGCCGGCATCTGCCGCGGCCGGATCTTCGCCGTCCTCACCGTCGGACCCGCCACCGAGCGCGCGCGGCGGGTCCACGACCAGATCGCGGGCGTGCTCGGACGGCGCTAGAGCCAGCCCGGCAGCACGAAGATCGCCCACGCCGTGACCGGGGCGATGATGATCATGCTCATGCCCCACTGCAGCAGCCTGCGGTAGACGCGGTCGCGCCGTTCCTCGGGTGTGTTGGCCACCGTCAGCGCGCCCGAGGTCGAGAACGGGCTCGAGTCCACGACCGAGGACGCGATGCAGAGCGCGATGATCACGCCGACGGCGCCGATCTCGCCCTGGGAGAGGAACGGCACCGCGAGCGGGATCAGCGCCGCGAGGATGCCGGTGGTGGACGCGAACGCGCTCACCGCCGCGCCGATGAAGCAGATCAGCAGCGCGGTGATCAGCGGGGTGCCGACGTCGGCGACCGTCTCACCGAGCCAGTCGATCGTGCCCATCTCCCGCAGCAGCTCGACGTACATCACGATGCCGCAGATCAGCAGCACGGTCGGCCACGCGACCTTGGCCGCGGCGTCCTTGGTGACGTGCGGCATCAGCAGCGAGAGGACGACCGCGATCGTGACGGCGATGAAGGCCGGGTTCCAGTCGATCCCGGGCGCGACCGCGAGGCCGACGAGCGTGACGATGCCGACCAGCGTGATGACCCGCTCGCGGTTCAGGCCCGGGGACTCGGCCGCGACGTCGACGGCGCCGCCGCCGATCACCGGCTGTCCCGTCTCGGTCCGCTCGCGGTTGAAGCGCTCGGTCGCCTCCGGGTCCGTGTCCACGCGGCGCGTCAGCAGCTCGCGCCCGCCGAACAGGAAGAACACGACGATGCTCAGCACCAGGTTGAACAGGTACGAGGAGATCCACAGCAGCGTCGGGTTGCCCTCGAGGTTGGCGTCGTTGACCACGCCATTGGTGATCGAGCCGAACACCGAGATCGGCGAGAAGCCGCCCGCGGTGGCGCCGTTGATGATCAGCAGGCCCATCAGCACCGGGTTGATGCGGTAGCGGACGGCGAACCCGAGGCCGATCGGCGCCATGATCGCGACGGCGGCCGGGACGACCGCTCCCACCCAGGTCAGCACCGAGGTGACGAGGAACATCACCCACGGGATGAACGCCACGCGCCCCCCGACGCCGCGTACGGCAGCGTGGACGAGCCAGTCCACGGTGCCGTTGTTGTTGGCGATCGCGAACAGGTAGGTGACGCCGACGAGGATGATGAACAGCTCGCCGGGGAAGCCGGCGAAGATCGTGTCCTCGTCCGTGCCGATCGCCGTTCCGACGATGAACGCGGCGGCGATGCCGAGCAGGCCCATGTTGATCGGGCGCAGCGTGCCGATGGCGAAGATCGCCACCAGCACGAGGATCGATACGACTTCCTGAGACATCTCGCTCTCCTATTCGAGTGCGTCCCGGACGATTTGCACGGGGTGGCGCGCCGCGCGCCCCGTGCCGTGCTGGATCTGCTGGCGGCAGGACACGCCCGTCGCCGCGATGAGCGTCTCCGCGGGCTCTCTCCGGACCGCGGGGAACAGGCGCAGGGCGCCGATCCGCATGGACAGCTCGTAGTGCTCTGACTCGAACCCGAACGAGCCCGCCATGCCGCAGCAGCCGGCGTCGAGCTCGACGACCTCCGTGTTGGGGATGCGCTTGAGCAGTTGCACCGTCGAGGCCGTGCCCGCGAGTGCCTTCTGGTGGCAGTGGCCGTGGAAGACGATCCGCTGCGGCGTGTCGTTGCGCAGCGGCAGCTCGCTGTCGAGCAGCAGCTCCTCGACCAGCCGCGTGCGCTCCGCGATCCCGCGGTCCCCGAGCAGCTGCACGTGCTCCTCGCGCAACGTCATCAGGCAGGAGGGCTCGCAGCCTGTGATTGGGCCCTCGGTCTTGAGCAGGCGCTCGGTCAGCGACTCGGCTTTCGCGCGCGCGTCGTCGAGCAGGCCCTTGGAGATGCTCGCCCGCCCGCAGCAACCGGCGTGCTCCAACCGCACGTCGTAGCCCGCGGCGGTCAGCAGCTCGATCGACGCGCGGCCGACACCCGGCTCCGTGAAGGTCGTGAACGAGTCGGCGAGGAACGTCACGGGGCGGCCCGTGCGGCGCGCGCGCTTGCGGTTCCAGCGGATCAGGTTCTCGCGCTCGAACACCGGGCGCGGGCGCTTGCTGGTGATGCCGAGCAGGCCGGTCGGCGCGGGCAGGTTCGAGAGCGGCGCGAACGCGCTGCCGAGCCGGTTGAGCGTCCGGATGCCGGCGAACACGCGCGAGCGCAGCGGCGTGCCGTGGATGGCGTTGTAGTGGCTGAGGAACTCGCTCTTCATCGACGCCATGTCGACGCTCAGCGGGCATTCGCTCTTGCACGCCTTGCACTCGAGGCAGAGGTCGAGGATCTCGTGCAGGCGTTCGTCGCCCATCGCCTTGGCGGGGTCGGGCTCGGAGAGCGCCTTGACGAGCGCGTTGGCGCGCCCGCGCGTGGCGTGCTCCTCCTCGCGCGTGGCCATGTAGGACGGACACATCACGCCCTGCCCGGTCTTGCGGCAGGCGCCGATGCGCTGGCAGCGGTCCGCGGCGGCGTACATCCCGCCCTCACCGAAGTCGAGGTGGGTGACGAGCGGGTTCGGGCGCTTGGGCAGCGTCGCGTCGCGCAGGTCGGCCGTCATCGGCGCCGGGTCCACCATCACGCCCGGGTTGAGCCGGTTGTGCGGGTCGAACAGCGTCTTGACCTTGCGCATCGCGCCGTACAGCTCAGGGCCGAAGATGCGCTCGTTGAACTCCGAGCGCACGCGGCCGTCGCCGTGCTCGGAGGAGTTGACGCCGTCGAACTCGGCGACCAGGTCCTTGATCTCCTCCGCGACGGTGCGGAACGTCTCGACGTCCTCGGACAGGTCGATGAACGGGCGGATGTGCAGGCAACCGACCGAGCAGTGGCCGTAGAACCCGGCCTCGAGCCCGTGGCGGTCGAGGATCTGCGCGAAGCGCTCCACGTAGGGGCCGAGCCGCTCGGGCGCCACCGCGGTGTCCTCCACGAACGCGGCCGGACGCTTGCGGCCTTCCGACGACGCCATCAGCAGGCCCAGGCCCGCCTTGCGCACCTTGGTCAGCTCGTTCTGCTCGGCGGCCGTCTCGGCGCGCAGCGTGTGGTAGCCGTGACCGTGCTGCTGCCAGGCGGCGGCCAGCGCGTCGAGCTTGCCGCGCACCTCGTCGTCGGTGTCGCCCGCGAATGAGACGAACAGCAGCGCGCCGGGGTCGCCCTCCAGCCGGTCCGACAGCTTGCGGTACTCGAGCTTCGCGCGCGAGAGGCTGAGGATCGTGCGGTCGATCATCTCGACCGCCCACGGATGCAGGTCGAGCGCGTCCTGCGTGGCCGCGATCGCGTCCGCGACCGACGCGAAGTGCCCGACCGAGAACATCTTCGCCTTCGGCAGCTCGACCAGCCGCACCGTCGCCGCGGTGACGATCGCGAGCGTCCCTTCGCTGCCCACGATCAGCTTCGAGAGGTCGAACGGCTCCATGCGATCCAGCCGGTAGCCGCCGGACTGGCGCCAATGCTTGGGATAGTCCTCGGCGATGGCGCGCGCGTGCTCGCGCAGGATGGCCTTCACCGGCTCGTCGAAGGCGTGCGTCGAGTCGCGCGAGAACGTGGCCTGGCTGCCGTCGGCCAGCACCACCTCGAGCTCCTCGACGTGATCGATGGTCGTGCCGTGCACGATCGACTCCGACCCGCTCGAGTTGTTGCCGATCATGCCGCCGAGCGTCGCCCGGTTGGAGGTACTCGTGTCCGGCCCGAAGCCGAGGCCGAACCGCTTGGCGGCGCGGTTGAGGTCCTCCTGCACGACCCCCGGCTGCACCCGCACACGGCGCGCGTCCGGATCGATCGCGTCGATCACGTTCATGTGGCGGGAGAAGTCGAGCACCAGCCCGCGCCCGCCGGCGGTCTGGCCCGCGAGCGACGTGCCGCCGCCACGCGCCACGACCGGCACGCCGCGCTCGGCGCAGATCCGCACCGCCGCGCTCACGTCTTCGGCGGTGCGCGGGAACGCCACCGCCGCCGGCTCGACCGCGTACGCGCTCGCGTCGGCGGCGAACAGGTGCCGCGTGTACTCGTCGTCGCGGACCTCTCCCACCAGCTCGCGCCCGAGCGCGAGAGCCAACTCCCCCATGACGACTCAGTCCCCGCTCCGGGCAGGGCACCAAACGTCGAGCGGGCACGCGCGTTCAAAACCGGTCGGTACAGAAGTGACTAGGATGCAGGGCATGGGGAACGCCACCATCGGCCGACCGCGCGGCTTCGACGCCGACGAGGCGCTCGAACGCGCCATGCACGTGTTCTGGGAGCACGGCTACGAGGGGGCGTGCCTGACCGCGCTCACAGACGCGATGGGCATCAATAAGACGAGCCTGTACGCGGCCTTCGGCAACAAGGAGCAGCTGTTCCTCAAGGTCCTGGACCGCTACGCGGACGGGCCGGCCGGGTACGCGCAGCGCGCGTTGGAGGAGCCGACGGCGCGCGCCGTGGTGGAGGCGCTGCTGCGCGGAGCGGCCGAGACGACCACCCGGCCCGACAGCCCGGCGGGGTGCCTGGGCGTCCAGGCCGCGCTGCCCGCCAGCGACGGCAACCGGTGCGCCCATGAGGCGCTCGTCGAGTGGCGCAACACCGCGGCCGTGCGGCTGGAGGAGCGCTTTCGGCGCGCGGTCGACGAGGGCGACCTGCCGGCCGACGCCGATCCGCACGAGCTGGCCACCTACGTGTCGACGGTCGCGCAGGGCATCGCCGTGCAGGCCGCCAACGGCTTGGACCGGGACGCGCTGCAGCGCATCGTGGACACGACGCTGAGGCAGTGGGCGCCGTGATCGGCGTCGGCATCGTGGGGCTCAGCGCCGGCGGCGGCTGGGCCGCGAAGGCGCACCTGCCCGCGCTCGCCGCGGTGGACGGGATCGAGCTGCGCGCGCTCGCCGCGAGCTCCCCCAAGGCGGCCCGCGCCGCGGGCGAGGCCCACGGGGTGCCCGCGTACGCGTCCGTCGAGGCGCTGGTGCAGGACCCGGGCGTCGACCTGGTCGTCGTCGCGGTCAAGGTGCCGCAGCACCGCGCGCTCATCCTGCCGGCGCTGCAGGCGCGGGTGCCGGTGCTGAGCGAGTGGCCGCTCGCTCTGGATCTCGCCGAGGCCCAGGAGCTCGAGCAGGCCGCGGAAGGGACCCGCACGTTCGTCGGGCTGCAGGGACGGTCCGCGCCGGCGTTCCGCTGGCTCGCCGACCTGATGGCGGAGCGCTACGTGGGCGACGTGCTGTCGGCCACCGTCGTGGCGTCCTCGTCCGGCTGGGGCGCCTCGACGTCCGAGCGCGGGCGCTACACGCTCGATCGCGCGCAGGGCGCCACGATGCTGACGATCGCGTTCGGCCACGCGATCGACGCCGTCGCGCTGCTGGTCGGCGAGCTCGAGGAGCTGGTGGCGACGACCGCGACCCGCCGCCCGCAGGTCGAGCTCGAAGGCACCGGACGCACCGTCCCGATGACGGCCGAGGACCAGATCGCCGTGTCCGGCACGCTCGCGAGCGGCGCGGTCCTCTCGGCCCACTATCGCGGCGGCACCCTGTCGGGCCCGGGCTTCTCGCTCACCGTCGACGGCACCGAGGGGACGCTCGAGGTCACCGCTCCGAGCCACCCCAACATCAACCCCGTGTCCGTGCGCGGGGCACGCGGCTACGCGCCCCCGGCCGAGCTCGCACTGCCCGAGCGCTACGACGCCTACCCGCAGTTGGCCGGAACGCAGAGCCACGCGCTCGCGCACGCCTACGCCGCCATCCGCGACGACCTCCTGCACGGCACCGCGACCGTGCCGGACTTCGCGCACGCCGTGGCGCGCCACCGGCTGCTGGACGCGATCACGCGCTCGGCCGCCACCGGCCGCCGCGTCGAGCTGATGAACTGACGCCAAACGGGTACGACCGCAGCGATGTCCCATCGCCCCGGTCGCCACTTCCTGCAGATCCCCGGTCCCACGAACGTTCCAGACCGGGTGCTGCGAGCCATCGACGCGCCCACGATCGACCACCGCGGGCCGGAGTTCGCGCAGCTCGGCCTCGAGGTGCTCGAAGGCATGCGCTGGGTGTTCGGGACCGAAGGCCCGGTGGTCATCTATCCCGCGTCCGGCACGGGTGCGTGGGAGGCGGCGATCGTCAACACGCTCTCGCCCGGCGACAAGGTGATCGCGTCGGAGACGGGGCACTTCGCGACGCTCTGGCGAGAGATGGCCGAGCGGCTCGGGCTCGACGTGGTCTGGCTGGAGGGCGACTGGCGCCACGGCGCCGACCCGGAGCGGATCGCGGACGCGCTCGACGACGACGTCAAGGCCGTGATGGTCGTCCACAACGAGACCTCCACGGGTGTCACGAGCCGGATCGCCGACGTGCGCGCGGCGATGGGTGACCACGACGCGCTGCTGCTCGTGGACACGATCTCCTCGCTGGCCAGCATCGACTACCGCCACGACGAGTGGGGCGTGGACGTGACCGTCGGCGGGTCGCAGAAAGGCCTGATGCTTCCGGCCGGGCTGAGCTTCAACGCCGTCTCCCAGAAGGCGCTGGAAGCCTCGCGCGACGCGCGGATGCCGCGCTCGTACTGGGACTGGAAGCCGATCATCGCCGCCAACGAGGCGGGCTTCTGGCCTTACACGTCCGCGACCAACCTGCTCTACGGACTCAAAGAGGCGATCGCGATGCTGCGCGAGGAAGGCCTCGACAACGTGTTCGCCCGCCACGCGCGCCACGCGACCGCCACGCGCGCCGCCGTCCACGGCTGGGGCCTGGAGGTGCTGGCGCTCGACGAGCGCGAGTTCTCCGGCTCGCTCACCGCGGTGCTGCTCGACGGCTCCGACGAGGTGCGGCGAATGATCCTGGAGCGCTACGACATGTCGCTGGGCGCGGGGCTGGGCAAGCTCAAGGACCAGGTGTTCCGGATCGGCCACCTCGGCGACTTCAACGACCTGATGCTCGCGGGGACGCTGGCCGGGGTGCAGATGGGCCTGCAGCTCGCCGGCCACGACGTCGGCGACGGGCTGACCCCCGCGCTTGAGGTCCTCAAGACATGAGCGGCGCCCTCGAGGGCGTGCGCGTGCTCGAGCTCACGCAGATCATGGCCGGCCCGTTCTGCGGGCAGGTGCTGGCGGACATGGGCGCGGACGTGATCAAGGTCGAGCCGCGCGACGGCGGCGACCAGACGCGGCGTTCGATGGGCGAGCCGGCGTTCCGGGCCGTCAACCGCAACAAGCGCTCGATCGCCCTCGACCTCAAGGACGCGGCGGACCAGGCGACGCTGCACCGGCTGGTGAAGACCGCCGACGTGCTGCTGGAGAACTACCGGCCGGGCGTGGCGGCGAAGCTGCAGGCCGACTACGAGACGCTGTGCGCGCTCAACCCGCGCTTGATCTACGCGTCGATCTCCGGCTTCGGGCAGACCGGGCCGTACGCGCAGCGGCCCGGGTTCGACCTGATCGCGCAGGGCATGAGCGGCGTGATGAGCGTCACCGGCGAGCCCGGTGGCAACCCGATCAAGGCCGGCGTGCCAGTGTCCGACCTGTCCGCGGGACTGTTCTGCGCGATCGGCATCCTGTCCGCGCTGCACGCCCGCCAGCGCACGGGGGAGGGCCAGCGGATCGACACCTCGCTGTGGGAGGGCGCGATGGCGCTGACGGTGTGGGAGACGGCCGAGCTGTGGTCGACGGGCAACGTCCCGCAGCCGCTCGGCTCCGCGCACCGCATCAGCGCGCCCTACCAGGCGCTGCGCACGCGCGACGGCCACGTCACCGTCGGCGGCAACTCCAACAAGCTCTACGCGCGGCTGTGCGAGGCGATCGGCCGGCCGGAGCTGATCGACGACCCGCGCTTCCTCGAGAACCCGGACCGGATGGCGAACCGGCCCGCGCTCGTGGCCGAGCTGGAGGCCGCGCTGGCCGCACGCGACACCGCCGAATGGGTGGATCTGCTGCTGGCGGCGGGCGTGCCCGCGGGCCCGTTGCATAACGTGCAGCAGGTGGTCGACGATCCGCACACGCACGCACGCGAGATGGTGGTCGAGATGGAGCATCCCGAGGCCGGCACGGTCTACGGGCTCGGCATCCCCGTGAAGTTGAGCGCCACGCCGGGCAGCGTCCGGCGGCCGGCGCCGTTGCTCGGACAGCACAGCGACGAGATCCTCGCGGAGCTCGACGGGTGAGCGTCGAGTATGAGCGGCGCGGCGACGCCGCGTGGGTGACCTTCAACCGCCCCGAGGCGCACAACGCGATGACGTTTGAGATGTACGACCAGCTCGTGGAGGCGTGCGACCAGGTCGACCTCGACGACGAGGTGAAGGTGATGGTCCTGCGCGGCGCGGGCGGCCGCGCGTTCGTCGCCGGCACCGACATCCGCCAGTTCACGCAGTTCGCCACCGCGCAGGACGGCGTGATCTACGAGACCCGGATTGACAATGTGCTCGACCGGCTCGAGGCCGTCAAGAAGCCGACGGTCGCGCTCGTCGAGGGGTTCGCGTTCGGCAGCGGGTTCGCGATCGCGGCGTGCTGCGATCTGCGCGTGATGACGCCGTCGGCGACGTTCGGGATGCCGATCGCGCGCACCGTCGGCAACTGCCTCTCGATGGCCAACTACGCGCGGCTGGGGGCGGCGCTCGGCACGCCTCGCCTGAAGGACGTGATCTTCCGCGCGCGGCCGATCGAGGCCGAGGAGGCGCTGCAGATCGGGTTCGTGAGCGCGGTCGTCGAGGACGCCGAGGGTTGGGCCGCCGACCTGTGCACCACGCTGGCTGACCACTCGCCGATCACGATGCAGGTCACCAAGGAAGCGCTGCGGCGTGGCCGCGTGGTCCCCGAAGGTGAGGACCTGATCCGCCTCGCGTATGGCAGCGAGGAGTTCCGCACCAACGTCCAACGCTTCCTCAATCGGTAGACCGGTTTAGGCAACCGGTTTACCGGTGACCTCCCTGAGTGGGAGGTAGAGACCTATGGACGAGGCTCCACGCAGCAGCGCCCTTCGGCGCGCGCTGGCCGGTTCGGTCGTCGGCACCGCGCTCGAGTGGTACGACTTCTTCATCTACGGCACCGCCGCCGCGCTGGTGTTCGACGAGCTGTTCTTCAATGACAAGGAGGGCAGCGCGGGCACACTGGCGGCGTTCGCGACCTTCGGCGTCGGCTTCGCCGTGCGGCCGCTCGGCGGCGTGCTGTTCGGCAACATGGGCGACCGCATCGGGCGGCGCGAGACGCTGGTGGTCACGACGCTGCTGATGGGCATCTCCACGGGCGTCATCGGCCTGCTGCCGACCTACGACTCGATCGGCATCTGGGCGCCGATCCTGCTCACGCTCATGCGCGTCTGCCAGGGCCTCGGCGCGGGCGCGGAGTTCGGCGGCGCCTCGACGCTGCTGGCCGAGCACGCGCCGAAGGAGCGCCGCGGCTTCTACGGCTCGTTCGCGCAGCTCGGCGTGCAGACCGGGCTCGTGCTCGGCACGCTCACGTTCCTGATCGTCGGCCAGCTGCCCGACGAGGACCTCAACTCGTGGGGCTGGCGGATCCCGTTCCTGATCTCGTTCCTGATGATCTTCGTGACGTTGTACTTCCGGCTGCGCGTCGAGGAGTCGCCGGTGTTCGAGGCGCTGCGCGCGCAGCGCAAGGTCGTCAAGGTGCCGGTGCTGGACACGATCAAGCGCTACCCGAAGTCGGTCGCGGTCGCGGCCGGCGCGCACATCGCCGACACCGCCGTGATCTACATCTTCGTGACGTTCTCGGTGGCGTACGTGACCGATCAGCTGGACCTCTCGAGAACCACGGCACTCGGCGGCGTCGTGGTCGCCGCGTTCGTCGGCGTGCTGCTGCAGCCCGTCTATGGGGCGTTGAGCGACCGGATCGGACGCAAGCCGCTGAACCTGTGGAGCGTGATCTTCACCGCGCTGTACGCGTTCCCGTTCTGGCTGCTGGTGGACACGGGCTCACCCGCCGTGATCTGGCTGGCGCTGACCATCGGATTGGCGATCGGGCTCGGGCCGATGATCGCCGTCCAGGGCGCGTTCAACGCCGAGCTGTTCGGGGCCGACGTGCGCTACACGGGCTTCGCCGGCTCGCGGGAGCTGGGCGCCGCGCTGGTGGGCTTCTCACCGACGCTCTCGGTCGCGCTGCTGGGCTGGGGGGACGACGAGCCGTGGCTCGTCGCGGTGTGGATGATCGTGGCCTGCCTGATCTCCCTGGCCGCGTTCGTGGCCTCGCGCGAGACGAAGGACGTCGACATGGTCGAGGCGTGAGGCGGCTCGAGCGCTCGCGACGGCCCCGGCACCCGCGCATCGTCCACCTCGGATTGGGCGCGTTCGCGCGGGCGCATCTGGCCGAGTACACCGAGGACGCCGGTGGTTGGGGGATCGTGGGCGTCGCGCCGCGCCGGCGCGACGTCGTCGAGGCGCTCGACCCGCAGGGCGGCGCGTACACGTTGATCGAGCGCGCCGAGCGGGACGCCCTGCGCGTGATCGAATGCGTGTGCGACGTGCTGCACGCGCCGTCCGAGCACGACTGGGTGCTGTCGGCGATCGCGGACGCCGACATCGTGACGCTGACCGTGACCGAGAAGGCCTACACCGACGACTCGCCCGTGATCGCGTTGCTGCGTGAGGCGCTGGCGCTGCGCGAGACGCCGCTCACCGTCCTCTCGCTCGACAACCTGCCGCGCAACGGCGAGGTGCTCGAGCGGCTGGTGGGCGGCGGCGGGCACCGCTTTCCGTGCTCGATGGTCGACCGGGTCGTGCCCTCAACCACGCCGGAAGACCTGGCGGTGGTGGCGCGCGAGCTGGGCGCCGAGGACCGGGGCGCGGTGGTGGCCGAGCCGTTCCGCCAGTGGGTGATCGAGGACTTCGACGGTCCGCGGCCGGACTGGGACGCGCTGTTCGTGGAGTCCAGCGCGCCGCACGAGGCGCTCAAGCTGCGGCTGCTCAACGGCACGCACTCGCTGCTCGCGTACGCCGGGCTGGCGCTCGGGCACGTCACCGTCGCCGACGCGTGGGCCGATGAGGACCTGCGCGCCGTCGCCGACCGGCTCGCCACCGACGACTTGATCCCCACGCTGCCGGAGGTCCCGGGCCTCGACGTCGACGACTACCGGGCGACGCTCGACGCGCGCTGGTCGAACCCGCGCATCGGCCACCGGCTCGAGCAGATCGCGCTCGACGGCCAGCAGAAGCTTCCCGCCCGCTTCGGCGGGCTGCGCGGGCGCTGGGTCGCGCTCGCGATCGCGGCCTGGCTCGAGCATGAGCCCGGCGGCGACGTGTCGATGTTCGAGCCGGACGCGGTCGAGCGGGTGGGCGAGTGGCGCCAGCGGATCGCCGCCGACGGGCTGCGCGCCGCATTGCGGAGCGAGCTGTGAGACGGGTCCGGCTCGAGGACGTCGCGCGCGCGGCGGGCGTCTCGAAGGCGACGGCGTCACGCGTGCTCAACGACGACCCGTCGCTGTCGGTGCGCGCGGACACCCGTGCGCGCATCCACGCCGCGGCCGAGCGGCTCGAGTACCGGCCCCACCCGGTCGCGCGGGCGCTCGCGGTGCCGGGCACGGGCGCGCTGGCGATGCTCGTCCCCGAGCTCTCCAACCCCGCCTACGGTGAGATGATCCGCTTCGCCTACCGCGCCGCGCGGGCCCGCGGCTACGTGCTGCTCGCGGCCGAGGACACCGAGGAGCAGGAAGCCGACGAGGCGTTCACCGCGTTGGTCGAGGGCGGGCGCATCGACGGGCTGCTGATCGCGTCCGCGCGGCCCGCGAACCGCCTGCTCGAAGCGCTGCGCCGCCATCCCGTGCCGCACGTGTTCGTCAACCGCTCCGTCGAGGGCGCGCTGGCGAACGTCACCGTGGACGTCGAGAGCGCGGCGCGGTTGGCCTTCACGCACCTGGCGCAGCTCGGGCACGTGCGGCTCGGGCACGTGGCGGGACCCCGCGGCGTGCAGTCCACGGAGGGTCGCGAGCGCGCGTTCCTGGCCGCCGCGACCGCGGCGGGCGTGCCGCTGCCGCCGGTGGCCCACGGGCCGTTCACGCCCGCGGGCGGCGCGGCCGCGGGCGAACGACTGCTGCGCGAGCACCCGGACGTGACCGCCGTCTTCGTCTCCTCGCTGGCACAGGCCATCGGGGTGCTGCACGCCGCTCGGGGCGCTGCCCGCGTCGTGCCGGAAACGCTTTCGGTGATCGCCTACGACGACCTGCCGATCGCGCACTTCCTGGACCCGCCGCTGACGACGATCGCGCTGCCGATCGGGCCGCTCGCGGCCGAGGGTGTCGAGATCCTCGCCGACATGCTCGCGGGCGCACCGCCGCGCTCCTCCGTCCTGGACGCCGAGCCCGACCTGCGCGTACGCGCCTCGACGGTTTCCTTGCAGCGGGAGGAGCGCACGTGAGCGCGACGAAACGATCGATGCGGCCATGCTCGACCTACGCACGCTCGATCCCGCCCGCCAGACCGCCGACCGGCGTGTCGCGCTGGCACTCGGGTATGGCGCGCTGGCTTGCTTGACGTTCGCGGCCGTCGGAGCAGGAGCAGGCGGGTGGGCGCTGGCGACCGCGGTCGTCCTCGCTTTGGGAGGCCTGCCCTGGATCTTCGCCTTCGGCGGCCGCTGGCGTCTGCTCGACGACGCCTTGGACGGGGTCCCGTTCTGGCTGCGCGGTGACCGCGTCGGCGCGTGGGCGACGGCGCCGATCGGCGGCGCGGCGCTCGCGCTCTGGCTGGCGGCGCTGCTGGGGATGCCGGATGCGCTGGCCGTGCTGGCCACGCTCGCGGGTGCGGGGGCGTACGTCGCGTTCGTCGCCTGGGTCGAGGCGCGCTACGAGCGTCTGATCCTGCTCGACCTGACCGTGCTGGAGACGCGCTTCGAGCGCATCACCGACCTGCGCGAGTCGCGCCTGGTCGCGGCCAGCCAGTACCTGCCGACCGCGTAGCTTCGTCACAGCACGGCCGCTCGCGCGTAGAAGCGGGTGGATGCGGGCTGACGTGGACCTGTTGCGCGGTGGCGCCGAGGACTTCGGCGTCTTCTACGAGCGCCACGTCGGCATGGTGACCGCGTACGTGGGGCGGCGGGTGCGGCGGCCGGAGCTGACGATCGACCTCGTCGCCGAGACGTTCGCGCGGGCGCTCGAGCGGCGGCTGCAGTTCGATGCCAGGCGCTGGCCGCGGAGGCCTGGCTGATCAGGATCGCGCGCAACCTGATGGTCGACGCCGCCCGGCGCGGCCGCGTGGCCGACGCCGCGCGCGTCCGGCTGGGGATGCCCCCGATGGTGCTCGACGACGAGCAGCTCGCGCGGGTGGAGGAGCGCGCGTCGGTGGACCTGGCGGCGGCGCTCTCGCGGTGGCCCGCTTCTCAGCGCGAGGCGGTGTTGCGGCGCGTGGTGGGCGAGCAGGAGTACCCGGAGATCGCGCAGGACGTCGGCTGCTCGGAGCAGGTCGTGCGCCAGCGTGTCTCCCGCGGCCTGGCGGCTCTGCGCCGCGGACTGGAGGACCGATGAACGATCCGTTCGACGCGCTGCGGGACAACCTCGTCGCGGCGGCGCGCTCACGTCCGGTGTGGCGCCGCGGGCGCCGCGGGCTGCTTGCGCTGCTGGGCGCGTCCGTGCTCGCCGGCGGCGGTGTGGCGACCGCGGTGGTGGTGCGCGACGAGCCGTCCCGGCCCGCGCGCGGGACGGTGCCGACGACGGGCGAGCAGTATTCGATCGAGCTGCGCCCCGACCTCACCGCGGGCGCGATCGGCTGGTGCGCGTCGCTGTCGCTGCGGCGCGAGCGCTCCGGCGCGGCCGGGTCCGGGTGTGGTCCGGCCGCGCCGCCCGGGCGGCCGCAGATCATCGGCATCGGCATGGTTGGCCCGCGTGAAGGCGTGTTGGGCATGGTCGTCGACGAGCGCGTCGCCGTCGTGGAGCTGCCCGGCGGGCGGCGGATCGTCCCGCGGGCCGACCCCGGCGTGCCCGCGCCGTGGAAGCTCGCAATCGCAACGGTGCGCGGCGAACCCGGTCCGGACATCCGCTTCTTCGACGCGCGAGGCCGGCGATTGCAGGACGACGATCCGCCGGGAGGCTGGGGCCGCGGACGCAGCTCGCCTGCCGGTGCGCAAGGTCGACGCGGCGGACCCGCCGGACCGGCCGTGCGCGCTGCGCACCGACCGCCCGGACCGTTTCCGCGCCGTCTCGGCCACCTTGCTCTCGCGCTTCCCGAGCGAGCCGCCCCGGGTCGCCGGACCGGCGCTGTTGAGCTGCTCGACCACGGTCTTCTATCGCGGCCAGCGCCGGCTGCGCGCCGCGGTGCTGGTCGATCCTGCCGACCCCGCGAAGCCCGCGCCGCTGCTCCCGGGCATGGCCGCCGAGCCGGCGCGCGGCGCGGTCGTCTCCACGGGTGAACTGGTGAGCGCGCGCCGCGCCGGACCCGGCTGGATCGCGGTCTTCGGCGGCAACGCGGCCCAGCGGGAGGCGCTGCTGCGCTCGCTCCGCACGACGCCATGAGGCACACTTGACGGGTGGAGGCAGGCGGCAGGCGGGAGGGTGCAGTGCGAAGGATCGTGGTGTTGGCGTTGGTGCTGGCGTGTGCGCTGCCGGCGAGCGCGAGCGCGCAGGCGGTGCCGACGATCAAGCTCGACCGGGACGGCCCGGTGACGGTGCTGGTGCAGTCCAAGTCGGCGCTCAACGTGCTCGGGATGGCCGTGGCCTCGCCGTCGCCGGTGGACCTCTGCGCCGACTGCCGCGGCGGTGAGACCGTGCAGCTCGGCGCGATGTCGGCGGGCACCGAGATCGTGCTGCGGCTCACCGACGGCGAGAAGACGTTCCTCTCCGTCGACCCCACACACGCGCGGATCGAGCAGACCGGCGGGACCTGGCGCATCGGCTGGGACGACTCCCTCGGCGACGGCGACTTCCAGGACCTCGTCGTCACCATCGCGGTGCCCACGCTCCCGCCGCCCGTCGACCGCGACGCCGACGGCGTCTCCCCGCCGACCGACTGCAACGACACGAACTCCGCGGTGCGTCCGGGCGCGCCGGAGGTCCCGGGCAACGAGCTCGACGACGACTGCCTCAACGGCGACGCGCCCGCGTCGATCGCCGCCGTCGTGACCGTGCTCTGGAATGGGCACCGCGGTGGCGGGGTGCGCCTGTCCAAGCTCGAGGTGCGGGACGCGCCGCCCGCCGCGCAGATCCTGGTCCGCTGCCGCGGCAAGCGGTGCGCGTTCAAGACCAAGCGGGCGACGGCGAAGGCCGACGGCACCGCGAAGCTGCTCACGCTCGTCAAAGGCCGGCGCCTGCGCCCGAACATCACCCTGGACGTCGTCATCAGCGCGCCCAACATGATCGGCAAGGTGCGCCGCTACGAGGTGCAGCGGCGCAAGATGAGCAACGGCCGCACCTACTGCACGCCGCCGGGCCTGACGAACGCGATCCGCTGCTGAGTCCGCCCAAGCTTTCGCCAACGTGGGCGGGATAGACCTCCGCCCATGCTCAACACCATCATCGTCGGCTCCGGCATCATCGCCATCCTGATCGGTCTGATGCCGCGATGACCGTCACCCAGCCCGTTCGCGCAGCACGACGGCGAGTGGCCCCGGGTCGGCGATGACTCAGCGGTCCCGTGCCATAGCACGAGGCCCGCGCGCGCCTGCCACTAGGCGCGCTTGACGGTCAACGCCAGCGAGACGCGCTGGCGGGGCAGCTCGAGCGTCAGCTTCGTCCCGCGGCGCGACAGCTTGCCGCGCGCGGACTTGGAGAGCTTGAGCTTGACCGTCGCGACCGCGTTGCGCGGGAGCGACACCTGGGCGCGGGCGAGCACGACCTTGCCTCGGCGCAGCACAAGTGAGTCCTTGCAGTCGCCGGTGTCGTCACAGCGCACCTTGACGGCCAGCGCGCCGGAGCGACTCAGGGTCATGCGCTTCAGGTTCGACCGGAACGCCACGCGGCCGGGGACAGCCGCGGGGGACGGCGAGGGCGTGGGCGTGGCCGTGGCCGTGGGCGCGGGATCGGCCGGGGGGTCCGGGGTCGGGGTCGGCACCGCGGGCGGCGTAAAACGCTCGGCGACGGTGCCCGCGAAGAATCCGCCGGCGACCAGGAGCGAGCCGTCATTGAGTGCCAGCGCGACGTGACCCGCACGTCCGCGCTTCATCGTCGAGGAGAGCGCCCACGTGCCGCGAGCGGGATCGAAGATCTCGAGCGTGTCCTCGTAGCGGTCACCGGACCAAGTCGGCAGGCCCCCGTTGACGCCGGGGTTCACGACGCTCCACCAGAAGCCGCCGGTGATCGCCGGCCGTCCGTCGGCGAGCGTGACCATCGCGGACCCTTCGCCGCGCGGAGTGGCGAGGTCGGCGGTCCTGGTCCACGTGTTGCTCCGCGGGTCGTAGATCTCGGCGGTGCGGCTGGCGGTCGGGTGGCGGTTCTCGAAGCCGTAGCCGCCCGCCACGAGGACGCGACCGTCGGGAAGTAGTGCGGCCTCCGCGTGTCCGCGCCGCTCGCCCATCGGCGCCGTCGCGGTCCACGCGTCCGCGATCGGGTCATAAATCTCGGCACTGTCGAGTTCGTCGCCGTTCCAGCCGCCGGCGACGAAGACCCTGCCGTCCGCCAGGCGCGTGACGGCGGGCTGGAAGCGCGTGGTCACGACCGGGCCGGTCGCCTTCCATTGGTTCGTCGCAGGGTTCCAGCGCTCCGCCCCTGTCGCGCGGTCGTAGAGCCCGTCGCCGCCGATCACGAGCGGTTGCCCGTTCGCGAGCAGGACCGCGTCGTGATAGCCGCGCGCTTCTACGAGCGTGCCCGCATCGTCCCACCGCCCGGTCTTGGGGTCATAGACCTCGGCCGAGTCGGTCGCGTCGTAGTTGGTGTGGCGGCCGCCCGGCACGAGCACTCGCCCGTCGGGGAGGGTGACGGCCGGCGCCTGTGAGCGTGGCAGGCGCATCTTGGGCAGTGGAGACCATTGGTTGGCCGCCGGATCGAACCGCTCGACCGTGTCGAGCACGGTGGCGCGGGCGCCGCCCGCCACCAGCACGCTGCCGTCGGCGAGCTTCGCGGCGGCCGCTCCGCCGCGCTGGTCGGTCATCGAGCCCGCGTCCGACCACGTGCCCACGGCGGCGTGTGCGGTCGCGACGGGCGCAACGAGCAGGACGAGGGAGACGACCGGAATCAAACGGCGACTGTTCACAACCGGTACTGAAGCGACCCACCACCGGTGAGGGAAGGGAATATACGTCCAAACGCGCTCAGAGGCCGCGCGCGGGGTCGACGTTTGCGCCCCGCACGACGACCTCGAAGTGCAGGTGCGGGCCGGTCGCGAAGCCGGTCGCACCGACGAGCCCGACCCGCTCACCGGCGCTCACCGCCTCACCGGGGGAGACGGTCGCCCGCGAGAGGTGCGCGTAGCGCGTCTTCCAACCGCCGTGGTCGACGGTGACGACGAGGCCCCAGCCGGTCGCGAACCCCGCGTACGTGACCCGGCCGGACGCGGCGGCGCGGACCGTGGTGCCGGCCGGCGCGGGGAAGTCGAGCCCCGCGTGGAAGCTGTTGCCGCGCGGGCCGTAGCGGTCGCCGATCGGCGCGGCGATCGGCATCCGTAGCGGCGGGGTCGCCGGCCCGGGACGCCGGAGGACGGCCATGGTGGCCGGTCCCGCGACGCCGTCGGCGGGCAGGCCCGCATAGATCTGCACGCGCCGGACGGCCGCCGCCGTGCGCGCGCCGAACCCGCCGTCGACCGGGCCGCCCGGGAAGCCTTTGACCGCGAGCGCGAACTGCAGCGCCGCGACGTCCCAGCCGCTGTGGCCGGGCCGTAGTGGCCGGCTGCCGATGGGATGGCGGCCGAGCGCGCCGAGCGCGCGGCGGGTGCGCGGGCCGACGACGCCGTCCGCGCTCAGCCCGCGCCGCGCCTGGAAGCGCCGCAGCGCCGCCGCCGTCGCGGGCCCGGAGACGCCGTCGACCGTGCCCGAGTACACGCCGTGGTGGCGCAGCGCGACCTGCAGCGCGGCGACACGGGGGCTCGCGGCGGACGCGCTCGCCGGCACGACGAGCAGCAGCGCCGCGGCCAGCACCACCCATGTGCGGAACAGTCGGGACAACGCGCGAATGTTCGCGCACTGACAACCAATTTCCTGCTATTTCGCTGCCTCGAAGCGATTCTCGCCCGGGATGCGCCGCACCGATCCCCAGCCCCAGCGCGCCCAGACCACGAGCAGCGCCGCCCCGGCCGCTGACCCGAGCGAGTCCGCGGCGAGGTCGCCGACCGTGTCGGTGTTGTCGATCTGCAGGCTCGAGCCGAGGGTCCGGTCGGAGAAGTACTCCCACAGCTCCCACAGCCCGCCCAGCGCCACTCCGAGCGCGAACGTGATGATCGCGATCCCCGCGTAGTGGCGGCCGTGCGTCTCGTCCCGCGGGTCCGGCACGACGTCGAGCCGCGCGAGGACGATGTACAGCGTCGGGGCGAAGAAGAACGGGAGCGAGAAGTGCACGATGTTGTCGAACCACGGCAGCGTGTCGTAGAACCCGAGCGCCTCACCCCAGGCCTGCAGCGTGAGCGCCAGCACGAGGAACAGGTCGTAGGCGCGGGGGAGCAGCACCGGCCGCACGAGCCACGCGAGCGCGGCGGCGCCGCCGAGGAGCGTGGCGGCGAAGGAGTCACCCAGAGCGGCGAAGATGGCCGCGCCGGCAACCAGGGTCCAGCGCAGGAGGTCGATCGGGTCGCGCACCCATGGGTGCCAGTCGCCGAGCAGGAGTCGTCGTGTGGCCACGACGCAGTCACTACCCGCCGACGCGCGCGGAGGCGATCACGCGGGTGCCGTGGCGAGGCGAGAAGGTGACGTTGCGGCGGGCGATGCCCTCGGCGCCGCGGGCGGCGGGGCGCAGGTCGAACCGCGCCAGCACCTCCGCGAGCACGACGCGCATCTCCAGCTCGGCGAAGGGCGCGCCGATGCAGCGGCGCACGCCGCCGCCGAACGGGATCCACGTGTAGGTGGAGGGAGGACTCGACTCAAAGCGCTCGGGCCGGAATGCGTACGGGTCCGGGTACTCCTCGGCGCGGGTGTGGGTGAGCCACATGGCGGGCGTGACGTCCGTGCCCGCCGGCAGCGACAGCCCGTCCGCCTCCAGCGGGACCGCCAATCGGCGGCCGGCGAGGGGCACGACCGGCCGTAGGCGCAGCGACTCGCTCACGACGGCGCGCAGGTACGCCTCGTCGCCGCCGCGGGCGCGCTCGAGCACGTCAGGGTGCCGGACGAGCAGGTCGAGCGCCCACGCCAGACCGGTCGCCGTGGTCTCGTGGCCGGCGAGCAGCAGCGTCATGAGCTGGTCGCGGATCTCCTCGTCCGCCATGCCGCTGCCGTCCTCGAAGCGGGCCTGGACGAGCAGCGAACAGATGTCCTGCCCCGGCGCCTGCCGCCGCGCGGCGATCTCCTCGAGCAGGAGGCCGTTGAGGTCGCGCGCCATCTGGTGCAGCCGCTCCAGCGGCGCCGTCCGGCCGAACAGCACCTGGACCTGCAAGGACATCGACGTCGTCGCCGCCAGCAGCTCTCCGAGCAGCTGGTGCAGCCGCGCGCGGCGCGCCGGATCCTCGACGCCGAAGACGGCCTGGAGGATGACGTCGAGCGTGATCGACTGCATCGACCCGTGGACCGAGAACGCGCGGCCGACGGGCCAGGACGCCAGCGCCCGCTCGGTCGCCTCGCGCATGATCGGCTCGTACGCGCGCATCCGGTCCCCGCGGAACGGCGGCAGCATCACCTTCCGGCGCGAAAGGTGCTCATCGCCCTCCAGCAGCAACAGCGACCGTGCGCCGACCAGCGGCTTGAGCGTGATCTGCCGCCCCGGCGGCATCCGGTGCCCGCGCTCGCCGTACAGCGCCCGCAGCACGTCCGGGTGCGAGACGATCACCAGCGGCGTCTTGAAGCCGCGGAACATGACCTGGAACGCGTCGCCGTAACGGCGCCGGTTGTCCTCGAGAAAGCGGATCGGCCGCGCGAGCCAGCGCGCGGTCTGCCAAGCAGCCGACTCAGTCGGTCCGGGAACGGCGGTCATGGAGCAACGTAGCCTCCCAGAGCCCGCTGCAGGACACCACCGGCAGCCAGCGCGACCTCATCCTCCCACGGCCGCGCCGCGACCTGCACGCCGATCGGCAGCCCGTCCGCGCTCGCGCCGCAGCGCACGGTCGCCGCCGGCCACCCGGTCAGATTGTGCACGTTCGTGTAGTGGGTCCGGTCGGGCGCACCGGTCAGCGCGCCGTGCAGCGGCGCCGGATCCGGGAACACGGGGGAGAGCAGCAGGTCGCACGTCTCGCCGAAGCGCCGCCACTGCTCGCGGAACGCGTCCCAGCGCCGCAGCACGTCGTAGCCCACGGCACCGTCGCCGTAGGACTTCCAGATGGCCACCGTGAGTTCGTGGCCGCCGCGTGGGATCGACACCGGCTCCGCGCCCAGCACCTCGGCCGCCGCGCGCACCACGCTCGCGGTCTCCGCAGACACGTCGTCGTCCAGCCACAGGCCCACGCGAAGCGACGGCGCTTTCCTAAAGAGGGACTGTCCCTCTTTAGGAAAGTCAGGCATGCCTAAACCGGGCCGGGGGCGGTCCTCGATGATCGACAGCACCAGCGCGACGTCCGCGACCGACCGTGCCAGCACGCCGACCTGCGTCCGCGGGTCGCTCATCGCCGCGATCGGTCCGAGGTCGTCCACGACCCCGTCCACCGGCACCCGGCCCGCGGTCGGCTTCAGCGCCGCGAGCCCGCAGAAGTGCGCGGGCAGCCGGACCGAGGCGCCCGAGTCCGACCCGAGCCCGAACCGCGACTCGCCGCTCGCGACCGCCGCCGCCTCACCGCCGGAAGACCCACCGACCGTGCGCGACCGGTCGTACGGGTTCGACGTGCGCCCGAACACGTCGTTGACGGTCTCGATCCCGCCGCCGTAGGGCGGGAGGTTCGTCTTGCCGATCAGCTCCGCGCCGGCGTCGAGCAACCGCGCGACGGCCGGCGCCGTCCGCGACGACACCGGCGCGTTCGCGTGGACCCCCAAAGACAGCGGCCAGCCCGCGACCTCGATGTTGTCCTTGACCGAGAACGGGACGCCCGACAGCGGGCCCGGCCGCGGCGGACCGGGCTCACGTCGAGAAACGAAGGCATTAGTCACAATCGGCACGCTTTCCTAAAGAGGGACAGTCCCTCTTTAGGAAAGTGAGGCTTGTCTAAATCGGTGAGGACGGGCGAGCGAGGCCCTCCGCCAGGTCGCCGAAGCCCGGGGCGACGATCGCGCCCGGCTGGGCGATCAGCTCCTCGGCCACGAGCGCCTCGGTCGTCAGCAGCAGCGCCGCCACCGAGGCCGCGTGCTCGAGCGACAGGCGCGTCACACGCACTGGATCGATCACGCCCTTCTCGAACAGGTCACCGAACTCGCCGGTGAGCGCGTTCAGCCCGTGCCCGGCCGGCGCGGCGAGCACCTGGTCGATCGCGGCCTGCCCGTCATAGCCCGCGTTCGAGGCGATCCAATACAGAGGCTCCGAGAGCACGGAACGGACGATCTCCGCGCCGCGCGCGTAGTCGCCGGAGAGCTCCAGCGCGTCCAGCGCCGTCGCCGACCGCAGCAACGCCGTACCGCCACCCGGGACCACCCCCTCGGAGACCGCCGCCTGCGTCGCCGCCAGCGAGCCCTCGGTGCGCCGGAAGCGCTCCTTCAAAGCGGGCTCGGTCGGCGCGCCCACGCGGATCACGGCCAGGTTCGCGGACAGCCGCGCGATCCGCTCCTGCAGGATCTCGATGTCGCGGTCGTGGACGGCCCGCGACAGCTCGACACGCAGCTGCGCGAGCCGCCCGGCGACCGCGTCCGAGGTCCCGCCGCCCTCGATGAACGTGCAGTCGTCCGCGGTGCACACGACGCGCCGCGCGGTGCCGAAGTGCTCCAGAGCGACGTCGTCCAACCCGAACCCGGCCTCCTCCGCGATGACCGTCCCGCCACAGAACGCGGCCAGGTCGCCGAGATGCTGGATGCGCCGGTGCCCGAAGCCGGGGGCGCGCACGGCCACGGCCTGCACGGTCCCGGCGGAGTTGTTGTGGACGAGCATGCCGAGCGCCGCCGCCTCGGCGTTCTCGCACAGGATCACGATCGGCCGCCCGGGCTCGCGGCCCGCCGCCTGCAGGACCGGCATCAGGTCGTTCGGGTGCTTGAACGCCCGGTTGGTCATGAAGATCAGCGGGTTCTCGAAGACCGTCTCCATCCGCTCCTGGTCGCGGACCATGTAGGGGGAGAGCCAGCCGTTCTCGACGACCATGCCCTCGACGAACTTGACCGTGACGCCCGGCTCCTCGGTCTCCTCGATCGTCACCACGCCGTCGGAGCCGACGCGCTCGAGCGCTTCCGCGACCACGCGCCCGATGCCCTCGTCCTCCTTGGCGGCGATCGTCGCCACCTTGACCAGGTCGGGACCCTCGACCGGCCGCGCGATCCGGCCGAGCTCAACCACGACCGCCGCCGCGCCCTCCTCGATCCCGCGGCGCAGGAGCATCGGGTTGGCGCCCTCCTCGAGCGCGCGCATCCCCTCACGCACGATCGCCTGCGCGAGCAGCGTCGCGGTCGTCGTGCCGTCGCCGGTCTGGTCGGACGTCTTGTTGGCGACCTCGCGGACGAGCTGCGCGCCCATGTTCTTGTACTGGTCGGTGAGCTCGATCTCGCGCGCGATCGTGACGCCGTCATTGGTGATCGTCGGCGCGCCGGCGAGCCGTTCGAGCACCACGTTGCGGCCCTTCGGACCCAACGTCACCTTCACCGTGTTGGCCAGCTCGTCCACGCCCGCTTGCAGCAACAATCGAGCCTCGTGGTTGAAGTAGAGGCGCTTGCCCATCGTCTATGTCCTCCGAGCTCAGGCCGGGACGAGAATCCCGCGGCCCTGCAGCCGTCCGTTGTCCAGATCCGCCATCGCGTCGTTGATGGCGTCGAGCGGGTACTGCGAGGTGTGCAGCTTGACCTTGCCCTGCGCGGTCAGGGTCATCAGGTCCTGTAGGTCGACGTAGGTCCCGACGAGGTTCCCGATGAAGGAGATCTCGCGCGAGATGATGTCGATCGTCGGCACGTTGATGTTCTCTCCGTAGCCGATCACGTAGTAGAAGCCGCCGTCCATCACCATCTCGACGCCGTCCTCGATCGCGCCCTTCTCACCGACGAAGTCGATGATCGCGTCGGCGCCCATCCCGTCGGTCAGCTCGCGCACGAGCTCCCGCTGCGAGCCGTCCACCTTCACGGTGTGGTCGGCGCCCGTCTCGCGCGCCAGCTCGAGCGCCTGCTCGGACGGGTCGATGACGATGATCTCGGTCGGCGTGTAGGCCTTCAGGCACTGAATGCCGATGTGGCCGAGCCCGCCGGCGCCGATCACCACGGCCTTCGTGCCCGCGCCCAGCACGGGGATCGCCTTCTTGACGGCATGGATCGCCGTCAACCCCGCGTCCGCCAGCGCCGCGATGTCCGTCGGGTGCAGCGACGGATCGAGCTTGATGACGGAGCGAGCGCTCGTGTGCAGGAACTGCGCGAAGCCACCGTCGCGCCCGATGCCCGGGAACTCGCCGTTGACGCAGTGCATGTCGTCGCCCTTGCGGCACGGCCGGCACAGCCCGCACGAGATGAACGGGTGGACGATCACGGTGTCGCCGACCTCGACGTTGGTCACGCCGGAGCCCACCTCGTGGATCCAGCCCGCGTTCTCGTGCCCGGGCACGTACGGCAGCGCCACGCCCGACTTCTCCGCCCACTGGCCTTCCTGGATGTGCAGGTCGGTGCGGCACAGCCCCGCGGCGCCGATCCTGACGATCACGTCGTAGGGACCCACGATCTTCGGCTCGTCGATCTCCTCGACCTTCAACGCCTCGTGGTAGTTGTGCAGACGCGCGGCAATCATGCGGCAGCTTCCTCCCCGTATCGAACTCGCAGCAGATCGCGGCACAGATGGCCGTTGGTCTCCAGGGACAGCGCGGTCATCGACGCCATCCGCCGGAAGCGCACATCGGTCGCGTCGACCGGCACGCCGTCGCCGGTGACGAACGGCGCGGCCTCGTCGGACGCGTCGATCCCGAGCGCCCGCCGCAGCTCACGGCAGCGGTCGGCCTCCGGCCCGTGCAGGTCGCCCAGCCGTCGCGGCACCTCGGACAGCAACCGCGACTGCCGGGCGAGCAACGCCTTGCGCTGAAACAGCGCGCGCAGTGCGTCCAGCTCCCCGCGCGTCTCCCCGGGAAACGCGTCGCTGAACGATCCGCCGGCGTTGACGGTGGCGTTGATCTCGGCCCCCGTGTAGTGATCCTCGAGCACGACGTCCACGGACGTCACGCCCTCCAGTCGCCACAGCGCGCGGGAGGCGTCCGCGGCCATCAGGAACGCGAAGTTGGGCGCGCACTGGGGCGTCGGCAACCGGAGGCGGACCGCCACGGAACCACCGTCCACGGCCACGGAGCCGACGAAGCCGAGCGTGGTGATCGGCTCGTCGAGCTCCGGGTCGTAGACCGTCCCGAGCGCCTCGAGGACTCGGGGGCGCGTGATCATGGGTGAACCGCGACCGCGCTCTCTTCGCGCGCCGGCTCCTCCGGCGGCACCGGGATCCGGTACTCCTCGGGGACCTCGATGTCGTAGAGCTTCGCCGCGTTGAGGCCGAGGATCTTCTTCTTGCCCTCGACGCCGAGCCGCGGGAAGTCCGAGAACGCCTCGTCGTCGGGCATCTCCCAGTCGACGAAGCCCTCGATCTGCCACTTCGGCTCCCAGATCGCGTAGTCGGAGCCGAACAGCATCTTGTCCTCGCCGACCCAGAACAGCAGCTCGCCCATGACCTTCGCGAAGAACTTCGGGCGCGCGTGCATCAGGCCGCCGATCACCACCGACAGGCCCGCGTAGACGTTGGGCTCCTGCGTCGCCATGAAGCAGAAGTCCTCGATCCGCGGCAGGCCGACGTGCTCGACGATGAAGTTCAGCTCGCCGTTGTAGTCGGTCGCGACGTGGTCGACGTCGGACACGTCGAAGGAGTCCTTGTCCAGCGGCCAGATCGTCGGGCCCTTGTGGACGTGGATGTTCTTGATGCCGAGCTCGACGCACTTGTCGAAGAACGGCCGCGCTTCGGGGTCGGTCAGCTTCCAGCCGCGCGAGCCGTTGTTCCACTCGGCGGTGTAGAGCTTGAGCCCCTTGATGCCGTACTTGGCGTGATCGGCCTCGAGCTGCTCCAGGCCGGCCTCGCCGTCACGCGGGTCAAAGCGCCCGTTGACCATGAGCTTGCCCGGGAAGCGGTCCAGCAGCGACCCGTTCTGCTCGATGTCGTTGAAGCCGGTCGTGTACCACTCCTTCAGGTACGTCGACTGGAAGATCGCCCGGTCGACGTAGCCCTCGGTGAACACGTCCTTCTCGAAGTCCTCGACCGAGTACTTCTGGAAGTGCTCGAGCGTCCAGTGCGTGTCCGCCGGCCCGAGGCCCTGATAGGCGTGGAAGCACTCGATCCAGCCCTTGGCGAACTCCTCCTGGCCCTTCACCCAGTTCGCCGGCGAGGCGTCCCAGAAGTGCAGGTGGCTGTCGACGATGAAGTACTTCTCCCCGTCCTTCTCGTACATCCGCTCTCCTCCGTCCTACTCGACGACTTGGAGGTCGAAGTCGATGTACTCGGCCGCGTCCTCCGGATTGGCGAACAGCAACACGCGATCGTCGAGGACAACCATACGCCCATAGTGCGTGGACATGATCTCTTCGAAGTCGTCGTTGCCGAAGTCGTCCCAGCCGAGGGCCTCGGCGATCTCCTCGTAGTCGAAGTCGATCTTGTTGACGCCGTCGACGCGGATCATCGACGGCAGCTCCGTGACGGTCACGTTGTCCTTGTCGCGCATGACGTTCGCGACCACGTAGCCGACCTGGTTGTTCATCAACGTCACGCCCGCCTTGTTGGACGGCGTGGCGTCCGCTTGGAAGTGCGTCATGCGCTAGGCCTCCAGTCCGATGTCCGCCAGCAGCGCCTGCTGACGCGCCTTCGAGCGCTCGAGCGAGTCCTCGAAGCGCACGACCTTCTCCGAGATCTGCGACCAGATCGGCTGCAGCGTGCGGGCGGCGTTCTCCGCCGCCGCGTTCCACGTCGACAGCCACTGGCGCAGCTGCGCCTGGTTCGCCGCGCCGTGCTCGGCGTCGTCGGTGAGCATCCGGAACAGCACGCGCGCGCCGCGCTGCTCGCGGGCGGCGTCGGACTCTCCGGCGCCCATGATCGTCGGCGTGACGAAGTCGCCGTGCAGCGCCGCGACCTGCATCACGAAGCCCGACCGGAACAGCTCCCCCAGCATCGGCTCGAACACGACCGAGGTGGCGAACCACTGCTCGGCCCAGTCGCGGGTGGCGGTGAGCTGCTCGACGAACTCGCGCGTCGGCTGCCAGACCGGATCCTCCTGCCAGGTCTGCCGGTGGATCGAGCCGTCGAAGCCGTCGATCTCCTCGCTCAGCGCGAGGTTGTAGAGGATCAGGTCCTGCGCGAAGCGCAGCTTGTGGACGGCGCCGACCGCCATCGCGTTGTTGATCATGTTCGTCGGCGCGTCGCGCTGCGCGGGCGTGTAGACGTGCAGCCCGATGCCGTGCTCGGCGTGCGCCCACGCGAACACGTGCCGCTCGAGCACCTTCACCCACGCGGGGTCGAAGGCCGCGTACACGCCCGCGGTGCGGCCGTGCTCGATGTTCTGCGAGATCTGGCGGACGACGTTCGCGTTGTTGCGATAGATCGTCTGCTCCCACTCCTCGTTCGGGTCGAGGAACTGGTGCCAGTTCGAGGACTTGAGTGCGGTCCACTCCTGCGGGTAGCCGCCGACACCGTTCGCGAACTCGTACACCCAGCCCTGGGAGAGGTGGCGGGCGGGGTCGGGCTGGACGTCGACCGTGACGTCCTCATAGACCGTCGCGCGCCGCTTGCGCGGAGTGAAGTAGTTGTAGCTCCGGCTCTGCCAGGACGGGAACTCCTTGGCGCCCGCCTCGGCGTCCGTGAACGCAGGCTTGGGGACGCTGCGTTCCTTGACCTCTGTGGCCATCCGGCCTCCTCACTGGTCCGCGGTGGTGGTGAACTTGTCGTAGTAGATGTGCGCCTCGGGCACGCCCTTGGCCTCCAGCAGCGCGATGGCCGCCTCGACCATCGGCGGCGGGCCGCAGACGTAGGCGTCGACCTCGGCGATGTCGCCCTCCAGGCGGGAGACGACATCGGTGATCAGCCCGCACTCGCCCCTCCAGCCGTTGCTGTTCTCGCTGCAGGCGGGCACGAAGCCGCATTCGAGCGAGGCCAGCTCGTCCAGCTGGAACAGGTCGGCCTCGGTGCGCGCGCCGTAGTAGTAGGCCCGAGCGCGCTCGGACCCGCTCTCACGCAGGGAGCGCAGCAGGGAGAGGATCGGCGCCATGCCCGCGCCGCCGCCGATGAACAGCAGCCGGCGCGGGGAGCTGGGGCGCAGGGTGAAGACGCCGTAGGGGCCGGTGACGTTGAGCTCGTCCCCCGGCCGGATCGAGCCGTCCGCGAGCTGGCCGCTGAACCTGCCGCCCTCGTAGTGCTTGATCATGAACTCGAGCGTGTCCGGGTCCGTGTTGGCCATCGAGAACGAGCGGTGCAGCTCGGTGCCCGGGATCTGGATGTCCACGTACTGGCCGGGCTTGAACTCGAAGGGCTCGGACGGCTTGAGCGTGAGCGAGTAGATGTCGGAGGTGAGCTTGGCCACCGACACCACCGACGTGGAAATCGTCCGCGGCGGCACGCCACCGTGGATGATCTCCTCGTCGTAGTTGATGAGCTCGATCTCGAGGTCCGAGTAGGGGTGGGCGCGGCACAGCAGCGTCCACCCCTCGGCCTCCTCGAAGTCGGGGAGCGCGAACGTCGAGTAGCGGTCCAGATCGACCTCGCCGTCGAGGATGAACGACTTGCACGCCGAGCACTGACCCTCCTTGCAGCCGTGCATCAGCATGATGCCCTGCTGGAAGGCGGCGTTGAGGATGGTCTCTTCCTCGTCGACCTCGATCTCGATGCCGACGGGCTCGAAGCGCACGGTGTGCTTCATCGCTGATCCCTACGCGGCCGCCGGCCGCCCGGCCGGGCCTCCGCGCTTGTACTGGGCCATGTGGGCCTCACGCTCCTCCGGCGACATCTCGTTCAGCAGCACGTTCGGGCTGTTGAGCGTGATCCCGCGGACCTCGTCGAGCGTCCACATCTCCTTCGGGTCCAGGTTCAGGTGCGGCTGCGGGATCAGCGTGTGGCCGTCGTCGCGGACGTAGCCGAGCGAGTCCTGCATGATCTCGGCGAGGTCCTTGCCGTGGTGGAGCGTCTCCCACTCGCGCATGCCGCCCAGCCGGCCCATGCTCGGCGTGTCACGGCCCTCGTACTGCGGCCGGAAGGCGACCTTGTCGGTCCAGTGGCAGGTCTGCGAGCAGTACGTGCGCACCTGGCCGTCGACCTCGTCCATGACCGTGTCCTCGCGGATCAGGCACGGGACCATGCAGGTCCAGCAGCGGTGCGGGTACTGGTAGTTGGCCTCGGCCTCGAAGGCGATCGGCTTGTGGCCGTTCTTCTTGGAGAGCTCGGTGTACTTCTCCCACCAGCGGCCGTACTTGTCGTACCAGCCGGGGTACTTGAACTCGAACCACTCGAAGTCGGAGTCGTCCATCCCGTCGATCCGCCAGTAGTTGGCGAACCAGCCCGTGGCGAAGAACTGGGCGACCTCGTGGATGTAGCCCTTGTTCCAGATCCGGTTCCAGGACTCCTCGACCAGGTCGTGCGGGATCGTGAGGCCGTACTTCTCCAGCGGGACCAGGTAGGAGCGGTAGTAGTCGTCGTAGATCCAGCGCCGCCAGGCCTCCGCGTAGGACTCGCGGTCCTTGCGGCGGTCCTTGGTGCCGTACTCGATGAACGTGCCGATGGCGGCGTCCACGACGGCGTGGTTGTTCCACCATGCGTAGCGCAGATCGCGCTCGAGCAGCTGGCGGTTGCGCTCGTCGGCGAGCGCCATGAGGATGATCGAGTAGCCGTTGGAGATGTGGCGTGACTCGTCCGACTGGACGCTGTGGAAGACCGTCGGCAGCAGGTAGTCGCCGTTGGCCGCGGCCTCGCCCGGCATGGCGACGAACAGCACGTTGGTGAACGCGGTCTCGGCGACGATCGTCAGGTAGACGTTCGCGGCGGTGATCGCGTCACCGGTGATGAAGCCCTCGCCGAACTGGCGGCCGATCGTGCCGGCATAGCAGTTGGCGAAGCCCTTCTCGGTGAGGTCGAACCCGGCGGGGTCGATGTAGTGGTTCATGTACAGCCGCTTCAGGTTCATCTGAATCGTGCTGTGGCGGACCTCGTCGATCATCTGGATCGCGAGCCCGTTGTGGACCTCGGGGTTCGGCACCGCGTTGATGGCGAGCGGCATCGCCCGGGCGGCGCTGATCTCCGGGAACGGGATGATCGACAGGAACAGCTTCTGCCACTCCATCCAGCGCTCCTGGACCTGCCGGAACATGTTGCCCCGGATGGCGCCGTCCATCGCGCCGAAGACGCGGTTGTCCTTCTCCTCCTCCATCGGGAAGTAGGAGCGCAGGACCTGCTTGAGCGGGTCCTTCTTGGGCGCCTTCTCGAACGTGTAGTCGGTCGGGTACTTGTCGACCGGTTCCACGAAGGTGGGCTCCCAGGACAGCTCCTGGATCTTCTGATGGGCCTTTGTGATGCTGGCTCGGCTCAAGGCCGCCTCCTTTGGAAACGTCGTCCCTGGAGAGCAGTTACGTGGGCGTGTGGGCCGTGATCAAGTTCGGCCCGGATCTCGGCAGATCGTTGGAATCCGACGACGTCGCGGAGCGTCTCCTCGAGCTGCTCGCGTTCGTGGTCGAAGGCCCGCCTGGACATCGAGATGCCGACCGCGCCGAGGAAGCGGCGGTCGTGGTCGAGCACGGGCGCGGCCAGACAGCAGAAGTCGCGCTCGAACTCCTCGCGCTCCTGGGCGACGCCCGTGAGGCGGACCCGGCGCAGCTCCTCGTGCAGCGCGTCGGGCTCCGTGATGGTCGCGGCGGTGAAGCGTTTGAGGCCGGCGTGCGCGTAGGCGTCGACCGCGGATCGCGGGCCGAGCGCGAGCACGACCTTGCCCAGCGCCAGCGCGTGCGCGTTGTCGGCGATCTCCGGGCTCATCCCGGGCAGCTTCGGCATGCCCTGCAGGCCGCGCTCGAGCACGATCCGCAGCTCGTTGTCGCGCAGGACGGCCAGATAGGCCCGCTTGTGCGTACGCGCGAGGAGGTCGTCGACGACGCCGCTGAGATCGTGGCGGTCGGACTCCTCGGCCACCGTCTCCCGGAATGCGGGAGAGAGCCTGTAGACGCCGCCCGTGTGGCGCTCGGCGACGCCCTCGTCGCACAGCGAGGCGAGCAGGTTGTAGGCCGTGCTCGAGCTCTTGCCGAGCGTCTCGGCCACCTGGTCCGCGCGGATGCCGTCGGGGGCACGGGCCAGCAGCCACGTGACACGCAGTGCCGCGCGCGCGGTGCTGAGGCCCCGATGTGTACGGGTCGCCTGCATTCTCCTCCGCAGAGGAGTCCACCACCGGGGCGTTACATCAGCGCTGCACGAAGAGCAGAGACCCGGGCCGCCGCCAGCGGGCGCCGCGGGTCGCGGAACTCGAGGTGGGTGAGCAGCCGCTTCCAGGCGGCGAGATCGTCGTGCGCGACCTGCACGTACGCCCACAGCGCCTCGGGATCCTCCGCCGTCATGACGGCCTGGCGCAGCCAGTGCTCGACCCGCTCGCGCTCGCGCGTGACGCCGGGCGCCTCGCTGCTCGGCAGCAGCGGGCCCGGGTAGGCCTCAGCCGCCGCCCGCGTGTTGCCGGCGGCGAGCAGGCCCTCCACGCGGCGCACGTCGGACTCCACGTCGCAGGTGAGCCGGTAGCGCTCGGTGTCGATCCACGGGCCGAGGAGCTTGCGCAGCCGCGACACCTCGACCCGGACGGAGGACACGCTGCCGCCGTCCCCGTGCAGGTCCGCGCACAGGCGCTCCGCGCTCATGCCTTCCGGGTTCGCGCACAGCAGCGCGAGGATCTCCGCCAAGCGCGGCCGCAGCGTCGTGATCTGCTCGCCGGTGTCCAGCTCCGCTCGGTCGCGGCCGAGGAAGCGCAGCTTGACCAGCGGCTTGGAGACGGAGGTCACGCGCTTGGGCTCGAGCGCGTGCACGACGAACGCCTCCAGCGTCGGCGCGACCGGCTCGGCCACGGCGTGCGCGCCGGACGGCAGCGTCAGCTCGCCGCCGCCCGGCGGGATGACGAGCCGCCCGGTGAGCTTCCAGCCGCGCGGGACCGCGCCGATCGCGCGGCCCGTGGGCGTGACGAGCGCGCTGCGGTCCGGGCTGACCCGCCCGCCGTAGCGGGCCTGCAGGCGCGCGTCGCGTTCCTGCAGCGCGAGCTGGAGGCTGGCCTCGACGGCGCGCGCGGTGGCGGTCGCGACCGCGAGGCTGTGCGGATGGACGGTCTGCAGGTCGCCCGTGAGGTCGATCACGCCGATCACCTCGCCCGTGTCCGGGTCGTGGATCGGGCAGGCGCTGCACGTCCAGCGCTGGACGGGGTCGGAGAAGTGCTCGGGCCCGAAGACCTGGACGGCGTGGTCGAGCGCGAGCGCGGTGCCGATCGCGTTCGTGCCCGCACCGCCCTCGCTCCACAGCGTGCCCTCGGCGAAGTTCATGTCGCCGGCGGCCCGCAGGCGCACGTCCGCGCTGCCCTCGATGCTCATCAGCGTGCCGTCGGCGTCGCTGATCACGATCAGGTAGCCGGCCTCGTCGGCGATCGCGGACAGGCACTCGTGGATCAACGGCGAGGCCCGGTGCAGCGGGTGCTCGGAGTAGCGGTCGTGCGTCTCGCGCTCGTCGGCGACGATCGGGGCGAGGCGCCCGCCGGTGGGGTCCACACCCGCGGCACTGCTGCGGCGCCAGGAGTCCGTGATCGCCTCGCGCACGAGCGCCGGGTCGCCGTCGTCGTCCGCCATGAAGCGCTCCCACGCGAAGCGCAGCTCCTGTGCTCTTACCAGGGGCGTGGTGCCGGCGCTGACGGCGAGCCACGAATTTTCGCCCACGATGGTCAGGCTACAGGCGTTTTGCACATCCGTGGAAATCTCCAGGATGGCTGGAACGCGGGCAGGCTGGGTCGCCTGCTCGGTCCGCTCGGCTACGGTTGCGCAATCCCGCGCGCAGTCCTCGAGCTGATCGGCGTCGAGTACGCCTACACGCGCACGCCGGCGCTGCGCGGCGTCGAGCTGCACGTCGACGCGGGGGAGGTCGTGGCCGTGACCGGGCCCAGCGGGTGCGGGAAGTCCACGCTGCTGCACGTCGCGGCCGGGATCCTGCCCGCACAGCTCGGGGTGGTGCGGCTGCTCGGCTACGACCTGACCGCGCTGAGCGAGGCGCAGCGCGCGGCGCTGCGGCGGCGCGACGTCGGCGTCGTGCTGCAGTTCGGCCAGCTCGTTCCCGATCTGGCGGCGGTGGAGAACGTCGCGCTGCCGCTGCTGCTGGACGGGTGGGCGCGCGGGCGTGCGCTGCGCGCCGCCGCCGGGTGGCTGGACCGCGTGGGCATCGGGCAGGAGCGCGACACGCTCGCGGCCGAGCTCAGCGGCGGCGAGTCCCAGCGCGTGGCGGTCGCCCGGGCGCTGGTCACCGAGCCCGAGATCGTGTTCGCCGACGAGCCCACCGGCAGCCTCGACCAGGCCGGCGGGTTCGAGCTGCTCGAGCTGCTGGTCGGCGAGGCGGGGGAGGGCGGCGTGGCCGTCGTGATCGTCACGCACGATCGCGACGTGGCCGCCCGCGCGGATCGTGAGGTGCGGCTGCTCGACGGCCGCCTGGACATGGCGAGGTTGACGCGATGAAGGTGACGACCACCATCCGGCTGGCCCGGTCCGCGGCGGACGCGGAGCGGCGTCGGACCGCGATCATCGCCGGCTCGATCGCGCTCGCCGGGCAGCTGCTGCTGTTCGCGCTGCACGTCGCGCGCGGGTCGAGCGCCGACGGCCTGGTCAGCTACGTCACCGAGGACGACCTGCAGCTCGGCGTGATCGTCGGCGCGCTGCTGCTGATCGTTCCGGTGCTGGCGCTGACCGTGCAGGCGCTGCGGACCGCGTCGGTCGCGCGCGACCAGCGCCTGGCGGCGCTGCGCCTCGCCGGGGCGACGCCCGGCCAGCTGCGCGCGATCGCGGCCGCCCAGGCGGGCTGGGCCGCGGCGCTGGGCGCCGTGCTGGCCGCGCCCGCGTACCTGGTGTTCTGGATCGCCGCGGGCGTGCTCCCACCGTCGGGGGCCCGGCTCGTCGCCGTGCCGGATGCGGCCGACGTCGTCACTTGGCTCGCGCTGATCCCGGTGCTGACCGTCTGCGGCACGGGCGCGGGCGCGCTGTTGCGCGAGCGCGGCGGCGGGACCTCGGCGCGCCCGGGCGCCGCGAACGCGGCGGCGCTCATTGCGGGCGCGCTTCTGGTGGTGGTGAGCATGGCCAGCTACGTGGACTCCGAGAGCAACGTCGGGCTGCTGATCGCCATCGTCGGACTGCTCGTGTTCGCCTTCGCCGCCGGCCCCCGGCTCGTGCTCGCCGCCGCGCGGGCGCTCGAGCGCCGGCCGGACACCGAGTCGCTGCTCGCGGCGCGCCGGCTGCGGGCCGACCCGCGGACCGCGGGGCGCGTCGCGGCGGTGCTGATGGTGTGCGGCGTCGCGCTCGGCTTCCAGGCGCTGTACGCGTACGAGACGCTGAACTTCGAGTACGAGTGGGCGGCACAGGATCTCGGCTTCTACGTCGGTGGATTGGGGCTGTCGGTGGCCGTGGTCGTCGCCGGCGCCGCGGTGGCCGTCTTCTCGCTCGTGCTCAACGCGATCGAGCACCTCGTCGCCGCGCGTCGCCCGCTCGCCACGCTGGCCGTCTTCGGCCTCGACGAGCGCGGGCTCGGGCGCGTGCTGGTCCGCCAGCTGCTCGCCACGGTCGTGCCGGCCGTCGCGCTCGGCGCGGCGCTCGGCAACGTGGTCCTGTTCTCGCTCATCAGCGTGGCGATCGGCGCGTGGCCGCCGGCGGACGAGCTGCTCGGTCCGGCGCTGCTCGGGCTCGCGGCGGCCGTCGTCGCCGCGCTGCTCCTCGCACTCGTCGCGCGGCTCGCGGTCCGGCTGCTGCGCCCGCTCGTGCGCGCCGCTATCGCGCCCGAGAACCTTCGCGCGGCGTGACGAGCTCGTCGGCGCCCGTGGCGCCGGCGACCGCGTCGGCGCCCTCGAGGTCCGCGGGCGGGCGTGCGGACCCGCGCAGCGGCACCTCCTTCAGGCCCCAGGCGAGCAGGAACGCCAGCGCGGTCAGCACCGCGCCGACGAGAAACACGGGCTGCAGCGCAGCGACGAACGCGTGCAGGAAGTCGGTCTGAGCCTCGGTCGGAAGGCTGTGGACCTCGTCCGGGCTGATGCTCAGCCCGCCGCTGAAGCGGGACGCGATCGCGGGCGGGAACTGCGCGAGCTCGTTCGCGAGCCGGGCGGCGAAGACCGCGCCAAACAGCGCGACGCCGAGCGAGCCGCCCATCGAGCGGAAGAACGTCGCGGCACTGGTCGCGACCCCGATGTCCTTCGGCGGCGCGCAGTTCTGCACCGCGAGCACGAGCACCTGCATCGTCAAGCCGATCCCGATGCCGACGACCAGCATGTACACGGACGCGAGCCACGGGGGCGTGTCGACCTCCAGCCGCGAGAGCAGGAACATGCCGCACGCGGTGACGGCGCAGCCCGCGATCGGGAACGGCTTGTAGCGGCCGATCCGGCTGATCGTGCGGCCGCTGATGATCGATGCGCTGAGCAGCCCCGCCATCAGCGGCAGCATGCGCAGGCCCGAGGAAGTCGGCGAGACGCCGTAGACGAGCTGCAGGAACAGCGGGATGAACGTGATCGCGCCGAACATCGCCAGGCCGATCAGGAACCCCAGGGAGGACGCGACGCTGAAGACGACCGAGCGGAACAGGTTCAGCGGGATGATCGGCTCGTCCGCGCGTGACTCCTGCGCGATGAACAGCGCGACCAGCATCACGCCGGCGATCGCTAGGCCGATGATCGTCGGCGAGGCCCAGGCGTACTCGCTGCCGCCCCAGGTGGTGACGAGGATGATCGCGCTCACGCCCGCGGTCAGCAGCGTCGCGCCGAGGTAGTCGATCTTGTGGCGCGTGGCGGGCGTGTGCAGGCGCAGCCGGAAGACGATGATCGCGATCGCGATCACGCCGACCGGCAGGTTCACGTAGAACACCCAGCGCCAGGAGAGCGTGTCGACGAAGAAGCCGCCGAGCAGCGGGCCCGCGACGGACGCGACCGCGAACACGGAGCCGATCAGGCCCATGTAGCGGCCGCGGTCGCGCGGCGGGACGACGTCGGCGATGATCGCCTGTGCGCCGACCATCAGCCCGCCGGCGCCCAGCCCCTGCACGGCGCGGAACGCGATCAGCTCCGTCATCGACTGGCTGAGCCCGCTCAGCACCGACCCGATCAGGAAGATCACGATCGCGACCAGGAACACGGGCTTGCGCCCGTACATGTCGCCGAGCTTGCCGTACAGCGGCGTGGAGGCGGTGGTCGCGAGCAGGTAGGACGTGACCACCCAGGACAGGTGCTCGAGCCCGCCGAGCTCGCCGACGATCGTCGGCAACGCGGTCGACACGATCGTCTGGTCGAGCGCGGCGAGGAACATGCCGAGCATCAGCGCGGCGAACACCGGCACGAGCGCGCGGCCCGTGAGCGTGTTGTCGTGCGGGGAGGACGTGCCTGAAGAACTACCCAGGATCGGACTACGCCGTCTCAGCCATGTCCGGCGGGCCGTCGGCGGCGGCCTGCGGGTCCATCCACATGACCTGCCAGCCATGCCCTTCGAGGTCCCGGAACGCGCGGCTGTACATGAAGCCGTGGTCCTGGGCGGCGCCGTGCTCGGCGCCGCCTGCGGCCACCGCGGCGGCCACGGTCGCGTCGACGGCCTCGCGGGAATCGGCCGAGAGCGCGTACAACGCGGCGGTCGTGTTCTCGCGCGGGTCGAGGATGGCGGCGCCGTCCGTGAAGTCCGCGAAGTGCTCGTACGAGAGCCACATCACGAACGCGGAGTCGTTGAGCGCCATGCACGCGGACTGTGGCGAGGCGAACGCGGGGTTGAAGGCGAACCCGAGCGACGTGTAGAAGGCGGTGGTGGCCTCGATGTCCCGGACCGGGAGGTTGATGAAGATCATGCGGTTCATGGCGGCAAGGACGGGCCGCGTGCGCGAAACTCATCGGCCGTGCTGGAACTTTCTGCTGAACGCGCCCGGCTGCTGGATTTCGCCCGCGGGTCCGTGCACCCGGAGGGCGGCTTCGGGTGGCTGCGGGTGGACGGCTCGCTCGACCTGTCGCGCCGGCGCGAGCTGTGGATCAACACGCGCATGACGTACGTGTTCGCTCGCGCGGGGGAGACCGAGCTCGTCGAGCACGGCCTGGCGGCGCTGCGCGAGGACTTCCGGGACCCGGAGCACGGCGGCTGGTTCTCGGTCGCCGGCGAGCCGGGGGACAAGAAGGCCTACGAGCACGTGTTCGTCGTGCTCGCGGCGGCCGCCGCGGGCGACGCCGACCTGCTCGCCGAGGCGCTTGAGGTGCTCGAGACCCGCTTCTGGGAGGAGCGCTTCGGCGCGCTGGCCGACGTGTGCTCGCGCGACTGGAGCGCGGTCGAGCCCTATCGCGGCGCGAACGCGAACATGCACGGCGTCGAGGCGATGGTGGCGACCGGCGACCCGCTGTGGGTCGAGCGGGCCTCGCGCATCACGGAGCGGTTCGTCGGCGGCGTGCGGGTGATCGAGCACTACGACCCGAGCTGGCGCCCGCTCCCGCACTACAACCGCGACGACCCGGCGCACCCGTTCCGGCCCTACGGCTCGACGCCCGGCCACGGGTTCGAGTGGGCGCGGCTCGCCCACGGGCTCGGGTTCGAGGCGGAGGCGCAGCGGCTGTTCGCGGGCGCCGTCCACGACGGCTGGGACGGCTCAGGCTTCCTCTACACCGTCGACTTCGACGGGCGCCCGGTCGTGCGGGCCCGCTTGCACTGGGTGCTGTGCGAGGCGATCGCGGCGGCCGCCGTGCTCGGCGAGCGCGAGTTCGAGCGGGCGTGGTGGGAGCTGGCCGAGCAGCACTTCATCGACCGTGAGGGCGGCTCCTGGTGGCACGAGCTCGATACCGACAACCGTCCGGCGTCCACGATCTGGGACGGCAAGCCGGACGTCTACCACGCCCTGACCGCGGTTACGCAGGCACTTCCTTCTTGAGCTCAGAGCCCGGCGGCGGGGTCATCGCCGCCGCCGTGATCACGAGCGCGAACGCGGCCAGGCGGATCAGCAGCGCGCCCGGGTCCTCGGGCAGCGGCTCCTGGAACACGACCGGGCCGGCGGCGATCGTGAGCACGTTCGCGGTCGCGCTGGTGAGCGCGATCACCGGCACCACGGGCCCGAGCTGCAGCGACTTGGCGGAGATCAGCAGCGCGACCAGCGACCACACGACGATGATCACCGCGAACGGGTGGAAGATCGTGCTCAGGCCGAGGCCGTCGTGGCCGGTGAGCGCCTTGATCGTGATGTCGCTACCCGCCCACAGCAGGCCCGCGGCGACTGCCAGCGCCGGCCCGTTGGTGCCGTTGCGGAACGTGAGCACGACTGCGGCGACGGTGGTCGCGATCAGCGTGACGGCGAAGATCGCCGCGTCGTAGTCCGAGTGCGCCTCATCCGCCGTGCCCTCGAGCGTCGCGGCGAGGAAGGCCAGCCCTGCGGCCGTGAGGGCGACGCCGATCCATTCCCGCCGCGTGACCTTGTGCCCGAAGAAGCGGTCGGCCACGACCGTGATCAGCACCAGCCCGCCCGCGATCACGGATTGCACGAGGCTGATCGGCGCGAGCGCCAGCGCCGCGACGTGGAAGCCCCACGAGGTGGTCGCCACGACGCAGCCGAGCGTGTAGATCGGCGACTTGAACAGCTGGATGGAGCTGTGGATCGGGCGCTTGGCGTCCACCAGCGGCGCCTTGATCGCCCCCTTGTGCTTGAGGAAGAAGCCGACGATCGACCCGAGCGCGGTCAACACCGCGCACAACACACCCACCTGAACCGACAGAGGCACGGCGAGACAGGGTACGAGGCGGTCCGGATCAGGCCGGGTCGTCCGGCCAGCGGCCGTGCTCGGCGAAGTACTCGCGCGCGGACTCCTCCGCCTCGCGCTCCTCGTCGCCCTTCGCTCCGTAGCGGAACAGGACGTTGAGCAGCAGCAGGGCGAGGCCGGAGCCGACGAGCATCGCCCAGCCGTCCCAGCGGATGTCGTCGTCGACGGCGAACAGCACGACGAAGCCGGCGAGGACCAGCAGGGCGGGGAGGACGTAGCGCAGGAAGGTGAGGGCCATCAGTCGTCTTCACCGAACGCTAGCCGCTTCTTCAGAGCCGGCAGGTGCGGGATGACGAAGGCGGCGACCGCGAGGATCAGCAAGATGACCGTGAGCGGCCGCGAGAAGAAGACGGAGAAGTCATCGCCGGAGGCGGTCAGCGCGCGCCGGGCCTGCGTCTCCATCAGCGGCCCGAGGATGACCCCGAGGATCACGGGCGCGATCGGGAAGTCGAAGCGGCGCATGAAGAAGCCCATCACGCCGATCGCGTACATCACCAGCACCTCGACGACGCTCCCGCTGAGCGAGTAGACGCCGAGCGTGCCGAACACCAGGATGCCCGCGTACAGCAGCGCGCGCGGGATCTCGAGCACCTTCACCCACACGCGGATCAGCGGCAGGTTCAGCGCCAGCAGCATGATGTTGCCGACGTACAGCGACGCGATCAGCGTCCACACGAGCTCGCTGTTGGTCTCGAACAGCTCCGGCCCGGGCTGCAGGTTGAAGATCTGGAACGCGGCGAGCATGATCGCGGCGGTCGCGCTCGTCGGGATGCCCAGCGTCAGCAGCGGCACCAGCGTCCCGGAGAAGGACGCGTTGTTGGCCGCCTCCGGACCGGCGACCCCCTCGATCGCGCCCTCGCCCCACTCGCGGTCGGGCGCGAGCTTCTTCTCGGTCGCGTAGGACAGGAACGTCGGCACCTCGGCGCCGCCCGCGGGCAGCGCGCCGAACGGGAAGCCGATCCCGGCGCCGCGCACCCACGGCTTCCAGGAGCGCCGGAGGTCCTGCTTGGACAGCCACGACCCGCCCGGCTCGGTCGGCACCAGCTCGTCCGGCCGCGACCGCAGCTTGGCGGCCATGTGCAGCGCCTCGCCGACCGCGAACAGCCCGACGGCGACGATCACGATGTCGACGCCGTTGCCGAGCTGGTCGACGCTGAAGGTGAGCCGCGACTGGCCCGTCAGCTGGTCGATGCCGACGAAGCCGATCAGCAGCCCGACGCACAGCGACGCGAAGCCCCGAACCAGCGACGAGGACGTGAGCGCCGTGACCGACGCGAACGCCAGCAGCGTCAGCGCGAAGTAGTCCTCGGCGCGGAACTTGACCGCCAGCGACGCGACCGGATCGGCCACCAGCGTCAGCGCGACGATCCCGATCGTCCCGGCCACGAACGAGCCGATCGCCGCCGTGGCCAGCGCGGCGCGCCCGCGCCCGCGTCTGGCCATCTCGAACCCCTCGATGGCCGTCGCCACCGACGCCGACTCGCCCGGCGTGTTGAGCAGGATCGACGTCGTCGAGCCGCCGTACATGCCGCCCGCGTAGATGCCGGCGAACAGGATGAACGCGCCCACCGGGTCCTCGAAGTTGAACGTGATCGGCAGCAGCAGCGCGATCGTCAGCGCGGGCCCGATCCCCGGCAGCACACCGACCAGCGTCCCGAGCGTCACGCCCAGCGCGGCCAGCAGCAGGTTCTGCGGCGTCAGCACCGCGGCGAAGCCGTCCAGCAGGTTGGCGGCGAGCACGAGCACGTCAGAGGCCCCAGGGCCCGGTCGGCAGCTGCACGTTGAGCCACTCGGAGAACACGAACGACGTCACCACGCCCAGCGCGACGGCGATCGCGACGTCACGCACGGGCGAGCGCGAGCCGAGCAGCCACGTCGCCAGCCAGTAGAAGATCGCGGTCGCGAGCGCATAGCCGAGCAGGTCGAGCGCGAGCGCGTAGCCCACGAGCAGTGCGACCAGCAGCGCGGGCGTCGGCCAGTGCGTGCGCTCACCGGCCTCCGTCACGTGCGCCGCCAGCTTCTCGCCCGGCCGGACCAGGAACGCCAGCGCCAGCACCACGAGCGCCGCCGCCGAGACCGCGGGCGCGAGCCGCGGCCCGCTCGCCTGCCAGCCGTCGCCCACGCCCAGCGTGGCCACGAACGCGACGACGCCCAACGCCAGCAGCACGCCGCCGAAGACGCGTGCGCCGGTCACTTGCCGATGCCCAGATCCGCCACGACCTGCTGCACGCGCCGCTGCTCGCTCGCCACGAAGTCGTCGAGCTCGCGCCCCGTCTTGACGAACGGCTGCCAGTCGTAGCGCTCGACGTTCTCCTGCCACGCCGGCGACTCGAGCACCTTGGTCACGTACTCGGTGATCCGCTCGCGCTCGGCGTCCTCGAGCCCCGGCGGCGCGACCAGCATCCGCCAGTTGGTGAGCTCGAGGTCCACGCCCGCGTCCTTGATCGTCGGCGGCACCTTGCCGTCGACCTGCGCCTCCACCGGGGAGGACACGGCGAGCAGGCGCATCTTGCCCGCCTCGACCTGGTCGACGAATTCGCCCAGCCCGGAGATCCCGGCGTCCACCGAGCCGGAGAGGATCGCGGCGTTCGCTTCACCGCCGCCGGAGTGCGCGACGTAGCGCGTCCGCTTCGGGTCCACGCCGAGCACGCGGGCGATCTCGCCGAGCAGCAGCTGGTCAGCGCCGCCCGCGGACCCGCCCGCCACGCGCACCGACCCCGGATCGGCCTTCAGCGCCGCGGCGAGGTCCTCCATCGAGCGGTACTTCGAGTCGGCCGGGACGACGATCGCCTCGGCTTCGGTGATCAGCGTCGCGATCGGCGTCGTGCGCGTGATCGGCACGTCGGAGCCGTTGGTCTCGATCGCGCCGAGCATCACGAGCCCGGTCATCATCAGCTGGTACGGGTCGCCGCTCGACTTCGAGACCAGCTCGGAGAGCCCGAGCGTCCCGCCCGCGCCCTCGACGTTGAAGACCTCGACGCCCTTGTCGAGCCCCGCGTCGCGCGAGGCCTGCTGGAACGCGCGCGCGGTCGTGTCCCACCCGCCGCCCGGCGCGGCCGGCGCCATGATCTCGAGCTGGCGGGTCGGGTACGGCTGCGACGCGTCGTCGCCGCCCGAAGCTCCGCCGGGAGCGATGATCGCGACGAGCGCGAGAACGGCGAGCACGCCGCCGATGAGTGCCCTGGACCCCACCCAGGGGGTTCAGTACCCGCTACTCGAGGTTCCAGATCCCGCCGGCGATCGTCGGCACGACCTCGAGCGCGAGCTGGAAGCGCTCGGGCATCTTGTCGCCGGACCGCGGGAACAGCAGGCAACCCCTCCGGGAACGATTCGGCTCGATGAACACGATGTCGTCCAGGCCGTTCGAGCACTTGGCCTTCGCCTCGGTGTCCAGCGGCGTCGGCTTCTCGCCCGGGTACGTGATCGACGCCATCTCCATCGGTCGGTTGTACTGCGTCACACCCGTGCCCTCGAGCTTGATGTGGACGGCCATCAGGTCGTCGCCGACCGGCTCGACCTTGGTCGGCGTGACCTTGAACCGCACGCCGATCTCCGTGCCCGTGAGCTCGATCGGCTCGCCGAGCTTGGCCTCGGCGGGTTTGGGCGGCTGGTGGTACTCGGCCTCGGCGCTCCCGAGCTCGGTGTCCGCGTGGGTGTGCGCGCCGCCGTAGTACTCCTGGACGCCGGCGGAGTAGCCCGACAGATCGAGCTCGTGCTCGTTCCCCTGCTCCTCGGCTTCGGCGACGGGCACCGGCGTCGCGGCCTCCGGCGGCTGCGAGTCGGAACCGCCACAGCCCGCGAAGGCGGTGGCGAGCACGATGGCTGAAAGCAACTTGCGCATCTCTGACTCCTGGAATAGCAAGGGAGCGCCGGTCTGAGACCGGCGCTCCCCGTTTGACCCCCTAAAGCAAGAGGTCGACTACTGGCCTACGGCTGCGTCGTGCCCAGCGTGAACGTCAGCGTCTTCGAGTACGTGCCCGCACGCAGGACCTCGTTGACGGCGATCGCCTGACGGAGGCCGATCGTCGCCTGCACCGCGCCCGCGGTCGGGCCGTTGAACGTGAGCAGCGAGGTGGGCGTGCCGCTGATCGGCGAGAACGCGGACGCCGTGTTCGCCGGCGGCTGGCTCACGTTGACCTGCACCGGCTGCGACAGCGCGAACGTGCCGTTCACCAGGCGGCCGGGAGCGGCGGCGCTGGGGTCGTGGACCGTCAGCGCGGCGTTGCCGGCGGTGCTCACGATGTTGGCGAGGACCGTCTGGTCGTAGTTGCGCGCCGTGGCCGGCTGGAACGTGCCGAACGTGTTCGAGGCGCTCAGCGTGAGGTTGAGCACCGTGTCGACGTTGCCGCCGATCGGGAGCTCAGCCGGGCCTTCCAGGCTCGTGCCGTTCAGCAGGATCGACTCCGTCGCGTTGTCGGCGTTGGACTGGACGATCAGGCGGGCGACCGACTTGTAATCCGTCGTGGTCGGCTTGAAGCCGACGTTGACGAAGCACGTCGCGTTGGGAGCGAGGTCGGTGGCGAGGCAGGCGGCGCTGTCGACGACGGCGAAGTCGCCGGGACGCTCGCCCGGGAACTGGTACAGCTGGTTGTTCTGGTTGTTGTTGTTGGCCAGCGCGATGTTCGTGATGTCCAGCGGCGCGTCGCCCGTGTTCTTGATCGTGATCGGGACGACGTTCGAGGCGGCCGGGGTGCCGGCGGCGACGGACGGGAACGTGGTCGGCAGGCCGAGGACCGCCGGGACGATCGCCGAGCCACGGCCCTTGAAGTTGCGCAGGCTCGTGACCATCGTGGTCAGCGTGGCGTTGTCGTTCTCCTGCGAGTAGTACTGGACGCGGCCCTTGCCGGCGGCCAGGATCGGCCGGTAGTCGACCTCGCCCTCGCCGAAGGCGCTCGGGCTGCCGCCGCGGCTGTTCGGCGGGTTCTGGTTGGCCGGGTTGAACTCGGCGCCGACCCGCGTGCCGTCCTTGACGTGCATCAACTTGATGCGGTTGGCGTACTTGTTGATGAACGCCGCCGTCGCGGTGCCGGTGGCGTCGTCGAACGCGTCCGAGGACCAGAACGCGTCGACCTGGAAGGCCACGTAGCGCGCGTCGGTGCGCTCGATCATGATCTCCCAGGCGGTCTTGAGCGTCCCGTTGTCCATGTACTTGCGGTCGAACTCGGTCGTGTGGTTGTGCACGTAGACCGGGCCGACGCCGTTCTCGACGGAGTACTTGCCGAGGCGATCGAGGATCTGGGCGCTGCGCAGGATGCTGGCGTAGCTGTCGAGGTTCTCGCCGTCGGCCTGGCCGGAGCCCGTGCCGATGTAGTCGAGGCCGAGGATCTTGGCGGCGGCGACGCGGGCGGGCCACTGCGACTCGTTCAGCGAGCCGTGCCAGCCCGAGGCGTGCAGGCCGTGCTTGTCGAGCATCGCGCGGTACGCCTTCCAGCCGTACGGACCCTCGATCTCGTCGTTGGTCGGCAGGGACGGGTGGCCGTACAGCTCGATGTTGTCCAGGCCGTTGGCCGCGTAGTAGCCGTAGAGCGCGTCGAGGCGCTTCCACACGCACTCGTCGGAGGTCCCCGTGGCGCAGCTCGAGCCGTCGGCGGCGGGAGCGATCGTCAGCGCCGGCGGGTTGGCGCCGAGGCCGCCACCGTTGCCGATGAAGTTGCGGTGGCTAAAGGTCTGGATGCTCCCCTGGCCGGTCTGGACGCCGTCGCCGGTCTTCTCCGGGAACGTGGTCTGGGCCTGGGCGGTACCGGTGAGCGCCAACGCTCCGGTGGCCGCCAGAACGGCGCACGCGCGCGTGCGCCGAGAGATTCCCTTCATGTAGCTCCTCCTCTTTCTGGCCCCAAGCGACAGGAATGGAGCCAAATGACAACCCGGGTACCAACGCTAGCCGAAGTTTGGAACAAAAGTCAATCGACTTTTGCATTGTCTGACAACGAAAGCTAAACGTGTAGCCAGCCCCTCGCCTCAGTTCAGCGTCGCCACCGTCTCCCAGGACTTCCCCCCGTCCGAGGACTTCCGGATCTTGCCTCCGACCACGGCGACGAACAACTCATCTTTTCGTCCGTTGGCGGTGAATTCGCTCGGGAGGCCGCCGACGTCGCCGCGGTCGCTGAACGACTGCCCGCCGTCGGTACTGATGCGCAGCTTGCCGTTGCGGTCGAGGCTGTAGAGCGCGTCGCCCTTGGGCCAGGCGAGGCGGGCGCCGGAGGCGGGATCGCGCGGGCGCCACGAGCCGCCGACGTCGTTGGAGATGAACGTGCCCTGCTCGGTCGACACGGCCCAGCGCTGCGGGTCCGACGGGTCGACGACGACGTCGATCGGGAGCTGCGGCGGCGTGCTCTTGTTCCAGCTCTTGCCGCCGTCGCGGCTGGAGAGGATGTCCGGGGAGTCGACGCTGACGGCGATGATCAGGTCGTCGTAGACCTCGAACTCGTGGTAATCGGCCTCTGCGGTGCCCGGCACCGCCTCCCAGGTCTTGCCCAGATCGGTGGAGCGGACGATCGGCAGGTTCTCCGGCAGGTTGCCGCCCTGCGGGTGGCCGGACGCGAGCAGCTCGCCCGGCCCGGTGAAGCGCATGACCATGTTGCCCGACACCGTGCCCTCGCCCGCGGGCGTGGTGACCGTCCCCAGCACCCGCTCGCCCTCCTTCTCGCCCGGCCGGACGATGAACATGGCCGGGCCGGTGCCGACCATCAGCGTCCCGTCCTCCGGGTCGACCGTGATCGAGTTCACGGCCGGGCTGGAGCCGTCGTCGGGCGCCGGAGGCGGCGTGGTGGACACGGGCGCTTCGCTCGTCGGCGCTGCGGTCGCCTCGCTGGTCGCCTCGGCCGTGGGCTCCGGCGTGGGCTCGGGATCGCTCCCGCCGCACGCCATCAGGGCGAGGGCCACAACGAACGGAAGCGGTCTACTAAGGCGCACAGTTGAACCTCGCGCGGCCGGCGGCCATCTCGATTGCGCCCCTCAGGTGGGCGAGGAAGTCCGGCTCGGAGAAGGACTCCCGCGTGTGCCCCATCGCGGTGTACACCGAGCGGCCGCCATCGTAGCGATGGCACCAGGCGATCGGATGGTCCGCGCCCATCGTCCCGCCCTCGTAGGTGGACTCGTCGACGGTGGCCAGGATGTGCGCGGCGCCGCGCGGGTTGCGGTCGAACTCGTACCACTCGTCCGTGCGCGCCCAGGCGGCGGGAAGCGGCTTGGTCGCCGCGGAGGTGCGGTCCTCCACGCGCACGGTCGCGCGCGCCGTCCCGGGCGCGTGACGCGTGAAGCGCGCGCCCACGAGCCGCTCATACCACGCCCACTTCCCGCGTGTATCAGAGGCCGCGTGCACGCCGAGGTAGCCGCCGCCGGCCCTGATGTAGCGCTCGAACGCGCGCTGCTCGGCGCGCTCGGCGACCGGCGTGCCGGTCGTCGAGAGGAAGACCACGGCGTCGTAGCGGGCAAGGCCCTTGGCGGTGAACCGCCTGGACGTTCCGGTCGTATCCACAGATATCCGGTGAGAGCGGCCTAGCCTTTGTATGGCACGCACTCCGTCGGGTATGGACTCGTGACGGAAACCGGTCGTCTCTGTGAACACCAGCACACGAAGGCGCTCGGACGATTGGCTAGGCCGGGCCTCACTGCCGCAAGCGGACGCTAGCGTCAGGGCAACGGCCAGGAAAAGCATCCGTGACATCGCTACGCACCTAGCCAAAAGATTTGTTTTGCCGGGCAACGAACAGACTTGGTCTTGACATGCAGCATAAAGTGGACGCGATGAGTCGAGGAGAGGCACGGCGCTACGCTCGTCGTGTAGTGGAGGGTCCAGGTCATGAGTAGCCGGGTCGGCGTCTGGATGGTCGGTGGCCGCGGTTCGGTCGCCACCACCGCGCTCACGGGCGCGGCGGCCGTCGCTGCCGGTCTTGCCGAGCCTACGGGCATGGTGACCATGCGGCCCGACTTCGCCGAAGCGAGCATGCCCGAGCTCGGCGATCTGGTGTTCGGCGGGCACGACGTGGTGGAGACGCCGCTCGCGCTGCGCGCCGCTCGCCTGGTTGACGACGGCGTGCTGCCGGTCGGGCTGCCGAACGCGCTCGGCGCCGCCATCGAGGCCGCTGAGTCCGAGCAGCGCCCCGGCATCACGGGGCATGACGCGCGCACGGAGCCGCGCGCCGCGCTCGGGCGCATCGTGTCCGACCTGAGCTCGTTCAAGTCGCGCCACGACCTGCAGAAGGTCGTCGTGGTCAACGTCTCCTCGACGGAGGCGCCGGTCGACGCGCACCCCGCCCACCAGGACCCGGCGCTGCTGATGGACGCGCTGGACCGCGGCCTGGCCGTGCTGCCGCCGAGCGCGCTGTACGCGCTGGCGGCGATCGAGGTCGGCGCGGCGTTCGTGGACTTCACGCCTTCGGTCGGCGCGCGCCTGCCCGCCATCGAGGCGCTGGCCGAGGCGCACGAGGTGCCCGTGGCCGGCTCGGACGGCAAGACGGGCGAGACGTTCATGAAGTCCGTCCTCGCCCCGGCGCTCGGTGCGCGAAACCTGAAGGTCCGCTCCTGGGCGGGCTACAACATCCTCGGCGGCGGCGACGGCGCGGCGCTGGCCGACCCGGAGCGCGCGCAGTCCAAGCTCGACTCCAAGGGCAAGCTGCTCGAGGACATCCTGGGCTACCCGGTCGAGGCGCCCATCCGCATCGAGGACGTGCGCGACATGGGCGAGTGGAAGACCGCCTGGGACCACATCGTCTTCGAGGGCTTCCTCGGCGTGCGCATGAAGCTCCAGTTCACGTGGGAGGGCTGCGACTCCTCGCTGGCCGCCCCGCTGCTGCTGGACCTGATCCGGCTGATGGCGCTGGCGCTGGAGCGCGAGGAGCGCGGCGTGCTGAGCGAGCTCGCGTTCTTCTTCAAGGATCCGGCCGGCACGCGTGAGCACTCGCTGCACCGCCAGTACGAGATGCTCGAGCGCTGGGTACTCCAGCGGGTCGTCGCATAGGAATGGCTCTTCGCCGGCGGGCTCGCATCCAGCGCGCGGGGGACCTCGCCGAGCTGGTCCGGCTCCCGGCCGTGCTGTCGGTCCCGGGCGACGTGCTCGTCGGCGCCGCCGCCTCCGGGCAGCTCGGGAACGTCAGCCGCACCGCCGGGCTCGTCGGCTCCTCGTCGCTGATGTACCTGGCGGGAATGGCCCTCAACGACTACGCCGACCGTGAGATCGACGCGGTCGAGCGGCCCTCGCGGCCGATTCCGTCCGGCCGCGTCTCGCCCGAGCTGGCGCTGGGGGTCGCGGGCACGCTGACGGCGGCCTCGCTCGCGCTGGCCGTGGCCGCCGACGGGCGTCGTGCGCTGCCGGTCGCGTGGCCGCTGGCCGCCGCCGTGTGGGGCTACGACCTGTTCGGCAAGGACACGCCGGTCGCGTCGCTGTCCATGGCCGCGTGCCGTGGGCTGGACGTGATGATGGGCTCCGGCACGCAGGGCGCGGCCGCCGCGCTGCCCGCCGCCGCCGTCGTCACCGCGCACATCACGGTCGTGACCGAGGTCTCGCGCCAGGAGGTCACCGGCGGGGACGCGAGCGTGTCCAAGCGGGCGCTGGCCGGCACGGCCGCCGTCGCGGGCGTGAGCGCGCTGCTCGCCCAGCGGGCGCCGAAGCTCGCGCGCGTCGCGGGCGTTGGGCTCAGCGCGGCGTACGGCGCGTTCGTCGGGCGCGCCCACGTGGACGCGATCGAGCAGCCGACCCCGGCGCGGCTGCAGAAGTCGGTCGGCGCGGGGATCATGGGCCTGATGCCGCTGGAAGCGGGCCTGCTCGCCGGCTCTGGCTCGGTCGTGCCCGCCGCGGGCGTCGCCGCGCTGTTCCCACTGGCCCGCAAGATGGCGAAGAGGAGGAAAGTGACGTGAGCCTGCGCTTCGGATACGTCTCCAACGGGCTCTCGGACCACCGGCTCGAGGACGCGCTCGACCTGCTGTCCGAGAACGGCTACGGCGGGATCGCATTGACGCTCGACCACATTCACTTCGACCCGTTCGCGCCGCGCCTGCGCGCGCGTGCGCAACGCGTGCGCGCGGAGCTGGAGGAGCGCGGGATGACGTGTGTGGTGGAGACGGGCGCGCGGTTCGTGCTGGACCCGCGGCGCAAGCACTTCCCGACCCTGGTCAGCGACGGGCGTCAGAAGCGCGTCGACCTGCTGTGCACGGCGGTCGACGTCGCCGTCGAGCTCGGCTCGCCCGTGGTGTCCATGTGGAGCGGGTCGATCGCGGCCGACGAGTCGCCCGAGCGCGCCTGGGACCTGCTGGTCGAGGGCTGCGAGCGGGTGCTCGCGCACGCCTCCGACAACGGTGTGACGCTCGCGTTCGAGCCGGAGCCGGGGATGCTCGTGGAGCAGCTGTCGGACTACGAGGAGCTGCAGCGGCGGCTCGGGCACCCCGAGGCGCTCGGGCTGACGTTGGACATCGGCCACATCGTCTGCCTGGAGCCGATGTCGGTCACGGAGTGCGTCCGGCGCGGCGCGCCGACGCTGGCGCACGTGCACATCGAGGACATGCGCCGCGGCGTGCACGAGCACCTGATGTTCGGCGAGGGCGAGCTGGACCTCGACGAGAGCCTGAAGGTCTTGACGGAGATCGGGTACGAGGGCATGGTCGCGGTCGAGTTGTCGCGCCATTCCCACGCCGCGCACGAGACGGTGCCGGCGGCCAAGTCCGCGCTGCGCGCGGCCGAGCGTGAGGCGGTGCGATGAAGGATCTGACCGAGGCGTTGGAGGCGCGGGCGAAGCCCGAAGGCCTGGAGTGGCTGCGCGAGGCGAGCGCTGCGGTCGCGGCCGACGCGACCGTGCTGCGGACGCGGTTCGCGATGGTGGGGCGCAAGGTCGGGCGCGACCCGCTGGACCCGGGCGCCGACCCGGCCGACGTGTGGGCGTGGACCGTCGACGACGCCGCGCGCGTGCTCCTGCTCAAGGCCGCGGGTGAGCGTGCCGAGGGCGAGCTGGCCGAGCTGTACCGCTTCGGCGACGCCGCCGAGCGCCGCGGCGTGCTGCGCGCGCTGCCGTACCTGGACATCGGCGACCGCGGGCTGCCGCTGGTGGACGACGCCATCCGCACCAACGACACCCGCTTGATCGCCGCCGCGCTCGGCCCGTACGCGACCGAGCACCTGTCGGACGCCCAGTACGACCAGGCCGTGCTCAAGTGCGTGTTCGTGGGCGTGCCGATCACCGGGCTGGACGGCATCCCTTCGCGCGTGACGCCGGACGGCGCGCGCATGCTCGGCGCGTTCGTGCACGAGCGCGTGGCCGCCGGGCGCGACCTGCCGCCCGAGGTCTGGACCGTGATCGACAAGTACCCGCCCGCCGAGGAGATCGCCGCGATCGAGGCGGAGCTGCAGAGCCCCTTCGAGGATCGCCGCGCGGCTGCGGAGCGCGCACTGAGCTACAGGAGCCAACGAGTATGAGGATCTTCGACCCCCACGCGCACATGACGTCGCGCACGACCGACGACTACGAGGCGATGTACGCCTCGGGCGTGCGGGCGCTCGTCGAGCCGGCGTTCTGGCTCGGCCAGCCACGCACGTCGGTCGGGTCGTTCATCGACTACTTCAACTCGCTGCTGGGCTGGGAGCGCTTCCGCTCCGGTCAGTTCGGCATCCGCCACCACTGCACGATCGGCCTGAACCCGAAGGAAGCCAACGACGAGAACCTCGCGCGCGAGGTGATCGAGATCCTGCCGCGCTTCTTGGCCAAGGATGGCGTCGTCGCGGTCGGCGAGATCGGGTTCGACGCCATGACCAAGGCCGAGGAGTGGGCGCTGCTGGAGCAGCTCAAGCTCGCCGCCGAGTTCGAACTCCCGGTGCTCGTGCACACGCCGCACCGCGACAAGGCGCACGGCACCAAGCGCACGATCGAGCTCGTCACCGAGTCCGGCGTCAAGCCCGAGATGGTGGTCATCGACCACAACAACGAGCTCACGGTCAAGGAAGTCCTGGACTCCGGCTGCTGGGCGGGCTTCTCGATCTACCCGGGCACCAAGATGGACGAATACCGCATGGTGCGCGTCGCGCAGGAGCACGGCCTGGAGCGCGTGCTGGTGAACTCGGCCTGCGACTGGGGCGTCTCGGACCCGCTGAAGGTGCGCAAGACCGCCGACGCGATGGCCGAGGCCGGCTTCAGCTCCGACGACATCGACCGCCTCGTCTGGCGCAACCCGGTCGAGTTCTTCGGCCAGAGCGGCCAGCTGATCCTGGACGACATCGACTCGCCCGATCTGACCGCGACCTTCGAGGGCAGCGGCGTGCTGCGCGGTGAGCGGTAGTGAGGCTCCGCCACGCCGACGGCAGCCTGCTCCATCTCGCGTATTGCTCCAACGTCCATCCCGCTGACGATCTCGACGGCGTCTCCGCCCAGCTCGAGCGCTACACGGCGCGCGTGCGTGAGCGGTTGGACGTGCCGTCGCTCGGGATCGGACTGTGGGTGGCGGCGCCGGCGCTCGCCGACGTGGGCGCCGCGGACCGGCTCGCGGAGCAGCTGGATCGGTTGTCGCTGGAAGTGGTGACGCTGAACGGCTTCCCCTACAAGGCCTTCCACGCCGATGTGGTGAAGACCGACGTCTACTGGCCGCACTGGGCCGAGAAGCCGCGCCAGGACTACACGCTGGCGCTGGCGCGCCTGCTCGCGAAGCTGTTGCCGGACGACGTGCACGAGGGCTCGATCTCGACGCTGCCGCTGGGCTGGCGCGAGGGCTGGACGGCGGAGAACCAGGCGGCGTCGCTGCGGGCGCTCGCCGACCTCGCGAGCGAGCTCGAGGCGCTCGAGCGCGAGACGGGGAAGAAGATCCGGATCGCGATGGAGCCGGAGCCGGGGTGCACGATCGAGACCGTCGCGCAGGCGGCCGAGTCGCTGCGCGCCCTCGCGCCCGAGTGGATCGGCGTGTGCCTGGATTCCTGCCACCTCGCCGTGCAGTTCGAGACGGGGACCGGCGCGGTCGCCGCACTCGAGGAGGCCGGGTTGGCGGTCGTCAAGACGCAGGTGTCGAGCGCGCTGCGGGTGGACGATCCGGCGTCCGAGGAAGGGCGCGAGCTGCTCGCGCGCTTCGACGAGCCGAAGTTCCTGCACCAGACGCGCGAGATCGTCGACGCGCGCGTGCAGGGCACGGACGATCTGCCGGAGGCGCTCGAGGGCGCGCTCCCCGCGAAGGACCAGTGGCGCGTGCACTTCCACGTGCCGGTCAACACGTCCGAGCACACGACGCAGGATGAGCTGCTCGACACGCTCGGCGCGCTGGCGGGCGCGAACGCGCCCGTGACGCGCCACTACGAGGTCGAGACCTACACGTGGAGCGTCATGCGTGACGCGCCCACGGACGACGAAGGGCTCGTGGCCGGGCTGGCCTCCGAGCTCGAATGGACGCGCGACCGCCTGGTCGCGCTCGGAGCGGAGGTTCTCTGATGACGCTGGTGGTCGTGGACGCGGTGGGCCTGACACCGCGCGCCCTCAAGCACATGCCGCGCACGTCCAAGCTCGGCGCGGACGGCTTCTCGGCCGCCCTGGACCCGATCGTCCCGGCCGTCACCTGCTCGGTGCAGGCGTCGTTCGTGACCGGCAAGACGCCGGCCGACCACGGCATCGTCGGCAACGGCTGGTACTTCCGCGACCTCGGCGAAGTGTTCCTCTGGCGCCAGCACAACAAGCTCGTGCAGGGCGAGAAGGTGTGGGAGACGGCGCGCCGCGCCAAGAGCGACTTCCGCGTCGCGAACATCTGCTGGTGGTACGCGATGGGCGCCTCCACCGACCTGACGGTCACGCCGCGGCCGATCTATCACGCGGACGGCGCCAAGTCGCCGGACTGCTACACGTTTCCGCCGCAGCTGCACGACAACCTGGTCAACCCGCTCGGCGAGTTCCCGCTGTTCCAGTACTGGGGCCCGACGGCGAGCATCAAGTCGACCAAGTGGATCGCGGACGCCACGAAGATCGTGCTCGACAACGAGCGCCTGGACATGGCGCTCGTGTACCTGCCGCACCTGGACTACGACCACCAGCGGTTCGGCCCCGAGGGTCCGGAGGCGGCGAATGCGGCGCGCGAGCTCGACGAGGTCCTCGGCGACCTGATCGACCACTGCCGCCTGCGCGGCCACCAGATCGTCGTGCTCAGCGAGTACGGCATCACCGAGGCGCGCCGCCCGGTCGAGATCAACCGCGCGCTGCGCCGCGCCGGCCTTCTGAACGTGTACACGCAAACCGGGATGGAGTACCTGGACCCGTGGACCTCGCGCGCGTTCTGCGTATCCGACCACCAGATCGGGCACGTGTACGTCCCGAACGCCGCGGATCTGGACGCCGTGCGCGAGGTCGTCGCGAACCTGGACGGCGTGGGGCAGGTGCTCGAGGGCGAGTCGCTGGCCGCCGCCGGGCTCAACCACGAGCGCTCCGGCGAGCTCGTCGTGCTCGCCGAGCGCGACGCCTGGTTCACCTACCACTACTGGCTCGACAACGCGCGCGCTCCGGACTTCGGCCAGCAGGTGGAGATCCACCGCAAGCCGGGCTACGACCCCGCCGAGCTGTTCTGGGACCCGGACGACGAGAAGGGCGCGAAGATCCGCGGCGCGAAGGCGCTCGTGCGTAAGAAGGCCGGCTTCCGGTACGTGCTGAGCGTGGTCGGCCTGGACGCGTCCAAGTACGTCAAGGGCACGCACGGCCTGTTGCCGCCGGGCGACGAGGACGGGCCGGTGTTCCTGTGCAGCGAGACCTCGCACGCGCGTGACCGCGTCGCGGCCACCGACGTCCGCGATCTGCTGCTCGACCTCGCCGGCGTGCGCGAGAGCGTGCGCGCCGGCTAGCGCCGCGCACGGGCTCGTCGCGCTCTACGCGGCGAGCCCGGCCTGGATGGCGCGGTCCACGGCCTCGGGCGCGAGGACGTGCTCGATCACCATGATCGCCGCGCCGATCGCGCCGGCGCGATCGCCCAGGCGCGAGGGCACGATCCGCAGATCGCCCGTGGCGAGCGGGAGCGAGCGCTGGAAGATGACCTCGCGCACGCCCGCGAGCAGCTGCTGGTGGGCTTCGGCGATGTCGCCGCCGATGACGATCGCGCCCGGGTTGAAGAAGTTCACGCAGCCGGCGAGGACCTCGCCGAGGTAGCGGCCGGCGTCGCGCACGGCCTGGATGGCCTGCGGCTCGCCGGCGCGGACGAGCGTCACGACGTCGCGCGAGGACTCGGCGTGCAGGCCCCCGGCCGTGAGGTTGGAAGCGAGCGCGCGGCCGCCGGCGACGGCCTCCAGGCAGCCGATGTTGCCGCAGCGGCAGATGACCTCGTCGTGGCCGGCGAGGCGGACGTGGCCGATGTCGCCCGCGGCGCCCTGGGCGCCGCGATGGATGCGGCGGCCGGCGACGATGCCGCAGCCGATGCCGGTGCCGATCTTCACGTACAGCAGGTGCTCGATGTCGCGCCAGTGGGTCCAGTGCTCACCGAGCGCCATGATGTTCACGTCGTTGTCGACGAGCACGGGCGCGTCGTAGTGCGAGGCGAACCAGCCGGGAACCGAGAACCCGTCCCAGCCCGGCATGATCGGCGGGGCGACGGGCTCGCCGCGCGAGAACGCGACCGGGCCCGGGACGCCCACGCCGATGCCCCGGACGTCGTGCGCGCCGCGGTTGATCTCGGCGAGCAGGCCGGCGAACGCCTCGTTGACGTGCGCGAGCACGATCTCGGGGCCGTCGGCGATGTCGAGGTCGAACGTCGTCTCGGCGAGCGGCGCGCCCGCCAGGTCGGAGATCACCAGGCGCGAATGGGTGGCGCCGAGGTCGGCCACGAGCACCACGCCGGCGCCCTGGTTGAAGGCGAGCACCGTCGGCGGGCGGCCGCCCGTGGACGCGCTGCCGCCGGCCTCGTAGACGAGCTGGTGGGCGAGCAGGGCGTCGAGACGCTGCGCAACGGTGGAGCGAGCCAGACCGGTTCGGCGCACGAGATCCGCACGGGTGACGGCCTCGCCGTTGCGGATCAGGCGGAGCAGCGATCCCGCCCCGGTCATGTGACTTGGTTCGATCGATCGGCCGCCATCGACGAAAGTAAAGCAGAGGAAGCGGCGGCTTTGGTGCGCTACCGGGTGGAAAGTTCCTGCTGCATTCCGGCAAAAGTTGCCGCAGCTACTCGAAGCCGTCGGCGTCCGCGCGCAGGCGGTGGAGCAGGCGCGTGATGGCGTCGAGCTCCTCGGCCGCCAGCGGCTCCGTGCCGAAGTGGATGCGGTTCAGGACGGCGGTCGCCTCCTCAGCGGTCTGACGACCTTTATCGGTGAGCGCGGCAAGGGTCGTCCGGCGGTCCCGCTCGTGGGGTTCGCGCGTGACGAAGCCGCTGCGCTCGAGCCCGTCGATGATGTTGGTGACGCTCGTCCGGTGCACCTGCAGCCGGTCTCCCATCTTCCCGAGCGGCAGCGAGCCGCGCCGGCTGTAGTAGAGGAGCATCAGCGCCTCGTAGCGCGGGAACGTCAGGTCGAACGGCTTCAGCGTGTCGTTGAGCCGAGCGAGCAGGATCTGCTGCACGCGCATGATGCTCGTGACCGCCGCCATCGACGGGACCGGCTCATCACCGAAGTGCTTGGCCCAGTTGCGGGCCGCCTCGTGGACTGGATCGAAATTCGGCAGGTCGCCGAGGGTACTTAGAAGACCGGCGACTCGGTGTAGGCGCCCCACACGTGCTGCAGCGCGTCGACCATCTCGCCCTCGGTCGTGTGCACGCGCGCGCAGTCGATCAGCAGTGGCATCAGGTTGCCTTCGCCGGCCGCCGCCTCGCGCAGCGCCGCCAGCCGGCGCTCCACCTCCGCGCCGTCGCGTCGCGCCCGCACGGCCTGCACGCGGCCGATCTGCTTGCGCTCGAGTTCGGGGTCGATGCGCAGGATCGGGGTCTCGCCGTCGTCGCCCTCGGTGTAGCGGTTCACGCCGACCACGACCTGCTCGCCCGCGTCGATCTTCTCCTGCAGCTCGAAGGCGGCGTCCGCGATCTCGCGCTGCGGGTAGTTGCGCTTGACGGCCTCGACCATTCCGCCGAGCTCGTCGATCTTGCGAAAGTACTCGTAGGCGGCTTCTTCCATGCGATCGGTCAGCGCCTCGACGAAGTAGGAGCCGCCGAGCGGGTCGACGGTGTTGGTCACGCCCGTCTCGTGCGCGATGACCTGTTGGGTGCGCAGCGCGATCCGCACCGCGTCCTCGGTCGGGAGCGCGAGCGCCTCGTCGTAGGAGTTGGTGTGCAGCGACTGGGTGCCGCCGAGCACGCCCGCCAGCGCCTCGATCGCGGTGCGGATGATGTTGTTGAGCGGCTGCTGGGCGGTGAGGCTTACGCCGGCCGTCTGCGTGTGGAAGCGCATCAGCCAGCTGCGCGGGTTCTTGGCGCCGTACGTGTCGCGCAGCTCGCGCGCCCAGATCCGGCGCGCGGCGCGGTACTTGGCGATCTCCTCGAAGAAGTCGATCTGGGCGTTGAAGAAGAAGGAGAGCCGGGGCGCGAACGCGTCCACGTCCAGCCCTCGCGCCATCTGCTCCTCGACGTAGGTGAACCCGTCCTTGAGTGTGAACGCGAGCTCCTGCGCGGCGGTCGCTCCCGCCTCGCGGATGTGGTAGCCGGAGATCGAGACCGGGTGCCAGCGCGGCAGGTTGCGCGTGGACCACTCCATCATGTCGCCGAGCAGGCGCATCGCCGGGTCGACCGGGAAGCACCACTCCTTCTGGGCGATGTACTCCTTGAGGATGTCGGCCTGGATCGTGCCGCCGAGCCTGTCCAGCGGCACGCCGCTGTCCTCGGCCGCCACGACGTAGAACGCGAGCATGATCGCGGCCGGCGCGTTGATGGTCATCGAGACCGTCACGTCGCCGAGGTCGATGCCCTGGAAGAGCGTCTCCATGTCGTCGACCGTGTCGATCGCGACGCCCTCGCGGCCCACCTCGCCGAGGCTGCGCGGCGAGTCGCTGTCGTGGCCCATCAGGCTCGGCATGTCGAACGCGGTGGAGAGACCTGTCTGCCCGTGGTCGAGCAGGTAGCGGAAGCGCTCGTTGGTCTCCTCGGCGGTGCCGAAGCCGGCGAACTGGCGCATCGTCCACAGCCGCCCGCGGTACATCGTCGGGTAGACGCCGCGGGTGAACGGGAACTCGCCCGGGTTGCCGATGTGCTCGTCGTGCTCGCGGACGTCCTGCGGCCCGTAGAGCGCCTTGATCGGTTCGCCGGAGAGCGTCGTGCGCTCGGCCTGCTCAGTGTGTGGTTTGGTCGCGCTCACGGATGCTCGGAGGTGAGATAGTTGGAAGTCCTCGTATCCTACCCCAGAGGACGCCGATTCCATACGGGCTCAGCAGGTTTCGCAGCCCGCGCGCGCTCTGACCGAGCGATTGCAGCGTCCATGTGAGCGCGAGCCGCCGGGGAACGCCCTTCTCGTGCAGGGTGCGTGCGAGCGCGAACGGCCGCGGCCTCGAGAACGCGACGTGCCGGAGCCGGCCAGGGTGGCGGGCCGCGAGCGGCGCCGCTGACGTGCCGTACGCGAACCGGCGCCGCATGACGTGCGATTCGTGGTGCAGCACGACCACGCTCGGGTCGTAGACGACGCGGTGCCCGGCGTCGAGCAGCCGCCAGACGAGGTCGACGTCCTCGCCGTAGCGCAGCCCTTCGTCGAACCGCACCGGCGTGCGCACGATCAGCGCCGCGCTCGGCACGTACGGCTGGTTGCGGTCCGGGCCGAGGTCGAGCGGAGAACGGCGCCGGTTGGCGGCCCGGATCCGCGGCGCGACCGCGGTCACGCGCGGATCGTCGAAGTGCCCCGCGAGCCGCTCGGTCCAGTCCGGCGGCGGCAGCGTGTCCGCGTCCAGGAAGGCGACGAGCTCGGTGCTCGCGTGGTCGAGCCCGGTGTTGCGCGCGGCGGCCGGCCCGCCGCACCGGTCCCGCCGGATCGCGCCGGGGATGGGGGAGGCCGAGCCGTCGTCGACGACGATCGTGCGCTCGTCGACCGGAGCCAGGATGGGCCCGTCCTTCACCGGGATGACGACGGTCACGTCGACGCGCTTCGGGGCGGGGCGCGGGTGGGCGAAGCCGGCGTCGAGCAGGCGCTCGCCGAGCCGTTGCTGTGCGGGCGAGGCGGTGTCGGCGAGCAATGCGCGGAGCGCGCCGGGACCCTCCTCGGTCAGGCGGATGATGCGTCCGCGCGCGGCGAGGACGCGGCCGCCGTCATAGAGGCGGACCGCCGGGTCGAGGATGAGCCTCACAAGGACAGGCCGCCGTCGACGGCGTAGTTCGCGCCGGTGACCGCGCGGGACGCGGGGCTCGCGAGGAAGGCGATCACCGCGGCGACCTCGCCGGGCTCGAGCAGGCGCCCGAGCGGCTGCTTGGCGGCGAACGCCTCAGCCGACTCGAGGTCGTAGAGCCGCGCGCTCTCGTCGAGGATCGGCGTGCGCGTGCACCCGGGGGAGACGGTGTTGGCGGTGACGCCGGAGCCGCCGAGCTCGACGGCCAGCGCGCGCACGAACCCCGTGACGCCCGCCTTGGTCGCGCAGTACGCGGCGAGCATCGGCAGCCCGCGCGTGGCGGCGGCCGATGCGACCGCGATGAAGCGTCCTTCCCGCGGCTCCGGCCGGCGCAGCAGCGCGGGCACGCCGGCCCGCGCGGCGGCCAGGACGCCACCGAGGTTGACCTCGAGCACCGCCGCCTCCTGCTCGGGCGGCACTTCCCACGCGGGGACGCCGCCCGCGATCACGCCCGCGGCAGCGACGATCACGTCGAGCGCGCCGCCCGCGGCTTCGATCACCGCCCGCAGCGCCTCGGCGTCGGCGGCGTCGGCCTGCACCGGCGTGACGCGCCCGGCGCCGCCGGCGTCGGCGGCCGCGTCCGCCTCCGCGGCGTCCGGACCGCGGCTGAAGCGGCCCATGGCGTACGGGAGGCGCGCGTCGTCGTCGCCCCGATCGACCGCGATCACGTCGTACCCGTCGGCCTTGAGCCGCGCGACGGTCGCCGCCCCGATCCCGCGCGCCGCGCCCGTGACGAGTGCGAGCCGCGTCAAGGGCGCCCCTCCGCGGCGGCGCCGCCCGCACGCGGCGGGGAGGGGTGCGGTCGGAAAGCTGCCTGAGAGGAAGCTTTGCGACCGCACCCCCCGAGCCAGGCCGTGGTGAACGCCACGAGATCCGCGACGGCGCGGGCGAGGAGCGCGTGGCCCTCGCCAGCCGAGGCGCCGGCGGCGTCGCCGAGCACGCCGTTCGGTGCGACCGCGCGCACGCCGCCCGCCACCAACGCGGGCATGAGCGAGGCGAGCGGCTCGGTCGCCCCGGCCGGGCGCGCGGCGCCGACGAGCTCCGGGGCGAGCGCGAGCATCAGCGACGTCTCGACCCGCCCGGCGTGCGCGTCGCCGCCGAACGACGGCGACCATGCGCGCGCGTCCGGCAGCGCGCGCATCGCTTCGGCGAGCGGCTCGGCGTTGCCTCCGTGCCCGCACACGAACAGCATCGGCCCGGGCCACGACCGCGCCAGCTGGACAAGCACGAGGCGGAGCGCCTCCCGCCCGATCGACAACGTCCCCGCGAACCCCGCGTGCTCGCCGGAGGAGCCGTACGGCAACGCCGGCGCCACCACGACGTCGTCACGCGCCGCGGCCAGCCCGGCCGCGAGCGCGCACGCGATCGTCGTGTCCGTGCCGAGCGGCAGGTGCGGGCCGTGCTGCTCGGTCGCGCCGAGCGGCACGACCGCCACCGCGGCGGTCACGGCCGGAGACGCGAGCTCAGCCAAGCCGGCGATGGAACCCCTCCGGGACCAGCAGATCGTGCACCGACAACTCCTGGACCGACGCACGGCCGAGCCCCAGCAGCGCGGAGTCGATCCCGGTCTTGAACACGTCGAGCACGTTCTCGACGCCCGGCTGCCCGTGGGCCGCCAGCCCCCACAGGTACGGCCGGCCGATCATCACCGCCCGGGCGCCGAGCGCCAGCGCCTTCACGACGTCGCTGCCGCGCCGCACGCCGCCGTCGAGCACGACCTCGGCGCGGTCGCCGACCGCCTCGACGACGGCCGCCAGCGCCCGCACCGACGCCGGCGTCCCGTCCAGGTTGTTCCCCCCGTGGTTGGACACCGACAGCGCCGTCGCGCCCACGTCGTCCACCGCGCGCACCGCGTCGTCGACCCGCATCACGCCCTTGACCATGAACGGCCCGTCCCACAGTCCGCGCAGCCACGCCAGGTCCGCCCAGGACGGCGGCGGTGTGCCCATCCACTCGCCGTAGGCGGCGAAGAACCCGGGCGCGCCCTCCACGTTGGGCACGCCGAGATCCGGGAGCGCGCCCGAGCGCACCCAGCGCGCCAGCCACACCGGCCGCAGCGCCACCTCGGGCGCGAAGCGCGCCATCGTCCGCAGATCCAGCTGTGAGGGGATCGTCGGCGACCCCCAGTCCCGTGCGTGCGAGAACGTCCAGTCGAGCGTGACGATCAGCCCCGCCGCGCCCGCCGCCCGCGCCCGCTCCACGCGGGCCGCGATCGCCTCCCGCGACCCCGCCCAGTACAGCTGCGCGAACGTCTTCGCACACAGCGGCAGGATCTCCTCGATCGCGGTCGAGGCCAAAGCGCTCAACCCCATCGCCGTCCCGCGTGAAGCCGCCGCCCGCGCCACCGCCCGCTCGCCCTCCGGGTGCACGGCCTGCACACCCGTCGGCGACAGCAGCACGGGCAGATCCACGTCCACACCCATCACCGACGTCGCCTGCGAGCGCACCGCCGACCCGCCGGCCACGTGCGGCGCGAACCCCAACTCCGCGAACGCGTCGAGGTTGTCCCGGTAGGTCTGCCCGCGCTCGGCCCCGGCGAGGATCGCCTTGTAGACCGAGCGCGGCAACGTGCGCCGAGCCCGCCGCTGTGCCTCCGCGACCGACTCGAACCACGCCATCAGACCGGCGACTCGTCGCAGAGCTTCACGCGCGAGTGATCCTGGGACGGCCGCGGCCGCTCGCCGCGCCGCGCGCGCTCGCCGTGCCCGAAGACGCACTCCGGGTCCGGCCCGGCCAGCGGCAGCCCGGTGAAGAACTTCGCCGCCATGCAGCCGCCGCGGCACGCGTCGTACATCGAGCACGACCCGCACGCGCCCGCCGCCTGCGGCTCTCGCAGCTCGCGAAACAGCGACGAGTCCCGCCACACCGTCCCGAATCCGGCGTCGCGCACGTTGCCGGCCAGGAACGTCTCGTGGATCGCGAACGGGCACGCATAGACGTCGCCGATCGGGTCGATCAGGCACACGACGCGCCCCGCGCCGCACAGGTTGAGCCCCGGCAGCGCCTTCCCGTACGCACCCAGGTGGAAGAACGAGTCGCCGGTCAGCACGTCCTCGCCGTGCGCGAGCAGCCACTCGTACACCGCCCGTTGCTGCTGGCGCGTGGGATGCAGCTCGTCCCACACGTCCGCGCCGCGTCCGGAAGGCCGCAGCCGCGTGAGCCGGAGCGTCGCGCCGAATTCGTCCGCGATCGCCTTGAACGCGTCCAGCTGATCCGCGTTCTCGCGCGTGATGACGACGCTGAGCTTCGCGCCCATCCCCGCCAGCAATCCGAGCGCGCGCATCGCGGTCGCGTACGACCCCACGCCGCGCACGCGGTCGTTGACCTCCGCGGTCGCGCCGTCGAGCGAGACCTGCACGTCCACGTAGTCCGACGCCCGCAGCCACTCGGCCCGTGCCGCATCGATCCGCGACCCGTTGGTGGAGAACTTCACGCCCACGTGATGCGCGGTGGCGTACTCGACGAGCTCCCAGAAGTCGCGCCGCACGGTCGGCTCGCCGCCGCCGATGTTCACGTAGAAGACCTGCATGCGCTCGAGCTCGTCGATGACCGCCTTGCACTCGGCGGTCGTCAGCTCGCGCGGGTCCCGCCGTCCGGAGGACGACAGGCAGTGCACGCACGCGAGGTTGCAGGCGTACGTGAGCTCCCACGTGAGGCAGATCGGCGCGTTCAGCCCGCGCTCGAACTCGTCGTTGAGCGGCCGCGACGCCTGGGACCGCCGGCGCATGAAGCTCAGCCGTCGCGTGTCGAAGTCGTAGGCCAGCGCGCCGAAGCGCTCGGGCCGAAGCGCCGCGCCCATCAGTAGACGCCGCACATCCCGTCGATCGACACCTCCTCAACGACGAGATCCTCCTCCACCAGCTCCTCGACGGGCGCCTCTTCGACCTCGACCTCGGGCTCGACGACCGGATCCGGCATGGTTCTCTCCCTTCGATGGTCTCTCCGCGGCGGAACGTACCAAGCGACTTCGGCCTGCGGCTCACTGCCCGGATGGACGGTGACACCCTGCTCGGAGGCGAGCCGTTCCAGCTCGTGCGCCTCAGGCCCGAGTCGCGCGCCCGCATCCGCGCGTGGGAGGCGGGCGAGCCGGTCGGCGACGGCGGCGCGCTGGCCCGCGACCTGGTGATGGCGAACCTGGCGCAACCGCTCCCACCGCCGCTGCAGGCGAAGGTCAGCGTCGTGATCCCGACGCGCGACCGCACGCCGCTGGCGGTCCCGGACGCCGACGAGGTGATCGTCGTCGACGACGGCTCCGATGTGCCCGGTGCGACCATCCGCCGCGCGACCCGGGGCGGCGCCGCGGCCGCGCGCAACCACGGCCTGCGCGCCGCTCGCAACGAGCTCGTCGCGCTGCTCGACAGCGACACCGTCCCCCAGCCGGGCTGGCTGGAGCCGCTGCTCGCCCACTTCAACGACCCGCTGGTGGACATCGTCGCCCCGCGGATCGTGCCGCTGAAGCCAGGCGGCTACGAGGCGCGCCGTTCGCCGCTGGATCGTGGCCCGGACGCGGCACGGGTGGTGCCGTACGGTCGCGTGCCGTTCGTGCCGGGCGCGGCGCTGCTGGTGAGACACCACGTGCGCTTCGACGAGACGCTCACCAGTGGCGGGGAGGACGTCGAGCTCGTGTGGCGCACGCCGTACGTGCGCTACGAGCCGGCCGCGCACGTCGCGCACGCGCACCGGACCGAGCCGCGCGCCTGGTTTGCGCGCCGGGTCTACTACGGACGGACCGCCGCGCGGGTCGCGCAGCGCCACCCCGGCGAGGCGCGCCCGCTGCACGTCTCGCCCTGGACGACCGCCGCCTGGGCCGCCGCCCTGCTCGGCCGGCCCTACACCGCCGCGGCGATCACCGCCACCGCGACCGCCCTCCTCGCCCGCGACACCGGCCCGCAGACCGCCGCCCAGCTCGCCGCGCTCGGCACCCTCCGCTCCGGCCGCGTCGTCGCCGACGCCCTCACCCGCCACTGGTGGCCGCTGGCCGCGCTGCACCCGCGCACGCGCCTCGCCTTCCTCACCAAGCCGCCGCTCGCCATCGTCGACGACCTCGCCTACGGCACCGGCGTCTGGCTCGGCTGCGTCGAGCGTCGCACGATCGACCCGCTTCTGCCCGCCCGACCATGGAAGCTGGCCCGACGCACTCTGTAAGACTCCCGCGCCGATGAAGAAGTGGGTCGTCATCGCGGCCTGGCTGATCGCCGCCGCGGTCGCCTTCCCGTTCCAGTCCGAGCTGCAGGTCCTCGCCTCCGATGAGAGCGACGCGTTCAAGGACCGCGGCGCCGAGTCCACCCGCGTCGACGAGCTGATCGACACACGCTTCGAGGGCGGCAACGAGACCACCGCGGTGATCGTCTACGAACGCCCCGAGCCGGAGCGCGCGCTCGCCGACGGCGTGAGAATGTGCGAGCGGATCCCGGACGTCGCGCGGATCATCACGGCCTATCAGGGCGTGTGCGGCGAGCTGCCGGCGATCAGCCCGCCGCAGTCGAGCCCGATCACGCCGTTCGGTAACGACGGCACGACGAACCTGACGACGGTCTGGACGCGCGACGACGCGACCGAGTCGGTCGTTCGCGATGTCGCCGTCATGCGAGAGATCCGGCCGGACTGGGCCTACGTCACCGGCGAGGCGGCCTTCGCGGCCGACCAGGCCGAGGCGCTGGCGGGCATCGACGAGACGCTGCTGGTCGCCACGCTGATCCTCGTCCTGGTGCTGCTGCTGATCATCTACCGCAGCCCGACGATCGCGCTCGTGCCGCTGCTGGTGGTCGGCATCGCCTACCTGGTCGCGGCGGGCGTCGTCTACGCGGGCGCGCGCGCCGGCCTCTACCAGGCCACGGGCCAGGCGACCGCGATCCTGATCGTGCTGATGTTCGGCGCGGGCACGGACTACTGCCTGTTGCTGCTCGCCCGCTACCGGGAGGAGCTGGCGACGAACGCACCCGACCCGATGGGGACCGCGCTCAGGCGCACCGCGCCCGCGATCGTCTCCGCGGGCGGGATCGTCGTCGTCGCGATGCTCGTCCTCAGCCTCGCCGACTACAACGCCACGCGCTGGATGGGACCCGTGCTCGCGATCGGCACCGCGATCACCGTCCTGGCCGGCGTGACGCTGCTGCCCGCGGTCCTCTCCGTGCTGCCGCACAAGGCCTTCACGCACAAGCAGCCGATCGGCGCGATCTGGCCGCGCATCGGCGCGCTCGTCCGGCGCCGCCCGCTGGTGCTCGCGACCGCCGTCGTCGCCCTGCTGGTCGCGGGCGCGCTGGCCAACACGCGCGACCAGCGGACGCTCACCTTCGACGAGCAGTTCCGCGAGACGCCGGAGTCGGTCACCGGCCTGCAGGCGCTGCAGGCGAACTTCCCGCCCGGCCAGGCCGGCCCGGTGGACCTGCTGGTGCCGTTCGAGGTCTCCAACGCCGACAACTATCCGTACCTCGGCCTGGACCTGGCCCACAGCGTCGACCCGGTCGGCACGTCGCGCGACGGGAAGCTCGCGCTGATCCGCGTCACGCTGCTCGGCAGCCCGTTCGGGCCGGGCGGGGACACGATCCCGCGCCTGCGCGAGAACGCGCGCAAGTTCAGCCCGCAGGCGATGATCGGCGGCCCGACGGCCGAGGCGCTGGACTCCGAGAACGCGCTCGCCCGCGACGCGCGGCTGATCATCCCGCTGACGCTCGCGCTCGTGCTGGTGATCGTGGCGGTGCTGCTGCGCAGCCTGATCGCCCCGATCTACGCCGTCGCGACCGTCATCCTGTCCTACGCGTTCGCGCTCGGGGTCTCCGCGCTGCTGTTCGAAGCGACCGACCCGGCGATGCCGCTGTTCACGTTCATCTTCCTGGTCGCGCTGGGCGTGGACTACAACGTCTTCCTGCTCACCCGCATCCGGGAGGCGCGGCGCGACCTCGCCCCGCAGGACGCGGTGATCGCCGGCCTCGAACGCACCGGAGGCGTGATCACCAGCGCCGGGCTGATCCTCGCCGGCACGTTCTGCACGCTGCTGGCGACGCAGCTGGAGAGCCTGTTCCAGGTGGGCTTCACGGTGGCGCTGGGCCTGCTGGTGGACACCTTCCTGATCCGCATCTTCCTCGTGCCGTCGATCGCGGTCCTTCTACGATCAAAGGCTCTATGAGTGAGAACGCGCTGCGCGTGGCAGTCGTCGGTGCCGGTCCGTCGGGGTTCTACGCCACCGACCAGCTGCTCAAGGCCGGATTCGAAGTCGACCTGCTGGAGGTCCTCCCGACCCCGTTCGGCCTCGTCCGCGCCGGCGTGGCTCCCGATCACCCGAAGATTAAGAGCGTCACGCGCGTGTACGAGAAGACCGCGAAGCATCCCGGCTTCCGCTTCTTCGGCGGCGTCGAGCTCGGCGGCCACGTCACCCGCGAGGACCTGCTGGACCGCTACCACGCGGTGCTCTACGCGGTCGGCACCGCCAGCGACAACAAGCTCGGCATCCCGGGCGAGGACCGGCCCGGCTCGCACGGCGCCCTCGAGTTCGTCGCCTGGTACAACGGCCACCCGGACTACGCCGACCACGAGTTCGACCTCACCGCCACGCGCGCGGTTGTGATCGGCAACGGCAACGTCGCGGTCGACGTCGCGCGCATGCTCGTCCTGGATCCGGACGAGATGGCCGTCACGGACACCGCCGACCACGCGATCGGCCCGCTCGCCTCCGCGTCCGTGCACGAGGTGATCGTCCTCGGCCGCCGCGGGCCCGCGCAGGCCGCGTTCACCACGCCGGAGCTGCGCGAGCTGGGCGAGCTCACGCGCGCGGACATCGTCGTCGACCCCGCCGACCTCGAGCTCGACGAGTACAGCGCGCAGTGGCTGGAGGAGCAGGGCGAGCCGACCAACCAGCGCAACGTCGAGCTCATGCGGGAGTACGCCGCGCGCGAGCCGCACGGCCACGAGCGTCGCGTCGAGCTGCGCTTCCTGCGCTCCCCGCTGGAGATCCTCGGCGAAGGCGAGGACGGCCCCGTCACCGGCGTGCGGATCGGCATCAACAAGATCGAGAACGGCCGCGCCGTGCCCACGGGCGAGGAGGAGGTCATCTCCTGCGGCCTGGTCATCCGCTCGATCGGCTACCGCGGCGCGCCGCTCGCCGGCATCCCCTTCGACGAGCGCAAGGGCCTGATCTCCAACCTCGGCGGGCGCGTCCTGAACCCGGAGACGGGGGAGCACGAGCTCGGCGAGTACGTCGTCGGCTGGGTCAAGCGCGGCCCGTCGGGCGTGATCGGCACCAACAAGAAGGACGCGACGGACACCGTCGCGCGCATCATCGAGGACCGCGACGCGGGCAAGCTCAACGCGCCCAAGAACGCGGATGCCGACGAGGTGCCGAAGTTCCTGGCCGAGGTCTGCCCGAGCGTCGTCACGTGGGACGGCTGGCGCGCCATCGACGTGCACGAGACCGGTCTGGGCGAGCCGCAGGGCCGCCCGCGCGTGAAGCTCGTCCGCACGGGCGAGATGGTCGACGTCGCCTCAGGCGCGCTTAGCCAGCCTTAGCGCCACGTGGCACAGCAGCCGGTCCTCACCCTTGTTGAGGTCCACGCCCGCGATCTCCTCGATGCGCCGCAGCCGGTAGTAGAGGCTCGTGCGGTGCAGCCACAGCTCGGCGGCGGTCTGCTTGACGTCGCCGGCGTGGTCGAGATAGGTCTCGAGCGTCAGCGCGAGCTGCTCGTGCTCGAGCAGTGAGCGCACGCCGGCGGGAAGGTCGCCGAGCGCGGTGGGGGGCAGCGCGGACAGCAGCCGCTGCGCGCGCAGGTCGTCCCAGCGCGTGACGCCGCTCTCGCCCAGCGCCGCCTGCGCGTGCCGGTGCGAGCGCGGCACGCCGCGCAGGTCCGCGATCGGTTCGCCCACGCCGATCGGGCCCTCGAGCCCGTCGAGGTGGTGCGGGGCGACGATCGCCGCCGCCTCGCCGACGAGCGCGTGCTTGGCCGGCGTGCGGGTCCGCAGCTCCTCCACCGCGCCGACGCACACGACCACCGGCCGCTGCGGCAGATAGCGCTCCTGGTCGAGGGCGGCGGCCGCGTCGGACGCGCCGGCCAGCAGCGCCGTGAGCAGCTGCAGCTCGCGTCGGCGGCGCTCTCGCTGGGTGTCGGCCTCGCTCTGCAGGACGGCGGCCGCGTCGGCGGCGGACGTGCGGGCCAGCTCGAGCTCGGGGGCCTCGACGGGGCGGTCTTCGAGCAGCCACAGATAGCCGAGGCGGCGCCGCGCGCGCAGGATCGGGATGCACAGTCGCGCCTCCATCCCGTTCGCGGGGTGCGGCGGGATGTGGACGGGCTCGGTGGCGGAGCGGATGCCGTGCCCGAACAGCACCTCGCGTGCCCAGGCGGGCGCCGCGCGGCCGAGGATGCTGGCGGTGCGCAGCGTGTCCAGCTCGCCGAACTGGGAAGAGTACGCGAGCGGGCGCAGGTCGACGTCGTCCACCAGCACGGGCCGGTTCAGCCGCACGCTGAGCGCGTCGACGATCTCCTGGAGCGCGTCCTCGCTCATCTACACCACGAGGCCGTGGCGCATCGTGTCCTCGGTCACGACGCGCGGTTCGACGAACTGCAGCAGGTAGTCCGGGCCGCCGGCCTTCGTGCCGGTGCCCGAGAGCCGGTTGCCGCCGAAGGGCTGGCGGGCGACCATCGCGCCGGTGATGTGGCGGTTGACGTAGAGGTTGCCGACGGGGAGGAGCCGGCTCACGCGCTCGACGGTCGCCGGGTCGCGAGAGAACAGGCCGCCGGTGAGCGCGAACGGCTGCGCGCCGACGATCGCGCACGCCTCATCCACCGATCGCACGCTCTCGACCGCGAGCACGGGCCCGAAGATCTCCTCCTCGGTCACGCGCGAGCCGACCGGGAGGCCGTCGATCACGGCGGGGGCGACGAAGTGGCCGTGCGGCGGCACCGTCCCGGGTTGGTGGACGCGGGCGCCCTGGTCGCGGGCGGTCTGGACGAACGCGTGGATGCGGTCGCGGGCGGCGGGCTCGATCACCGGCGGCACGTCGACGCCGAAGCGCTCCGCCTGGTCGATCAGCAGCTGGTCGACCGCGCCGTGCAGGCGCTCGAGCAGCGTGTCCTTGACGCGGTGGTGCACGAGCGCGCGGGCGGCCGCGGAGCACTTCTGGCCCGCGAACCCGAACGCCGAGTACACGAGCGCGGGGACGGCGTCGTCGAGGTCGGCGTCGGCGTCGACGATCACGCAGTTCTTGCCGCCCATCTCGGCCACGACGCGCTTGAGATGACGCTGGCCGGGTTGCAGCTCCGCCGCGGTCTTCAGGATGCTCAGGCCGACCGCGCCGGAGCCGGTGAAGGCGATCGTGTGGACGCCGGGGTGCGCGACCAGCGCTGCACCCACGTCCCCCTCGCCGGGCAGCAGGTTGAGCGCCGCCGGCGGCACGCCCGCGGCGTGGAAGGCCTCGACGAGCGCGAGCGCGCACGCCGGTGACTGCTCGGCGGGCTTGAGCACGACGCCGTTGCCCGTGGCGAGGCCGGCGGCGACCATCCCGGCGGGGATCGCGAGCGGGAAGTTCCACGGGCCGACGACCGCGACCACGCCGCGCGCGGCGTAGCGCAGCGTGTTGCGCTCGCCCGGCAGCTGGACGAGCCCGTCGGTGGACTCGAGCGCGATCGCCCGCTGCGCGTAGTACTCGAGGAAGTCGATCGCCTCGCAGACGTCGGCGTCGGCTTCCGGCCAGGGCTTGGCGCACTCGCGGACGGCGAGCGCGGCCAGCTGGGGGCGGCGGCGCCGCAGCTCCCCGGCCGCGCGCGACAGGATCGCCGCGCGGGCGTGCGCGCCCTTGGCCTCCCACGCCGGCGCGGCGCGGGCCGCCGCGTGGACCGCGGCGTCGACGTCGGCTTCGGTGGCCGCGGTGACCTCCGCCACGACGCGGGTGGGGGCGCCGGGATCGGTGCTCGTGAAGGTCGGTGCGTCGCGGCGCTCACCGGCGACGATCACCGGCACCGACCACGGCAGCGCGAGGGCGATCAGCGCGTCGGTGAGCCCTGCCCGCACCGGCGCGCGCCGCAGCTCCAGCAGCGGTTCGTTCGTGAAGCTCACGGCTTGGTGAGCAGGGCGTCGAGGTCCGCGCCGCGCGTCCGGTTGACCAGGAACGAGTCGTTGGACGTGTTCTCGAGCAGCCGGCGCACGAGGTAGCTCATGCCGGCCACGAGGTCACCGACCGGGCAGTACGTGCGCACGCGCAGCCCCATGCCGGTGAGCGCCTGCTGCAGGTCGTCGCCGAGGCCGCGCAGGACCTGGAGCTCGAGGTCGCGGTCGGGCGCGCAGGCCAGCGCGTGCGCGATCGAGCGGACGTTGTGCGAGGCGATCGCGACGCGGACGTGCGGGCGCGCTTGGAGCAGGCGCCGGGTCAGGCACTCGAACGCGCGGTCGGATTCCACCTTGGTCTCGTACACGGGCGCGGCCCACCCGTGCTGGCGAGCCTCGACCGTCTCGTGCTCCCAGTACGCGCCCTTCACGAGCCGGACCGTGAACGGCTGGGCGATGCCGTCCAGGAGCTGGTCGAGCTGCTCGTCGGCGTCCTTGAGATAGGCCTGCAGGACGATCCCCGCGGACGGGCCGTCCCGGAACTCGGGCTCGCCGAGCAGGTCGATGACCAGCTGCGTGATCAACTCGCGCGAGTCCATCGACTCCATGTCCACGTGCAGGTGCGCGCCGACGCGCTTCGCCGTCCTGAGCAGCGTCCGGAGCCGGTGGCGCGCGTCCGCGATGCCCAGCTCGGGCGCATCCGGCTTGACCTTGGCCGTGAGCGCCGTGACCTTGACGGAGAGGTTCACGCGCGGGACGACGTCCAGCGTGGGCCGGGCCGGCCACGTGCGTGCGGCGTCGGCGAGCGTGCGCAGGGCTTCGTCGCAGCGGCGCGCGTAGCGGTCGGCCTCCGCGGCGGTGACGGTCGCCTCGCCGAGCAGGTCCACGGACGCCGCGGCGCCTTCCCGCCACAGCTGCTCGAGCTTGGGCACCGCGTCGCCTGGGTCGGCGCCGACGATGAACCGCGTCGCCATCCGGTGCACCACCAGGTCCGCGAGGGCGCCGACCGCCGGGCCGCCCGCGCGGCGGGTCGAGACGCGCCGCGCGAAGCCGATCGGTGTGCCCGGCCGCTCCGCCTCGCCGAGGAGAGCAGCGAGGTGGGCGGCCAGGTCACGCCGGTTCTCGCACGCGGGCGCCACGTCGACGAGGCGGAAGAGCGCCGCACGCAGCGCAGGATCGCGCGCCAGCCACTCCATGCCCCGATCTTCGAGCGCCCGCGTGCGGGTGCGGCCGGCCTTCGCCTGACCGGCCGCGATCTGTCGCCCCAACGCACGCACCCGCGCCTCTTCAGGAGGAGTGGAACTGGGCGCGGCCGCGGGCGGGGCGACGATGGTCATGCGCTTCGCGACGCTATGTGAGCAACCGTTTTGCCACCATCGTCACCCGTCCGGACTTCCTTAGACGAGTGTTCAAATGCGCGCGATCGAATTTCACGGTGACGAACGGCTCGAGCTGGTCGAGCGGCCCGACCCGGCGCCCGCCCCGGGGCAATTGTTGATCGCGCCCACCGCGGTCGGCATCTGCGGCACCGACGTCGAGATCTTCGAGGGCTCGCTCGCGTACTTCCGCATGGGCATCGCGGAGTATCCGATCGTGCCCGGGCACGAGTGGACCGGCGTGGTCGTCGACGTGGGGAAGGGGGTCGAGGGCTTTTCGGCCGGTGACCAGATCGTGGGCGAGGTCGCGATCGGGTGCGGTGTCTGCGTCCGCTGCCGGGCCGGCCGCAGCCACCTGTGCGCCCGCCGGACCGAGACCGGGATCGTGCACATGGACGGCGCGATGGCGTCGCGGATGGTGTTCCCGGCCGCCTACGCGCACGTGGTCCCGTTCGAGTCGCGTGCGGCGGCGCTCGTGGAGCCGACGTCCGTCGCTCTGCACGGCGTGACGCGCGGCCGGGTCGCCGGTCAGCACGTCGTCGTGATCGGGATCGGCCCGATCGGCCTGCTGGCGGCGCAGATCGCCCGCGCGCACGGTGCCGCGTCGGTCGTGGTCAGCGACACGCGCGCCGACCGGCTCGAGCTCGCGGCGACGCTCGGCTTCGACACGTTCACGCCCGTGGGCGAGGACGGGCCGGACGTCGCGTTGCTGTGCGCCGGCGGCCAGGGCGCGATCCGCGCGGCGTTCGAGGCCGTCCGGCCGGGCGGCACGGTCGTCGCGCTCGGCCTCTCCGGCCGGCCCGAGATCCCGTTCGACTGGGACGGCCTCGTCGTGCGCGACATCGACCTGATCGGCGTGCTCGGCTCCGTCGGCTACTGGGACGGCGCGATCGAGCTGATCGCGTCCGGCGCCGTGCAGACCGCTCCCCTCGTCACGCAGACGTTCGGGATCGAGCACGCCCGCGACGCGATCGAGCGGCTCGTCGATCCCGGCTCGCTGAAGGTGCTCGTCGAACCGACCTCGGCCGGCTAGCTCTCCACGACCTTCGCGGTGGGGTCGGCGAAGAGCGTGTACGCAAGCCAGGTGGGATCCCCGGCGGCGCGAACGCCGAGCCGCGCAGCGCGCGTGGCGCCGGCGATCGTGGCGCCGCCGAGCAGGCCATCGTAAAAGGCGGTGGCGAACCGGCACGCGAGGTCGTCGTCGACCTCCCAGTGCGCGCCGACGAACGCGCTGGCGCCCGCGCGCAGGAGCGCGGCGGCCCATCCGCCGACGCCGGTGAGCCCACGCGACTGCCGGCCGGCCTGGCAGGCGTTGAGGAACACGATCGGCTTCGCGAGCCCGAGGTTGGAGACGTTGCCCGAGATGTCGGTGGGACGCAGCGACTGACCGCCGTCGAGCTCGATCTCCGCCTTGGACGGGTTCGACTGGTCCGGGAACACGCCGTGCCCGGCGAAGTGGATCCCGTCCAGTGTGCCGGCGGACAGCGCGTTGCGCACCCCGACGTACGTCGGGGTCACGTCGGCGACCTGCCGGCTCGGGCCGGCGAGGGCGTGCAGCATCGCGGCCTCGCCCGCGGCGCTGGTCAGGCCTGAACCGGGCGGGACGATGAGGCCGATGTTCGTCAGCCGCACCTCCGGCAACCGCGGGATGCCGGGAATCCAGCGCGCGAACTCGAACGCCTCGCAGAAGAACTGGCCCTCCTCGACGCGCCCGTCCTGCTTGCCCTGCAGGCGGCAGATCTCCCACGGGATCCACGGCTCCTCGGACTGCACCCACACGGTCGCGATCCGTTCCTTGAGCTCCCACAGCAGCGTCTGCAGCTCCGGCGGGATCAGCGTCGAGAACAGCTCCGATCCCACGGCGTGCAGTCTTTGGGTCGCCGCCTCGCGCTCACTTTCGGTCGTGAGCCGCAGCCGTTCGATCTGTTTGTAGAGTTCCGTGAAGTAGGGGCCCGGGCCTCCGCCGCCCAGGGTGATCGGGCCGAAGGGCCGCAGGTTGAGCCCGAGCGACGGCGCACCCGGCGACGAGAGCCGGAACAGCAGCTGGCGCTCGCCCGCCGCGGTGGGCTGCTCGAAGATCACGAGCTCGAGGTCGGCGCCGGCGGGACCGGCGCTTGCGAGCTCCGTCCTGCTCGCCGCCGGCCGTGCCGCCGTCGCCGCGTCGGCGGTGACGACCTCCGGCGCGATCGTCAACGAGCCGAGCGCCTCGGTGTCGCGGAACGCGTAGATCACCACCCGTGACAGCCCGAGCGCGGTGGCCGTCAGCTGGATCTGGAGCGGCAGGGGGTCCGGTTCGCTGCCGACGACGAGCCGGCCCTGCGCGCGCCCGGCGACCACGAAGCCGACCTTGGGCGAGACGACGATGTCGATCGCGTCACCGAGGGCGGCGACGATCGGGATCGCGTCCTCGCTGGTCGCGTCCCCGGTCAGCGAGATCAACAGCGAGACGGTCTCGCCGACCACCACGGACTCGGGGTACTCGACGGCCACGCCCAGCGGGAGACCGTCATCGCCGTTGTCCTGGCCCCCTCCGCCATTGCGTCGCACCGTCCGCTCGCCCACGACGGTGCGAACCACGCCGTCCGCCAGCAGGACCGTCTCGCCCGTGGTGCGAAGCGCGGGGGCCTCGGCCACCGGCCCGACCTCGACGGCGGCGACGGGGTCCAGGCGCATGTGGCCGAGCAGAGTGCCCATGGTGTCGTCGCCCGCTTGCGCGGACGCCGCGATGTCGCCGGCCGGCACGACGTAGAAGTCGTCCTCGTCCTCGTCGTGCACGACCACGCTGGTCAGTGCGCGGTCGTAGAGCAACTCGACGACGTCCGACACCCGCGCGGACGACTCGACGGACAGGAACTCGTGTTCGAACATCGGCGGAAGATCTCCTACGCCGGTGGGACGATCGCCGAGACGCACGCGGCGAGAACGAGGACGCTCGCGGCAGCGCGCGCGAGCCGGCTGGGTTCGGCCGCGCGCTTCTCGGCGACGGCCACGGCGCTCAGCAGCAGCATGAGCCCGATCGCGGCGTGCCCGGCGATCGCCATCGCGAGCATCAGCGGCCAGCACGCGAGCACGCAGCGCTGTCCGTAGCGCACGCCGGTCCGCCAGCACGCCCGGTCGGCCGTCCAGCCGCTCGGCGGCAGCGGGTCGACCAGCCGGCAGGCCCGCACGGCGCGCCACTTCGCGGGGCAGAACGCCCATGCCGCGGCGACGAGCAGGACGGCCGGGAGGAGCGTCGCCGCGTCGGACCCCAGCAGCGCGACGAGCGGGAGCACGGCCGCGCCGAACAGGCCCCAGACCGCGACGTAGGACGCGAGAAAGAGCGCGATGGTGCGGCCGCGGCGCCGCCACAGCGACGTCAGCGCGAGGCGCCGGGCGACCGGCAGCGCCGTCGGCACCATCGTCGCGGTCGTCATCGTCAGCCACCCCAGCGCCTCCGCAGGGACCGCCGCGCCGGCGTGCAGCGCGGCGTGGAGGTCCTGCATCGGCGCGCCCCCTGCGATCAGGAGGAACAGCAGTAGCCAGGCCGCCATGACGAGGAGCGCGGCGCCCGCCTCCGGGTGCTGGGCTCCGGCGCGCCGGAGCGCGACGGCCGTCATCAGCGGTAGTACACGCTGACGCGGCCGATCTGCACCGCCGGTGTCTCTGCCGCGTCGGGGTCCGGCCCCGCGCCGCCGCGCCGCCGCCGTACCGCGTCACCCGACGAGTGGACCGGCGAGAGCGTCACCCGCACCTCCTGCGGGTCCCACTCATCGTCATCGTCGAGGGCCTCTACGAGTTCGGTGACGTCGAACGCGTGGTTGAGCCCGTGCCCGCCCGGGCGGTCGGTGTCGACGTCGCCCGCACGCTCGACGCCGAAGAACGCGAGGTTGCCGACGTAGTAGTCCTCCGGATCGGCCGCGGTCGCGTCGTCATCGGGCAGGTTCAGGTAAACGGCGTAGGTGATCCCGGGCTGCTCGCCCGTGATGCCCTCGAACCGCAGGTAGACCCGCTCCGGCCGGCCACCGCCCCGGCGCGCCATCGGCCCGGTGGGGCGGGCGGTCTCGAACGACACCCGCTCCTCGGCACCCGCGAGCCGGATCGGCTTCGGGGTTCCGCCGACGAACTCGGGAGGGTTGGTAGCGGCGTCCTCGGACATGGGCGTCGTCGTCCGGCGCCGGCCACGGCGGCGTGGCGGCGCCGGCGGGGTGATGTCCTCGTAGGTGTACTCCAAGTTCCCGGCCGTGTCGACCGCGAACTCCGCGGTCTTCGCGACCGCGGCGCCGGCCTCGTCGTGGAAGTGGAAGCTCGGGGCGTAGAACGGCGAGCCCGCTGGCGGGTTGACGTGGGCGTCGTCCTCGCCGAGCCACATCTCCCAGAGCCGGTCGAGGTTGCAGTGGTGCAGCCAGAAGAGCGGATCGAGCCCGGCGGTGGCGAAGATGGCCATCAAGCCGTCTTGCGGATCGCCCGCTTGGCGCAGGCCGCCGACCTGCACGTGGACGCTGCCGTGGGGCGCGTTCTCGAGCTCGCCGGAGTCCGCGCCGGCGACCTCTCCGACATGGCTCGGGCCGACCGCGGGGCCGGCGAAGCCGCCGACGCTCCCGTCCGGGAAGGCGAACTCGCGCGGGAGACGGGCGAGGTCCGAGCGGACGTCGTTCGGGTCCAGTGGGGTGCCCTGGTTGCGGCCGGGCTTGCGCTGTCGGATGAACAGGGGGTTCGGTTCGCCGCGGCCCGCCAGCGTCTGGTCCCGGAACGCCGGTGGCAGGCTGCGCGCCGCGTCGTTGCGCTCGTAGTTCCAGTACGGCAGGGCCCACTGCGCCTTGACGTCCTCGTCGACCTCGTCCAGCGTCTGGATCGCGGCCCGGACGATCCGCTCGAAGTAGTAGAGGTACAGGCGGTGCCAGGGCAGGAAGAACCAGCAGAAGTGCTGGCACTGGGCGAGGAACTGGTCGCCTGCGACCCCGCGAGGCAAGGCGTGGATCTTGGCCTGATAGGCCCACGTCAGCGGCTCGGCCCGCTCCGGCCTCTGAAGCTCCCGGACACCGAGGGCATAGGCTTCGATGATCGGGTGCCACGGATCAGTCTCCGAAAGCCCCCAGATGTCCCTGCGCACGTACTGAGCCATGCCCGACCATCCTTCCGCGATGGTTGCCCGTTCGGTGGCGCCAGTCTCTTAGACCACGACGCGTAAAGTCAAGACCACCGCAACGGTGTGCACTGCTGTGAAGGTCGACACGATCGGAGTGCTCAGGTCCGCGGTCATCGGGTACCGCCTGGGCCATGAATCGCTCTGAGGTCGAAGAGGCCCTCCGTGAACGCTGTCGCACCATCGCCGAAGAGGTGATCGCGGCGCTCGAGCCCTGCTTGGTTCTCGACGTCGAGCCGACCGACGACGTCCCGGTCGGCGCGTCCAAGCTCGGCGGCGAGCCGGACGTGCCGAAGGACTTCGAGTGGCCGACGTGGGAGCACGGCCCGCTGAGCTTTCTCGCGCAGATCGACGTGACCGAGGTCGACAGCGCGTTCGGGCTGCCAGACAAGGGCGTGATCCTGTTCTTTGCCGACTTCCAGAACAACCTCGGGCTGAGCCTCGAGGACCGGGACGGCTTCCGCGTCCTGTGGACGGACGCCGAGCTCGAGCGACGCCCCGCGCCGGAGGGGGCGCAGCGCTACGCCTGCGGCCGGGTCACGTTCCGCGAACAGCTGAGCGTGCCGCTCGTCGGGGGAGGCTACGCCGACGGGGTCGAGGCGCCCGAGGACGAGTTCGAAGCCCTGGAGGAATCCGCGACGAGTTCGGAGTGCGGGCCACGCACCAGCTGCTCGGGCACGCCGACTGGATCCAGCGCCCGATCGAGGAGGAGGCGACGACGCGCTCGACTACATGTGGGGCGATGCCGGAGTGCTGTACTTCGCGATCCAGCGCGACGCGCTCGCCCACCCCGAGAGCGAGCGCGCCTGGTACGTGTTCCAGACCTCGTGACGGGTCAGTCCCCGACGAAGGCCAGCGCCCGCAGCGGGCCGCCGCTGCCGCCTTCGATCTTCATCGGCAGCGCGATCACGTGGAAGCCCTCGGCCGGCAGCCGGTCGAGGTTCGCGACGTTCTCGAACACGGGGACCTGCGCGGCCGCCAGCACGCGGTGGGCCTCGAAGGCGGTCGACTGGCCGCGGTCGATGCTGGCCGTGTCGATGCCGACCGCCTTGACGCGCCTCTGCTCGACGAGCCAGCGCGCCGCTTGCTCGCTGAGGCCAGGGAAGTGCAGGTTCGGGACGGCGTCGGCGCCGCGGTCGGCCGTGCCCATGTAGCGGCGCGCGTCGGGCCAGTGACGAGCCCAGCCCGTCCGCAGCAGCACCACCGTGTTCGTCGCGATCCGGCCGTGCTCTGCCTCGAAGGCCTCGAGGTCGGCGACCGTGACGAGGTAATCGCGATCGGCGTCGGCCTTCGCGCGCACGTCGACGTTCACGGCCGGCCCGGCGAGCTTGCGCAGCGGGATCTCGTCGGCGGTGTCGCCGTTGCGCGCGAAGTGGATCGGCGCGTCGAGATGCGTCCCGCCGTGCTCGGCGGCGCGGAAGTTGTTCGCCGCGTAGTGCCAGCCGCCCTCGGTCTCACCGTCCGCGACCTCGGTCAGGCGGAACTGCTGCGCCGTCGGCCAGTAGATCGTGCGGCGGTTGAAGGCGTGGCTGAGATCGACGAGCCGATCGCCGGTCAGGTCGACCGTGGCCTCCGGCGGCTCCTGGGCGTCCGGCTGCTCGAGCTGGCCCGCGGCCACACCGGCCAGCCCCGCCGCTGCGGCGATGACGACGACAAACGAACCCCGCATGCCCGCTCCTCCTCGTGCGCGCGACTTCCCTTACAGTCGCTGAGCGGTGAACGTTCGCACAAAACGCCCCGCCGCGAAAGCGCCGCTCAGAGGTCGCCGTCCGGCACCACACCCGCAAGGAAGCGCTCGACCTGCTCGTCGGTGAAGGGCGCGGTCGCCATCTCGGCGCGCAAGTGGAAGACGCGGAACAGGTGCACGATGTAGTGCATCCGCTGCTCGAGCGAGGACCAGTCCTCGGCGCCGCAGTCGTCGAGCGCCGGCGGCACCGGCTCGTACTGGTTCACGAGCGCGATCAGCTCCTCGTCCACGAGCTCGTGCAGCGTGTCCGGGTACGCGTCTTCCAGGTGCGTGCCGAGGGAGAGGATCCGGCCAGGCAGCGAGAGCACCATCAGCGAGTGCGTGATGACCTCGCGCGAGAAGCGGGCGACCAGGGTCTGGGCCGGCAGCGCCACCGCGCCGACCACCTTCGCGAGCCGCCGCCGCGTCGTCCCGCAGAGCATGCGCCCCAGCTCCTCCGCGGTGACGTAGGGCGCGTCCAACGCCTCGCCGATCTCGGGCTGCAGACGCGTCTGCTCGTGCAGCCCGATGCACAGGTTCGCGCGCAGCATCAGCTCGGCGCGGCGCTTGACGTCATCGGTCGCGAACGCCTCGTCGTAACACGCGAACGCGACCTGCAGCAGCGGCGCGTCGACCGCGAACGGACCGCCTTGCAGATAGCGCGCGAACTCGTAGCCGATCTCCGCGAACACCTTCAGGTTCCCGCGCGCCACGGCGTCCGAGGCCAGCTCGATCGCGTCGAACGGCGTGCGCAGCGGGGCCATAACGCGCCCCACGCGCGAGGACTTGTCGAACAGCCCTTTGCGCAGCATCCAGCGGCCGACCGAGCGGAACGGGTGCAGCAGCGAGCGCCCGATGCAGAGCCGCCGCTCGATGTAGCCCATGGCGTCCTCGCCGCGGATCGTGCGGCCGGCCTGCCGTGAGGCCCAGGTCGCGTACGTGCACCAGTTCGCGCCCGCCCCGCTGCGCGCCGTGATCTCGGCGGCGAGCAGCGAGTAGGCGTAGGTGATCTCGAGGTTGCGGATGACGGGGTTGCGGATCGCGGCGATCCGCTCCACCTCGTCGGGCGTTACGCGGTGCGAGTCCCGATCACCGCCCCGAGCGTCTCACCCGCCAGCCTCACCGTCTCGACGTCGTGCACGTCCGGGAGCGTAATGGTGATGCCGTCCAGGCCGGCGTCGAGATACGCCTGGACTTGCTCGGCGACCTCGCCCGGGTCACCGACGAACGCGCCCGCGCGGGCCTGCTCGGAGCCACCCGTGGCCGCCTGGAACTTGGCCTCGGCGTCATCGTGCGTCGATGCGATGTACACGCTTCCCATGCGCGTCTTGGTGATCTCCGCCGGGTCGCGGCCGACGTCCTCGCAGTGGCCCTCGAGCACGCCGAGGAGGTGCTTGACCCGCTCCACGTCGCCGAACAGGTTCGACCCGTCCGCGTACTGGGCGACGAACCGCAGCGTCTTGCGCTCGCCGCTGCCGCCGATCAGGATCGGGATGTCGCCGCGGATCGGCTTCGGGTTGTTGAACGCGCCCTCGACGTGGAAGTGCTTGCCGCGTACGGTCGCCACGTCCTGCGTGAACAGCGCGCGGCAGATCTGCAGCGCGTCCTCCAGATACTCGAAGCGCGTCTTCAAGGGCGGGAACTCGTACCCGTAGGCCTTGTGCTCGTCCTCGAACCAGGCGGCGCCCAGCCCGAGCACGGCGCGCCCGCCGCTGATCACGTCCAGCGTCGTGGTGATCTTGGCCACCAGCGCCGGGTTGCGGTAGGTGACCCCGCCGACCAGCAGCCCGAGGTGGATGGAGGACGTCCGCGCGGCGATCGCGGCCAGCATCGTGTTGCCGTCGAACATGTGGTTCTCGGGCGGGCCGACCGGACCGATCTGGTGCAGGTGGTCCATCAGCGAGAGCGAGCTGAAGCCGGATTCCTCGGCGGCCGTGGCGATCTCGACGAGCTTCTCGAACAGCGCGCCGGGCGCCACGTCCGGGTAGTTGAAGTTCGGGACATGGAGGTCCAGCTGAAACGGTGCGCGCATGGTGGTTCACACGCTACCCGCGCAACGGCTCAGGCCTTTCCCAGGAAACCCACAGCCAACGAGCCGATACTGCCCGTGTGAACGAGTCCAGCCGAGTTCTCGTCGTTGACGACGAGCCCAACATCGTCGACGTCATCTCGATGGCCCTTCGCTTCCAGGGCTTCGCCGTGGAGTCGGCGGGGACCGGCGCCGACGCGCTCACGCAGGTCGCGGCCTTCCGTCCGGACCTGATCGTCCTCGACGTGATGCTCCCGGACATGGAGGGCTTCGAGGTCGCCAAGCGCCTGGGCGCCGAGCGCGCGGGCACGCCGATCATCTTCCTCACCGCGCGCGACGCGCCCGAGGACAAGATCCGAGGGCTCACCACGGGCGGCGACGACTATGTCACCAAGCCCTTCAGCCTCGAGGAGCTGCTGGCGCGGGTGCGCAATGTGCTGCGCCGCACCGGGGCGGCCGAGCCGGAGTCCAGCCGCCTGTCGTTCGAGGACCTCGAGCTCGACGAGGACACACGCGAGGTCGCGCGCGGCGGCGAGCCGATCGACCTCACCGCCACCGAGTACCGGCTGCTGCGCTACCTGATGCTCAACCCGCGCCGCGTCCTCACGCGCGCGCAGCTGCTCGACCACGTGTGGGACTACGACTTCGGCGGCGACGCGCGCGTGCTGGAGACCTACATCTCCTACCTGCGCAAGAAGCTCGACCAGCACGGGCCGTCGCTGATCCACACCGTGCGCGGCGTCGGTTACACGCTGCGCGCGCCGCGGGCATGATCGCTTCGCTGCGTGGGCGGCTGGTCGCCGGCGTGCTCGCGTTGGCCGCTGCGGGCATGCTGCTCGTCGGCGGGATCACGTACGCCCAGCAGCGCTCGTTCCAGCTCGACCGCGTCGACGAGCAGCTGCAGAGCGCGTCCGTGGCGCTCCAGCACCAGCTGCTCGACCCGGACCGGCCGTTCAAGGGCGGGCGAGGCCGCGGCGGTCCGCCGCCCGGGGCGGGCGCGCCCACCGACACGTACGGGCAGCTGCGCGACGAGTCCGGCGCGGTCCTGGACGGCGAGTTCCTCGGCCCGGACGACACCAGCGAGGCGCCGCAGCTGCCGGAGGACATCCCGGTGGGCGGCGAGCAGACCGTGGACACGCCGCAGGGCTCCTACCGCGTGCTCGCCGTGACCAACCCGAACGGCACGATCACCGTCGCGGCGATCCCGATGAACGCGACCGACCAGGCACTGGACCGGCTGCTGCTCGTTCTCGCGCTGGTGATCGCCGGCGTGCTGGCGCTCGTCGGCGCGTTCGCGTGGGTCGTCGTGCGCGTCGGCCTGCTTCCGCTCGACCGCATGGGCCACACGGCCGCCGCGATCGCCGGCGGCGACCTCTCGCACCGTGTGGAGAGCACCGATCCGCGCACGGAGGTCGGCCGCCTCGGCACGGCCTTGAATCGCATGCTCGACCGGCTCGAGGACGCGTTCGCCGCGCGCGAGACGAGCCAGGAGCGCCTGCGCCGCTTCATCGCCGACGCCTCGCACGAGCTGCGCACGCCGCTCGTCTCGATCCGCGGCTACGCGGAGCTCCACCGCATGGGCGCCGCGCGCTCCGAAGACGACGTGGCCAAGGCGATGCGCCGGATCGAGGACGAGGCCGCGCGCATGGGGGTGCTCGTCGAGGATCTGCTCACGCTCGCGCGGCTGGACGAGGTGCGCAGCGCACCGCACGGGCCGGTCGACCTGGCGGTGCTCGCCAAGGACGCGGTGGACGACGCGCGGGTGACCGCGCCGGACCGCGAGATCTCGCTCGCCGCGGAGCGCGGCTACGTGACCGGCGACGCCGACCAGCTGCGCCAGGTGCTCGCGAACCTGCTGCGCAACGCGCTCGTGCACACGCCCGATGGAACGCCGATCGACGTCTCGGTGCAAGCGTCGGACGGCACCGTCGCGCTGGAGGTGCGCGACCATGGCCGCGGGCTGCCCGGGGCGAACCCGAGCGCGCTGTTCGAGCGCTTCTGGCGCGCCGAGGGCGGGCGCGAGCGCGGCAAGGGCGGCGCCGGCCTCGGCCTGGCGATCGTCGCCGGAATCGTGGACGCGCACGGCGGAACCGTCAGCGCCGCCAACGCCCCGGACGGGGGCGCGGCCTTCCAGGTACGCTTCCCGGCGCGTGGCTGAGTGGGTGCCGTCGCGGCTGGGGTTCATCCACGCGCGTTCTCCAGTCACTCTGACCGACGCACGCATCGGTGCGCTCTCATACGCAGCAGCCTTGACGGGCTGTGCCGACGCGAACCAGAATCGCGCATGTCCGCCCTTCCCGCTCTCGATGACGATCTCGTCGACGACGAGGTCGAGCTGGCCGACGAAGAGCCGGCGCTCGACTCGCGCCTGACCCCCGATCCGCCGGATGAGCCATGAGGACGAGCACGGTCGGCGTCGCCCTCATCAAGGAGTTCGAGGGCTTCCCGTACAACGGGCGCCCCTACCAGGACATGGTCAAGGTGTGGACCATCGGCTACGGCCACACCAAGGGCGTCGGTCCAGGCACGAAGCCGCTCACCGAGGCGCAGGCCAGCCGCCTGCTGCAGCAGGATCTCGACGAGCACTACGCGCCCGCGGTGTTGAACCTGGGCCTGCCGCTGGAGCAGAACCAGTTCGACGCGCTGGTGTCGTTCGTCTACAACTGCGGCCCGGGCGCGCTCGCGCCGAGCACGACGATCGGCCGTGAGCTGCGCGCGCGGCGCTGGCAGGCTGCCGCGGACGCGCTGCTGATGTGGGACAAGGCGGGCGGTCGGCGCGTCGCGGGGCTCACCCGTCGCCGGCACGCCGAGCGGGCGCTGTTCCTCGACGACATCGACCCGCTCGAGGGCTACACCGAGCATGAGAAGGCCTGGATCCGCGAGTACGACGAGCTGCGGCGGGCGGACACCGACCTCGAGCGGCGGCGCGAGCTGCGCGAGAAGATGCGCGCGCAGCGCAAACGCATCTGGCGCGCCGCGCAACCCGCCGAGAAGGGCGGCGACGGCCAGGGCTGGGAGCACGCCCACCGCCGCTCGCGCTACCGCTCGCTCAAGGCCCGTTCGAGCTGATCATGCCCCCGGCCAATGGCGAGCTCACCGAGCGCGACCTCAGCCCGATCCCGGGCGGACGACTGCGCGCCGACGCCGCTGACGCGTGGCTGGCGATGCGCCGCCGGATCGCATCCGAGCGCGGCCTCTGGATCTGCCCGACGTCCCCGCGCACGTCCTATCGCTCCTACGCCGACCAGGAGCACTTCTGGCGGCTCTACCAGTCCGGCCGCGGGGCGCTCGCCGCGCGGCCCGGCAGCTCCAACCACGGCTGGGGGATCGCCGTCGACCTCCCGCGGCCGGAGATGGCCGCCGCGGTGCGTGCGGTCGCCCACGAGTACGGCTGGGGGATCGCGGGCGGCAAGCTGCGCTCGGACGCCATGTCGGAGTGGTGGCACTGCACGTTCCACCCGGGCGTCTACAAGGGCGGGGCGGCCAAGCCCAAGCACGTGCACCCGTACAAGCTCATGAGCGACAAGGAGCGGGAGGCGCGCGACATCCTGCTCCACCAGCGGCGGGTGGCGCGCCGCGCGGGTGGCTGGTCGCAGGTCGATGAGATGCACCTGCGCAAGGCCAAGCAGGCCAAGAAGGACCTGCGCCAGTACGCGGTCAACCTCCGCGTCGCCGCGGAGCGGACGGGGTGGGACGAGAACCACCGCAGGGCGCGCTACGCGTACATCAACCAGCTGATCGGAGCCTGAGATGGAGACGACCGCCGAGCCCGTGACCGAGACGACGACGTTCGGTCCCCCTGACGCCGACTACCAGGGCATTGCCGACGCGCCCGACGCCGCGTTCGACGAAGCCGACGACGACTACGACATCGAGACGCCCGACGACGGCGAGCCCGACGGCCTCGACTAGCCCAGCCGGATGTGGACGTGGTTGTCGTGGTTCGGCCACGGCTGCACGCCGCGCCCGCGCAGCTTCAGCGACGGCCCCACGAGCAGCGTCGGCACGCCCGCCCGGATGAAGCGGTCCACGAGGTCCTGCGCGAGCCGGCGGTCGACCTGCGCCGCCGTGAGCGGCGCCCGCTCCCGGCCATCCTTGCGGGGGTAGTAGACGTCCGCGTCGAGCCCGTTCTGGTGCGAGACGTGGCCGAGCGGCCCGTACGCCCGCCCGAAGTCCCCCCCACGCGGACGTGACAGGTCGCCGATCAGCAGCCGCGGCGCGTGCGGGTGCGCGCGGGCGAACGCGCGCGTGACGCGCAGCAGCAGCCGCACGAGCTCGTCGGTGCCGTACCGCCGCCACCACCGGTTCGGCGTCGTCTTGCGCACCGGGTCCCAGGTGAGGAAGTGCGTGCCGCGCACGGGCAGCTTGACGCCGCGCACGAGCCGCCCGCCGGTGGGGGAGCCGAGCGCACGCGAGGAACGCCACGCGACAGGCGGCGCCGCCGGGCCACGAGGCCGGGCGGGCGGGCGGGCACGACGTGCTGCACGCGGCCCGCCGCGCGCCTCGGAGGCCCCGCCGCTCGGCCTCGCGTCGTCGCCGCGCGCCT